>BPJZ01000019.1 GCA_026004875.1 Candidatus Poribacteria bacterium | reverse complement strand
GATCAATCCTCCGCCCACGTCTGCCGAAAAGTCACCTAGCAGGAGCCGGCCCGGGCTATCCGGATCGCCCAGCCGGAGGTATCCCGTCTGGAGCCGCGCGCCGGCTTCTCGGTCTACGCGTTGGTACTCCCGGTTCCAGAGCCGCCGCATCCCGCTGGACTCGACCGTTCCGCTCAGCTCCACCCCATCGCTGGATCGGACGAGCAGACGGCTCCAGTGACGCAACTCCCCTTCCTGAGGGGAATAGGTCGCTCCACTGCGGAGCGATCCCACCCAAGGACCTTCCCACGGAGAGAGGAACGGGTTGAGCGGAACCGTTCCAAACGAGCGAACCGATTCCCAGAGGGCCTCCGGCGGCGGCTCGGCGCCGCTCTCCCAGGCGGCGAGCAGCTCGCTCCATTCCTCCTCTTGAAAGAGCCCTTGGGCGTACCAGTCCTCCAGGTCGTAGAGGTCCAAAAAGGACAGGTCCAGAGGAAGCGTTTCCTGCTGCTCTTGAGCGCGAGGGGTTGGTTGGAACAGGTTAACGGCCGCCCAGCAGCAGACTAAAAAGATGAGTCGTTGCCAGCGCTGCGTGACTTTCCGCCGCATACTCGATCTGAAGGCCCTTTGCACGCAACGAGAACCCCCAGCTCCACTGCCAGGGATGGTTGTGGACGCCACCCCGGAGGGTCAGGTGCGGATGGAGGTGCCAGATCATTCCAGCGGCGATCCGTTGCCGTCGCGGACGCTGAATCCAGTCCACCAGGACCGTTGAGCGACCGTCTAGAGGGATCGCCAAGCCGGCGCGCCACTCCGGCCCCGGAGCGACCAGATCGGTGCCCCAGTCCCGGAGCGCCAGTCCGACCCGAACCCCTTCCGGTCCGCTCCATCGGACCCCTCCGTCCCAGCCGAGCCCCTGAGCGCTGGAGAAGCCCTCAGTGCTCCGACGGAGCCAATTACCGCGCAGCCCGAGCGACCACCGCCCATCTGCGAGCCGAAAGCTAAACTCCCATCGGTCCTCGGCGTGCAGTTCCGTCCCAAAGCGCTGGGCTCCGCCACGAAGGGCCAGACCTCCAATCACCCACGCACCCCGCAGTGATTGCTCTTGAAGTTCCCGGAGCCCAAAAGGACGAGTGGCGGCCAGCGCTGACCCATGAGGAGGAGTTCGAGCGCTGCGGGGTTCAGGACCTCTAGCGTCGGTTCGTCCGGGCCGGCGGCTCCGGCCCCTCCTAGAGCGATTGCCGCTGGCGCGAGCCGCTCTCGCTCAAAGGCCCCCTCGGCGGGCACGGCCAGCCACAACGCCATCAACAGACTAACGCTGAGCCACCACCACCGCAATAGCCGTCGCCTTTGGCTTCTCGTCTACAATCGCCAGCAGCTGCGCAATGTAAATCCCCGGTGCCACGGCGTTCCCTGCGTCGTCGGTGCCGTCCCAGAGCAGGGACTGGCGGCCGCCGTGGGGCTCCTCGTCCAAGAGCACCCGGATCAGCGTGCCGGCGCTGTCGAAGATGCGCAGGGAGATCGTCGAGCGAAGCGGCGCCTCAAATCGGAGCTCGGTCGGCCCCTCGTCAGGGTCGAACGGGTTGGGGGTGGCGACCAGTACCGGACGCTCCCCAGTCTCTTGGGAGACGCTGTTCTCCGTTCCTGGTGTTGAGTAGGAAAGATCTACCGCCGGGAGCCAGTTGTCCAGCCGCTCGGAGTCCCAATCGGCATGGCGCCGCTCCAGCGACTGACCCTCTTCTAGGTCCACCGACCCGTACTCGACCGCGTCCACCACCTCCCCGTTAGGGCCCCGCAGCACCACCCGATCGCCGGTGTTGTTCAAGGTAGGCAGGGCAAGTTCAGCAACGATCGTCTCTGGCGGGGCGTTCGGATAGGCGGCGCGAAACTCCTCGGCGTTCCGGGTCAACACCACGTACCCCCCGGCCGGAAGGGTGACCGGCGGCAACGGCACCGGCCGATCCCGCGAGTCGGCCACCGTCCATCCAAGCAGCGGCGCGTCCACTTTCTGGGGGTTGTACAGCTCCACCCACTCGGGCGCGTCGGGCCGGGGACGGAAGAGGATCTCGTTGATGACGATAAACCGGCGGCTCAGCTCGGGCAGTTCCTGTCCTTCGGCGTCCTCCGGTCGGCTGGAGGGGAGTCCCAGCGTGTGCCCCGTGCGGAGGTAGCAAAACTGCCAGTTTTCCGGCGCGTCGGGGCCGGCAAAGTCGATCCGCTCAAAGGAGACGCCGCTCCGTGCCGAGGTGGACGGCGTGAAGGTGTCCACTACCTCCCCGTTGGGGTTCAGCAGTCGGAGGGGGTCCTTCACCGAAAGGCCGTTGCCGATCGCCGAGTTCTCTGGGCGCAGCAGCAGCGTCCCCGGCGGAATAGGGATACCCGTCGGAGAAAGTCCGGGTCCAGAACGACCGCGAAGGCCTGAGGGGCCAGTACGGTCGGATCGCCTTCAAAGAAGGGAAGCAGTAGGTCTTCAGCATCGCGGTCGGCGATCTTCCACCCGGCCAGGTCTACCGGCTCTTCGCCCAGGTTGAACAGCTCGACGAACTCGCCACCCTTTTGGCCACCTTGAGCCGCCGTCGGGTTCGCCATGACCTCGGTGATACGCACCTGCGCCCGCGCGCCGGCCCCCAGCAGCAGCGCTCCTAGGACGACCCAGCCGATCCGTCGCCTCATCGCCATCCGCCCCTGCTCTGCAGCGACTTGGGCTTTCCAAGAATCTCCGTCAAGACGTACGCCTCCCGGATTCGCCGAGGGGTCCAGCGGAGTGCTCCGCGGCTGGAGGGTGCAGCCTCCTGACCGACCGGTGGGGACTCCTCCGCAGCGGCAGGTGGCAAGGCGATCTCCTCCCTGACTGACGACGTGGGGGCAGCTGCACTCTCTGTGGGCGTGGGTGTCGGCGGGGTAGAGGGGGAAGGAGAGAGCGCCTCCTCATCCCGAAAAGCGAGTCCCGCTTCGACCGATCTTGAGGGTAGCTTCTCAGGGGGCGGGGCCTCCTTCAAGACGGGGGGCGATATATTCCCCTCTCTCTCCTCCTGTTGCTTTTTGACCGCCCGCCAGATCCAAGCGCCGACTGCGAAGAGAACCAGAAAGATCGTTTCCATCAACTCGGCGATATCGGCCCGGAATCCTTTGCCGTTCATGCTTTTCTCTCCCTACTCCTCCGCCGCGACGGTGAAGTTCACCGTGACGACGGTCTCCATCTCTGCCCCTTCCTGGTCGGTGATGTTCTTGATCACCAGCGTATAAGCGCCCCCTGGCTCCAGCGGCTCCAACGGCCGCACCGTTGCGGTAGTGCGGGTAGCATCGAGACTCACTTCGACCGCAACGCCGATGATCGTGATTCCGTTTTGGGCGCTCTCGAGGGTAACCGGCTTGCTGAAGATCACTTGGATTGTCCCGTCGGGGGTCAAGAGTCCGCCTTCGGCGGGCACCGTCGCGACGACCTCCGGTGGCTCCGTCCCGTCTGGAAGGGGGAGCTCCTCCTCGCCGTTGGAGCAAGCAAGCAGCACAAACAGGAGCCCCCAGATCCACCATGGCGATCCTTTAGCCGGAGAAGCGCCCATAGCTACGCCGCTCTCCGGTTGTAGAAGACCCGCTGGCGATCGCCTGGCGCATCTCGGTGTCGGCCATCAGGTTGCGGAGCATGTAGTAGTCGTAGATGTCCAGCGTGCCCTGTTCGAAGGCCTCGGCGATCGCGCGGGGGACCTCGGCTTCGGCCCGGACTAGCTCGGCGTTCTTCTCCTCAACGAGGGCCTTCATCTCCTGCTCTTGGGCCTGGGCACGCGCGCGGCGCTCTTCGGCCTTGGCCCGGGCGATCTTTAGTTCCGCTTCGGCCCGATCCCGCTGGAGCTTGGCACCGATGTTCTCGCCCACGTCCACGTCGGCGATATCGATCGAGAGGATTTCGAACGCGGTGCCGGTCGCCAGTCCGGCCTCCAAGACCCGGCGGGAGATCGCGTCGGGATTCTCTTGGACCTCCGCATGGGTCTCCGCAGAGCCGATCGTCGTGATGATCCCTTGACCGACACGGGCGATCACCGTCTCCTCTCCAGCGCCGCCGACCAACCGGTCAATGTTCGCCCGAACGGTGATTCGCGCCGTCACGATCAGCTGAATGCCGTTCTTGGCGACGGCGGCGATCTTGGGCGTCTCGATTACCTTGGGGGTGATCGACATCCCGACCGCTTCGAGCACATCTCGGCCTGCCAAATCGATGGCGGCGGCCCGCTCGAAGGTCAGAGGGATCTGTGCCTTGTCGGCCTCGATGAGGGCCTCGACGACCCGTGCGACGTTCCCTCCGGCCAAATAGTGGGCCTCCAAGTCGCTCAGCCGAAGGTTTAAGCCGGCTTTGGTCGCTGCGATCAGCGGCTCGACAATTTGCCGCTGGGGGACGCGCCGGAGTCTCATGGCGACCAGATCGCCGAAGACGCGTACCTTCACTCCTGCCGCTTGGGCGGCGATCCACAGCCCCAGCGGGACGAACGCGTTTAAGATCGCCAGAAAGACGATCCCAAGGAGGACGATGAAAACGAGAACAATCCCCGTCATGATCCTTGATCTCCCAGCGGTGGAGTTCCCTCTGGTCTCCATCGGAGCCGTCCGGTGCGGAAGGCGTTCGCGATCGCGCGGGGCACCATCGCTTCGGCCTCAACGACCAGTGCCTGCATCTCTTGGACCTTAGCGCGCATCTCCTGTTCGCGGGCGCGGGCCATTGCCAGCTGCTCTTCGGCCTTCGCCCGCGCGACGACCAGGTCCGTTTCGGCCTGTTCCGCCTCCAGGCGGGCGCCGATGTTCTCCCCCACATCGATATCGGCAATGTCAATGGAGAGAATCTCGAAGGCCGTCCCGGCGTCGAGTCCTCGTTCCAGAACGGTTTTGGAGATGATGTCCGGGTTCTCCAAGACCTCCTTATAATCCTTGGCGGAGCCGATCGCCGAGACGATCCCTTCGCCAACGCGGGCGAGGATGGTCTCCTCCCCAGCGCCGCCGACCAGTCGGTCAATGTTTGCCCGAACGGTCACCCGCGCGATCGCTTTTAGTTGGACGCCGTCTCGGGCCACCGCTGTGACCAGCGGCGTGGTGATCACGCGGGGGTTAACGCTCACCTGGACCGCCTCCAGGACGTCACGACCGGCCAGGTCGATCGCCGTCGCCCGCTCAAAGGTCAGGTTGATCCCGGCTTTGTCGGCGGCGATCAGCGCGCTGACGACTCGTGCGACGTTACCTCGCGCTAGGTAGTGGCCCTCCAGCTTGGGGATGGTGATGCCGTACTTCTCGACGATCCCTGCCTTGGTCGCGTTGATCATCGGCTTGACGATGTCCGGCGGCGAAACGCGCCGAAGCCGCATCCCCACCAGATCAATCAACCGAACGCGCACCCCGGCAAAGAGCGCCGAAATCCACAATCCGATCGGAACGAAATAAAACAGCAGCGCCAGAAAGACCGTTCCGCCGATCAGCAGAACGACCAACAGTCCAAAGACGAACGGAAGGTTTTCCATACGGCTACCCCTCTTGGTTCGGAAGGGAGTGAACCGGGCGAACCAGAACGCGGGTTCCCTCTACTTCGATCACGCGCACCGGCGTTCCTGCAGCGAGATATTCGCCGTCGGTGACCACGTCGTAGCGCCGCCCGCCGATCTCAGCAACGCCGACGGGCCGGAGTGGCGTCTTAGTGACGCCCTCCATTCCCACCAGTTTGGTCAGCTCCTCCGGCGTGGCTCGGTAGCCGACGCTGGACTCCTGGCGCGCGGTCAGGATCAGTCGGCGGGCCAGCCAGAAGCCTCCCCATCCTAGCAGAAGCAGGCCAACGACGATGCCGGCGATGACGCCCATCCCCCTTCTCCGCTTCAGCTTGGCGTCTGGGACGTGGCCTTCTCCGCTCGGACGACAACGCTTGGGCCCTCGACCTGGACGACGCGCACCGGCGTGCCTTTGGGGATGAACTCCCCTTCGGCGACCACATCTACCCGCTGGCCGTCAAACTCGGCGGTGCCGACGGGCCGAAGCGGGGTCAGCGCAACGCCCACTCGGCCGACCAGCTCTCGCATCTCAGTGCGTGGAGCCTGATAACCGGCCGCGGCCGTCTCTGCAGTGTGGAGCACCAAGCGGTCCCAGGCGCGCGTTCGAGGGAGATAGGCAAGCGCCAACCCTGCCAGCACCGCAGTCGCCACCAGCGTTGCCAAAAAGGAGGTCAGCGCTGAGGTCAAGTCGGGCGCCGAGCGGCCAAAGACGAAAAACAGTCCCCCGAGGCTTAGGACGATCCCGCTAATTCCTGCCACTCCGAAGCCGGGAATCACGAACACTTCCAGCGCCAGCAGACCTAACCCCGCCAGGAAGGCGATCAGCCCCCAGGTGGCTTGGACCTCCACCAGCATGTGCCCACCAAAGAAGAGGCCGACGCAGAGCAGCCCCAGCAGTCCCGGAAGTCCAAACCCCGGCGTGCGCATCTCAACGATCAGCCCGAGCATCCCAAGCGTCAGCAGCAGGGAGCCAAGGAGCGAACCGGTCACCGCGATCGCAAACTTCTCAAGGAGCGTTCGCTGAACTCGCCGGACCTCCGCCCCTTCCAGGTACTCCAACACACGGGACGAATCGTCTGCAGAGCGCTGCGTCTCCAGTTGGGTGCGGGTCAGCAACCGGCGTTCCCCCTCCTGTTCGACGAGGACCAGCTCGGACAGGAGCCGGTCGAGGCTCTCCGCCTTCAGGTCGGCCAAGCCCAGCTCCAGCGCCTCGTCGGCGGTCAAGGTCAGCAATCGGCCTTCTGGGGAGATGATCTCCATCTCCGTCCCCTTCTCCTTGAGCTCCTGGAACTCGCCGGGCGTAAGCGCTTTGACCTCGCCGTTGAGCCGGACGAGGACGGTGCTTTTGTCCACCATCGCCTCGACGACGTCAGGGTTGCGCCCGTTCCGTTCGGCGACGGCGCGGATCTTTCCGCGGATGTAGCTGATCGCCTTTTCGCCGAGCTCCTGGCCGCCGGCGGTAACCGGTGCAGCGTCGCCGATCGCTCCGCCGGGGGCCATCACCAGCCGGTCGCAGGAGAGCGCAATCACCGCCCCAGCGGAGATCGCCTCCGTTCGCACGTAGGCCACCGTCGGAATTCGGCTCTCGAAGATTCGGTTGACGATCTCGCCCATCGCGTCCACGCGACCGCCGGGAGTGTGGATGTCAAAGACAATGGCGTCGGCGAAGCTCTCCGCCTCGGTGATCGAGCGGTCCAGGGCTCGCGCCAGGCCTTTGGAGATCTCGTCGCGGATCTCGATGACCGCAACGGTGGCCCCCCAGGAGATCTGAGCCGCTCCGATCAAGATTCCCAGACAAAGCACATCAAGGACGCGTCTCCGCCTCATCAAAGGCCCTCCTTCAGGTTCTCGGCCGCTGCTCAGCGAGAGACTCCGGTACAGGATACCACGCCTCCCGAAAAGGCGCTAGAATTTCTCCAACCGACCCTTGACGGGACCAGCGCGGACTTCTGGATCCCTTGACCCTTTCTTGATACTGGCTATCTTTTACAAAACGCGGTGAGGTGAAGGGGAAGTCAATGGTCGGCATTTCGCGCCTGATTAACGGGACGATCTCCCCTGGCGATGTGCTTCGCTATGGGCGCTCGACGCGCCATGGTCCGGCGCATCATCTCCACTACTCCGCCGATAAAAAACCGGTCGTCGTCTGGAACGCCACCCAACGGTGTAATCTGCGCTGCATTCACTGCTATTCGGACTCTAGGGACCGGGAGTACCCCGACGAGCTGACAACTCCAGAGGCCCTTCGGTTGATGGAGGACCTGGCCGACTACGGCGTCCCGACGGTGCTCTTTTCCGGTGGCGAACCGCTGATGCGGCCCGACCTGTTTGAAGTCGCGGCGCGAGCGCGGGAGCTGGGGATGCGGATCGTCCTCTCCACCAACGGGACGTTGATCGATCCGCCGACGGCGGAGCGCATCCGTCAGGCGGGCTTTGCCTACGTTGGGATCAGCCTGGACGGGATCGGTCTTGCTCACGACCGGATTCGAGGAAAACGGGGAGCCTTCGAGGCGACCCTCCGAGGGATCCGCCTAGTCCGAGAACAGGGCGTTCGAGTAGGACTCCGTTTTACCGTGCACGCGCTCAACCGGGAGGAGCTTCCCGCGATTTTTGAGCTGCTCCGCGAGGAGCGCGTTCCCCGTCTTTGTGTCTACCATCTGGCCTACGCCGGACGAGGGGACCGGCTTCGGCGCCACGACCTGACCCCCGCCGAGACGCGAGCGGTTTTGGATCTGCTCTTTGAGCAGGCCCGCCGGTTCCACCAGGAGGGCTTGGAGCTGGACCTGCTAACCGTTGACAACCACGCGGACAACGTTTACGTCCTCCTGCACCTGCTTGAACGGGAACCGGAACGGGCCCCAGAGGTCTTCCAACTGTTGCGGTGGAACGGCGGCAACCAGTCGGGAATAGCCATCGCGGCCGATTGATCCCAAGGGAAACGTCCATCCGGACCAGTTCTCTTGGCACCACAGTTTTGGCAACGTCCGCGAGCGGCCCTTTGGGGCGATCTGGGAGGACCGGAAACAGGCTTACCTGGCCGCGCTAAAGGAACGCCATTCGTACTTGAAAGGCCGTTGTGCCCTCTGCCGTTGGAAGGCGATCTGCAACGGAAACCTGCGCGTTCGCGCAGAAAGCTACTTTGGCGACCCTTGGGCGCCCGATCCGGGATGCTACCTCACCGATGCAGAGTGCGGCATTCCCGAGGACGGCCCGGAGGCCGATCGAGCGGTGGAGTTCCCGGTCCCCGTTCAGATCGAACCGCCGGATCGAGTCTTCCCCCCGGAGCTGCTGGAGCGTGCCTTCGCGCTGGCAGAAGGAGCCACCCCATGAATCGGAGCCCCCTCTCCGCCCGTGCTGCGGAGGACCGTCGGCTGCTGAACGCTCGGATGGAGCGGATCGACTTCAACGAGCGTCCCTTCACCGTCGTTTGGGAGGTCACGCGGGCCTGTATGCTGGCCTGTCTCCACTGCCGGGCCGAAGCACAGCGTCGCCGCCATCCTTTGGAGCTGAGCACCGAGGAGGGGAAACGGCTTCTGGATGAGATCAAGTCGTTTGGCGATCCGATCATGGTCTTCACCGGCGGTGATCCGATGATGCGCAAGGACCTGTTCGAGCTGCTCGAATACAGTGTCCGGATCGGCCTGAGGACCTCGCTGACTCCGACGGCGACCCGACTGGTCACCCGTGAGCGGCTCCGGCGGGTTCAGGAGGCCGGCGTCCGACGGATCGCCATCAGTCTAGACGGCCCCGATCCGGAGACGCACGACTTCTTCCGGGGCTTCCCCGGCTCGTTTCGGCGAACGATCGAGATTCTGGACGACGCCGCTGCCCTGGGGATCAGCCTTCAGATCAACACCAGCGTGACACGGCACAACCTGGCTCGCCTGCCGGAGATGATCCCCCTCCTCCAGCGGTATGGGATCGTCCAATGGTCCGTCTTCTTCTTGGTTCCCACCGGACGGGGGAAACGGGAGGACATGATCTCCCCGGAAGAGCACGAGCAAACCTACCACTGGCTCTGGGAGCTGTCCCAGGAGGCCCCCTTTGACATCAAGGCGACGGCAGCTCAAGCCTATCGCCGAGTGGCCATCCAGCGGGCGCTGGAGGAACGGCGGCGCTCTGGGAGCTCCGGCCCGGTCACCTTTGCCGGGGCTGGATATCGCTATTCGGACGGACTCCACCGCCCCGCTCAGGGGGTCAACGACGGGAAGGGGATCGTCTTTGTCTCCCACATCGGAGAGGTCTACCCGAGCGGATTTCTCCCCATCTGTGTCGGGAACGTCCGGGAGCAGCCGCTGCCGGAGATCTATCGAAACGCTCCGGTTCTGCGGGAGCTCCGCGATCCCTCCCGTTTGAAGGGAAAGTGCGGCGTCTGCGAATTCCGCGAGATCTGCGGAGGAAACCGAGGCCGTGCCTATGCGCTGACCGGCGACTACCTGGAGTCGGACCCCTCCTGCGTCTATTTACCTCCGGCCTGGCGGGAGCGGATGGTTCTCTCTAGCAGCTAGTGGCTGATTATCGGCAGTTATCGGCGCTGGAAGCGTGTCTCGAGCTCCAAACGGCGCATCCGGATTAGGATCGGCCGACCGTGGGGACAGTTCCAAGGCAGCTGGCAAGTTGAGAGCTCGTCGAGTAGGCGACGGATCATCTCTTCGGTGAGCGGATCTCCCGCCCGGACGGCGGCGTGACAGGCGATCGTTGCCGCGATTCGCTCTTGAATCTCCTCCCAGGAGCGCTCCGGGTTCGGGTCGGCCTCCAGTCGGTCCAACAGGTCTTGAAACAGTCGCTCCCCCTGCTCAGGACGAAGGAGGGCGGGCACCGTCCGGACCAGCACGTTCTGCCCTCCAAACGGTTCTGCCTCCAGCCCAAAGCGCGGGAACAACTCCTGGTGGGCTAAAAAGCGCTCATACTGATCCGCCGACAGCTCCAGAGTCAACGGTGTCAACAGCCCCTGGGCCTCCACCCCTTCGGCGCTCATCTGTCGATAAATGCGCTCGTAGTGCACACGCTCCGAGGCTACGTGCTGATCGATAAAGTACAGGTCGGAGCCGTCTTCGGCGAGGATGTAGGTGGCAAAGATCGTCCCGACGATCCGAAGCCGATCGAAGTTGAGCGCCGAAAGGGGGTACCGGCTCCTCGCCGACGGAGGGGCGGACCCTAAGCCGTTCTGAGTCCCCAACGAAGGGGCCGCGCCGGCCGATCGAGGGGCGCTCCGTCTGGATTGGGCGGGGATGGCTCTGAGCGCGGGCTTTGGAGGGCCGTTCTTGAGGGCTGTACCGCACCCGCGCCGGAGGAACCACCGGCACTGAGTCCATCGTTGGGTAGTCCTGCTGCTTTGGCATCGAAGGCTCCGGCGGCGGCTCCGCCTCCTCTGGAGCGCTACGAACCTCCGGAATGTAGGCCGCCGAGCCGATTCCCTGCCCGATCGCCTGGACCACCGCGCGGAAGATCGCCCGCTCGCTCCGAAAGCGCACCTCCGCCTTGGCCGGATGAACGTTCACGTCCACCTCCTCCGGCGGCAGGGTCAAAAACAGAAACACAACCGGATGGCGCCCCTTGGGGACCAGGTTCTCCAGCGCCTGGGAGACGGCTCCGGCCAGCGTTCGATCGCGCACCGGTCGGCCGTTCACAAAGTAAAATTGAAACGAACGGTTCGGTTTGGTTAGGTCCGGATCGCCGACGTACCCCTCGATTTGGAGCGTCTCGAACGCGCGGACGAAGGGGATCAGGTGAGAGGCAAACTCCTTGCCGTAAAGGAAGCGGATCCGTTCCAACCGGTCCGACGTCCCGGGCACGTCGAGCAGCGTCCGCCGCTGGTGGTCTAGGATGAAGCGGACCGAGGGATGGGTCAGCGCCGCCCACTGCACCTGTTGGACGACGTGGGTTAGCTCCGTCGAGACGGCCTTGAGGAACTTCAGCCGGGCCGGGACGTTGTAGAACAGGCTCCGAACCGTGACCTGCGTTCCCACAGGACAGCCGATCGGGCCGTGGGCGATCAGTTTCCCGCCCTCGATCAAGATGCGCGTTCCTTCCAGGGCGTCGGCGGTGCGGGTGATCAGCTCGAACTTGGAGACCGAAGCGATCGAGGGAAGCGCCTCCCCCCGAAAGCCCAGCGTTTGAATGTGAAGTAGGTCCTCGGCGCTCTGAAGCTTGCTGGTCGCGTGCCGTCGAATCGCTAAAAGGGCGTCTTCGGGACTCATTCCAGAACCGTTGTCGCTCACCTGGATAAAGCGCCGACCGCCGTCCAGGAGCTCAACGCGAATCTCTGTGGCTCCTGCGTCTAGGGCGTTCTCGACCAGCTCCTTGACGACCGACGCGGGCCGCTCAACGACCTCTCCAGCAGCGATCTGATTGGCGACCTCTTCGGGCAGCACGCGTACCGGCATCGATTCCGCTCCTTGGTCGTATTGTAACGCCGTTCGACTCAGAATCCCATCGCTTCCCTGTTCCAAAGAGACGCGAGTGCTTCTGCAAGTTTCGTTCTCCTGGACCGACCTCCGCCGTAAAATTCCAAGAAGAAGGCCGTCTTGACGCGTTCACAGGAGGGGCCTCCATGGAATGGTACGAGCAGGAGCGCTTCTGGGAATACTATCTTCCGATTCTCATCGAGTCGGCGACGCCGACCCACGTGCGGGAGCAGGTGGACCAGATCGTCAAGCTGCTGGCCGTTCCGGACGGAGCGCGCATCCTAGACCTGGGGTGCGGAATCGGGCGACACTGCCTGGAGTTGGCCCGGCGCGGTTATCGGGTCACCGGCGTGGACCGCACGGCCCGGGTACCTTGAGCTGGCCCGCGCGCGCGCCGAGGCGGAGGGGCTTCAGGCCACGTTCGTCGAAGAGGATATGCGCGAGTTCCGTCGGGAGGAGGCCTTCGACGCGGTAATCTCGATGTTCACCTCCTTTGGCTACTTTGAGAACCCCGCCGACGACGCAAAAGTGCTGATCAACGTTTACGATTCGCTCCGGCCTGGAGGCGCCCTGCTGATTGACGTTCAGGGCAAAGAGAACTTGGCTCGTGTCTTCCAAGAGCGGGACTGGCGGCCCATCCGAATGGAGGGCCGGGAGATCCTCCTTTTGGAGGAACGGCATCCGCTCCCGCTCTGGGAGGGCATCCGCTCCCGCTGGATCTTCATCGACGACGGCAAGAGGGCCGAGTTTACCGTTTTTATGCGGATCTACGCCGCTACAGAGCTGGTTCAGCTCTTGAGGAAGTGCGGCTTTGTCACCGTGGACGTGTACGGCGACCTCAGCGGTCGGCCTTACGACCACACGGCCTCCCGCCTGATCGCCGTCGCCCGGAAGTGAGCCCCACTGGGGCTTTAAGAAAGGCGCACCACCTGACCGGTGCGGATGGACTCGACCTCCTTCCAGCAGAGGGCCAGCGAGTTGCGAGCCGATTCGCCAGAAAGCAGTGTCGGCTCTGCGTCCTGCCGAATCGTGTCGACCGCGTACTGAAGCTCCCGCTGAAAGGCGTCTCCCTCTGGGAGTTTGGCCTCTTCAATCCCCGAGTCGGTGATCACCACCAGCGGTTGACCCCAAGAGGAGTTGTACTGAAGCGTCGCCTCCTCAAAGTAAACGTCGAAACCGTGCTCAAAAGGGCGTCCCTTCTTGGCGATCGCTCCGCTCTGGCAGGTGATCGTCAGCTCCTCCGACTCGTAGAGGTAGTGAGTGGCCACGTAGGCAGCGAACTCCTCCCCTGCCAGAATGCCCGAGGAGAAAACCGCATCGGGCATCCCCAACAGGTAGTTGACAAAGTCCGCGTCGTGAATGTGCAGGTCGATCCCTGGGCCGCCGGACTTCTCGAGGTTGGCAAACCAGTTCTCCCCCCAAGTCGGCTGGGAGATAATCCGCTTGAAGTTGCCCCCTAAGAGCCGCCCGTAGCGTCCCTCGGAGACCGCTTCCTTGACGTAGGCAAACTCCGGCCAAAAGCGAAGCACTTGGCCGACGAAGAACTTCTTTCCCGCCCGCTTGGCGGCGGCAACCATCTCGTCGGCGTCCTCCAACCGGACAGCGATCGGCTTCTCCAAGAAGACGTGCTTCCCTGCCTGGAAAGCCTTCAAGGTAACCTCCTTGTGAAGCGCCGTCGGCAGGCAGATGTCCACCAGGTCGATCTCCGGATCGGCGAGGATCGCGTCAATCTCGCGGTACTTTTTGATTCCGCTGAGGTCCACGATTCCGCCCCGGTCGCCAAAGTTGCCCTGGATGTCGCTCCAGTCGCCGTTCAGCTTCTTTTGGCTGCGGGTGCAGATCGCCGTCACCTGGGCGCCCTGGACCCCTTTGTACGCGTCAAAGTGGGTCTTGCCCATAAACCCGATGCCGATGATGCCCACGCGAATCATGATCGTCGTTCCTCCATCGAGAGCCCGTCGTTGATCTCGGCACGGCGGGAGCCGTCCGCCACCTTCTGCACATATTGGACCACAGCTTCGACGATGGCTGCAAAGAGTCGCTCCCCCTTTTCTGCAGTCGCCGACCGGACGCCCGGGTCTGGATCGGCCTGTCGTTCCGGCTCCCGAACCGATTCGGGGAAAAGATACATCGCCAGCGCCGTTTCAAACTCGGTCGCGTGGCCCGGAACGACGCCGGTCTCCAGGATGCCTACCGCCTCGCGCGGCAGCACGTCCCAGTACGAGAGAAAGTGCAGGTCCACCCCCTCAAAGTAGCGACGGTACTGGTTGATGCTTCCCTCCATCGGGGCGACGTTCCCGCCGTGGCCGTTGAGAATGACGATCTTGCGGACGCCGTGCCGAACGAGGCTATCCACCGTGTCCCACAGGACCGCCTGAAAGGTCCCCGGCTTGAGGGTGATCGATCCGAAGCGATGGACCATGTGATGTTCCGAGATGCCCGCGTTTAGGGGGACGGTGACCAACACCGACGGGGCCAGGCGCCGAGCCACCTCCTCGGCGACGCACACCGCCGAGTGAATATCGTGGTCCATCGCCAGATGACGACGGTGCTGTTCCAGGCTCCCCGTCGGCACTAACACAACGCGAACCTCTCCCGATTGGATCCGATCCCACGCTTCAGCGCGGGTCAGACGCTCCAAACGTACTTCTCCTCTCTGAGCCATGAGACTCCCCTTCCTGCTTAGTACCCCAAGTCCGGGTGAACGACGTTCAGGAGTGGCTCATCGTGAGCAAAACGCCGGATGTTCTCTAGAACGATCGCGTCGGCCCGTTGTTCGGTTTGATCCGAAGAGCCGGAGATGTGGGGGGTCAAGATCACGTTCTCCATCTTCCAGAGTGGGCTGTCCGGCGGGAGCGGCTCCGGATCGGTCACGTCCAGCCCCGCACCGGCGATCTCCCCCGCTTGGAGGGCTTCGATCAGCTCGTCCTGGCGGACGGTCGCTCCCCGGCCGATGTTGAAGAAGTAAGCGGTGCGCTTCATCCGTTGGAACTCCCGCCGCCCGAACATTCCCCGCGTCGCCTCCGTCAAGGGAACACAGACGGCGAAGAAGTCGGAGACCTCCAACAGATCGTCCAGGCGGTCCGGCGTCCAGAGCGCCTCGACAAACCCCGGTGCCGGGCGCGGATGGTAGGCGATCCCGTAAACGCGCATCCCCAGTCCGTGAGCCTTCCGGGCTAGCTCCGTCCCGATGCTTCCCATCCCATAGACGCCCAGGGTCTTCCCGGCCAGCTGGACAGGACGGTAGGAACGGTCCCAAACCCCGGCAATCTGGTTCCGGATGAACCGATGCAGCCCCCGCGCAAACGCAAACATCATCGCCAAGACGTGCTCGGCGATCGGGATGTCGTACGCCCCGCTCCCCTTTGTCAAGGTGATGCCGCGTTCCGCCAGCGCTCTTGGCATGTAGCGATCGACGCCGGCACTGCGCATGTGGACCCATCGGAGCCGGGTGGCCCGCTCCAGGATGTCCTCACGCGGCGAGGCTCCATAAAGCCCGTCCGCTTCTGGAAGCTTCTGGAGCATCTCCTCGCGGTCGTGAAACGTCAAAAATCGGACGTTTGGAGCCAGCTCTTTGAGTCGTTCTCGATGCCGTTCGTAGAAGTCCGCCCGGACCAGCAGAGTCTTGGGGGCCACTAAGTCCACCTCCCTTTTCCCTCACCGTTCTTTTCCGTCGGGGCTATCATTTCTCCCTGCCATTCTTCTCGGTCCCGTTTGGGGCACGTCAGAGCCGGCCCGGCCCTGCAAAGGGTAATCTTATGACGAGTCGGAACCGCTCACAATCGCTCCGCCGGAACTTCTACGCCGCCCTGACCGACGTCGTCGGTTGGACCGCTGGGTCGCGTTTTTTCGCGCCGGACACGGTTCTCCAAGAGCTTTTGACGCACGTGACGGCCTCCAAGCTGGTCATCGGCCTCTCTGCAGCGGCACCGCCGGCCTTTATGAACCTGACCTCCTTTCTGGTGGCCCCTCGCGTCGAGCGGCTCCGCCGAGCGAAGCCGTATGTGATGCTCATCGCCACGGTGGAACGGGCGATCCTTTTTTTGCTAGTGCCGCTGATGCTGCTAGTGGCGCCGCGTCATCCTCAGGCGTTGGCGGTGCTGCTGCCTTTGGTTCTGGTCGCCTTTTACCTGGTGCTTGGGTGCAGTGTGCCAGCCTACACGGTGTTGATCGCCAAGACTATCCCGGCGCGTCAGCGCGGGGCGCTGTACGGTTACGGCGGAGCGTTAGGCCAGGGACTCAGCTTGGGCAGTGGGCTGCTGATCCCGCTGATCCTTCGGAGCTCGGCTCCCTGGGGTGGCTTCCCAAACGGGTTCGCCACCTGCTTTTTAATCGGGTGGGCGCTGTTAACTCTGAGCTATCTGCCGCTTGGGTGGATGCGGGAGCCCAGCTTGGAGCCGACGGCCACGACGGCCCGGCTCCGGGACTACCTGGCCGAGGTGATCAAGACCTTCCGCGCCGATCGCGCTTATCAGTACTACATGGCCGCTTCGATCCTTTATCCCTTTGCGGCGATGCCGGTGCTCTTTTACGTCACTTATTCCCTCCAACGGCTAGGTGGGACGGTGGGGGAAAGCGGCATCTTTACCGTTCTGGTCGCACTGGGGGCGATCGGGGGGTTTGTTTGGGGGATTCTCGCCGACCGGTGGGACAATCGGCTTGTGCTACGGGTGGGAGTAACGCTGCTGGGGGTCAGTTCGTTGGCGGCCATCTGGGCGCCAAGCCGTCCGGTCCTCTGGGCGCTGGTCGTCCTGAGCGCTCTAGCCAACCGGGGGGTGGAACTCGCCGGGTTCAACATCCTGATGGAGTTTGCTCCGCCGGCGCGGGTCCCGCGTTACTACGCGATTGCGGCCTTCATTACCTTCTGGCCCCGTCTGATCGCCCCGGCCCTTGGCGGGTGGATCGCCGATCTGTGGGGCTTCTCGGCGCTCTTCTTGGCTGCTGGAGCCGCTGCGCTCCTGACCGAGCGGCTCCTTCATCGGATGCGCGATCCGCGAAGCTCCTCCGCGGCCGCCTGAGTCGTCCGGCTCAGTTCCTTTCGTCCAACTGCGCAAAGAAGTCGTCCGGAATGCGCGCTGCGTACACCTGCGGGTGGCCGGTCCGATCGGAGGTAAAGATCACCCAGCGCTCGGAGGCGCTCAACGACGGATGCGGATGGGTCCACTGGGGACCGTAAACGGTGTCCGCCTCCATCTCCATCCAAGAGAGATGCTCCGAGCGCTCCTGGGCGGCTTCCTGAGAGGCCCGCTCCCAATCCTCCAGAAGGGCGTACCGGTCCTTGCGCCACTGGCTCCCGCGGTTGCTGCTCTCCGGATAGCAGAGCGGCCGATGCAGCCCCGTCCGAACAGAGACAACGCGGATGCCCACGTCCGGATGGGCCGTGTCGCAGATCACATAACGTCCGTTTCGCGTTGGGCAGATGTGCCAGGCGTTCAACCGCGCGATCGTCTCCATTCGCCCCGTCTGCGGCGAGAACCGCTGCAACGCGTACGGCCAACGAACAACGATCAGGTCGGTCGAGGCGTCTAAGAACGTCTCGTGCACTAAGAATTCATCGTTGCCGTGCTCCCACAGACAGCGAAAACCCGAGCCGTCTAAGCGAATGAAGTGCATCCGAGGGGCGGGGTCGTGGGCAAACTCGATCAGCGTCGGATCGGCCGGGTGAAACTGCGGATGAATGATCGTCCGCGGGGACTCATAGACGGTCCGTTGTTGCGAGCCGTCCGTCCTGGTCGCGACGATCGCAAATCGATCGGGAAACTTCGCCGCCGAGATCAGCCAGCGCCCTTCAGCGTTCAGCGAGCACTCGCCCAGGTGCGCAGGGCTGAAGTCGGCTAGCGTGCGCTCCTCCAGCGTCCTCAGATCCACGCTCCGCACCTCTCCACCGGCGGTGAAGTAGAGCACCGTCCCGGAGCGGTCCAGCGTTCCGGAGAAGCCGTGAATCCTCTCCCCGTCGGTGAGCTGAACGATATCCCCAGAGGGAAATCCGGCCAGATAGAAGTTCGTGCGGCCCGAACGGGTTGAGGCAAAAACGATGTGTCGTTCGTTGGGCGTCGTTGAGGAGGTCAAAAAGTAAAGATGGTGGTTGATCGAGGGATGGTCGGTGATCTGCCAGACCAACACACCGGTCTTCGGATCGTGGAGCTTCTTCGCCTCGCTGGGGTACAGTCGGCCCTTGGCCATCGTCTGATGCCTTGTCCGTCAAGGGATTGGTTCCGGTTCGGCGCCGGAAAGGATCGCCTGGCGCCATCGGTACAAGCGTTCTACCTCCTCTGGGCGATCGGCGGCCTGATTGTGATCCTCCTTTGGATCCTCCTTAAGGTCGAACAGGAGCGGCGCGGCCTCTTCGCGCAGCACTAATTTGTACCTCCCGTCGAAGACGGCCCGCCAGCGATTTAAACCGGAAAGCACCGCCGCCCGATGTTGCGAGCGTTCCCCACGAAGCACGGGCAGTAGGGAACGGGCGTCCCATCCGGCGATCGGCTCCGCCCCGGCCAACTCCAAAAAGGTGGCCGCCAGGTCGTGGAGGGAGACCAGCGCCTCGCTGACCAATCCTGAAGCGATCCCCGGCCCAGCCAGAACGAGGGGCACCCCGATGGAGGGATGGTAGTAGGAGGACTTTGCCCAACGGTTATGGTCGCCCAGCATTTCACCGTGGTCGCTGGAGTAGACGATCACCGTTCGTTCCAGTTCGCCCCGCTCCTGGATCAGGTCCAGATAGCGGCCCAAGTGGCGGTCTATGTTTTCGATCATCGCGGCGTAGTTCTGGCGAATCGCGCTGTGGGTTTGAACGTCCCACTGATCGTTGTCGTGGGGAGGGGGGAAGGGAACCCCTTCCCAGCGTCGGCGCATCTCTGCTGTTACGTCCATCGGCTCGTGGGGACCGGGGAAGTTCACTTGCAGAAACCAGGGCCGATCGGTCGGAAAGCCGCGGAGCAGTTCCAGGCCGTTTTGGGCCACCCAGTTGTCGCCGTAGGCCTCTTCGGGGAGCGGGGAGGGGTGCACGTCCCGGTAGTGGTGTCGCTTACGGAGGTCTTCGGCGTAAAGTTGGGCAAGGCCCCGATCGTGAAGGTACTTCATGTAGGGGCCACGAGGGGATTCCGCGCCGGTGTTCACGCCGGCGTGCTTGCCCTCGCTGTTGATCCCGTCGGTAAATCCCCACTCTTCCAGGTGGTTCTTGCCGTCCAGTCCCCAGTCGTTGGAGCCTTTGTTCAGGTCGAACTTGCCGACCCCACCCACCCGGTAGCCCGCCGCTTGGAGCCTTTGGTAAAAGGTCGGGAGTGTGCTAGGATAGTCGTCGGAGTTGTCCCGAACGCCGCAGTGCTCATACCAGCGACCGGAGGCAAGGCAGGCCCGCGCTGGAGCGCACAGCGGCGACGGCGTGAACGCCACTGAGAACCGAACTCCACGCTCCGACAACCGGCTCAGGTTCGGCGTGCGAACGGGAAGCTCCGAATTCCAGCCGACAAAGTCGTAACGGTGCTGGTCGGGGAAGAAAAACAGCAGGTTCGGGCGCATTCGAAACACCTCCCGGTAGCCCGGAACGGTCGGATCACGGTTGCGCCCGATTCTACGCCCTCGGAAGAGTTGCTGCAATCTGGGGGATGATGAGCAGCGATGGTGATCCGCCAAGAGCCGGACGGGTATCTGCTGATCGGACAGCCGGCGCACGCGTTTTTGGCCGGACAGTTGGCCCGCGCTTGGGGACGGGAGCCGTTTGGTGACTTCGAGCCGCGCGAGGGCGGTCTGCTTGGCCGCCGATCTACATGATATCGGCTGGCTGGAGTGGGAACAACAACCGGAGTGGAACCCCCGGACGGGTCTTCCTTACGACTTCATGAGCACGCCGCGCGCCTCGCACGTGCGCATCTGGCGACGTGCGGCCCGGAGCTTGCTCAGTATGAACCGCTACGCAGCACTGCTGACCTCACTCCACGGAACCGGACTGTACGCCGGATACGACGCCCAGGCCGATCCACCGGAGGAGGCCGATCTAGTCCGGGAGTTCCTCCGCCAGGAGATCGCCTTTCAGGACACGCTGATCCAACTGATGGAGAAGGATCGCTTCTACCGACCGTTCTTGGAGCCGCGAACGCTCCGGCGAAACCGTCGGCTGTTGGCCGTCTGGGACCTGCTCTCGCTTCATCTGTGCATGGGGGGTTGCCGAGCCGATCGAGGTTCCCGACGTCCCGTTGCGGGACGGAGCGACGAAACTTCGAGTCCTCCCCGGCGATCCGGTTCGCTTTGACCCGTACCCCTTTCGGTCCGATCCGCTCTCCGTCGTCCTGGAAGGGCCGATGGCTCGAAGGGCCGGTTGAGTCGACGGAGGCGTTACGACAGGCGCTGCTTGAAGCGCCGTGGCGCTCGCGGGTTGTCCGGCTGGCCTCCGCTACCGCAGGGACTCCGAACCAGACGGAAGGGACGGCTCAGTGAAGCTCGGCGTTTCGACCTATTCCTACTGGCACTTCACGCCGGAGAAGGTTCCGGTTGAGACAGTGATCGAGAAGGCCGCCGCGCTGGGGCTGGACGGGGTCGAGATCCTCCACCGACAGATGGACGCGGAGGAGCCGCGCGCCCTCCAGCAGCTCAAGCGACAGGCCTTTTTGAACGGTCTGGACCTTTATGCGCTCTCGATCCATCAGGGGTTTGTCACGCCGGATCGGGAGCAACGACGCGCCCAGGTCCGCCACACCGTCCGATGTATCGAGCTGGCCCATGAGCTGGGGGTGCCGGCGATCCGACTGAACTCCGGGCGCTGGGGAACGGTGCGCTCCTTTACGGAGCTGATGGAGCGGCGAGGCGTTGAGCCGATCCTCCCCGGCTATACCGAGGAGGACGGGTTTCGTTGGGTCGTTGAGGCGATTGAGGCCTGTCTCCCCTTCGCAGAGCGGTACGGCGTTCTGCTGGCGCTCGAAAATCACTGGGGATTGACGGCCACCGCCCAAGGCGTTTTGCGAATTCTCAAAGCGGTGGACTCCCCTTGGCTCCAGGTCACCATGGACTGCGGAAACTTCCTAGAAGAGACCTATCAGCAGCTAGAGGCGATCGCCCCTTATGCGGTGCTCGTCCACGCGAAGACCTACTACGGTGGTGGCGAGTGGTACACCCTGGAGCTGGACTACGAACGGATCTTCCGGATGCTCCAGCGAGTGGGTTTTCGGGGGTATATCTCCATTGAGTTCGAAGGGAAGGAGGACCCGGACCAGGGAGTGCCCCGTTCCGTTGAGATGCTCCGCGCAGCAATACGAAGGGTCGAGGAGATCAGTCCAGCAGCCGGCTCAGCCACATCCTCAGGAGCTGACGGCGGCTCAGCGAGTAGCTGATCCGGGTTTCAAGGCGGCAATCCTCCCGGCGGGCCCAGGGCCTGATCCTCCACTTGGATCCGCAGCCAGCCGTCCCGTTTCTTCGAGAACCTCATAGGGCCTGCCGGGTTGAGTTGTTCCCACCGGAGCCGGGATCGCTGTCAAGGCCTTCCCTCGTCGGGCGACCAGGTACTCCCCTTCCTGAAAGGAGCGGAAGGCACCCTCAGTGACCGGAACGGTTCGGGCCTGTTCCCCGGCAAGGACGACGCGGAAGAAGGTGCCGATAGCTCTCCCCGTTTCGTTCGCGAATCTTTTCGGCGAGCAGCCCCTCCCACTCGATGATCGGTTCATCGGCAAAGGGGGAGCCGTCGGATCGGTCGGGCACGGGGAGAAGCGGGCCTCAGGAACGGCGCCGTGGCGTTCGACGATCGCCTCGGCGGCCGGAACCCACCCCCTCGACCGGCTCCCGAACCTGAATCTTCACCCATCCGTCCCGCGACGGCCAGGAGCGGCTTCTCCATTCCCGCGGGGGCGTAAGCGTAGACTTGGAGAGTCCTCTCGCGGGAAGCGCCGGAAGCGACGCGCGCTCCGGGAAGACGGCAATCCGAACGGCCACCTCGGCCAGGGACGACTCGCGCCGGAGCGCTTCGAAGGGACCGCCTCAGGAAGAGGGGTTGGCCAACCGCAGCAGTCCGCCGTTCCGGGTCCACCTCCAGAACGCGGGTCGACAGGGCGTCGGTGGGGGTGTCCACGACGATCTCCGTTCCCGATCGAAACGGACGGACAGAACGGACATGGAGCAACTGCGCTCCAGCCTCATGGCCGCCGACGGTGGTGGTCAGCGGTGGGTCGGGCGCCGTCGTGACGTACCATCCCAACCCGACGATGGTCGCCAGGACAAAAAAGGAGGAAGTAAATCCACTTCTTCATTGGCTTCCGTTTGGGCCAAGGCCCTAAAGACCGACGATTATTCGGCGCTTCGGGTTTGGATAACCACCTCCACCCGTCGGTTGCGCGGGTCGGCCGGCGGGATTCCCTCGATTAGCTGCCGGTCGCCGTATCCCTGCGCTTCGATCTGGACGGCTTCTAGGCCAAGCGATTCGCGCAGCCCGCTGGGCAAAGGTCCGGGCGCGCTCGCGGGAGAGCCGGAGGTTCGCCTCCGGGTTGCCGGTCCGGTCGGTGTGCGCTTCTACAAAGATCGGGAACCGGTCGGCGTAGGGGCCGGATCACTTGAGCCAACTCTGCGATTTTGGGGATTCGCCGACGGGTTCAGGTCGGCCCGCCCAAGGGGGAACAGGTCGCCGGAGAGTCGGAAGACCACCCCCCGCGAGGTGGTGAAGACCTGGACGCCTTCGAGTCCTCGTCCTGCGGTCAACAGCGCCTGTTCCACCGTCTGGGAGAGCTCCGCCCGTTGGTGAGCTTCTTCGACGATGGACTCCGCGCGGGCGGCGATGAGGGCGGCCAGGTCCAGCTTTCCTTCGGCGATCAGCCCCTCCGCCTGTCGGAGCAGCCCCTCAACGGTATCCAGTTGGGATTGAGAGAGCCGACGGACGGAATCGTCCAGAGTTTCTAGACGGCGTCGAGTCCGGAAGAGTTGGTCCTTGAGCTGGGCGACCTGCTCCTCCTGTTCCTGTTGTTGTCGGCGGAGCTGGCGCCGTCGCTCGGCGAGCGTGCGGGCCTGTTGGGCCAGCGATTGGGCGCTGGGCGGCCTGTTCTTGGGCTGCAGCGTAGTCGTTCTTTGCCAGGGCCGCTTCGGCAGCAGCGAGCGGCCTGTTGGGCCCTTCCAAACGGGGTCGGCGGCACTCCTGATCTGCACCGACGCTCTGGGCGATCTCGATCCACGCTCGCGGCTCGGCCAACTTGAAGGCCGGCCTCTAGGGCTGCGAGAAGAGCTGCCGCCGAGGCCTCCTGTTGGGTAGCTTTCCAGCGCTCAAAGCTCTGGGCGTAAGCCTCGCTTGCCGAGCGGTAAGCGTCCGCGGCAGCCAGGAGGGCTTCGCCGTACTGGCCGACCTCCAGCTGCTGTTGAGCGGACCTTAGGTGGGCTTCGGCCTCCTGGAGAAGAGCGGCGGGCGTAGGTCTGTGCCTGAACGTCCCGGGCGAGCCGGATCAATCCACTGGGCCCGGTCGCGTTCTAGCTCGGCGCGCGTGCGGGCCACGGTGCGATCGGCCTCCTCCTGGGCACGGCGGGCTTCCTCGGCGCTCCGTTGGGCGGCGGCCTCCGCGGCGGCGGCCCGTTGGAGCGCGGACTGCTCCCGCAGCGCAGCGATCTCGGCGCGCAGGGCGGCAATCCGCAATTGCTCCTCGGCGATTCGGGCTCGGAGCGTTTCGGCCTCCTCCTCAACCGACCGAAGGCGGACTTCAGCCTGAAATGCACGGGCGGAGAGCTGAGCCAGCTCGGCTAGCGCTCCAGCTCGACGGGCCAGATAGTAGCCCGACCAGCGGTCCCCCGCCTGTTGCCGTTCCACAGCCGCTTGGTGGAACCCGCTCGGCGAGGGAGTAGGGGAGCCGGAGCGTCCTCAGCGGCGTTCGCCTCTTCGGCGCGACGGAGCGCTAAGCCTGCTTCGTCCAGCGCCTCTTGGAGAATTCGGGGCTCGATCGAGGCACCGCAGCCCCCCAGCAGGGCGAATAGCCCTAAGGCCAGAAGGAGTAAAGCGCGGTTCCAGAGCGCCCGACGGCTCATGGTTCCGCCCCCTCGCTGCTGAGCCGATCTCGTTCCGCTTCTAACTGTTGGCGCTCTTTGCGCAACTGGTCCAGCTGTTGGGTAAGCGTCTCGATCTCCGATTGGAGCTGTGACGCCCGCTCGTTGGCCTCTTGGCGTCGCAGCGCCGCGTGGACGGCCTCCAGGTGGACCAGCGCCAGCGCGGCGATCTGCTCTGCTTCGGCGTCGTGGCCCTTCCTCGTGGGCCGACCGGGCCGTCCCCAGGAGGCTCCGGGCTCGCTCGGCGTGCCGCGACGCCTCCTCGGAGGGGAGCGTCTCTGGCAGGCGGGAGAGCTCCACTTCCGCCTCGTAGATTCGGTTACCAGTCCGCCGGAGGACGAGCACACCCTCCGCCGACCAGTAGAACCATCCCGCCGATCGCCGCCAGGAGCGAAAAGACCGTCGTTCGTTTCACGATCGTCCTTTCTCCGCTTCTGATTCGATTCTATGGTAGCCGCTTTGAGGCGGCAAGGAGGGGCTCTGTCTTGTATTTCACCGTCTGAGGGTTGGAGAATTCCTGAGGGAGGGAGTCTGTGACATGCGCTGGCCTGTGTTGCTGATCCTCCTGGGAGGGCTGTTTGTGGCCTGCCGACGGTCCGACCCGGCGACCCTCCAGGCGTTGGAGGAGTATCGCTCCGGCCGGGTCGAGGCGGCGATCTCCCGCTACCGGTCCTTGTTAGAGGAGGCCCCGCCGCGGATCGGTGCGGGAGGTGGTGCTCCGCTACAACCTCGGGGACGGCTCTGTATGCGGCAAACCGGATCGAGGATGCAATTCCCCAGCTGCTCCAGGGCTGCGGAGGGCGGCCGTCATCGAGCCTTAGAAGGGTCTCCGCTGGTCGCCCGTTTCTGGTACAACCTCGGCAATGCGTTCTACCGGGATCGGGAGTTCCAGCGTGCGGTGGAGGCCTATAAGCACGCGCTTCGACTTGTTCCTGAGGACCTGGAGGCCAAGCACAACCTCGAGCTGGCCTTGGAGGCCCTTCAGGAACAGATCGCTCAGGGGTGGCCCTTCGGATGAGGAGACGCCCCAACCTACCCCCGGCCCGGCGGCGGTCGGCAACAACCGGACCCACCGAACGCCGGCCCAACTCTCTCCAGAGGAGGCCCGACGATCTGCTGGACGCGCTCGGCGGTGAGGAGACCCAACAGCAACGCCAGCGGCTCCAGCAGATGGCGCCGCCGACCTACGATGTAGCGAGAGACTGGTAAGATGAGCAACGACCGCGCGATTGGGATCGTCCTCCTCTGGCTGATCGCGGCCTTGAGCAGCTGGGCGCAGCGGCTGGAGCTCGTCGCCGAACCGAGCGAGCTAACCGAGACGGAGCCGCGCGCTTCTGCGCGTTCGACTGTTGGGGCTGCGTCCTGGTCAGAGCTATTCGCAGCCGGAGCTGGGTTGCGCCAAACTTTTCCGTCGAGCGACTTCCCCCCTTAGAGGGACGAATGTTCCGGAGCGAGCTGATCAGCGGCGTACAGTGGCAGTTTGTTCTCGCCCCGATTCGAGCTGGACGTTCCCAGGTGAGCGCTCAGGTTCAGGTGGGGGATCAGACCCTCCGCGAGACGATCTCCCTTCTGGTCCGAGGGGAAGGTCCCGTGGGGGAGCGTTCGGCGGCTCGTGTCTCGATCCCGGAAGGCCCAGCACCTTCTGAGATCCTCAGCGATCTAACCGGACGACGGTTCGTTGAGGCAACCGTTGAGCCGGAGCGGGGTCTTTGTCCAGCAGCAGGCGATCTATCGGTTTCGCTACTATTTTGAGAACTGGCTTCCTACGCGGGAGTCCCCTCAGTACGGGCTTCCGCCTTTCGAGGGCTTTGTGACCTACGAACTGGAGCCGATTCCGGCGACCGGCGGCGAGTTGGTCCGGCGAGAAGGGCGGCTTTATCATGTGGAGGAGATTCGCGTTGCGCTGTTTCCGGTGGCCCCTGGAGCCCGGGAGATTGGCCCTACAGAGCTGGTGTTGCCCGCTTACGGCGGCCATCCAAGCCGGACGCTCCGGACGCGACCGGTGCGTCTGACCGTGGTCCCGCTGCCGGAGCCTCGACCAGAGGACTTCAGCGGTGCGGTCGGTGAGTTTCAGCAACGTGCCCGGTTGGTTGAGGATCAGGTCGGGGTTAACGAGCCGATTCGGCTTCGGGTGACGATTGCCGGGCGGGGCAATCTGAACGCCTGGACGCTCTCCCCGCCGGTGGAGGTCGAGGCGGCGACGCTCTATGACCCGACCGTTTCGGTCCAATGGGACGTGGTCGGCGAGCAGGTGGGCGGCACGAAGACTTATGAGTACGTCATTGTTCCCCAGCGCTCCGGTCGAGCGACCGTCCGGGTCGGTGGGCTTTCTTACTTCTCTCCGAGTCAGGGGCATTACCGGCGCACCGAGTCGGCGGTTCTGACCGTTCAGGTCTCCAGCGCCCCCTCGGGGCCGGAGACACCGTCGGAGAGAAGGACGGTCGCTCCTCCGCGAACCGGTAGGGACAGCGGGGTCTGGTGGTTGCTTCTTGGAGGATTAGGCGTAGCCCTTTTAGGCGTAGCCCTTTGGGCGGGTCGGCGTCACGCTCGTCCTGCGGCAGAGGCCTCTTCGGCGCTCCGCGCTCGCTCGGAGCGGCGTGGACTGGACGATCTGCGGCCGGAGGATTATCCGGACGCGCGAGAGTTTTGTAAGGTGCTCAGCGAGCGGCTTGGGGGGGAGGCAGCAGTTCTGCTCGGCATGTCCCCACGCTCGGCGTTGGTCGAGGTAGTTCAGCGGCTCCAGGAGGACGGTTCCGCCGAGGCTCAGGCCCTCTTGGACGCGCTCCGGGAGGCGCAAGCTGGGGGCTTCGCGCCGGTGGCGCTCTCCCCAGATGAGATCGGACGGCTCTACCGCCGGGCGGAGAAGGCGCTCAGCGCCTTGGCTCAGGCGCGAGGAGAGAGACGGCGATGAAGACTCGGATCGGTCTGATCGGATGTGGTGGTATCGCTCATGTCCACTTAGAAGGATATCGCCGAGTGCTTGCCGGTCGCGCTGAGGTCACGGCGGTTGCCGATCCGGATCCTTCCCGTCGGGACGCCTTTGCGGAGCGGTACGGCATCGTCCATCGGTTTTCTAGCGCCGAGGCGTTAACCGCCTCTGGAGAGGTGGACGCGGTCGCCGTGCTGACCCCTCCTGCTGTCCGCGCCGAGGCGATCGAACCGGCCCTTCAGCGCCGTCTGCCAGTGCTGGTGGAGAAGCCGTTCGCCAACTCGTTGAGCGAGGCCGAGGGCTACGCCTACGCGGCTCAAGAGGCCGGGGTTCCGCTGGCCGTCAATCAGCAGACCCGTTTCATGCCGGACGTTCAGGAGCTCCGGCGGCTGGCCAGCGCTGGGGCGTTAGGAGGACTCCGGCTGATCGTCCACGAGCACTATCAGGATCGGCAGCAGGTCGGCGGATGGCGGGCGCGAGAGAAGCGGTTGGAGATCAGCATCTTCAGTATTCATCTCTTGGACCGAGTGCGCTGGTTGGCCGGAAGTCCACCGGAGGTTGTTGCCGCCTGGACCCGCGCCTGGAATCCAAGCGTGGCTGGAGAGACCTTCACGATCGTCGAGATCGGCTTTGAAAGCGGAGCGATCGGTCTTGTGGTTTCTAGCTGGCACTCCCTGGGCGTTCCCCGCTGTACGCTCCGGCTGGACGGGACGGAGGGATCGGCCGAATCGCGCAAGGCTCGACTGCTAGATGACCGTTGGACGCTTCAGGTTCACCGTTTGCCGGACTCCCCTCAACGGATCGCCGGAGAGCTGGTGAGGGCCTTCCCCTGGTGTATGGGGCGAAGTATGGAGGAGCTCCTCCGAGCGGCAGAGGCAGGAGAGGAGCCGGTCCATTCGGCGTGGGATAACCTGGAGACCATGGCGATCGTTGACGCGGCCTATCTCTCCGCTCAGCGAGAAGGAGCGCCGGTGAAGATTGAAGAGGTATGGCAAAGGAGCCGTTGAGGATGCGGTACACAGCACTGGGCGGGGCGTACGAAGTCGGCGCGAGTTGTCACCTTCTCCAGATCGCTGGGAAGAACATCGTCCTGGACGCAGGGTTGCGTCCCAACCGCCGTGGAACGGAATCCCTCCCCGATTTGGACCTTCTGGAGCAGCTCACTGGAGGGCAGGTGGACTTGGTGCTGGTCAGCCACGCCCATATGGACCACATCGGGGCGCTGCCGTTGTTGCACGCTCAATATCCCTTAGCGCCGATCTACGCCTCTCGCGCCACCCGGCGGCTGATGGAGGTCCTGCTAGCCGATACGCTGCGAATTATGGAACGGCGAATGGAGGACGCTGCCGAGTTTCCCCTTTACTCCCCTCAGGAAGTGGAAGCCTTGCTGGCCAACGTCCGGGAGATGCCTTTTGATACCTGGACGGAACCGATCCCGGAGGTTAAGGTCTACTACCATCGGTCTGGGCACGTCTTGGGAGCGGCGGCGATCTTGATCGAGACGCCGGAGGCGAAGGTGGTCTATTCGGGCGATATCAGCGTCGCTTCCCAGCGAACCGTCGCCGGCATGCGTCCGATTGACTTCTTCCAGCCCGATCTGTTGATCCTGGAGGGCACCTACGGCGATCAGATCCATCCCAACCGAAAGGAGCAGGAACAGGAGCTAGCTCGCTCCGTCGGAGAGGTGGTCGCGGAGGGGGGGACCGTGCTGATCCCCAGCTTTGCCCTTGGCCGCGCCCAGGAGATCATCTTGATCCTCAAGACCTCCATGAACAGCGGGTTGATCCCCCAGTTTCCGATCTACGTGGACGGGATGGTTCGCACCGTCTGCGACGTGTACCATGACCTTCTGGACGAGCTTCCCGACCGGTTGCAGAAGTACGTCGAGAACTCCCATCAGCCGTTGTTTTGGAGCTACGGGAACAACGCTCCCAAAGTGATTCGCCTTCGAGCGGAGGACCGAATCACCATGCTGATCGGGGAGCCTAAGTGCATCATCAGCTCCTCAGGGATGTTGGTCGGCGGACCGAGCGTCTACTACGCTAAGGTTCTGGCCTCTATGCCCAAAAACGCGATCTTCTTTACCGGTTACCAGGACGAAGAGTCGCCCGGCCGTCGGCTGCTGGAGCTCTCCACCGGCGACACGATCGAGCTGGACGGCGAAAAGGTTCCTCTCCTCTGCCGAATTGGACAGTACAAACTCTCCGCTCACGCCGATCAGATTCAACTGTGCCAGCAGGTCAGCTACATCCGGCCTAAGAGCATTATTCTGGTTCACGGCGAAGGGCCGGCCCTTCAGGCGTTGCGGAGCAAGCTGGTTCAAAAACACCTGGTCTTCTGCCCCCGGAACGGCGACACCTTTGACCCCTTAGCTGCGCCGGAGTGGATGACCCAAGCTCAAGCCGCGAACGTCTTGGAGCGCATCACAACCTATCGGGGCGACCTGACGACCGACAGCGAAGGCGTCCAGATTCGGCTGGAGCCTAAACTGCTGGAAAGCCCTCTCTGGCAACAGTACTTCTTGGGCTACGAACGGGTCGAAGCGAAGCTGGAGCGCGGACGGTTGGTCCTTCGCCCCGTCGCCGAAACGGAGCGCTCCGCCTCTGAAGAGTGATCCCTCCTCCCATGAGCAAGTCTTCTCAGACCAAGGAGCAGCGACGGAGCGCAGTGACCTGGAGGGCCGTCCTCCTGGGGCTTTTGTTGACCCCGGTTCTGGCCTACTGGACGATCGAGGCCCGCGCCACCGGCCAGGGACCCCCGACGACCGTCTCGCTCTTTTACAACGTCGTCTTTGTGGTCTTCTTGCTGATCTGCGGGAACCTCCTCCTGGCGGCGTTCCTCCCTCGCTGGAGGCTCACCCAGGCCGAGTTGCTGACCGTCTACACGATGCTTTCTCTCACTGCAGGGTTGGCCGGCTTGGACGTGATGGAGGTTCTGATGCCCCTGCTAACCTATCCGTTCCGGTTCGCCACGCCGGAGAACGAGTGGGCCGAACTCTTTCACCACTACATTCCCAACTGGTTTGGCGTCCGCGACCCGGGAGTCTTGGAGACCTTCTTCCGAGGGGAGACGACGCTCTACCTCAAAGATCATCTCCTCCCCTGGATCGTTCCTTCGTTGGCCTGGACGGGGTTTTTGTTTGCGCTGGTCACCGGGATGCTGGGGATCAACCTTCTGGTCCGAAAGCAGTGGACCGAACACGAAAAGCTCTCCTATCCGATCATCCAGCTCCCCTGGGAGATCACCCTAGGCGGCGGCCTCCAAGGCGCCCTGAGGTCCCCCTGGCTTTGGGCCGGAAGCCTCCTGGCCGGCGCTATCGACGTCATCAACGGGCTGAACTTCCTGTATCCGTCCGTTCCCAGCCTTGGCGGAAAGCTGACCGACCTGCAGCCGATCTTCTTCACCAACAAGCCGTGGAACGCGATGGGCTGGACGCCGATTGGGCTGTTTCCCTTTGCGGTGGGGATGGCCTTTTTCATTCCGCTGGACCTGTCCTTTTCGGCCTGGTTTTTCTATCTGTTTTGGAAGGCGGAGCGGGTGTTGGGGGGAGCGTTGGGTTTGCGGAACCTGCCCAGCTTTCCGTATGTGGATGAGCAATCGTTTGGGGCTTATCTGGGGCTGTGTGTGATCGCGTTGGTGGCCTCTCGGCGCCATCTGGCCGAAGTGGCCCGACGAATCCTGGGGCGGGGAGACCCACGTTACGAAGCAGAGGAGCCGATCCGATTCCGCTCGACGCTGGTGCTTCTGGCCCTCTCGCTTGGATTTCTCTACGCCTTCAGTCGGCTGGCGGGAATGTCTACCTGGGTCTTTGGGCTCTTTTTTCTGGCCTACTACGCGATTGCGACGGCGGTGACTCGGATGCGCGCGGAGCTAGGGTCTCCGGTGCACGATCTGCACTTTATCGGTCCGGACGAGATGCTGCCCAAGCTGTTTGGGACGCGGGCGTTAGGCCCCCGGAACCTGACGGTGATCACCTACTATTTCTTTTTCAATCGAGCGCATCGGGGCCATCCGATGCCCCACCAGTTGGAGGGGTTCAAGCTCGCCGAGCGAGGCGGTTACTCCTCGGGGCGCTTGGTCTTCGCGATGACCGCGGCGACGCTTCTGGCGATCCTAGCCACCTTCTGGGCCTACTATCATGTTGGCTATCGCGACGGGGCGCTGATCTGGTTTGCCGATCGCCCGTTCAATCGTCTTCAGCGCTGGCTGACCGTGCCCCAACCCCCGGACTACGGGGCGTTGGTGGCGGCGGTGTTGGGGTTTGTTCAGACGGTGGTGTTGATGGCGATGCGGATGCGGTTTGTCTGGTGGCCGTTCCATCCGGCGGGGTTTGCGATCTCCAGCAGTTGGTCCATGAACGTCTTTTGGTTTTCGATTCTGGTCAGCAGCGTGATCAAGTGGATCATTCTCCGTCAGGGGGGGCTGGTGCTGCATCGTCGGTTGACCCCCTTCTTTTTGGGGTTGATCCTCGGCGAGTTCGTCGTGGGGGGCGTGTGGAACGTCGCTGGCACCGTTCTCCGTCGCCCGATGTACCGTTTCCTCTTCTAGCGGGAGAGGGGGACTGGCGGGAGAGGGGAACCAGTTCTCAAGTCGCATGCGGATCGTTGTGATCTTTTCGGGCGGTGTGTTATACTCCGCGGAGCCAAACAGAGCGATCGTGGCGCACGAAAGGACTTAATCTCTATGTCAGATCGGGTGAAGCTGGCGCTGGTCGGATGCGGGGGCATTGCTGGCGCCCACATGAACGGCTATCGGGCTTTGAAAGAGGCAGGCATCCTGAACTTCGAGTTTGTCGCCGCGGTGGACGTTCGGCGAGAAGCTGCCGAACGCCGTGCTCAGGAGGCGGAGGCCCTCCAGGACGGCAAGAAGGTCTCCGTCTACACCGACCTGGAGGAGATGCTTCAGAAGGAGCCGGACGTCGAGGCGGTGGACATCTGCGCCCTGCATCGAGTTCACCACGAGTTAGCGATCGCCTGCTTGGACGCGGGCAAACACGTGATCATCGAGAAGCCGCTTGGGGTGACGATGAAGGCCTGCCAGTTGATGCTGGACGCCGCCCGCCGGAACGGAAAGGTGCTGGCCACTGCGGAAAACTACCGCCGCTCGCTGACCCAGCGGGCGATCAACTGGGCGATCCGGCAGGGAAGAATTGGCGCCCCACGGATTCTCGTGTACCTGGACTACGGGGAGCATCTAGGGCCCTGGGGCTGGCGCGATTCTAAGCTTGACGCGGGTGCCGGATGGGTCCTGGACGGAGGGGTCCACTATGCGGATATGTTCCGTTACCACCTGGGCGAGGCGACCGAGGTGTACGCTGAAGTCCGTTCCTTTGATCCTCACCGGTACCGGAAGCCGGAGACTAAGGAGGAACCGATTCCGGTGACCGTTGAGGATTCAGCGCTGGCCATTGTGAAATTTGCCAACGGCGCGCTGGTACAGTGGTCCTCCGTTCGGGCGGCACCGGGACGTGGGTTCAACATGCACATCATCTATGGTGAAGAGGGCTCGCTGGACTACGGCGGCAACCTCACGCTGCGCGGCAAGGAGCCGGTTAACGTCCGGGAGGATTACTTGCAGTCGCTCTCGGAGGAGGAGCGGGAGCGGCTCTTTCCACGGGGCGTGGAGGACACCTTCGCCACCGAGCTTTGGGAGTTTGGCATGGCCCTCCGCGACGACTCCTTCTATCCGGAGACGGACGGCGTCGAGGGGATGAAGGCCATGGCCATCTGCATGGGCGTCTTCGAATCGGCGTGGTTCAACCGTCCGGTGGATCTACGAGACGTGGAGAACTGCCGGATCGAAGGGTATCAGGAGGACATTAACCTCGCGCTCGGCATTCGCGACACCAGTGGGACCTGGAACGTTTGGGCATGAGGCGGCTGCGGTCGAAAGACAGGTGGTCGGCGAGTTGGGCGCTGGTAGGTTTGGGGCTGCTTTTAGCGCTTGGGGGCGGTTGTCGTCGTTCAGCACCGGAAGCGACCGTTTGGGAGCGTTCTTACCGCTTCTTACCGGTGGATACAGCGGTACTTTTGGCGGTTCGGGTGAACGCTTTTGCCGACACGGAGGCCTTCGCCCAGGCCGAGCGCCGGCTTCTCGAGACGCCGGGCGTCGGTCCGGCGCTCCGCGAGTCCGGAAAGACGCTCCGCGAAGCGGTGGACTGGGTCTTTGTTGCCGTTTCGGCGGAAGGGATCTCCAGTGAAGAGATTGCACCGCTGGGGTTGGTGCATACCACCCTTGGGGAGGGGTTTCTGGGTCGAGCCTTCCAGGGCTCCGAGCGTCCGCCGCGCTCCGTCGAGGTGGGCGCCGTCCGGATGTGGCTGATGGATCAGGACGGCGACCGGCTCGCAGTGGCTGAAGTGGACCAAGAGTTCTGGGCGCTAGGTCCAGAAACGGAGGTTCGACGGGCTGCGGAGCGCGCTCAGGGCCACGCCTCCTCTCTCCGCAAGGAGAGCCGTCTGTTCCAGGGCGTCGAGTCGTTCCCGGAGGAGGCCGCCTTCTGGGCCGTCTTCGACGTCACGCCTTCTGTCCCTGCAACGCTGAACCGGGCCGCCCCCCTCTCTGGGATCGAGAGCGTTCATCACTTGGTCGGAAGCGGAACGGTAGATGAGTCGGGGGTCCTCCAGATCGCTTTGGACGCCTACTGCCAAACTCCAGAGGATGCCCAGGCGCTGGAGGGGAGCCTCCGGACGCTGGTCGGATTGGCAGGGCTGACCCCGCCGGAGAACCCGGCGTTCCAGCAGCTCCTAGAGTCGCTCACCCTCCAGGCGGTCGGGGCACGCCTTCAGGTTCGGTTCTCCGTTGGGGCCCGGCCGGTTGCGGACTCCTTTCGGTCCCTGATCTCCGGGGAGTGAAGACGATGGCCCGAGGTCGGCCGCAAAGGACAGGAGCAAGGCCGTGAGCGAAGCGCCCGGCCCAATCCGGGGGAGGGCGACCCCGCGGGGGACCCGGCGGGTACTTCCAAGAGGCCCGCCTGCGCGGGGTGGAGTTTGCCTCCGACGCCGTTCGAACCTTGGGGCGGACCGGTTGGCAGGTCTCCAAGATTGGCTACGGCGGCCAACGGGTGCACGCCGAGGTGGAGGAGCACGCCCAAACGCTCCTGTTTGCGCTGCTGTATGGCGTCAACCTAGTGGACACGGCACCCTATTACGCCGGCGGCGGGAGCGAGCGACTGGTGGGGGCGGTCCTTCGGGCTCTCATCGAAACCCAAGGGATACGACGCGACGAGGTGGTCGTGGTGACCAAGGTCGGACCCGTCTCAGGAGCGGCCTATCGAACGGCCCTCCAGCAGGAAGAGGAAGGCCGCCCTTATCCGGAGATGGTGAAGCTTCAAGAAGGGTTTTGGCACTGTATCCATCCGCTCTGGATTCAAGAGGAGCTGGAGCGAAGCCTAGAGCGCCTTCAGCTCGAGCGGGTGGACCTCCTGTTGCTGAGCAGCCCAGAATCCTACTTTTTAAGCGCCGACTCCGCCGCCGATCGGCGGCAACTCGAAGCGGTTCTCTACGGGCGAATTCAAGACGCCTTCGCTCAGATGGAGCAACTTGTCCGATCGGGCCGAATCTCTTACTACGGCCTGAGCTCGAGGGGATTGGGAACGCCCCCAGACAGCCGGGAGCACCTCTCGTTGACCCGGTGTGTGGAGGAGGCCCGACGGGCCGCCGAGCGGGTCTGGGGATCTCCCGACCGGCATCACTTCGCCGTTGTCCAGCTTCCCTTCAACCTCCTGGAACAGGGGGCCTATCAGGTGCCTGGAGAGCCCGGCGGAAGAACGGTCCTCCAAGCTGCTCAAAGCTTTGAATTGGCCGTTCTTGCTGCCCGTCCCCTGAACGCCCGCGTTGGGGACCGGCTTATTCGGTTGGCTCAGTATGAGTACGATCCCGACGCCGAGGAGCCGTTAACGACGATCGCCGCTGTGGCCGCAGCGGAGCGGGAGATCGTCCTGGCGCTCCGGGCCTGGAGGCTCTGGGACGCAGCGCGAGCGGGCGTTTCGGGGCGGTTGTTCTTCAACATTGGCGAGACGATGAAGCACCTGTTCCCCGATCTCCAGCATCGGGAACACTGGCTCCAGGCGCTGGAGCATTTCTTAGCCCCCAGCATCGTTCAAGCAGTCCAGCGGACGGAAGGGCTGATCCCTCAGGCGCGCCGGATCGAGTGGGAGCCGCTAAAAGAGGCCTATTCCCAGGCCGTCCAGCGGATGGTGGCCGCTGTGAGCTCCCACTTTAACCGCCAGGAGACGGAACTCAAGGCCCCCTTCTGGGAGGCGCTCGTCCAAGCCCTCGGCGGAGAAGCCGAGGGCCTGACGCTCAGTCAGATGGCAATCCAGACGGTCGCTTCGGTGCCCGGCGTGACGGCGGTCCTCTGCGGCATGAAGCGAGAGGCCTACGCGCACGAGTGCGTCCGTCTCTTGAGCCGTCGAGCGTTTCGACGGTATGAAAAGGCCTTGGAGGCCGTCGCCGGCCTGGAGCTTTTGGGGGTAGCCTCCGACGACTAGGGAGTTGCTCGCATGGCAGAAACGGTCTTCTCTAAGATTATTCGGAAGGAGATCCCAGCCGAGATCGTTTATGAGGACGAGGAGGTGATCGCCTTTAAGGACATTCGTCCGCAGGCGCCCGTGCATGTGCTGGTGGTTCCCAAGGAGCCCATCGAAACGATCGCCGACGCTACCGAAGCGCAGGCGGAGCTGTTAGGGAAGTTGTTGGTCCGGACGGCGGAGGTAGCCCGCCAGTTGGGGATCGCCGAGAGCGGTTATCGGCTGGTGATCAATCACGGCAGAGATGCTGGGCAGGAGGTCCTTCACCTGCACATACACCTGTTAGGGGGGCGGCCCTTTGGCTGGCCGCCGGGTTGAGCGGACCGCCGCCTGCAGTCGCCGGAGGGGATTTTTGTGCGTCGTTCCGTTCGCGTTCTCGTAGGGGTTCCGTGTAGCTGGGAGGCGGTTCCGGTTCCGTTTGTTCAGTCGTTGATCGGCCTGCGGTTGCCGCCGCGGAGCGAAGTGCGCTTTGTCCGGCTCCATACGTTGGATCAGATGCGCAACGAGCTGGCCCGTCAGGCGGTTGAGGAGGGCTTCTCCCACCTGTTCATGCTCGACGCGGACATGATCTATCCCTCCGACAGCCTGATCCGGCTTCTCCGGGCCGACGTGGACGTTATCTGTGGTCTGGCCTGCCGCCGCACGCCGCCGCACGTGCCGGTCTGTTTGCAGCCGACGAAGGAGCCGTTTGTCTTTCAGGTCGAGGTGCCAAAAGAGCGGGGTTTGATCGAGTGCGGCGCCGTCGGCGGAGGCGGAACGCTAATCCGGACGGAGGTCTTCCAAAAGATGGAGCCGCCGTGACTTTGCGTTCCACCGGAGCTCCCGGGACGGGCGTCAGGTCGGGGAGGACCTGTACTTTTGTCAGAAAGCACGGGAGGCGGGGTTCCGCATCTTCTGCATGACCGACCTGATCTACGTTCACCTGCTCACCGTTGGGGTGCTGGTGGACGAGCGGGGGAGAGGTGGTCTATCGTCCGTTGGCTTGAGCGCCTTTTGGATTACTGCGGTGCTGGAGTCGGCCTGCGGGGCGGCGCTGACTTCGGGAAGATTCGCCTGGGCGTAACGTTGCAGCTCCTCCAGATCCTGCCGGAGCTGCTCGAGCGCTTGGGCGGCCTCTACCGGTTGGCCCTGCCCCATCAGTTGAAGATAGCGGTTGAGCGCCTCGTTGGCAGAGCGGGCGATCTCTGCCAACGTCCGGGAGGAGGTGCGGTCGGTGGCTGCTGGGGAGAGCTTCACCTCAACCGTCGTCGGACGGCCCAGCTCGACGGTAATCGGCTGCTCGATCGTCCCGTGGTCCTCGCGGACCACCCGAAGCGTGTAAAGACCGCCGGGGACGTTCTCAATCCGGAAGCCCCCGTCGGGAAGAGCTGGTCGCCGGCGCGGCCAGCGTTGCTCCCTGCTCGTTGATCAGCGTCACGACCGCTTCGGGAATTGGCCGCCCCTGGGGATCAACAATCGTTCCCTGCACGATTCCAAACTGGCCGACTCGAAAGACCTTTCGAAGGGCCGCCTGAAAGCTCACGTCGGAGGCGAGCTTGTCGTCGGCAACCACGATGACGAACTTTAAACTCGGGCATGCTCTTGTCCTGCTTCGCCGCTGGCCCGTAAGTAGACCGGCTCGACGTAGACCAGCGCGTGGTCCCCCCTTTCAGTCGGCACCGGCAGCAGGAGTAGGTTCCCTCGAATCACCTCCGAGCCCCGTTGCCCTAACAGCGAGAACTGTCCCGAGAGCTCCGTGTCCTGGTCAATTCGGTTCTCGACTTGCTCCGGCCCGTCCACCTCTTCAGCGCGGGAGAGCACGTAGGCCCGCATCAGCCCCGTACCGCTCCGGGTCGGAGGAGACCACCAGCCAGGCGGCCAGCCGCTTGGTCGTCGCCGGCGGGGAGAACGGAAGCATGTTGACAAACTCCGGGCGCGGCGAGTCCGGCAGCCGGAGCACCAGGTAGTACGGCATCATCGGCTGAAGCTCCTCGCTGTGGAACAGCTCCCGTGGCAACTTCCAGGCGTCGCCCCCCGTGACGAAAACGATCGGGTCGCGCACATGGTAATGGGCGAACATGGAGGCCTGAACCCAGGTCAGATAGTCAGGATAGCGCAGATGGTCCCGAATCTCCGCCGGCATCCGCTCCACCGGGAGGAACAGCTCCGGATAGTGATGGGCGTAAGCCTGGATCAGCGGATCGTTCGGGTTGGTGATGTAGAAAAACACGTCCCCGTTGTAAGCGTCTACGACGGCAACCGCCGAGTTGCGAATGTAGTTGAACCGCCGCCAGGTCGGCTCTTCGTGTTGATCGCCCCCCAGGTCCTCAATCGGCTCCCCGTTGGCGTCCAGGGGCCGGAATATCTGGGAATACGGGTACCGGTTGGTCACCGTATACATGTCCCACGACCCCACCAGAGCTTGCCGGTGAGTCCCGGCCGATGACCAGGTAGGGGTCCGGATCGGCGTGAAGAAACGGCACCAGTCGCTGAATCCGTCGGAGCACGTTCCGGTGGATCATCACGCGCGAGTCGGCGTGCAGCAGCGAGGAGACCGCCACCCGAAGCGGCTCCTCCAGGCGAGTCGCAAAGGCCAATCGCCGGAGCCCCCGCCCCAGGCGTACCCCTCCGTGCCCTCGATACTGGGTGTAGGCAAACTCGCCCTCTACCGGGTAGTCCACCTCCAGCTCCTCAGTGTTGACCAGGCAGTATTCGTTGGGTCAACTCCCCGTAGTAGATCTCCGGTCGTCGAACCCGTAAGTTGAAGCCCGGAATCGAGGCGTACTGCATCGGGATCCCCCGAATCCAGAAGATCGGGACGCCGGGGTCTTCAGCCTCGTTGACGGGAGCCATCACCACCCCGTAGCCGTGGGTGTACTTCAAGCGCTTGGTAAACCATTCCCGGTTAGCCAAGCGGTTGGGGTTGACCTCACGCCCGGCGATGATGACTTGTCGCAGCTCTCCATTGATCCAGTACCGGTCCACGTCGGGAAAGGGGGAGAACTCGTAGAACCGCTGGATCGTCTGACTCTGCTGGATCCGCTCCCAGATGACGCGGCGGTCCCATAGTTGGACCGTTTGAAGCACCTCCGGATGGCGCATCACGTCCTCGAAGCTGGCCAACTTCCGGATCGCGTCGGTCTGTTCGACCGCCTCTAGGCCGAAGGCGTGCCGAGTCATTGCCATGTGGTTCTCCAAGAAGGCCCGCTCGGCCCGAAGAGGGTTGGGGCGCACCTTAAACAGATAGACCGCCGCCGGATAGACCCAGAGGATCAACAACCAGCCGCCCATCCAAGCGATCAGGCTGCCGACCCAAAGGCGGCGGTCCCGGCGGATCGTGTTGATCGCAAGGATAAGGCAGAGGATCAGCAAAAAGACCATATAAACCCGAAAAGCCCCGATCTGAACAAAATCAACGTAGCTAATTCCAAAGGGCACCCGTCCGCTTTTGATCGGCGAGGGTCGCGCATACAGCAGCCCAAGGCTCGCCATCTGGGAGCGCCAGATGCCCACCAGCAGAAGAAGAATCCAGAGCACAGCCAGGTGGACCGTCACCCCGCGCACAGCGGCTAACATCGAGTGGGAGTCTCGGTGATAGTAGAAGCGGTACTGAAGGGCGATCAGCCCGATCGTTGCCCAAAGCAGCAGCTTAGCCCAGAGGCTCACCCATTGATCGCGAGGGAACTCAAAGAGGTAGTAGCCCACGTTTCGGTGAAAGATCGGGTCGGAGAACCCGTTTCGGAGATAGCGGGACTGGGTCAGCTCGACGAGCATCGAGCGTACGGCTTGGTCGAGAGATTCGCGTTCCACGAGGGTGGAGAGGGTCAGGTACTTGACGTAGTTTTGCCCGGTACGCTGCCGTCGGATCCGCTCCCGTTCGGGGAGCGTCTCATCGGGTTGGGCCTTCTCCAGGACGGTCGGGCCGGCCAGGACCAACGAGAGGCGGTAGACGGTCGAGTGTTCCTGCGGGTCGCGCTGGACGGGAAGCAGGTAGCCCTGGAGCGTGTAGTGGGGCGGCGTTCGGCTTGGCTTAACCGTTCCGGGTGTCTCCTCCTGGTGCAATCGAATCAGCGGGAGCGGCTCGATCAGCTCTTCGGCGACCGAGGCGATCAACCGATCCAATCGCTCGAGGTCCTCGCGGAGGGGGTCCTTCGGATAGAGGCCCGAAAGACTGAAGGGGTGCTCGAACGTCCCGGCCTGGCCGGGGAGGAGCTTTAAGACCGCCGGCACCCGCCCGACTCCGTGGCGATAGACCCGCGCGAGGGCGAACTCCTCCCACCGAACGGTCAACATCCCCGCCAGCCCAACGGCGATCCCAAGCGCCCCCAGCGCTAAGAGCCGATGGGCCAAGCGGGTCCGATATCGGGCCCAGTGGTGAAACTCGCTCCGAAGGGGACAGACGCGGGAGGCGACCAAGACGTTCAGCAGCAGGAAACCGGCGCCCAGCGATCCGTAGGCGAGGAACACCTTCCAGAAGTCGCCGAGCACCCGCCAAAAGACGTTCTCATACTCGGCTGGAGCGCCGTTCCGGACGAAGTGTCCAAACCAGAGCGCTTCAGTCCAAAGGTAAGCGATCTGAGGCCAGAGCGCCCCCAGCAGTGGAACCCCAAGCAGGAGCCAGATCAGAACGCCTTTCAACAGGCGTGTTCGGTCGCGTTGCCGCCGTCCGCGATAGACGATCCACGCCCCCCAAGCGACGACCGCTCCTAGAAGCAGAACGTTGACCAACAGCGTGACGCTGATGAGAAGAACGGTGCTCATCGATGCCCCTGCTGTCCTCTGCGTGCGCCCTGAGTGTACCGGCGAGAAGGACGGCGGGCAAGGCGAAGGGCCCAAAGGGTTCGGTCCCGGCGCCTAGGAGGCTATTCCTTGTACAGAAAATCACAAGTGCTCCGGGAGGAGGATAGGCTATGCTGCTTTGTGGAACCTCCGGACGGGTTCACGGCGTGGTAGAGGACGGCGCCCATGTCTCCGGCGAGGTGATCGGGTGGAAGCTAGGGACCGGCTCCGACTCGGTCACCGAGAAGCCCCGCCGGTCGGGGTGGGACGCGGTCCTACGAATTCAGTGGCCATCGGGCGTTTATGAGCGGCTGTGCGAACTGCCTCACGTTCAGCTTCATGTGGAGCTGCATCGGCCCGACGGCACTGAAGTGATCGGCGAAGGGACGGTTGTGACCTGTGAGCCGATCCTCGACGAGGACTACGGAACGCTCCTGCGGACCGATCTGCACGGGCTGGGGCCGCTGACGCTCCGAAAGGCGGAGAAGGCCTTTGGGCGTCTGGCGCCGGTCGAATTTGAGGACTGATCCGCCGTCCAGTTGACAGAACGCATGCGGCGTCCTCATAGGGGGAAAGGGGAGGTGTCTCCTCCCTCTCCCAGAAGGCCTCTTCTCAGAGGAAGGACCAAACGCATGCGACCGACTGCTGTAGCTTTGGCAGGGCTCCTGCTGCTGACAGGGGCGGCTTTGGCGCAGGAGCTCCAAGATGTCGTCTATCTAAAGGACGGTTCCATCATTCGTGGGGTCATCGTCGAGCAGGTTCCAGGAGAGTACCTAAAGATCGAGACGAGCGACGGAAGCCTCTTCGTCTACCGACTGGATCAGGTCGAGCGGATGACCCGTGAACCGGCGAAGGGGGTTCGCTCTGAGCCTGCTCCTGCGAGGACGCCCTCAGTTCAGGCGCTCCGGCAGATTCCCTCTCGGAAGGAGCCTGCCTTGGCGTTTCTTCTCTCGTTCCTGATTGTGGGTGGTGGTCAGTTTTACAACGGAGACACCACAAAAGGAATCGTTCACTTGGGGATCGCCGTTCTTGCGCTCAGCAGCTGGGTGATGGCGATCGAGGACAACTCCTACTACTCCGATCCGGACGGTGACGATGGGTTTGGGGCGCTCATGCTCCTTATCGGAATGGGAAACTACGTCTATTCGATGATAGAGGCCCCCATTCGCGCCAGTAGGATCAACGAGCAACGGGAGCGAATGCTTCTGGAGCTGGGAATTTCGCAGCCCACCTCGCTTGTGCCGGAGGCAACGCCTCCTTCGGCGAGGAGGCCTTACCTGCCGCTCGTTTGGTCGCGCTTTTAAGAGCGGCCTTGCAAGTTCGTCGGAAGGAGGGTTTTGGGCGTCGGGATTGAAACCCCGACGCCCAAAGCCGGTGAGTTCCGCCGGTTACGCCCACTTGGCGCACCAGCGGACGCCGTTCTCCATGATCTGAAGCACTTCGGGCATGTGGTAGATCGGATAGGTCTCGTGGCCGGGGCGCCAGTAGAAGACGCGCCCCTTGCCGACGGTCCAGGTGAGCCCGTCGCGGGCCACCTCCCGGTTGTCGGTATAGATGCCGACAAAGACGACCGATTCCGGTGCGGGCACATCGTACGGCTCGCCGTACCACTCCTCGCGCGGGATGATGAACGGCTGTACCCCTTTGGCGATCGGGTGCTGGGGATCGGCGACCAGAATCTTCGCCGATTTTCCGTCTTCGACGTACGCCCTCCAGGCGCAGGAGGTGCCCATCAGGGCCTTGTAGGGTTTGGCAAAGTGGGTTGAGTGCAGGCCGAGGAATCCCATGCCGCGCTCTTCAACGTGGCGCTTAATTCGGGCTACCGCCTCGTCGGAGACGTCGTTGTGCCGGACGTGTCCAAACCAGATCAGCACGTCGGTTTCGGCGAGGACCTCTTCACCAACCCCCTGATCCGGGTCGGTGAGCGTGGCCGTTCGCGCGGCGATCGCCGGCCGCTGGTTCAGGTAGTCGGCGATCACACCGCTAATCCCTCTGGGGTAGATATCCTTGGGCTCGGTCAGCTCCGACCAGCAGAGGACCTGAATCTTCCCGTCCTTTGGCATGACTGCCTCCTCTCTTCATAGACCGGTGCGTTCTCATCATCGAGCACAGAGGACCCGATCGCAAGTCTTGGGGTATCACCCCTTTCGAACCGACCTTGGGCTACGATTAGGGCGGCAGTTTCCGGGGGTGCCCAGGACGCTTTCACGCCGCCCCTGGACGGGCGAGGGAACAGAGTCGGCCGTCGTTTTGAGGAAAAGGAGCGTGCCATCATGGAGAAGGGACCGATTCGTCAGGCGATTGAAGCGCGACGGACGGTGTTTGAGTTCCGACCGGAGCCGGTTCCTGAGGAGGTCGTGATGGACCTCCTGGAGGCGGGCACCTGGGCTCCAAACCACCATCTGACGGAGCCGTGGCGCTTTACGTTGATCGGTCCGGAGACGAAAAAGAAGCTGGGCGAACGCTACGCCGAGCTCCAAGTGGCCAAGGTGGCTAACGTCGCCACGGTGGAGCAGATCGAGGACGTGCGCCAAAAGGCCCTGGAGAAGTGGATGGCTCGCCCGACGATGGTGGCCGTCTCGTGCGTTCAGGAGGGGGACGAGCAGCAGCGCCGCGAGGACTTCATGGCCACCTGCTGTGCGATGGTGCTGATTCAGCTGGCCGGCTGGGAGCGGGGGATCGGCATGCAGTGGTCCACCCACCCGATCATCTACGAGAAGGCTACCTACGAGCTGTTGGGAATTCCCTACGGTCGAGAGACGATCGTTGGGTTCTACTACATGGGCTACCCGGCGACGATTCCAACGGGGAGGCGTCGTCCCGTTGAGGAGCTGATCCGTCGGACGCCGTAGGGGATGCTTCTGGCAAGGTTTTTGCTTCCTTTCCCCTTGCGCATCTGAACTCTCCTTTCTGAAGCCTCGGGCGACCTGGTTTTTCCACGGGCTCGCCCGTTTTTGATTGGGCTTTTACTTGTTTTTTCTCGCCTGTGGGGCGATCGGCGCGTTGAAGCCCTTTGGTCCGAGTGGTAAAATCTCGCCGGAATGAATTGAGCAGTCTGTTCAAGGATTGACCAAAATTTGACCCAGAAGGAGAGGAGCGAGCGTGCAGGTTGCCCAGCCCGTTCAGGCCATTCTGGAGACGCTGTTAAATCGCGAGCCGATGCCTGCGCTTCGCCCGACGGGTATCTGGAAGCGTGAGCTTGACGAGCAGCTCAGCCGTTGGGAGCCGGAGGAGCTCTTTGCCCGTCCGGTGGTTCGATCCGATTTTGCGCGGGCCTTCCTGGCCGGTCTCCACCAGTGGAACGACAACCTGGAGGTCTCCCACACGTTGGCCATGTCGGAGGGCGCTAAGGAGCCCTTAGGCCGCCAGACGTTGGACTATTGGCACGGGATCATGCACCGGCGGGAGCCCGACTATCCGAACGCGAAATACTGGTTCCGGCGCGTAGGAGAGCATTCTTTGTTTCCCACGTTGCTTGAGTCGGCTCAGGCGGCGTTGCGCAATTCCGAGCGCAACAGGGACACCGTCGCGCGGGAGCTGCTGAGCTGGAATCGGTGGGACGCCTTCCAGTTTGTGGACTGGTGTCAGCAGTATGCCGGGACGGGCTCGGAGGAGGAACGAACGCTCCAGCTGGTTCAGGCCCTTGAGATGCGCCGGCTTTTGGAGTTCTGCGCCGATCGGGCGACGACCGATTAGGGGGCATCGCCGATGGGAGGGGTTCGGCTGGCTCGGTGGGGGTGGTGTCTGACCTGTCTGTTCGCGTTTTTGAGCGCGTCGGTCTGTCTCTTTCCCCGCCTTGGAAGTGCAGCGAAGTATCCGGCTCCGCCCCTGGATGGGGTGGTGTACCCTTCTCTGATCGTTCCGCCGGAGAGAGTCGAATCCTCCCCGATTGCGGAGAAGTGCTACAAGTGCCACGGTCAGGAGAAGGAGGCCTACGAGTGGGCCCAGTCCGGGCACGCCCACAATTTAGAGGCGCTCCGCGCTTCCCCCTAACCGGGCGAACAGTTGTCTTTCTTGTCACTCCTCGGGATATCGGCTCCAGCCGGCGGCGGGATGGGGCCGAATTGCCCAACAGCCTCAGATTACCCTTGAGAACGCAATCAACGAGGTGGCCTGTTCCTCCTGCCACTCGCACGCACGGGAGGACGTAGAGGCTTATCTGCTCTTGCCCAAGAACGAGCTTTGTATCAGTTGCCACAAGATGGACTGTGGTTGCGCGGGCAAGGGAGTGATCCACCAGTCGCAGGCGGAGATGTTCCGGGGCGTTGAAGGGCGAGGGGCTTTAGGGATTCCTTCCAAGCACTTTGGCCAGATGCAGGGGAGCTGTACTCCTTGCCATATGTACCGTCCTCCGGAGGCCGGTGAGGCGGTCCTCACCGAAGGCGGACACACGTTCGACGCCCCGGTGAGCGCCTGCCTTCCCTGCCATCAAGGGGGCGCCGAGGCGCTTGTAGCCCAACGGCGGAGCGAAGTAGAATCCCTTCTCGCCCAAGTCGAAGAGGCGTTGGGCGCCGTTCCCTCGGAGCTTCAAGGGAGCCCCCTCTATCAAGACGCCAAGCACAACCTGGACATGGTGCACGGCGATGGCGGCTGGGGGCTTCACAACCCGACCTACGCAAAAGCGCTCTTAGAAGCCGCCCTGGAGATGCTCCAGGCGCTGCCAACGGAAGAAAGATAGCCCTTGGAAGGGGTGAAATCCCGTGACGTCCCTCCTTTGAATTGGCTAAGATTGAATGGGTTTTCTCCCCGAGCGGATAGGCCTGGAACCTGGAGCTAAGGAGTTTCTCGATGAGCGTTAAGGGAAAAATCGGAGTTCTGACGGGCGGGGGAGACACCACCGCGCTAAACGCTACGCTGAAAGGGGTCGCCTTAGCTGCCGAGGAGGCCGGCTACGAAGTGATCGGCATCTGCGAAGGGTGGGCTGGAATGCTGGAGGGCGGTCAGGCCGTCCGGCTTCCTGCGGCGGCGATCGACGAGAACCGTGGCGGGACGATTATCAAGAGCTCCCGGACCAACCTGCGTCGGATCGAGGGCGGAATTGAGCAGGCCTCCCGGCGGATTCACCAGCTGAAGCTGGACGCTCTGATCGCCATCGGCGGAGACGATACGCTCACCGTCGGTGTGGAGCTGGCAGAATACCATCGGGGGGTTCCGATCAACTTTGTGACCAAGACGATTGATAACGACGTGGGCACCAATCCCCCGCCGGGCGATCCGCCCGACTTTGAGGCGATGAAGAACTATTTTTGTCCGGGGTTTCCGACGGCAGCCCAGTGGCTCTTTACTGCTGCCGACGCGCTCCGGACGACCGCCTACTCCCACGACCGGATTCTCATCCTCGAGGCGATGGGTCGCACCGCCGGCTGGTTGGCTCTGGCCACCTGTTACGGCCATCCCGACTTTATTATCCTGCCAGAATCGCCGCTTGATGTGGACGCGTTTGCAAAACAGGTCGCCGAGCGGTACTTGGAGCGGAAGCACGCCATTATCGTGATCGCCGAAGGGGCCGTAGACCCGGAGGGGAACATCATCGGCGAGTCGGACGCCGTGGTGGACTCCTTTGGTCACAAACGGCTAGGGGGCGTCTCTGAGTGGCTGGAAGGGGAGCTGCAACAGCGACTGGCCCAGAAGGAGCGAATTATCAGCGCCAGCGCCATTCGAGCGGTGATCCCCTCCTACCTGCAGCGATGCGGTAGCCCGATTCCGGTGGACCGAGATACGGCAATGGCCGCCGGACGGGCGATCGTTGCCGCGACGCTGGAGGGCAAGTCCGGATACGTCGGCTGCCCCGTCCGGCGAGGCGATCGCGTCGAGGCGGAGGCGCTTCCCGTGGACGCCGTCCTGCCACGCGACGCGTCGGGAACGGTGATTCCGCGCTTAGTGGACCGACGGCTGTACGATCCGGAGCGCTACGCGCCTACGCCGTGGGCGGCGGAGTACTTCAAGCCGATCTTCGGCCCGATCGCCCCGGCGTTCCGCTATCCGGACCTGGAGCCTTATAGCGGCGAGTGAAACGGCTGAAAAGAGAGTTCGCCTTTGGGGAGGAGCGTGGGGATGCGTTCCTCCCCATTTCTTAGGGGCTAGCGGCGGAGCTCCTTGTAGTAGTCCTGCAGGGCGCGGATCGATAGGCCGCGCTCTCGCAGGGCGCGGATTCCCAGCGCCGCCGCCTGGGCCCCTGCCAGCGTGGTGATCAAGGTGATGTTGTGCTCCAGTGCCATCCGTCGAATCTTCGCCTCGTCGGGAGCGTGATCTCCGCCGCTGGGGATGTTGATGATCAGGTCGACGGCGTGGTTCTTGACGTAGTCGTGGATCGTCGGACGGCCCATTCCGATCCGGTAGACCAGCTCGACGGGGATACCGGCCCGCATGAGCGCCTTCGCCGTCCCGTGGGTGGCAACGATCCGAAAGCCCATCTCGTGAAGCTGCCGGGCCACAAAGGTTATCGCCCGCTTGTCCTTGTTACGAACGCTGATGAAGACCGTCCCCTCCGTCGGCAACGGGTGACCGGTCCCAATTTGGGCCTTGGCGAAGGCGCAGCCAAAGTCCGGGTCGATCCCCATCACCTCGCCGGTGGACTTCATCTCCGGCGTCAGGAGCGGGTCGGCCCCGGGGAATCGCTCGAAGGGGAAGACCGGCGCCTTGACCGAGCAGTATTCGGGGACCACCTCTTCGGTGAACCCCAGCTCGGCGAGCGTCTTTCCGGTCATTACCAGCGCGGCCAGCTTGGCCAGCGGCACCCCGATCGCTTTGCTGACAAACGGCACCGTCCGCGAGGCGCGGGGGTTGACCTCCAGGACGTAAACGGTGTCGCTTCGGATGGCAAACTGGACGTTCATCAACCCGACGACGTTCAGCTCACGGGCCAGGGCAACGGTCGCCCGTCGAATCTCGTCCACCTGGTCTTCGCCCAACGAGTAGGGGGGCAGGACGCAGTCGCTGTCGCCGGAATGAACGCCCGCCTCTTCGATGTGCTCCATGATCCCGCCGATGACGACCCGTTCTCCGTCGGAGATGGCGTCCACGTCCACCTCGATCGCGTCTTCTAGGTAGCGATCGATCAAGATCGGATGCTCCGGCGAGGCCTGGACCGCTTCGCGGAGGTACCGCTCTAGCTCCGCCTCGGAATGGACGATCTGCATCGCTCGGCCGCCGAGGACGTAAGAGGGCCGAACAAGCACCGGGTAGCCGATCTGCTGGGCGATCTCCCTGGCCTCCTCGAACGAGACGGCGGTCCCGTTGGGCGGCTGCTGAGGCCGCACTTCCGAAGGACCTCGGCGAATCGCTTCCGGTCCTCGGCCCGGTCAATGTCCTCCGGATCGGTGCCGATGATCGGAACGCCGGCCTTCTTGAGGTGCACCGCCAGGTTCAGCGGTGTCTGACCGCCGAACTGAACGATCACGCCGTCCGGCTTCTCGCGCTCGATGATGTCGAGGACGTTTTCTAACGTGAGCGGTTCAAAGTAGAGCCGGTCGGAGGTGTCGTAGTCGGTGCTGACCGTTTCTGGGTTGCTGTTGACCATGATCGTTTCCCAGCCGGCCTCTTTGAGGGCAAAGGCCGCGTGGACGCAGCAGTAGTCGAACTCAATCCCCTGACCGATCCGGTTGGGCCCCCCGCCCAGGATCATGACCTTTCGTCGTTGGGAGTCTTGAACCTCGTCCTCCGCCTCGTAGGTGGAATAGTAGTAGGGGGTGTAGGCCTCAAATTCGGCGGCGCAGGTGTCGACTAGCTTAAAGACGGGACGAATGCCCAGCCGTTGGCGGAGCCGGCGCACCTGCCATTCGGAGAGCCCCCAAAGGTCGGCTAGCTGTCGGTCGCCAAAGCCGTTCCGCTTGAGCTCCCAGAGCAGTTCGCGGACCTCCTCGGCGGCCGATTCCTCGCCAAGGGCCGCCTGGCGAACCCGCTCGCTGTGCTTTTCGGCCGTCCGTTCCCACTGGACCAGGTCCAGAATCTGGTAGAGAAACCAACGGTCTATCTTGGTGTAGCGGTAGATCTCCTCGACGGACATCCCCTCTTGGAGGGCCCGCTTGATGTAGAAGATCCGCTCGGCGTTTGGGATGGCCAGCTTCTTGGGAAGCTCCGTATAAGAGAGCGGCTCCAGGGGATGGTTGTCCAGTCCGGACCATCGGTTTTCCATCGAGCGGAGGCCCTTCTGGAGCGCCTCCTTGAAGGTACGACCGATCGCCATCGCCTCGCCGACCGACTTCATCGAGGTGGTCAGCGTTGCGTCCACGTTGGGAAACTTCTCAAAGGTGAAGCGGGGAATCTTGACGACCACGTAGTCGATCGTCGGCTCAAAGGAGGCGGGCGTCTCCCGGGTGATGTCGTTGGGAAGCTCGTCCAGGGTGTAGCCGACGGCTAACTTGGCGGCGATCTTAGCGATCGGGAACCCCGTTGCCTTGGAGGCCAGCGCCGAGGAGCGCGAGACGCGAGGGTTCATCTCGATGACCACCTGGCGGCCCGTCTCCGGGTGGACGGCGAACTGAATGTTCGATCCGCCGGTGTCCACGCCGATCTCTCGAATCACTCGAATGGCCGCGTCCCGCATCGTCTGGTACTCGCGATCGGTCAGCGTCTGGGCTGGGGCGACCGTGATGCTGTCGCCGGTGTGTACTCCCATCGGGTCCAAGTTTTCGATGGAGCAGATGATCACGACGTTGTCGTTGCGATCGCGCATTACCTCAAGTTCGTATTCCTTCCAGCCCAGGACGCTCTCCTCGACGAGGACCTCGTGGGCCGGGCTGACGTGGAGCCCGTACTCGATCATCTGCCGGTACTCTTCGAGGTTGTAGGCGATTCCTCCGCCTTTGCCGCTGAGGGTGAAGGCCGGTCGGAGGATCAGGGGGAATCCGAGCGCCTCAACGGCTTCCATCGCCTGGGCTAGGTTTCGAACGACCAGGCTCCGGGGGACGTCCAGACCGATCTTGAGCATCGCCTGTTTGAACAGTTCGCGGGACTCGGCCTTCTTGATCGCCTCCAGCTTGGCCCCGATCAGCTCGACGCCGTACAGGTCCAGGACGCCCGCTTCGGCCAGCTCGACGGCGAGGTTGAGTCCCGTCTGGCCTCCAAGTGTCGGGAGAAGCGCGTCGGGCCGCTCAAGCTCGATGATCTTTTGAAGGCACTCGGCGGTCAGCGGTTCGATGTAGGTTCGATCGGCCATCTCCGGATCGGTCATGATCGTCGCCGGGTTGTTGTTCACCAAGACGATCTGGTACCCCTCCTCGCGAAGGGCTTTACAGGCCTGAGAGCCGGAGTAGTCGAACTCGCAGGCCTGACCGATCACGATCGGGCCGGAGCCGATCAACAGGATTTTTCGGATGTCGGTGCGTTTGGGCATAGCGTATTGCTCCTTATGGTTCGGCGGTCAAAACGGGTTCCCGAGAGCGGAGCGAAGGCCAGCAGGCCAGCAGGAGCATCCCTGCCAGGGCGCATCCGGCGCCAAAGAGAAACGCGGCTTGAACCGAAACGGTCTGCCAGAGCCATCCCATCAGCACGCTGGAGGGGAGCGCCGTCATCCCCACGGCCAGCCCGTGCCATCCATAGGCGCGCGCCCGGAGGTCGGGGGAAACCAGGTCGGCGACGAAGGCCTTCTCGGTTCCTTCGGAGAACCCAAAGTAGAGCCCGTAGAGGGCAAAGAGCGCCCAGACGTGCCAGGCAGCCCCTGCGAAAGCAAACCCAAGGTAGACCAAGCCGTACAGAGTCCAGCCGATCAGAAGGGTTGGCCGTCGCCCGATTCGATCCGAAAGCCCACTCCCCGGCGTGCTGGAGAGGCTCTTGACCAGGTGGAGCGCAGCCCAGAGGAGGGGGATCAGCGCCGGCGCGACTCCGAGGTCCTGCGCCCGCCAGAGGAGAAAGGCATCGCTGGAGTTCCCCAGCGTAAACAGGATCAGTGCCACCAGAAACGGACGGAAGCCGCGCGGCCATTTCCCTCGTAGCAGAGGGGTCGGCCCTCCCGGGGCCCGGACGGTCGGGACGACCTCCTGAACGGAGAGCGCCAACGTCAGGACGGCCAGCGCCGCCGGAAGGACCGCTGCCCAGAAGACGGCTCGATAGAGCCCGGCCGAGGGCGATTCGGTCTGGAAGAGGGTCTGCAACAGCAGAAAGGCGATCAGTGGGCCGGCTACAGCGCCGGCGTGGTCCATGGCGCGGTGGAAGCCGAAGGCTCGTCCTCGGAGCGCCGGATCGGTCGAGTCGGCGATCAGCGCGTCGCGCGGGGCGCCCCGAAGGCCCTTGCCCACCCGGTCGAGGAATCGGACCAAGAGCACGTGCCAGGGGGCGGCCGCGAGCGCCATCAGCGGGCGGGTCGACGAGGAGAGGCCGTAGCCCAGCAGCACGATCGCCTTCCGGCGCCGGAGGCGGTCGGAGAGCCATCCGGCGGCCAGCCGAAGCAGACTTGCGGTCGTCTCGGCGACCCCTTCGATCACCCCGAGAAAGCCCGGACCGGCGCCCAAAATTCGGACAAATCCTGGAAGCAGCGGGTAGACGATCTCCGTGCTTGTGTCCGTCAGGAGGCTCACAAAGCCGAGGGCGACAACGTTTCGAGAAAGGCGCGGCTTTGCCGAGGAGCTAGGAGGCATCGCGCATCATCTCCACAAATTTTCGAAACAGATAAGTTGCGTCATGAGGCCCCGGGGCGGCCTCTGGATGGTACTGTACCGAAAACGCCGGGTAGTCTCTATGGGAAATCCCTTCAACAGTGTTGTCGTTTAGATTGATATGAGTCACTTCAACATTTGTATGTTTTAGTGAGTCGATATCCACACAGAACCCATGGTTCTGAGAAGTGATCTCCACCTGACCGGTCTCCAGACGCTTGACCGGCTGGTTGGCGCCCCGGTGTCCGAACTTCAGCTTGTAGGTGCTTCCGCCCAGGGCTAGGGCTAGCAGTTGGTGGCCAAGACAGATTCCAAAGAGCGGCTTTTTGCCGATGAGCCCGCGGATCGTCTCGATGACGTAGGTGACCGCTGCAGGGTCTCCGGGTCCGTTGGAGAGCAGGACGCCGTCCGGGTTCTGTTTGAGGATCTCCTCTGCAGGGGTGAAGGCGGAGACGACGGTCACGTCGCAGCCGTGGTAGTAGAGCTGTCGGGCGATGTTTCGTTTGTACCCGCAGTCGATGAGGACGACCGAGTAGCGTCGGTCGCCGTTGATCTGAGGGGCGGAGAAGTCTAGGACCGCTTGGCCGTCCGCTTGGAGCGTCTCCCCTTTCATCCAGGCCAAAGGCGTTTCTAGATCCGGTTTAAAGGGGTAGCTCTCCCGTGTTGTCACCGTTTTGGACCAGATCGAGGCCTTCCATCGCCGGGACGGCTCGGGCGCGGCGCACCAGCTCCTCAGGGTCGTCGCACTCGGTGGAGAGGACCCCCCGCATCGCTCCCCAGACTCGAATCCGTCGGGTCAGGGCGCGGGTATCCACTCCTTCGATTCCAAGGATGCCGTGCCGCTCTAAAAAACTCGTCGAGCGTCTCTTGAGCCCTCCAGTTGCTGGGGCCCGTCGGCAGTGCTCCCGGACGACGAACCCGGCCACTTGAGGGCGGGGCGACTCGAAGTCCTCCGCTGCGATCCCGTAGTTCCCGATCAGCGGGTAGGTCATCGTTACGATCTGGCCGGCGTAGGAGGGATCGGTCAGCACCTCTTGATAGCCGGTCATGCTCGTGTTGAAGACCACCTCGCCGGCGGTCTCGCCGGTGGCTCCGAAGGCCTTCCCGACGTAGACCGAACCGTCTTCAAGTGCGAGATATGCGCGCATGGTCGTCTCCTCGATGGAAGATCACCTGTCCGGCCTTCATCGTCAGCAGCGGCCAGCCGCTCAGCTCCCAACCGAAGAAGGGGGTGTTGCGGCTTTTGGAGAAGATCATCGCTGGGGTCACCGTTCGGGTGCGGGCGATCTCGACGACCGTCAGCGTCGCCGGGGCGCCCACCTTCAGGGTGGGGAGGGGCAACCCCATCGCTCGCGCGGGCTCCACGGTCAACTTGGCGACTGCGGCCATCGGTGAGAGGGTGTCCGCGCTGGACGAGGATGGTCCAGGTCAGCGGGAAGCACAGCTCCAGCCCGATGACCCCGAAGGGGGCCTTCAGGAGCCCCTGGGCCTTTTCGTCGGGGTGATGGGGGGCATGGTCGGTGGCGATCAGGTCGAGTGTCCCCGTCCTGGAGCCCTTCGATGACGGCGGCCCGGTCGGCCTCGGTGCGAAGGGGAGGGTTCATCTTAGCGTTGGGGCCGTGTTCCAAGACCGCCTCCTCGGTCAACGTGAAGTGGTGGGGGGTAGCCTCGGCGGTCACGAGGACTCCGCTCTGCTTCGCCTGGCGGATCATCGCGACGCCCCTTAGCGGTCGAGACGTGCTGGATGTGGAGCCGTCCGCCGGTCTCCGAGGCGAGGGTCAAGTCGCGCTCGATGATCCGCTCTTCGGCCTCCGGCGGGATGCCGGGGACCCCCAACCTCCGGGCGACGGTGCCGTCGTGGATCACCCCGTTTTTCGAAAGGTGGGGGTCTTCACAGTGGACGGCGACGGTCCGTTGATGCTCGGCGCTCCATTCCAGAACGTGGCGCATGACCGTTTCGGAGAGCGTTGTTTTTCCGTCGTCGGAGAAGCCCACCGCTCCGGCGGCGGCCAGAGCCCCCCAGGGGGCGGGCTCCTCCCCGGCCAAGCCCTTGGAGATCGCTCCGACGGGCAGCACCTCGACGGAGCCGACCTCCTGGGCGCGCTTTCGGACGTATTGGATCCGCTCTGGAGTGTCCAGCGGGGGGGAGGTGTTCGCCATGCAGACCACGCAGACGAATCCCCCGGCCGCGGCAGCCCGGGCGCCGGTTGCGATCGTCTCTTTGTGCTCTTGGCCCGGCTCCCGAAGGTGAACGTGAATGTCGATCAGCCCAGGCACGACCAGGCAGCCTTCGGCGTTGAGCTCCCGGGCGCGGGGGAACGGGGGGAAAGCCCCGCCCCATTCCGGCAATTTTTCCCTCGTAGATCCACAGGTCCAGCGGCTCATCTCGGCCCTGGAGCGGATCGATCAGCCGCCCCCCTCGAACGATCCATTCCTCAGCCATCTTGAGACAGGTCCTCGTAGATGAAGACGCGGTCCTCGCCGTCTACCTCTTCCAGGTGGACGGCCACCATCTCCCTGCGGGAAGTGGGGATGTTCTTCCCGACGTAGTTTGCGGCGATGGGAAGCTCCCGGTGTCCCCGGTCCACCAGTACCCGCCAGTTGGATCGAGGCGGCCCGCCCGAAGTCTTTGAGGGCGTCGAGCGCGGCCCGAACGGAACGACCTGTGTAGAGCACGCTCGTCTACGAGGACGACCCGTTTGCCATCAATCTCAACGGGGATCTCCGTTTTGTTAACTCGTATCTCTTTCTCGAAGAGATTGAGGTCATCTCTGTAAAGCGTTATGTCCATCGCTCCAACAGGCGGACGCTTCCCTTCGATCTGTTCGATGTAGTCGGCGATTCGGGCGGCCAGGACGTCCCCCCGCGACCGGATGCCGATGAGGACGAGGTTTTGAACCCCTTTGTTCTGCTCGCAGATCTCATGGGCGATCCGGATCAGCGCCCGTCGGATCTCCTCTTTGTTCATGACTTGGGCTTTTTCGCGGACCTTCGTTTCCACAGGGTCACTCCTCCCTTGTTCGGCGGCGGTACAGTTCGCGGAGAAAGGCGGCGACGCTTGGCAGGTCTTCCCAGCGGTTTAGCAGAGGGGCAGCGTTCCCCCAGAAGTCTCCAAGGGAGTCGGCCCCGACGGACTCGTACTCGGCGGCCTGGAGGAGCATCTCGGCCAGGTCTGCGGCGCGGACCAGTCGAGCTGCCAAGCTTTCCCCGTCAAGATAGGCGTTGACGAGCGCCTGATACCGTTCGCCCAGCGGTCCCAGGGGGGCGAGCAGCGCCTCGGCGGCGCGTCGTTCGGCCTCCAGTTTTGCTTGAGGGGGAAAGTACTCCTGCGCCGGGGCGGGGAGATCGCCCGTGCGGGCTTCGGCGATCTCATGGAGCAACGCCATCCGGAGCACCTCTTCCGGGTCCACCGACGCTCCGTCCCGACGGGCCAGGTCGGCCAGGACCATCGCCAAGAAGGCCGTCCGGTAGCAGTGGTCGGCGACGCTTTCGGGGTCGGGAACGCGGCGGAGGGCCCATCCGGTGCGGGGAAGGCGCTTGAGCGCTCCAAGCTCCCAGGCCAGATCGTACAGGGAGCGGATCGGGTCGTGGCTCATACAAATCTGCCTCCGGCTGCGTCAAACGACGACGTCCGGAGGCCAGAGGTCGCATCGACAACGACGCCCAAGGCGTCGGGCTGTGCTTGGCACAGACGGAGATTTGCCGACGGCGTCCTTTCCGGCCTCACGGGACCAGGTTAAAAGGGCACCTGTTCGGATAGGGATGATATCCGCTCTGGGCTTGGGGGTCAAGTCGGGGCGCCGTCCTCAGAATGGAACATAATAGGCGTTATCAGAAGTACTGACCCAACCCCCAACATCTAGTAGGGGGAGCCGACGAGGAGAGACCCTCAGAATTTTCCTCGCCCGGCCTCTTCCTCTCACCCCATTGAGGGAGGGGGTTTGGGCGTGAGACGTTGGCAAAGAGAATCGGGCCGATTCAGTCCCAAAAGGCGTCCAGCAAGAGGCCAAGACTAGCCCTCCGGGCGGTATTCCGCGCGACAGACGGTGTGAATTCCCCCGCGCACGTGATAGTCCAACTCGACCACCATCCGGCGGGGCCGAAGCAGCTCCACCAGGTCACGAAGAATCCGGTCAAGAGCGTGTTCCTGGTAGATGCCCACGTTTCGATAGGTCAGCAGATAGTACTTCAGCGATTTCAGCTCCACGCACCGGTCCGAGGGAACATAAACAATAGTCAGCCTCCCGTAGTCGGGAAGGCCGGAGAAGGGACAGACGGCGCTGAACTCCTCCGTTTCGATCCGTATCTCTTGCTCCACCACCCTCATAGGGGAAGGTCTCCAACAGCTCCGGTCGAATCGCCTCTGGCGACTCAAAGGCCAGCTTCATTCCCTCCGCTACAGGCATCGTTGCATCCCTCCGTCGTTTTAACCGTTTGCTTTCTTTGAGCTCAGCCCACACGGTCGCCACAGAGCCTCTCCGCTCAAAATCGAGGGGTCCTCGGCTCCAGTCTGGGACCGTCTCCCCTTCGATCCGTGCCCAGTCGAACGCCGCTTTGCCCTCCGTCACGGCCAGTCCAGCGGCCCCCTCGCCGAGTGGCTCTGGGAAACAGGAATTCGCCAATCGGCGACCCGTCCAGCTCTACCCAAAGCCGATCGAAGACCGCTTCCGACCGGACCACCGCCTCCAGACGATAGGAGCGATCCGGCTCCATCGGGACCCAAACGCTCCGGAACTCCCAAACCTCTCCCCACGCTCGGACGACAAGAAGAAGGCTTTGAACCGGCTTTAGGAGCACAAGGTACCGCCCGCCCTCCTCTCCCTGATCGTAAAGGGAGACCCCAAAGCCGGTCTCCGGCTTCACGTCCAGGCCTCTTGTTTTGGACGGAAACCCGGTAGTCCCGCCAGAGCCGGCCCCCTTTGGGAAGGAGGATCGAATAGACCCCCTCGCCCCAGGCGCTTCCAACCGCCTGACCCCTCTCGATTCGCCACGCTTCAACCTGAGGATCCAGGAGGAGCACCGACCACGGATGGAGGCCCCCAAAGAGGAAGTCGTCTCGAAAGACGCCTCCCCCTCCTTCTAACGTCCAAAGGAGCAGCAAGACCCCTGCTCCCACTCGGGACACAAGGCGATTTGGTCGAAACCGTCCGGCTTGTGGGCTCGTCTTTGGAGTCCTTTCTACGCCGTCTCCTCGACGTAGATGTCCTGGATTGCGTGAAGGAGCTTGATCGCCTCTTCAAAGGGCCGCTGAAAGGCGTTCCTTCCGACGATCGAGCCAAAGGAGCCGCCCGCCTTCAACTGACGCACCTCCTTCAGGACCGACTCGGTGTCCTTAGCTTCGCCACCGGAGTGGATTACCACCCGCTTGCCCCCAAAGGCCGCCTGGAGGACCAACCGCACCCGATCGGCGAGCGTCGCCGTCGGAACGCCGTCGTAGGTCCCACGCTCCAGATGCATCGGCAGGGCCGGCGGATGGGTCGGGGGTTTGCACTTGATCAGGTGAGCCCCGAGCTGACAGGCGATGTGGACCGCATAGGAGACCACGTCCACCGCCGTTTCGGCCTCTTTGTTGGGAAGGCCGCTCCCACGCGGGTAGCCCATAAGACCACCAGCAGTCCGGCCTTGCGCGCGTCACGCACCAGCTCCCGAACCTGTTCGTACTGCTCCGAGCGTGAGCCGAGCCCGGGTAAAGAGTAAACCCAACGGCGGCGCAGCCCAACCGAACTGCGTCGTCTACCCAGGAAGTCACCGCCGGATGAGGGTCGGCGGCGTCCGGCATCATCAGATCGTGGTTGTTCACCTTCAAGATCGTCGGCAGCTCGTTCTGACGGATGTAATCGGCGACCGCCTCAAGCTGCCCCAGCGGGGCGGCGTAGGCGTTGCAGCCCGCCTCCACCGCTAACCGCGCGTGATACAGAGGATCGTACCCTTCCGGATTGGGCTGAAAGCTCCGCGCTGGGCCGTGCTCGAAACCCTGATCGACCGGCAGAATCACGAACTTTCCCGTTCCGCCGATTCTGCCGTAGTTGGCAATCCACTTGAAGTTTCGCCGCTGGGCGTCCGTCAGGTCAGGATAGTTGGCAAGAATTCGCTTGACCGGCTTGGGCATCGCCTGGCTCCTTCCTGAGTACTGGAGGAAGCTGTTCCCTCCCCTCAGATCATAGCACAGGGCCCAGGACCCAGGGATTGAACTCCTGCTCCCCCACGCCGGCCAACTCGCTTTTGCTCCGCTTGCCGGAGGCGACCGCGATCACCTCCTCAAGGATCTGAAGCCCCACCTCTCGAACGGAGACCCCCTCCATGATCACCCCGGCGTTGATGTCCATGTCGTCAGGCATCCGCCGATAAAGGGGCGTGTTCGTTGCGATCTTGATCGAGGGCACCGGCTTGAAGCCAAAGACGCTCCCACGGCCGGTTGAAAACAGAATGATGTTGGCCCCGCCGGCCGCCATGCCGGTCACCGAGACCGGATCGTAGCCGGGGGTGTCCATGACGACGAATCCCTTCTCCCGAATTCGCTCGGCGTAGCGATAGACGGCTCGGAGAGGGGTCGTTCCCCCTTTGGAGATCGCCCCAAGCGACTTTTCGAAGATCGTCGTCAGCCCGCCCTCCTTGTTGCCCGGCGCTGGATTGTTGTTGATCTCCGCGCCGAAGACGCCGGTGTACCACTCCCACCAGCGGATCCGCTCCAAGAGCTGCTCGGCCACCTTTCGGCTGACGGCCCGCGCAGTGAGCAGGTGCTCGGCGCCGTACATCTCCGGGGTCTCAGAGATGCAGTGGGTTCCGCCGTACTTGACGATCTCATCCCCACAGACGCCGATCGCCGGGTTGGCCGTAATCCCAGAGAGCGCGTCGGAACCACCGCACTCCGCACCGACGATCAGCTTGGAGAGCGGCTGTTTCGTCCTTCGGCAGGCGTTCGCCCAAGGAGCATCTCGGCGACCGCCTGAACGCCCATCTCAACGGCAGCTTGGGTGCCCCCCGCTCCCTGGATGGTGATCACCTTCGGAGGCCGGTCTATGGTCGTTATCCGTCCAAGCGACTCGTTGACGATCAGGTCCTGAGTCTGATTCACCTCGCAGCCTAGGCCGATGATCACATATCCAAAGACGTTAGGATGCTTAGCAAACCCCGCCAACGTCCGCTGGAGCTGGAAGTAGTCCTCCGATCCCAGGGCGACGCCGCAGCCCCCCTTATGGGTGATCGCCATTACGCCGTCCACGTTGGGATAGTCCCGGCTCACCCCTTCAAAGCGCCGGGCAACGTAGCTGGAGACGCTAGCCGAACAGTTGACCGTTGAGATCACGAGCAGATAGTTGCGCGTCCCGACCCGCCCGTCCGGCCGCTCGTAGCCCATGAAGTATCGCATCTGCTCCGGCGGGTAGTACTCCGGCTCGACGGCGTCCTCGCAAAACCGGTAGTTCCGCTCGAAGGCCTGGACGCCGAGGTTGTGCACGTGCACATGTTCTCCCGGGGCGATCTCCGCCGTCGCAAAGCCGATGATCTGGCCGTAACTTTCGGACCGGCTCCCCCTGTCGGATCGGCCGAAGGGCCACCTTGTGGCCCATCGGAATCGCTCCCCGAACGGGAATTTGCTCCCCTTTCGGCGTCTCCAGAACGATCTCCTCCAGCGGTTCCCGAGCGACGGCCACATCGTCGCCAGGGCGGAGGATAAGGGCCTTCTCGTTCAGCGGAACCGTGCTCACGGGACTACTCCTGATCCACTTCGCCTTTGAGGTGAGCCAACAGCTTGTGGACGTGCTCGGTGAGCGTCTGATGCCGACGCATGATCTCCTCGTTCTCCTTTTCCAGATACCAGAGCCGCTCGATCTGTGCTTGGAGCTCCCGGTTCTGTTCGGCGAGGGCCTCCTGTTCCTGAAGCAGTCGTTCCCGCTCGGCCTCTAACTCCTGGATGGCTCGTTGAAGCTCAGCGACCCGAGCGCTCATCCGCCGAACCCGCGCTTCAACCTGCTTCCAGAGCTCCTCTAACGGCTCGACGCCCACATCCCCCATCGGGGCCCACCTCCTCACACCAACTTGGCTCGATCCAGCAGAACGCCGTGCCGCGCGGCGTGGTAAAGATAAAGCTGTGCATAACCCCCAACGCCCGGAAATCGGCGCCGAACCCATCGCGCC
>BPJZ01000018.1 GCA_026004875.1 Candidatus Poribacteria bacterium | reverse complement strand
CATCGGGGGGAGGGGGGCCAGCTATTCGGTGCGCGTGGGTCACCGAGTACGAAGACCGCTCGGCGACGCGCCATCCGGCGCCGCTGCCGTTTCAGGGTCTTTCAGGTGGAGGGGTATCCGCACATCGTCTCGGAGATCGGCTGGCCCCAGCCGAACCGATTTCGGGCCGAGATGACCAGCCTGGGCCGGTGCGTACAGCGCCCTTCAAGGGGTGGATGGACTGTTCTTCTTTGCGGTCGGCTCGCCGTATCTGCTGGACTCAGGGGGATGAACAAGTTCGCCTTAGGGACGCCGGCGGTGATCGCCACCTTTCCCGCGACGGCGCTCGCCTTTCGGCGCGGTGACATTCAAGAGCCGGAGCCGGTCCTTCGGCAGGTGCTCCGGCTGGAGGACCTCTACGCGCTGAAGGGCTCCGGCACGGCCACGCCTGAGGCCTTAGACGCTCTTCGACAGGCCGATGTGCCTGAGGGTGCCGCGGTTCAAGGGCCGGTAGCACGGTACGATCCATTCCTGTACAACGTTGGGCCGGTCGTCCGGACCTTTCAGGGGGGAGCCCGCCGAGTCGTTCCTTCGCGATCCGCGCCCGTTCATGACCGGGAGGTAGGGATCATTCGGAGTCTTTCGGGCCAGCTGGTCTGGGACTACCGAAACGGAATCGTGACGGTCCGAGCACCGCGCGCTCAGGCGGTGGTCGGATTCCTCAACGGCCAGGAGGGTAGACCTTCCCGACCTGCGCGTTCGCAGCGAAAACGAAGTACTTGAGCCTTTGGGCGTCTCGCTGGACGATCGGCCCCTCTCCGAGTCGCGCCGGTGGCTGATCCAGACGATGACGGAGGATCGGCCCTACGGCTTCCGCGCCGAAGGGGGGACGATCCAGAGTCTCGGGGCGCCGCCGTTTGGCGTCCGGGAGATCCAGGTAACCCTGGAGCCAAAGGGTCAACCGTTCCGCCGTGCGGTGATCCTCGACCTGAACGCGTATCCGCGCTGAGGTCGTTTCCCTGGAGGGGCAGGCCGCCTATCGGCTCCCGCCGGATGGGGTCTATCTGTTCCTGGAGCGGTAGTTTCCGATCCGCCACCGGTTCTTGATCCAACAGGCCGCCCGAAGCGGCAACGACGCGGTAGCTCTGGAGCAGCTCGGTCCAGGATGGAACAAGCTCCGCCCGCTCCAGAACGCTCAACAGATCGGAGGTTCAAAAACGGATGGGAAAGGGCTCGGGTCGTCTTCGAGGTCCAGCCTTGAGAGGGACTCGGAGCTTCCGGAGGCGTGCTGAAGAACGGAAGACTGCCGGACGGATCTTGCTACTTGGGGGCCTTCTGTTCTGGGATGCTCAGATGGCAGAGCGTTTTGAGCGCTCAGACCCAGGAAGGGGAGCTTCCCAGTCTACACAGTTGGCACGAACAGCTCTGGTATCGGATCGCCGACCGTCGGGGAAACCGGAACCACCCAGAGGAGATCGGATTTCTCTCCCGCTTCAATCCCTCGGAGGACGAAGAGTATCGGCTCGACGAGAGGAGCTATGCCCCCGACTTCTGGGAGGAAGAGCTGTGGGGCCTTGCCCCCGGGGGATTCCGTTACTGGACCGGAAGCATCTCCCACTTCCGGCTGATCCAACGGCTTGAGGGTAACGTCTCATCATGCGCTCTCAGAGGCCTGGACCGCCGCGTATCAAGTCCTTCATGAGGACTCGCTGGAGGCCGATCGAGCGACGGTTCTAGTCCGCATCAGCAGGAAGGGAGCCGTTCTCTCTCCGCTGGCCGTGGAGCTCGCCATCCGCCCGGAGGCTTGGAAGCCCGGCATTGACGCCGAGGTAGGGTTGAACCTCGCCCTTTCGGAGGAAAGCCGAATTCGGATCGGGCTGGGGATGGATGGACCTCTTCAACAATCTTGCGTTGAGCGTCCGGGAGGCGGTTCTTGGGCCTCCCTCCGAACGACGAGTCTACCGGCGCCCGCTCCTCCTGCCTCGGATGGAGGTCGTCTGGCGGCCTTCCCACACTTGGAAGGTGGAGCTCTGCGGAGGGACGAGCTCGAAGGGCCTCCTAAGCGTCCAATACCCAGGGGTCCCGCAACGGGACTGGGAGAAGCGAGAGCGGGTTCAATACGGGGGCGCGTTGCTCCGGTGGGGGGCCGTCGGAGAGCGGCTTTCTGGCGGCTTCCCTCCGGACGGTCCAAGCGGAGACCGTGGTCAAAAGCGCCTCCCCCCTCGCCCCTGTTCTCTCCCAGAACCGAACGGAGAGAACGCACGTCGTCGAGCTCGAAGGGTCCTGGCAGCTTTCCCCCCCGACTCGCCGTTTGGGTGTTGCGGGGGGAGAACGTTTCGACCGGAGGAGCGCACCTTTCTGGAACCCTTCCAGGAGGTTCGGCACCGGGATCGAGAGGACGTTTTCATCCTCCTGACGCGGTGGCACCTGTCCGCCCGCTGGCGGGGCAAGGCTGGGGTACTTCTCCGCTCGACGGAAGGCCTCTGGACTGCCGGAGGCCTCCTTCTGGGGAAGGGAACGTCGCCTGCTGTCTGCGGTAAGTTACCACCTTCGCCCTGGGGTCTGGGCGACTTTTGGGGTCCAGTGGGAGCTGGACAACGAGGAAAACCCCGGGGAGTCGGTCCTTTACGACGGGGCTTTCTTTCGCTGGACGATGCTGAACCTTTGAGGGGTTGAAACCTTCTAGCATTATCTTACGCACGGATATTCCTAATCGTCCAGCTTGGCCGTCCCCCCTTCGTAGAGGCGGCTCAGGTCCAGCACCACCCGCCCACCATGAAGGACCCGCATTGCCTCAAGGTCGTCCGTCTCCAGGAGCGACGCTAACCCTTCCAGCAAATCTCTGGCCCTCTTTTCAATCCCCTCAAGAGGAAGAGGCCGAGGACGAAAACCGCAGTGGGCGACGTCGTTGCGCAGCTCGCTGAGTCCGCTCCAGAGTTTGGCTGCATCCTCGCTTCGGGGCAGACGGCGAAACCACTCGGGCACCCCCTCGGATTGAGCCTGTGATTGTGACTCTCTTACTGCTGCCCCTAACGCCTCTTCCACCTCCTCCCGGAACTCCCGCTGAACCCAATCCCCTTCCCCGCGCTGAAGAATCGTCCAGTTGACCACCCATTCTCGCGCCATAAGAATGGCCGAGGCGACCATCCCTTTCTCCAACGCGTATTCAATCAACCTAAGTTGCCGACGAAGGTTCTCGGCGTCCAGCCGATCCGGGTCCGGGAGGGCCAGTTTTTCGACTTCGGCGCGGATACCCTGCAGGATGACGGCAAAGGGCAACGCCCAACGCTCCACCTCGGAAACGGCCTCCATCAGGATGCTGCGAAGTTCGTTTGCAGAACGCATCGCGTCTCGGGGCCGAGCCAGCCGGATGGCCTGCGCAAAGGAGTTGAGCCGGTTGGCCAGATGATAAATTCGCCGTGGGAGTTCCTCTCCCGTTCTCTCCGCTCGCTCCCGCCACAAGCGCTCGTGGGTTTTAGAAAGCTTCTGGGCCAGTGCCGCGGCGTCGCCCCGATCCAGGAAGGCTTCCGCCCCTTCAGTCCAATCCACCAGGTCCAAAAGGGCTGTGAGGTCGAACACCGGTGCGCAGGTGCGGTCCCCTTGGAGCTCTCGAGCCTCAAAGGCCCCGTAGACAATTCGCTCTACGATGACCTGCTTTGTCCGGCGCAGATAGGTCGCAACCGCGACGGCCATCAAGGGCAACGACGGAAAGAGTGGGTAACGTCCAGGACGAGCCGCTCCCCATTTCCAATCGCCTCGGCGATCCGCTCGAACAACTCCCAAAGATCCGCTTCCGATCTTCCCTCCGGGATGAGGAGGGGCTCGAAAGAGGACAGTTGTTCCTGCAGTCGTCGGAAGTTCTCGCCGGTGCGAACCTCTTCGGTCACAGCAATGAGAATCCGGTCCGGCTGGAAGAAGGAGGCCGCTGCCTTCGGAAACAGATCTGTCGTAACCTGCTCCTCCTTGCCGTCCTCTCGCCAAACGTAGGTGACTTCCTGATACGGACCTTTTCCAAGAAAGCTGAGAAGTGTTCTCATTTCTTCGTCCCCCCTTAGAGAGACTCCTAGAAGGCCTTCTGTCAGTTAAGAAGGCCCGGTTCCATTCCCCTGCCGGCCGTCCATTCGAGCTCCTTCATTCCTCTCCGAGCGCCGCTGATGATCACTTCTAGACGTCTGGAGTTATCGAAGACCGTCCGTAGAACCGGAGCGATCGCAATTAAACTCCAGTCCTCGCACGACCGTCACTCCTGCGACTCCGCTTACGATCAACATCTCCTTCGCTCCCTTTACGGAGGATGAGAGATTCCTTAACCCCTCACGGCGCAAGGAGGCCCTCAACAGAGATCGGAAGGCCTAAACGATCCAATCCGGGGCGCCCTTCTCGCGCCCAAACTGCTGGCGCTCCATCCATCGGCGGGAGCGCAACACGTAGAACAGCACGCTGTCCTCTTCCTCATCAATCACTTGGAGAACCTCTTCTTGAAGCCGAGTAAGCTGGGACCAGGTCAACTCGCCCTCGAGGACAGAATTCTGCACCCAGGTCAGATAACGGCGCCCGATCTTCAACACCTCCGCCACCCGCTTGACCCCCACATCGTAGACTAGAATCACGTACACCGAGGGGTCTCCCCTACCAGCGGCTCCGAAACGGACGATATTCCCGTTCGCCGATCAGGTGCTTCTCAATCTTATACAGCTCCAGTCGAATCAGCCGCCGGTAGGAGACGTTTCGGCCCAGTCCTCGATGGTACAGCGTCGTCTGAAGCCGCTCCTCCCACGCTTCCACAAAGAGACGCCGCCCCTGTTCGTTGAGATAGACCCCTTCCAGCGCCTCTTCAAAGTGCTTCGCCTGAATCCGTCGTCGCTGAATCAGACCGAACAACAGCCGGTCCACCAGGATCGGCTTGAAGACCTCCGCCACGTCCAGGTTTAGCGTAAACCGACGGTAGTTGGTCGCGTGGAGAAATCCGATCCGAGGATCCAGGTGCGTCTTGTAAATCTCCGCCAGGACCGTCGTATACAGGAGACTATTTCCAAAGGAGAGCAACGCGTTGAGCCGATTCTCCGGCGGTCGCCGACTGCGCCCTTCAAAGGCAAACGCCTCGTTCTGGAGAATCCGATCAAACGCCGAGTAATAAACCTCGCGGGCCTGTCCCTCCGCCTGCATCAGTTGCTCAACATCGCCAATCTCCGGCAGCCGTTCTCGTTGTGCCTCGATTGCCTGAACGATCGGCTCAAGCTCCTCCCGTTTTCCTCGATTCTGGTAGTAACGGAGCACGGCGCCCAGGTTCAGCAACGCCCCCTCCACAAACCGCCGCGCCAAATCCACCCGCCGCTCGGAATCCAAATAACACTCCGCCTGCTTGAGCGTAAGATAGCCGGAGTTGTAATGCTCTCGAGGGTAAAAGGACCCCATATAGTATCCACGACGGCTGTAAACGTGAACGGAGATCTCCTGTCGACTGAGAAATTCGAGCAGCTTGGTGTTGAGTGTGACCGTTCCAAACAGGTGAATCTCGCCTACTTGCTCAACAGGCAGGTATTTGCGTTCTGTCCCGGAGTCCGGCTCAGATGGGGAACCCGAAGCTGGCCATTCTAGACAAAGGGTGTTCTGCTTGCGCCGGAGCGTCCCACCCTGAAAGATGTAGAGGCTACGTTTCATCGCCTTCGTTAGCTTCTTCGCCCTCGAAGTCGAGTTCGGCCCAGCAAAACTCGGTGTAAGCACAGCCACGACAGTGGCCAATCCAGTGTGGAGGCGGGGGAAGAGGTCGCCGGCAAAGGGCCAAAACTTCGGCAACGATCTTCATGAGCTCCTCCCGTGCCTGGGAGGTCAACTCCACCGGGAAGCGTCGGTGTTCCTGAGGGATCCTCACCTCGCCTCGGGCTGCTATGCCGTGTTCCTCCAGGCGCTGCAGGTAAAAGAGGAGCTGAAGTCGAGAGGCCTCCAACAGGCGAGCAGACTTCTTCACCTCGACCACCAGGAGCTCTTCCCCTCCCTCGCGCGCCTCAGAACGCACCCAGTCGAGGACCATCCCTGGTAAAGCCACGCGGCGCAACCGCTCCCTTGGGTAGGCTCGCTCCCCTAAGAAGCGGCCCAGCTCCAGCAGTGGATGATCCTCGTCGGGTCCCAACTCGTGAGCCATCAGCCACACCTTTCGAGGACAGACCTTGGCGTAGTGAACCAACGTCCCCGTCACCCGCTCCATGGTTGTTTCCCTCTACCATATCGCCGGCTGGGACGTGTGGACGCTATCTCCCCCAACAGGTGCTGAAAGACCCAGCTCGGTGTACGGGAGCTCCGCCACCACCAGCCCTAAATCCGAGATCGGGGAGAACTTCTCCGGGAACTGCCGAAACCACCAGAGAGGCACGGGCACCAGAAGCTCCACAAGCTTCCAGCCCTCGCCTTGCTTCTTAAGGCCACACGCCTCTTCCAAAAATCGCTCCGGGAGCACCTCCACGGTCACCATGCCCCGTCGCGCCGTAAAGCGCTCCCGCAGCGCCTCGTCGGAGAGATCAATTGTGTAACAGCCAAGCGCGCGTTGTACAGAGTTCAACGTCTCCTGCCCCAGGGCGAGCTCTCCTCTCCAACCCTCAGTCAACACGGCGCGCTCGTAAAGTTGGTGTGTCGCGTCCGCCAAGTCGAGATCGGCGGGCTCCAAAGGAAGCCTCGCAAGAATTTCTGCACTCCACTCGAGCAGCTCCTCCCCGTAAATGCGCCGGGCACCTTCGGACCACCGGCGGTAGATCCAGACCGGTGCCGACGAGCTCTCCCCTCGACGGTTAACCCGCCCCATACGCTGCACGAGGGCGTCCACTGGGGCAAGCTCCGTGACCAGCACATCATAGGAGATGTCCAAACTCACCTCTACAACTTGGGTAGCGACAAAGATCATTCCCGGTACCGGACATGAGACGCGGGCCTCCTTCTCCTGCCGATCTCGAAAGACGAAACGAGCATGGAGCAGCTCCAGCTGTTCCCAGCCCCTCTCCCGAACCTGTCCGTAGAAGGCCTGCGCATCGCGGACGGTGTTGGCAACCACAAGTACCGACCGGCCTGCCTGTGCCGCTTGAATCGCCTCCGTGACTCCCTCTTCCAAGAGCGATCCTTCGCGCAGCTCCAATCGATGGCGCCGGCGCTGCCAAAGCTCCGATTCGGCCTCAATAAGCCGTCCACTGGGGAAGAGCCGCAATAGTGGCTCCGGAAGCGTGGCGCTGGCCAGGGCCAACCGTGCCGGCCGCTCGCGCTCAAGGGCTGCCAACAACAACCCCAACGTATAAGGCTCATAGGCGTGGACCTCGTCCAACACGACCGTCGCTCGGCGAGCAAGGGCACGTCGCTCCTCCCAGTGCCGTCCATTGAGATGGGCTAACAGGTACTGATCCAGAGTTGCCACCACAACGGGTTTGGCGAAAACCGAGCCGAAAAGCCGTGCGTCCAAGGGATCTTCGTCCGACGCCTTCTGCAACATGTACGCGGCGCGACCGTGAGCGATTCCCACAATTTCATCGCCGTAGATGCGACGGAGCCGACGCCACATAGCGTTTGTTGTCGCTTGTGTGGGGAGAAGATAAATGAGTCGATCTGTCCCACCTGCCCAGAGCAAAAGTGCCTCCGTCTTGCCCGTGCCCGTTGGCGCCCGAAGCCAGAGGACTTCCGATTCTGCCGCCCGCTGTGCCGCCCGTTGAAACCACCGGAGAGGAGCGTTCAGCCCTTCCAGGTGCCGTGCAACTGCTGAGCGTCCATCGGTCAGAAACAGCACCTGCGGTTTCGACTGCTTCGCCGAGACGAGCCAGTCCGCTAAATGCAACACCGATTTGACACAAGCGAAGTCCTCTGGTGGGAGGCCCTGAAGAACCCCGCGGAGACTTCTCCTCCCTTCATTGGTGTTCTGAACCCCATCGAGCAGCGCAGAGGGCGAATCGTTCATCAGGCCCTGGACGTGTTGCCAAAAGTGTTCCACTGGGGGTAGTTCCGCCACGCCGACCTCCCGCAGGAGCTGCCAGACAGCCTGGAGCAATGGCTCTAAAGTTGGTTCGTAGTCGGGCCTCTCATAGCCCTTGTACAGCTCCGGGCTCAGCGGTGAGTGGTGAGTGAGCACAGCGGCCGTTGCCTCATACTGGGAGCGGGGTGACACTAACCCCATCCCTCGATTCAGCAGTCCTTCCAGAAGCAATACAAACGGAAGCGAGGCGAGGGCGTGAGGGTAAGCCCTCTTCTGTCGCCCGCGGATATACTCTTGAAAGTCCCGAGTGGCCTTCCCAACGTCGTGCAGAGCACAGGCCACCAGCGCCTTCGTGCGCAGGGGCGCAGAAAGCCCCAGACGATCCGCGATCGCCGCCCCGAGTCGGGTAACTTCGGCCAGGTGATCGATCAAAGAGACGTCAGGTTTGGCAAGGAGCACCACTATTCACCCCCGGATCCAATCCACGCCCATGCTCTTCCCTCCCACTCCCACGCCGTAAGCCCCGGCACCTCCAGCTCCACACCCAAGGACAGAAAGCTCACAGGCATGGAAGCCTCAGGGCGGCGAACGCCTCGAGCGTCCACGGCAAAGGCGAGAGGAAGGGTCTCCACGATCGGAGGTTCAAAGGTAACACCAGGCTCCAAGGAAACCAGGCGCGCACTGGGCCTGACGTCCCCAGGAAGGAGAGTGCCCCGAAAGCGCGGCTTGCCGGGCTGAGCTTCGACCAGGCGAACTCCCTCTACCCAAAGCAGCTCGTCCTCCCGCCCCAGCGAAAGCGGATATGCTGGATCCCAAAACGCCCGCTCAAGTTCCTCCAAGAGCGCCCGTTCTCCGCCGTAAAGGAGCGTGTAGCGCGTGAAAAACAGCAGCTCCCGGAAGTAGGGAGAACGAGCCTTAATGGTAGAACCTGCGACCTTGAGCACCGTCCAGAGATCGCGAGCGCGCCCCGGTGTGGACTCCATCCAGACCGAAACTCTAAGCCGGTGCACCGGACTTTTGGGCCTCCACAGCTCCCGATCCGACAACCCTAGCGCCGCTCCAGCAATGCCCTTGAGGGTCGTCGGCGGCGGCATTGGGAACGTGCGTTGATAGTTATGGTCCAGGGGCCGTCGGAAGGAGGCTACCGGTCCTTGAACGGTGACGATCAGGACTGGCTCCATAACGCCTCTACGTCTCCCTTCGCCCGCTGGATCGCCTGGTGCACGGAGAGCACCTCTCCGTGAGAACCCAGCGCTTCGCGGATTTCGGTTTCATTGTGGAACACACTTGGCTCGATCCCAAAGATCGTTTCCTCTCGGTAGTCGCAAGACTTCTCCAGTGCGCTTACGAGCGGCTCTAGCTCCAGAACATACCGGCCGCCCTCGTAACTGGCTGAGAGCGCCTCTAAAAAAATCGGATGCTTCACCTTGAGCCGGGCGTAGACGAGGAACCTGGGCGAGAGGTCCGTCAGCATCCGTGCTGTGCGTCCCCCACCCCAGAGGAGATTGAGTGCCTCCAGAAGCGTCTGCAGCCGCTTCCGACGCTCCTCGGCAGAAAGAGTTCGCTCCTCCTTCTCGCCGGTCTCAAGGGCCCTGAAGACCCCCACACGGTCCAGCTCCACCAGCAAGGTGCCCCGGAAAAGATTCGAGTAAAGCTCGGTCTCGAACATGTTGCCCCCTGCGGACATCGCCTCCCCGAAGCGCTCAAAGGAGCGCGTGCCCAGATCCCGGTCGCCCGGAAATGGGAAGAGCCCCACCGCTGCCGAGACGCGCACCGGGGACGTCCGCCGTCGTCCTCCCGAGGGGTCCAGATATCCAAAGAGATCCTCGTCAACGAACTCCCAGGGGCGCACCGGAGGCGTGACCTCCTGCTTGCTCACCTTCGCGAACGGCTCAGAAAGTTGATAGCCCAAGTCCTCCATTCGGTCGCGTAACATTCGCCGCAGTGCCTGGCCGGAGATGTACGGCACCGCGCTCCCGTCAGGGAGTGTTACCTTTTTGGTAACGACCACGTTGCCCTCGGTGTGCGAGGCGTTCACGTTCGCTGCTGAGACCTTTGCCAAGTAGCCAACGACAACAGCTTTGCTCATGGGTCAGCCCTCCTCTCCTGTCGTGACGCTCTCCTCTTCCCGCTGCGGTGCGCCTCTCCACAGATAGGCGTTCATTGCGTAGATGGACAGCAGCGTCTTCACCCGCACCCATGGAGCGCCGGCGATCCGCTCGCCCGTCTCGACGCGCAGTAACGCTTCGGGGACAGTAACTTGGAGTCGAAATTGAGCGTCGTTGAGCATCCGATAGAAGTCCTGGAGGCTCTTGGCGTTGCGCAGATCGTAAAGCAAGCTCATCTCGTTGTGCTCCTGAGCCGCTCTGCCCAGCGTATGTCCAAAGCCAGCCAGCACGCGTTGAAAATCCTCATGCATCCCGAGCACCTCCTGTACGTAGTGGCGTAACACCTCGATTGAGCCCCGTACCAACGGACGGGGACTGTCCCCTCTTGCCCGCACTTCGTAGAGAAACTGCTCCACCGGCGGCAAAGGGTCGCCAAACTCCAGAATCGCCCACGCAACCTTCTCGCGCCAGATGGTTTCGGCACTCTGCCCCTGCTGCTGCCAGAACTGGGAAAGAATCCGGACAAGCTGAGGGTGAGGCTTCGGTTCGCTAAGCTCCCGCTTAATCACTTCCAGCCAACGCTGATAGAGTCCGTATAACCGTTGAAGCTTGGAGAACTCGCGGAGCGTCTGCATGTTGAACGCCTGTCCTGATGTGCCCGTGACGGCGTAGAGCGTGATGGGCGCCGGCGGAGCTGAGCCCTCTGCACCCAGAAGCTCCGCCAACAAACGGCTAGCGTCCCTCCGAAAGCTGATCGGGTTCCTCCACGTGCTGGAAGAGCCGCAGGAGTAAACCTAACGCCGTCTCGTGGGTATAAGACCCGGCGAATGCTACCGGTGCCGTCCCGCCTTTTCCACTTACCCGGAGGGGGCCTAAAACCTCTTGATGAAGCCGCTCTAGCTCCCGCAGCTCTGAATGGAACACGAAAAAGTGTAGTACCTTCCCCTGCGCCTTCCAGAGCCATCCCAAGTAGGCCGCAAGGCCCGCCAACGCGCATCGGGCGCACAGCTGCAGACCCCGCTTCGTACCGGGATAGAACGTCCCGAATTTCGTTGGGTCCACGATAAAGGGGTACATCCACATCTTGGCGTCCGTAAGCGGTGCTTCCTCCCCGCAGAGATCGCAGGGTCCGGGGTTCTTGCGCAGCTTAATACTCAGGTCAAACACTGGGGGTTGAGTAGGATAATTTTTACCGTCAATCTCTTTCTTAGCCCCCGATTTACCTGGAACCTTGATGAACAGATTGGTTGGATAGACCCAGTTTACCTTATCGTATTCCTTAATTTGCCTGGTCTCAGGGTCGTAGTAGACACCCTTATTTCCGGTAGGCTGGACCAGCCGCGAACGGAGTCGCTCCAAAGCGCTGTTCATCGGGTGCCGTCCCTCGCCGAACTCTCGCACCAGTACTACAAGGCCTGTGTCTACCCAAAAGTTGCCAGTCGAGCGTTCTAAAGAGAGGTGAATTTCGTGTTCTTGCACGGTGCCCTTCCCTCCGTCTAGGAAGTCAGCCCTTCAGCCGCTGTTCCGCCTGTCTCGCTTCCCCACGAGGCCCAGGCTCCCAAAGTCCGATACACCCAAAGCCCTGTGAGTTCTTAGCGCCCAGGCCAGTGTCGAAGGCCATCTGAAACAACCCCGGGGGCAGTTTCAGCTCATAGACCCCTGTCCAGGCCTTGACGACGGTGCCCTTATACCGGACGATGTGCTCGTCTCGGCGGCTCACCCGTAATCGGCGAATTCGTCCCTCGGTTTCCTCTCCCCGGTCCCGCTCTTCTTGAATCCCCAAAACCCCCTGAAGCGCCCGCCAGGCCCGAAGCTTTCGCTGGAGATTGCTCACCAGCATCGCTTCAAACTCGTCCTCAAACGGGGAAAAGTAGTACGTCTTCCGCCGTCCCTGGGCATCCTGAAGCGTTCGGTAGACGGTGATCGGCGAGAGGGCGTGGACCCGCACAGGGGAGGTGTACTCAGGAAGCGGCTCCACCGCCACACTGAGCAAGCGCACCTCCTGATCTCCAAGCAGTAGCCCGCCGCTCAGCACTACCCGCTCGGCTAACGAGCGCAAGAACGGCTCCATCGGCGAGGCGACAACCAGTTCTGCCGGACCTGTAAAGACAATCCGCTCTCCCCGAAAGTGCCATCGGGAGCCTTCCGCGACCGCCGGAAGCAACCGAGAAAAGGTGAACAGCCGCATCCGACGCGCTTCGCTCTCTGGATCGGGAACCCCGCGATCGTGGAGAAACTCCGCAAGCCAACCGTCCAAATGTCGGTAAACAAATCCCTGGACCAACGAGTTGTACTGACGAGGGAGCTCCAGCTCCGAGCCTGTGGCCGCCTCCAAGGTAAACCGCAATCGCATCAACTTCCCCCTTCGAGGTTTAGCCAGAACTCCCTTGTAGGTTACACATTTTACATTCCCTACACAACCCATCCGTCTCGATCACGAGACTACTGCATACGCTTTGAGTACACTCTTCCAAAAGTGTCAAGGGAAGTAACCCCAACACCGTTCATGAGCCACCAGGAGCGCTCTCTTGAAGCCCTCAGCGTCCGGCGGGTAAGATTGCTAGGTGTAACAGGGAGGGTGACGCCATGTCGGAGAGGGTGCCCGAGTACGACTTTCAAACGATCGAACCGCGCTGGCAGCGGTATTGGCAGGAGCGAGAGCTGTTCCGCGCTCAGGAGGACCCGACGAAACGGAAGTTCTACCTCCTTGAGATGTTCCCCTACCCTTCGGGGAACCTGCACATGGGCCACGTTCGGAACTACGTCCTCGGGGACGTGCTGGCGCGGTACAAAATGGCCCAGGGGTACGCCGTTCTCCACCCGATGGGCTGGGACGCCTTCGGCCTCCCGGCGGAGAACGCCGCCGCCCAGCGGAAGGTCCATCCCGCCGACTGGACCATGCAGAACATCCGACACATGAAGCGACAGTTCAACCAGCTTGGGATCGCCTACGACTGGCGGCGTGAGCTCTCCACCCACCACCCGGGCTACTACAAGTGGACCCAGTGGCTCTTCTTGAAGATGTACGAGATGGGCTTGGCCTACCGAAAGGGAGGACTGGTCAACTGGGACCCGGTAGACCAGACGGTCCTGGCCAACGAACAGGTCATCGACGGGCGTGGCTGGCGGACCGGCGCTCCGATCGTCAAGCGCCGCCTGGAGCAGTGGTACTTTAAGATCACCGCCTATGCCGAACGTCTCCTCAATGACTTGGATCGACTCGAGGGCTGGCCGGAGCGGGTCATCGTCCAGCAGCGAAACTGGATCGGCCGCTCCGAGGGGGCGTACATCGACTTCCAGGTCGTTGAGACGGGCGAGATCATGCGGGTCTTCACGACTCGTCCGGACACCGTTTTTGGCGTCACCTTTATGTCCTTGGCGCCGGAGCACCCCTTCCTAGACGAAGTCGTGGCGAAATCGGAGCACGCCGGACGGGTGATGCCTGTCGTCGAGGAGATGCGCCGCCAGAGCCTCGAAAAACGGATGGACGAAGCGGCCGAAAAGGAGGGCATCTTCACCGGCTTTCACGTCCGCAATCCGGTCAACGGGGATATCGTGCCCCTCTGGGTGGCGAACTACGCCCTGATCGACTACGGCACCGGCGCGGTGATGGCCGTTCCGGCGCACGACCAGCGCGACTTTGAGTTCGCCCGAAAGTACGGTCTACCGGTACGAGTGGTCATTCGTCCCCCTGAGACGGAGCTAGACCCCGCAACGATGACCGAGGCCTACGTCGAAGACGGCGTCCAGGTGAACTCCGGACCCTTCGACGGGCTCCCCAACCGGGAAGCGATGGCCAAGATCGTCTCCTATTTCGAGGAGAAGAAGATCGGCGAACGGGCCGTCACCTACCGGCTTCGAGACTGGCTGATCAGCCGCCAGCGGTACTGGGGCGTCCCGATTCCGGTGATCTACGAAGAGGACGGCTCAATTACACCGGTGCCCGAAGAGGACCTGCCGGTTGTTCACCCTCGCGATGTGGAGTTTCGCATCGAGGGGGGAAACCCGCTGGCGCGGCACGCGGGGTTTGTCCACTGCATCTCCCCCAAGACGGGCAAGCCGGCCCGCCGAGAGACGGACACGATGGACACCTTTGTAGACTCCTCGTGGTACTTTCTCCGGTTCACCTGCCCGCGCTATGAGGAGGGGATGATAGACCCCCACGCGGCCCGCTATTGGATGCCCGTCGATCAGTACGTCGGTGGCGCCGAGCATGCGGTCCTTCACTTGCTTTATGCGCGGTTCATCACGAAGGTGCTGTACGACCTGGGCCTCTCACCGGTGGAGGAGCCGTTTGAGAATCTGTTCACCCAGGGAATGGTGATTAAGGACGGAGCCAAGATGTCCAAATCCCTGGGGAACGTGGTCACGCCCGACGAGATGATCGAGAAGTACGGCGCCGACACGGCGCGGCTGTTTTCGCTCTTTGCGGCGCCTCCGGATCAGGACCTGGAGTGGAGCGACACCGGCGTTGAGGGTTGCCATCGGTTTTTGAACCGTCTCTGGCGCACCTTCCACGAGTTGAAGGAGCACGCGGCAGAGTCTCCTCACTACGACCCGACGGCCTTGGACGAGGAGGAACGAGAACTCCGGCGGCTCCTTCACGAGACGATTCAGCGGGTCACGGTGGACGTTGAGGAGCGGTTCAAGTTCAACACGGCGATCGCCGCAACGATGGAGTTCGTCAACCAGCTGCAGACGCTGACCCCCCCGTTTTCGGAGCCGATGCGAGGGTTGCTGCGAGAGTGTCTGGAGACGCTCCCGAAGCTGCTAAACCCCTTCGCGCCCCACTTGGCCGAAGAGCTGTGGTCCCGACTGGGGAAGAGCGGCTCGGTCCTGGAGGCCGGCTGGCCAAAGGCGGACCCCGAAGCCCTAGTCCGCGAGCGAGTAACCGTTGTCGTCCAGGTGAACGGAAAGGTGCGAGGACGCATTCAAGTTCCCGCCGGCGCGGACGAGACGACCGTTCAGGAAGCGGCGCTGCAGGAACCAAACGTCCGCCGGCACGTGGAAGGAAAGACGGTTCGCCGTACAATTTACGTTCCGGACAAGCTGATCAATCTGGTGGTCGGCTGAGCCGTCGGAGCCGTCCCCGATGGACGCGAGCGAGGAGGAATGGGCGCAGATCGCCGCGATCGAGTTGGATCGAGCGGAACGTTTTCTGCTCGACCGGGATTGGGCGGCGCTTTATTGCCTAAATCGGGTCGTCCGAGCGTTGCAGTCGGTTCCGAAGCGTCCCGAGATGAGGAATCGGTTGGAGACGATCGCGGCCCGGTTGCGGGCCCTGGACGAGAGCTCCCCCAGCCTACCGGAGCTGTTCTCAACCCTTCAGAGCGCTTTTGTCGCCCTTCGGGAGTTGCTCTGGGAGGCGCTCGCGGCGGGGGCAGATTCCACTGAGGAGGAACGCGAATGAGCGACTCGGAATCGCGGTTATCCCTGATCCCGTTAGGGGGATTGGGCGAGTTCGGAATGAACTCGCTGTTGTTGGAGTACGGCGACAGCGCCCTCTTAATCGACGCGGGGATGATGTTCCCCGAACCGAACATGTTCGGCGTGGACTTTGTCCTGCCGGACTTCAGCTATCTCCGACGGATGCGCACGACCCTCCGAGGGATCGTCTTGACCCACGGCCACGAAGACCACGCCGGAGCGATCGCCCACGTCCTCCAACACGTTTCAGCACCGGTCTTCGGCTCCGACCTGACGCTGGAGCTGGCCCGTTCGCGACTCCAAGAATACGGCCTTCATCTGGACGCCGACTTGCGAAGAGTTCAGTCCGGATCGGTGATCTCGTTGGGCCCCTTTCGGGTTGAGTTTCTCTCGGTCTCCCACAGTATTCCGGGGACCTTTGCGCTGGCGATCCACACGCCGGCAGGAGTGATCGTCCACACCGCCGACTTCAAAGTGGACACGACCCCCCAGGCGACGGGAACGTTCGAGATCGGGCGGCTGGCCGAGCTAGGAAATCGGGGGGTTTTGCTGCTCCTCTCCGACAGCACCAACGCCGAAGTCCCCGGCTGGACGCCCCCGGAACGATCCATTCGGCCTAAGCTCGAGGAGCTGTTCCACCGGACACGCGGACGGCTCATCGCAGCGACCTTTGCGTCGAGTCTTTACCGCATTCAACAGTTGATCGAGCTGGCCGCCGAGCACGGGCGATATATTGCTTTTACGGGTCGAAGTCTGGTCGAGAACGTCAAGGTGGCCAGCGAACTGGGCTACTTGTGGCTTCCCGCGAACCTAACCGTGGACGTGCGAAAGGTGAACGAGCTACCGCCGGAGAAGGTGCTTCTCCTGACGACCGGTAGCCAAGGGGAGGCCTTCTCAGCGCTCTGGCTCCTGGGGAATGGCAGCCATCCGCACCTGTCCATCCAAGAGGGGGATACCGTCGTGATCTCAGCCCGGGTGATTCCTGGCCACGAAAAGGAGGTCGCCGCCCTGGCGAACCACCTCTCCCGGCGGGGTGCGGAGGTCCTCTACGGCAATCAGAGCGGCATCCACGTCTCCGGTCACGGCAGTCAAGAGGACCTGCGGATGATGCTTGCGCTGACCCGTCCTCGCTACTTCATTCCGATCCACGGAGAGTACCGGCAACTTCGACAACACGCCCGACTCGCCGCCGAGATGGCGATCCCCTCCGAAAACATCCTCCTGATCGAAGATGGGCAACGAGTGGAGGTGACACCAGAACGCTGCGAAGTGGTCGGCGAGGTGCCCATCGGACGGGTGCTGGTGGACGGTCGCCTCTTAGAAGGGCTCGACGAGGTCGTCCTGCGCGACCGACGGCAGCTGAGCCGTGACGGGATGGTGATCGTCGTAGTGGTCCTGAACCGACAAACCGGAGAGATCGAGGGCGGCCCGGACATCGTCACGCGGGGCTTTTTGGCCGCGGAGGACGAAAAGACCCTCCTGGACGAAGCCCGAAACCAGGTCCGCGCCGTCCTCCGAAGCCTCAACTCCGAAGAGTTGGCAGACGAGGAGACCGTTCAGGAGTCCATCCGGCTGGCGCTTCGTCGCTACTTCAAACGGACCACCGATCGGCGCCCCATCCTGGTCCCCATCGTCCTGGACGTCTGAGCAGTTGTGAACCTACCGCCGAACCTCCCAATGGGCGGCGGTGTACCGGAGCGTCTGGCCCGGTTCCAGGGCGGCCACCGCAAGGTTTGCCGAGAGCAGCTCGACACCTTGCCGAAAGCGCTCCACGTCTGCCGGCTGACCGACCGCCTCCCCGTAGTGGCAGGGGATCACCACGTCCGGACGGAGCAGGCTGGCCGCTCGGACCGCTTCGCGGACGCCCATCGTGTACTTCCCACCGATCGGAAGGATGGCCACCTGAGGGCGATACATCTGGCCGATGAGCTGCATGTCGCTGAAAAGAGCCGTATCGGAGCTGTGGTAGACGGCGATCCCGTTCTGGAAGCTCAGGACGACCCCGCAGGCGCCCCCGTCCGGGTGGAAGTAGAGCCCCTCCGGCGGAGGGCCGTAGATTAAGTTCGGCGAGAGCGAGCCGGAGGCGTGAACCGCCTGGGTGAGGGTGATCCGCACGTCCCGGAAGGCGGCAGAACCCCCGGGGTTCAGGCCGACAACCTGACGAGCTGGATCCAGCCCGTGAGCACGCGCGACCAACGCCGCTTCGTAGTTGCCGACAAACGCTGCGCCGGTCTTCTGGCAGATCTCAAACGCGTGGCGAATGTGGTCGTTGTGCCCGTGAGTGACAACGACCAGATCGGCGCGTTTCACTGCGTCAAGCCCGATCGCTGCCAGCGGGTTCCCGTCCAGCCAAGGGTCGATGTAGATCGTCGTCCCTTCTTCCGAAACGAACCGGAAGGAGGCGTGCCCGATGTAAGTGATCTCCACCGATGCCATGGTTGCTCCTTGCGGGGTTCTCAGTTGGTGGTTTGAAAAAAGCGTAGCCGGAAGCCCAGAAAGCCGACAAGCGAAGCCCTCTGGTCTCGGCAAACGGACGGGACGAACGGCCCAAAGACGAAGAGCCGTCTCCTCTCCTCCGCCTTTAGCGCGGCGCGGACTAATAGAGGCGGAAATTCAAGGCGCGTTCTCTCTTTGGAGTTCTCTTGTCCAGAAGGAGGTTTTGTGGCAAAATCTCCATGGAAGGCCGGTGCCGGAGTGGTGGAATTGGTAGACGCGGAGGACTCAAAATCCTCTGGCCTTTACGGCCGTGTCGGTTCGAGTCCGACCTCCGGCACCATTTTTGTGCCCCTTTGGAACCGCTCGCAAAGTCGCATCGAGGAAGCAGAGAGGAGCCCCGGATGCCCCTGAGCCAAGATCACCTGGAACGATTGCGACGGTACGACACGCCGACGATCTGCAATCTGATCGAGCTGTTCGAGGTTCGCCCTCGGACGGAGGGGTACATGGACGCCCGGATTCGGGCCTGCTTTCCGGAGCTGCCGCCGATGGTCGGCTTTGCCTCAACGGCGGCCTTTCGGGCGAGCATGCCTCCAGCGGGCGGGGAGGCCTACGCCTCGATAGACGATCAGATCGCTCGCTTTTCCGAGCTGGACGGACCGGCGGTCGTCGTCTTCCAGGACCTGGACGACCCACCCGTGGCGGCCACCTTCGGAGAGGTGATGTGTACCACCTACCGGGCCTTCGGCGCGGTCGGGTTGATCACCAGCGGCGCTGGGCGCGACCTGGAGCAGGTGCGCGCTCTGGACTTCCCCGTCTTCACAAGCGGGGCGATCTGTTCGCACGGTTACTGCCACTTTCTCAACGTCCACCTGCCCGTTCACGTTGGAGGGATCGTCGTTCGGCCAAACGATCTTCTTCACGGCGACTGCAACGGAGTCACAACGGTACCCTCAAGAGATCGTCCCGGAGCTGCTGGACATCGCGGACGAGTTCGTCACCGCCGAAGGGATCATCCTCGAAGCGCTCCGGGAGGAGAACCCCTCCCCAGAACGGATTCGCCAGGCACGGCGCGAGGCCCGCGAGCAGATGGAACGGCTTCGTCGTCAGGTCTCCCGCGCCCCAAAGCGATGAGCCCCTAAGCTCATCTCTCTTCGTCCTGAAATTGGCTCCGGAAGAGACGGGCGTAGACCCCTCCCTTTGCGAGCAGGGTCCGGTGATCTCCGCTCTCGACGATGCGACCCCCCTCCAGCACAAGGACGCGGTCGGCCCCAAGAATCGTTGAGAGCCGATGGGCGACCACGATCGCCGTCCGGTCCTGCAGGAGCTCTGTGAACGATTGGCGGATCAGCTCCTCCGACTCGGAGTCGAGCGCTGAAGTGGGCTCGTCCAGGAGGAAGAGACGCGGGTCCTTTAAGAAGGCACGGGCCAGGGCGATCCGCTGCTGCTGACCGCCGGAGAGTCGGACTCCCCGCTCCCCCAGCGGCGTCTGGTACCCCTGCGGCAGCTGAACGATAAACTCGTGCGCATGGGCGCGCTGGGCCGCTTCGATCACCTCCTTGTCGGTCGCGTCCGGGCGGGCAAGCCGAATGTTCTCCGCGACGCTGGCCGCAAACAGGACCGTCTGCTGAGGCACGACGGCCACATGCGCCCGCAGGCTGCTCAAAGCGATCTCGGCGATCGGAACTCCGTCCAATAGAATCCTTCCTGCCGTCGGCTCGTAAAAGCGAGGAATCAGCCGAAGAAGAGTGGATTTGCCCGCCCCACTGCGGCCGACCAGAGCGATCGTCTCCCCCGGCGCCACGTGGAACGAAACCTCCCGCAACACCGGTTCTTCGTCCTCCGCATAGCGGAAGGTCACCCTTTCAAAAACGATCTCTCCCCGCACCCGCCGAAGAGGCCGGCCCCGCTCCATCGGCTCCCTCGGAAGGGAGAGGACCGATTCGGTTCGCTCTACAGAAGCGATGCCCTGCTGGAACAGCGCGTTGAAGCGGCTGAGCGTCTTCACCGGCTCGACCAGCATTCCGGCTAATCCCACGTGAAAGACCAGCGCCCCAAAGGTCAAGTCCCCCCGCAGAATCAGCCACGTTCCCACGCCGAAGATGGCCATTAACCCCAGCGTCAGGAGCAGCTCCGCCAGCGGACCCTGTGCCGAAAACGCCCGGACGCGGCGCATCACCGCCCGATACATTGCCCGCGTCTCTTCCCGGAACCGGTGGTGCTCCGCCTGCTCCGCTCCGAAAGACTTGAGGACCTCCACGCCGTGGATGTCCTCCTGCAGGCGGGAAGAGAGACGGCTGAGCTCCTCTTGCACCTGAACGCTTGCCGTTCGGATCCGCTGTCCAAAGCGATGAATCACCCACCCGATGAGCGGGGCAAACAGCAACGTGCAAAGGGTCAGCAGCCAGCTCTTTAAGAACATGTAGATCAAAAAGAAGATCAGCGTGACCGTCGCCTGGAGCGCCGTCGAAAAGGCGTGCACGCTGGTCGTCAGGACGTTCACATCGTCCACAACCCGGGCGAGCAGGTCGCCGCTCCGTTGGCGGCTTAAAACGCCCAACGGGAGCGCAAGAATCCGCTCGTGGAGTCGATTGCGGAGCTCCATCGCCACTCGATAGGTAACCCGGTGCACCAGGACGCTCCGGCCATAGGCCAGTCCGCTCTTGAAGGTCACCAATCCGGCAATTGCAACGAGCGACCCTCCGAGCAATCGGATGAGATCGGCCGGAGTGCGGAGCGTGACCGAAACACCAGGAAGCCAAGGGGTCAGCTGCAAAAGCGTCACGGTGTGCGGATAAGCCCTTTCCTCCGAGAAGACGTCCACCAGATCGGCCATCAGATGGAGCGCCCCGCCTTGAAAGGCGGTCATCACCGCTGAGAGGAGAGCGGCTACCACCAGCGATCCCACATAAGGACGAAAAAGCCGCAAGTAAGCCCGCGTCGGGTTCATTCTCGTCGTTCCAGCGCTACGATCAGCCGGGGGGAGTCGGATCGGAGCTCGGAGCCGTCAAAGTCTCCAAACCAACGGAGCGGGAAAAGCCCAACAGAGGCCGCCATCTGAGCCAACTCCGGCGGCGTGTAGAAGCGGGTGGTTCGAACCCACTCCCGAAGCTCGCCGCTCCGACGGTCCCAGATCGTCCGTCGATCGCGAACGACCCCAAGGATCGGATCGAACTCCGCCTCAGCCAGGTAGAACCGATCGCCGGAGCGCCACCAGTTACGGCGTCCGTCCAGGGACACGGCCGCGTAAGGGTTCCAGGTTTCAATGAGAAGAACGCCGTTGGGCTTTAAGCTCTCGGCCATCGCCCCGAGGGCTTTTTGGTTACCCGCCTCGTCCAGCAGTCCAAAGGAAGCGAACAAACAGATCGCCACGTCGAACGCTTCCCAGAAGGGCAGCGCCCGCATGTCGGCACGACAAAAGAACGCGTTCGGAAGCCGCACGTGCCGCCGCGCGATCTCCAACAGCTCGGCGGAGCGGTCCACTCCGACCACCGTACAGCCGTACTGAGCCAGACCCTTCACGTGTCGCCCAGCACCGCAGGCCACGTCCAGGACGCGGTCGGACGGCTCTAGCTCCAGCGCCTCGATGAGAAAGGCGACCTCCTCCTCGGTCGTCTCTGGGCTGGGCATCTCCCCTAGGACGTAGTCTTCGTTCCAGATCGGCTCTTCTCTCATCGCTCGTCCCGTTGGAGCTTGCCCCCGTCCCCGGGACCGTCCGCCTCCAGGAGCACAGGGTGCTTCACCTCTCCGCCTTGGCTAGACCGAAAGACCAGCCGGAAGAAGTGCCAAACGGCATACAACTCCCAAGCGAATGGCCCAAACCCCCAGAACCCGGCAAACGGCATCTCAAAGAGGCGAATTCTGGGCGTAAACGGCGCGTCGTAAACCCACTTGGTCGGTGCCCACCAGTTCCAAGACTCCCACCAGATCCCGCAGACCAATCCCCCGACAAAAAGGGTCGCCAGCCGGGTTAACCGCCCCTGCTCAAGCTCCCCGAGCAGGGAGGGATAACCGTTTGCGTAGTTGATCGGATCCAAGAGGAACACATATCCGACCCACACCAGCGCAAAGAGGTACTGGGCACGCTCCTCAGGGAACATGAGCGGAAGGACGACACACCCCACGCCCACAAGGACCAGAAGGTAGAGAAGTGTCGAAGAGACTCGCAGCCTCGGCGCCCGCAAGCGCCGGAACAGACCAACCGCCTCCAGCCACTCGACGGTGAGGAACACCCCAGGAATCACCGTCGCGAAGGCCACAAGCATGTTCAACCAACGCTCCCAAAGGTGGGGCGAAAGGCCCTCGTAATGCCAATTCCGAAGGTGAAAGTTGTAAAACTCGAACCAACACCAGACGATCACTGAAACGGGGAGCATGATCCAGAACATCCGGCGCCGGCCCCGGAGCAGCGAACTGCCCTGGAGCCGATACAACCAAGCGTCTACGAAGAGAATATACCCCCACCAGGCCAGCGCTGTGGTGTACCGGGCTACGTGGTACGGGAAGCCCTCATTGGGAACAAAACGGGTGTAAGCCGTACAGCCGAGCGTTCCCAGAGTCAGCGCCAGCCCAATCCAACCGTAGAGGGGGAACCGCTGCTTATCCACCAGGATGGGTCCTCTCGCTCCGCGAGACAGGGATTAGCAGAAAGGCGACCAGCCCAGTGACCAGCGTAATCGCGTTGAGGGCTACAGAGGCTCGATGGCTGCCCTCAAAGTACGCCTTGGCCTCCTGATACTCCGCCGATCCTGGGGCAGCCTGCTGTTGGACGACTCGGAGCTCCTCCATTCGCGGGAGAACGTATGTCCGCGCAAACGAGGTGGCCAGAATCATCATCAGCACCATTAAGAGCGTCGCCCAGGAGAGGAGTCGCTGATCCTTCCGGAGGATGCGTCCTGCGACGCCGGTTCCAAAGGCTAGCGCTCCCAGCACCAAGCCGACGGTGTAGTACCGAGGAAAAACGGCCCGGACATAGGCCCCTGCCGCCTCTCGCTCCAGGACACGAAAGGCGGTCGGCGCACCGATTCCACCCCAGAAGGCCAACGCCCCGACCCACAGCCCTAGCGCCAACAGCTCCACGGTCCCCAGCCAGCGTCGCCACGCCACCGTTGAGGCTCCTCAATTGAGTTGACAGCTGCTCTGCCCTCAGCCTACTACGATAGCGGGCGGAGGTCCGAAGAAACAAGGAAAGGATCCAATCGATGGCGCGCCTCAGCGAAGCTCAGATCCAACAGGAGTTAAGCCAACTCCCTCACTGGCGACGAGAGGGTGAAGCGATCGTCCGGGAGGTCCGTTGCGCTGATTTTAAAGAAGCTCTCCTGCTAATCAACGCGGTCGGACACTTCGCCGAGAAGGCGAACCACCACCCGGAGATTCATAACGTCTACCGGCACGTCACCTTCAGGCTATCCACGCACGACGCCGGCGGCCTGACGGAGAAGGATTTCGCTCTTGCCCGGCAGATCGACGCGCTGCTGGAGTAGCTACCAGCGGGCCTCGATTCGCCGAACCGATTCGACGTGGCCTTCCAGCCGCCGCCGGTCGAACCAGGTGTCCTTCAACCGCCGTTGGGCATAAAGCCGTCGTCCCTGGTCGGTGTAGTGAGGCGAGTTGGGATCTTCGCTTTGGCCGTAGGGAACGGCGCTCCAAGAGCGCACGTCGCCGGCCTTTAACTGAACGACGGTCGGGCAGAGCTGTCCTCCGCGCGCCCACATGATCCCCTGTTCGTCAGGGTCGTGGGCCGAGATGGCGCGGAGGGTAACCAGCCCCACCTGTCCCGCGATGCCGTCCAGCGGCCAGCTCTCTTCGCCTCGTCTCGCCCGGAAGACTTGAGCCCAAGGGACTTCGATCGTTCCGAACTTCTCTAAAAGGTAACTCACCGTCTCGCGAAGCGCTTGGAACATGGCCTCCTGGGCCTGAGCGTCCAGCGGCTCGCCCGATTGGATCCGATCGTACGGAATCCGGTCGCGGCGCTCATCGAGTCGCCGTTTCCACTCGACAAACAGGGTCACGCCAACTCGATCCTGCCGCGCGTGGCCGTCCCACTCGCGAAGGAGGCTCAGCGCGTCGCTTAAGTCCTCCGTTTCGTTCGGACGAGCCTCGGCGGCCTGAAGCAACGCCTCCCGAAACGGGCGCTCCCCATCGATGTAGGTGTCCAAGGCCACCTCGATCGCCTGCTCGACGGTCATCCGGTCCAGCTCTCCCAACAGGGCGTTGGCCCGACGGCCTCGGCCGTTCGTCCGGTCTGTCCGGTCGTTGTAGATGTACAAGGGGTACCGCTCGGCGGTTAGAGGACTGTCGGCCATCATCGTCCCGGGCGAGATATTGCAGTTCTGCATCCAACCGGTGTGGGGATTGAGAATCTGGACCAGATCGGCAGTAGCGTGGAAGCCCCGCCAATCGGTCGCGGAGGTGTTTCCCGGCACGGGACGGCTCCAGTCGTAACCCTCGGGCCGGATCGGCACTCGGCCGGTGCGCTGGTAATAGATATTCCCGTAGACGTCACCGTACATCACGTTTTGGGGCATCAGAGAGCGGATCGCCAGCGCCTCAAGGAACTCGCCAAGGTTTCTCGCTCGGTTCATCTTGGCGATCTGAACGCCCAGCATCACGTCGTCCGCGTAGGCGAGACGAAAGGCGTACCCCTTCTCTCCTTCCACAGAGACGACCGGCCCCAGATGGGTGTAGAGCACCTCGCGCGAGACCCAGTCGGTCCCCTCTTCTGTCTTGACAGGAATCCGGATAGTGGCCAACGTCCCCTGGCGCCATTCGCCGTCGTACTGATACTGCGTGGGGTTCTGGGGGTTGAGCGTCATCTCGTAGACGTCGGCGGTGTCCGGCCCGCCGGTGGTCATCGCCCAGGCGATGAACTCATTATGTCCCAGCCCCACATAGGGGGCGCCGGTCATGTTGAAGCCGTAAACGTGCAGATCGCCGCCGTGAAGGTGGGATTCAAAGAACAGCCGCTCGTCCTGCCAAGAAAGATGAGGATCGATCAACAGCAGCACGTGTCCATCGGCAGTTCTCCGGGCGGCGACGGCCCACTGGTTGGAGCCTTCGCCGGTGTCGGATTGCTCGTCTTTCCTGGCCTGCTCGCGGCGCTCAAAGTCGCCCCACGCTTGGCCTAGCGGCCAACCCCAGATCGCATAGCGGCCAAAGGCCAACAGGTGCCACGGCTCCAGCTCGATCGCCCAGTCGGGGATCCGCTCGGGATGCTCTTCCATGAAAGCCTTTACCCCAGCGACGAAGGCCCGACAGGCCTCCTGGTATTCCGGCGGCAGCTGTGAGAAGCCCTCCCGACTCACCTCTTCATGACGAAAGACGCGGGCGATGAAGTCGCTCTCCACCCAGTCCGAGCCGAAGTACTCGGCCATTCGGCCGATCGCCTTTCGGTAGGACTTCATCATCGTGCCCAGCCGGTCTTCGGCCATCGCGTACCCCTGCCCAAACAACGCGCCGGGCTCCGTCTCCGCGAAGATGTGGGGCACCCCCCATTCGTCCCGAACGATCTCCACCGTCTCGGCACCAGAAGCCATCGTGATCAACCCCAATCCAACACTCAAAAGTAACGTCCGAACGCCCATCTCCCGGGCTCCTTTCCACAAACTGACGCGAAAGTCAGCTCTATTCTACCGGGAGTGGGAGGGAAGGTCAACGGAGAGCACTTGACTGAACTAGGGAAGGATATTATACGTTTGTTACATTTCGGACGGTTCCTCCGACGCGGGAGAGGTCCCCTTGAAGCGCACAGTTCCTCAAACGATCGCCTTGCTCCTGACGGTCCTTCTTCTCTCCGGCCCGTCGGTGTGGGCCCTGCCGGAGCGAGCGGTGGCCCGTCTGGGACCGGGTGGGCCGTGGGCTGTCGCCTTCTCGCCGAGGGAGACTCACCAGCTTGCCGTAGCGACCACCATCGGCGTCGAGCTTTGGGACCTGCGCAACTTGTCAGCGCCCCGGCGGGTGGGGTTCCTGGAAGCGAGCTCGTCGCTGCTCGCGGTTGCCTTCAGCCACGACGGCCAACTTCTGGCCGCCGCCGGGAACGGTCCGGTCTACGTTTGGGAAGTCTCCTCCAGGAGGCTCCTGGCCGTCCTGGAGGGACCACAGGGTTATGTCAGTTCGGTAGCCTTCGGTCGGGAGGGAAAGTTTCTAGCCGCCGCCAGCGAGGACGGCTTTGCGCGCGTCTGGGATCTCTCTTCTCCTGAGGAGCCGGTTCAGGCGCTCCAGCATCCCGCCGCCGTCAAGTGGGCGGCCTTTAGCCCAAACGGGAAACGGCTGGCTACCGCCTGCGAAGACAAGATGATTCGAATCTGGGACACCGCCTCTTGGGAGATGAAGGACGTCCTGACGGACGGACACGCCGAACGCCCCTGGTCGCTGGCTTTCAGCCCAAACGGTCGACTTTTGCTCTCCGGAGGGGCAGATCGTCGCGTTCTCCTTTGGAACCTCTCTTCAGGAAGAGTTCTCCGAATCATGGAGGGCCACCAGCGCGAAGTCGAGCCGGTCATCTTTAGCCCAAACGGGGAGATGGCAGCTTCCGGGGGCTTCGACGGAACGGTACGGCTCTGGCGGGTCTCCACCGGCGGGCCGATGGGAATCCTCCAGGCCTCGGGAGCCACGCGATCGCTTTCGTTCAGCCGGGACGGCAAGTGGATTGCAGCGGTAGTGACCGACCGGAGAGTCCACCTGTGGGATGTGAGAGAGCGAAAGGAGTTCCTCGTCCTGGACGATTACACGCCCCAGGTCGGAGCGGTGGCGTACAGCCCCGACGGAAAACTTCTAGCGTTTGTGTCCAATCCAAATCGCGCCTTTGTCTGGGACGCCTACACCTTCGAACCGGTGTATTCGCTGGAGGGGTTGAACGCTAACCCTCGATCGCTGGCGTTTAGTCCCAACGGGAAGCTCTTAGCCGCTACGAGCGATCAGGCCGCCGTTCCCGTTTGGGAGATCCCCCCAGGCTGGGAGTACGCCACGTGGGCGGATCACGCCGACGTGGTGTCAGAGGTTGCCTTCAGCCCGGACGGAACGCTTGCTGCGACCGCTTCGCGCGACCGCACCGTCCGCCTGTGGAAGGTGGAGTCGGGAGAAGTCGTCAGCGTCCTCAACGGCCATACCGACATGATCTTTGCGGTGGCCTTTAGTCCCAACGGAACGCTTTTGGCCTCCGCCGGTCGAGACCGAACGATCCGGCTCTGGGAGATGCCCTCTGGCCAACCGCTGCACGTCCTCGAAGGGCATGGGCACGACATTTGGGACGTGGCCTTCAGCCCGGACGGAACGCTGCTCGTCTCAGGGGGCGAGGATACCGCACTTCGGCTTTGGGATCCCTCTTCCGGCCAACCGTTGGGGACCCTTGGGACGACCTCCTCTGCTATCTACGCCGTTGCCTTCAGCCCCAACGGACGGGTGGTGGCCTCCGGCGAGAATCACGCCGTCGTTCGCCTCTGGAGCGTCCGGGACCGAAAGCTACTAGCGACGCTGGCAGGCCACACCGGCGGGGTCAATTCGCTTTCCTTCCATCCCGACCGGGTGCATCTCGCCTCCGGTAGCGCCGACGGAAGTGTTCTGATCTGGGATGTCAGCGAGTATCTCGCCGAGCCGGAGCCGCCGGTCGTTCAGCTTCTGGAGCCGAGAGACGGAGCCGTCGTCGATCGGGAGACGGTTTCGCTTCGCGCCCTGATTCGCTCTCAGGACGCACCGGTCCAGCAAGTGCGAGTGCTCGTCAACGGAGAGACGGTCCTCGAGGACGGCTCCGGCCGACTGCTCGCCGGAGAGAACGGAGAGACGCTGGAGACGGTCGTTCTCTTGAGCCCTGGCCAAAACGAAATCGCCGTAACGGCGACGAACCGGCACGGCGAAAGCGCCTCCGCAATCGCCACGGTAACCTACCGGCCTCCCCCGCCGGTCGTCCAACTCCTAGAGCCACCCGGAGACGTGATGACCGATCGGAGCCCCTTCCCGCTTCGCGTCGCGGTGACCGGCTCGGAGCGCTTCCCGCTCCGTCGGATAGAAGTAACCGTTAACGGACGGCCGGTTCCCCTCCCGCCGGAGGCGATCGCGTCCGGTCAGCTGGAAGTCGCCCTTCCGCTGGAGCCGGGTCCAAACCGGGTCCGGGTCGTCGCGGCCAACGACCACGGAGAGAGCCCACCGGTCGAAGCGGCCATCACCTACGAGCCACCACCTCCCATCGTTCGGCTGATTGAGCCGAGCGGTGACATCGCCGTAGGCAGGGGAACGCTCCGGCTCCGCGCTGAGGTGATCCCTCCGGATGGCGCTCCGACCCGTCGGGTGCAGATCACCGTTGCCTCCGAGAGCCGAACGATGACCATCGAGCCGGAGCTTCTCTCCAACCAGATTGAAACCACCGTGCTGCTGGAGCCAGGAGCGAACCGGATCACAATTGTCGCGATCAACGATTACGGCCAGAGCAAACCTGTTGCGATAACGGTCACCTATCAGCTCCAGCTACCGACGGTGCAGATTCTGGAGCCGCGCCCGAACACTACGACCGACCGAAGTCCTATCCTGCTCCGGGCGGCTGTGGTGAGTCTCGGTAGCGCCCCAATCCGCGACGTTCGAATCACTGTGAACGGGCGACCGGTTGCCGTTGGTGGGGATGGGGCACGGACGTTGACGATCGAACCGGACCAGATCGAGCAGCAAATCCCCCTCTCGCCGGGCCGAAACGAAATCGCCGTAGTCGCCGTCAACGACTTCGGGGAGAGCGCCCCCGCGACCGTCACGGTGATCTATCGGCCTCCAGTACCTACGGTCCGGATTCTGGAGCCGCAGCCCGGCACGGTGGCCAACCGGGCGACCGTTCCCCTCCGCGCCGAGGTGATCAGTTCTCCCGGAACACCGATCCGATGGGTTCAGGTCTCCGTGAACGGACGACCAATCCTCATGGGCGAATCTCAGGCGTTTGCCCTCAGCTCCGGCCCACTTGAGCAGACCGTTCCGCTCTCGCCAGGCGAGAACGAAATCGTCGTGATCGCCGCCAACGACTACGGCGAGAGCTCACCAGCGACCACCGTCGTGATCTATCAGCCTCCCGCGCCTACAGTTCAGATCTTAGAACCCCGCTCCGGGACAACGACAGATCGGGACTCCGTCCTCTTACGGGCTCTTGCTGTGAGCCCCGGGGGATCGCCGATCCGCAACGTTCGTGTAACCGTCAACGGACGTCCGGTCCCCGGTGATCCCGACGGAGCAACGTCCGTGAGCGGTTCGGGCCGAATCGAACGGACGGTTCCTCTCAGGCCGGGCCGGAACGAAATCGTTCTCATCGTCGCCGACGACTATGGAGAGAGTGAACCGGCAGCCGTGATCGTGACCTATCAACCCTCCACGCCCGTCGTTCAGATTCTGGAGCCTCAATCCGGAGCGATGGTCCAACAAAACCCCCTTCGCCTCCGGGCGCTGGTGCTCAACCCCACCGGAGCCCCAATCCGTCGGGTACGGGTAACGGTCAACGGACGACCGCTTCAGGGGGATTCAGCGCTACGAACCTTGACCGTCGAGCCGTCAGGAGCCCCCAACTCGATCGAGATGAGCATCCCCCTAGAACCGGGGGAGAACCAAATTAGCTTGGTCGTTGTCGGCGAGACGGGAGAAAGCTCCCCGGCCACCGTTGTAGTTACCTATCAGGAGTCGGCGCTCCATGTTCCTACCTTTGCCCTGCTGGTGGGAACCAGCGCCTACGACCACCTTCCCGACCTGGTCAACCCGGTTCCCGACGTTTTGGCTGTGGAACGGGAGCTGCGAGAGGTCTACCGCGTTCAGACACAAACGCTCCTCAACCCAACCCAGGAGGAGTTTTTAGAGGCGCTCTATGGCTTGGCTCGTCGGGAGTGGGGAGAGGATGACCAGCTGCTGGTCTTCATCTCCGGCCACGGAGCCTTCAACGAGACGCTCAAACGGGGCTATCTGGCCTTCCGAGACACCAGAACACCGCTGGAAGACTCGCTCTGGAGGACGTTTGTCTCCCATGAGGATGTCCGAACGGTTTTGGAGCGGCTGGACTGTCCACACGTGCTTTTAGTGGTGGATTCCTGCTTTAGTGGGACGATCGACCCGACGATCGCGATGGCCTCGAACCGTCAAGCGGGCCAGATATACGTCCAGATTCCCCCACGGGAGTACATTCAACGGAAGCTGCGCTATCGCACCCGCCGATATCTGACCGCCGGGGGAAAGGAGTACGTTCCCGACGGACGTCCGGGGCACCATAGTCCGTTTACGGCGGCCTTTTTGGAAGCGCTGCGAAGCTTCGGCGGTCCCGACGGCATCTTAACTTTGGAAGAGATTCAGCTGTACCTGGAGAAGGTGCGACCGGAACCACGGGCTGGATCCTTTACTGGAGACGAGCCGGGGAGCAGCTTCGTTCTGGTGGCCCATCTGGAGTAGGAAGGACCGAGTGGAGTAGGAAGGACCGAGGGTCCAGAGGCCGGCCGGTGGCCTCCCTTGCCGTTTGGGGGGGAGAGGAGTATCATCTCTTCAAAGTCCGATCGCAGCCTTCCGCCGGAGGAGCACCGCCGTGGTAGAAAGCAAGATCACCAAGCTGGCCCTCACCTTCGACGACGTGCTGCTCGTTCCGCAGCGGTCGTCCGTTCATCCGGCCACCGTGGACACCCGCACCCGCCTGACTCGGACGATCGAGTTGAACATCCCGATCCTGAGCGCCGCCATGGACACCGTGACCAACCACACGCTGGCTATTGCGCTGGCCCGTGAAGGAGGAATGGGGATCATCCACCGGAACTGCTCGATCGATGAGCAGGTGGATATGGTGGACAAGGTCAAGCGCTCAGAGGCCGGGATGATCGTCGATCCCTTGACGCTTCGGCCCCACCAATCCATTCGCGAAGCGCTGGAGCTGATGGAGCGCTATCGAATCGGCGGGTTTCCGATCACGACCGAGGACGGAAAGCTGGTCGGCATCCTAACCAATCGGGACATTCGTTATGTCACCGACGTGGACCGCCCTGTCCGGGAGGTGATGACGCGGGAGAACCTGATCACCGCCCAGGAAGGGATCGACATCGAAGCGGCCAAACGCATCCTCCACGAACACCGGATCGAAAAGCTGCCGATTGTGGACGAGCAGGGCCATCTGCGAGGGCTGATCACCATCAAGGACATTGATAAGATCATCAAGTATCCCAACGCGTGTAAGGACGAGCGGGGCCGCCTTCGGGTGGGTGCGGCGGTCTCCGCACCGGTGCGGATGGAGGAGGTGGAGCGGCTAGTCGAGGCCAACGTTGATCTGATCGCTATTGACACGGCTCACGGCCACTCGACGGCGGTCTTGGAGGCGGTCGAGAAGATTCGGGCGCGGTTCCCCGAACTGCCCTTGATGGCCGGGAACGTCGCCACCGCAGAAGCCACGCGAGACCTGATCCTCGCCGGCGCCGACTGCGTTAAAGTGGGGATCGGCCCGGGGTCCATCTGCACCACACGGGTGGTCGCCGGCGTCGGGGTGCCGCAGGTCTCGGCCATCATGGACTGCGCTGAAGAGGCCGACAAGCACGGGGTCCCCATCGTTGCCGACGGCGGCATCCGATATTCCGGCGACATCGCCAAGGCGATCGGCGCCGGGGCCAGCGCGGTGATGATCGGCTCCCTCTTCGCCGGTACCGAGGAGAGCCCCGGCGAAACGGTGATCTATCAGGGCCGAAGCTTCAAGGTCTATCGAGCGATGGGGTCGCTGAGTGCCATGCGCGAACGCGGGGGCCGTGAGCGTTACTTCCAGGGCGACGTGGAACTCAAGAAGCTGGTTCCCGAAGGTGTCGAGGGCCGAGTTCCCTACAAGGGAAAGTTGGCCGACCTGACCTATCAGCTCGTCGGCGGACTGCGCGCCGCGATGGGATATTGCGGCGCCCGTACCATCGAAGAGCTTCGCAAGACCGCTCGATTTGTTCAGATCACCTCCGCCGGCGTCCGGGAGAGCCACCCCCACGACGTGGTGATCACCGAAGAGCCACCCAACTATACGCTGATGTCCTCCTAAGCGACGGGAAGGCTCCGATGAAGCGACACGCAAGCCTGGTGCCCCTCTCCCACAACCACCACCACGGACTGGTGTTTGCTCGTCGGCTCCGCTTGGCGATTGAGAACGGCTGGGAGCCCCTGCCGAGCCTGCGGGACAAGTTCCGTCGCGTCTGGGAGGCCGAGCTGGAGCCCCACTTTCAGGCCGAAGAGACGGTGCTCGCCCCGGCGATGGAGGCCGCCGATCCGGAGACCGCCGGGCCGCTTTTGAAGCGGCTCGCTGAGGAGCACGCCACACTGCGTGAGCAGCGGGATCGGGTCCTCCGAGAGCCAAGCCCAGACCAGCTGCGCGCGGAGCTTTTGGACTTCTCCCGCCGCCTGACCGCTCATATTCGGTTCGAGGAGCGGGAGCTCTTTGAAGCGGCCCAGCGAATCGTCCCCCCTGAAGGGCTGGAGGCCCTTGCCGAGGCCTTGGAGAAAGCGGCTCCGCCGCCCCAACCCTGTCCGATCGAACTTCCGCCTGGCGCTTCCGAGCCGACCGAAGAGCCCTTCTAGCCCAGGGAGCCCGCGCCGATGGGGTCCGCGCCGTCCGGGAGGGCCGCCGTTCACGAGGAGACTCCCGAACGACGGCTTTACGGCTTTGGCCTGCTGGGCATCTCGGCTTTTCTGCTCTCGCTGATGGGCGTCCTAGTGCGACTGGCCAAAACCGCGACGACGCTCACCGCCTCGCAGGTCACCTTTGTTCGCTTTGCACTGGGAACGTTGGCGATCGGCGGTTATGTCCTGAAGCGTCGGCATCGGGTCCACGTCCAAAACCGGGGATGGTGGGTCGCAAGAGGGCTGTTCGGTGGCTACGGCGCCTATACGTTTTTCTACGCGATCACCGAGATCGGCCTCGCCAAGGCCACTATTCTTAACAGCACCTATTCCCTTTGGGCCGCTGCCTTGGCGCCGATTGTGCTGAAAGAGCGGCCTTCGCTCCGGCTCTACCTGGCGGTCGGAGTGGCCTTTTGGGGAACCTACCTACTGATCGTTCCGCCCATCGGATGGGGCGGCGTCGCTCCCCCGGACCTGGTGGCACTGAGCGGGGGGCTCTCCGGCGGACTGGCGCTGCTGTGCATCAAGCGGCTGAGCGCGACGGAATCCCCTGCGATGATTTATCTCTCCTTTGCCCTGGCCGGTATGGCCGTCTCCGCGCCGGGGGCGCTCCAGACGACGTTGGTTCTCTCCTGGGCGGCTTGGGGAATCATGGCCGCCGTTGGCGTGGCCGACATCTCTTCTAAGTTGCTCTCGGCCTACGCCTTCCGGTATGTTAGCGGCACGGAGGGCGCCCTCTGGGCGCTGATGACACCCGTGTTGAACGCCATCTTCGGAGTGCTGCTGTTTCGGGAGCCGTTCTCCGGTCGCTTGGCACTGGGAAGCGGTCTTGTGCTGCTGGCCTGCGGCTATGCTGCCTGGGCCGGACGCCGACGCGGGGAGCCCCCGCCGCAAGGAGTTCCAGGATGATCAAATTAGGCTGCATGTCGCTGAGCTATCGCGACCGAATGGCCGCTGGAGAGATGAGCGTTGAGGAGTTCATCGAGACCGCCTACCGGCTCCGGCTGGACGGGGTGGATCTCCATACCAGCGCCTTTCCGGACACCGAGCCGGCAACGCTCCGCCGCCTTCGCCACGCCTGCCACCGTCGAGGGCTGGCCATCTGCTACTTGGCCGTGAGCAACGACTTTGGAAAGCAAGGCGAAGCTCTCCAAGAGGAGGTCGCCAAGGTCAAGCGCTGGATCTCCATCGCTCAGGAGATGGGCGTTCCGATGGTTCGCATCTTTGCTGCCTGGATCCCCCAAGGGGAGACTAAAGAACGGGTCTGGAGCCGAATGTTAGACGCGATCGGCCAGGTGGTCGCCGAAGGAGAACGACGTGACGTGGTGTTGGGGCTCCACAATCACAACCACGGCTGCGTGACCGCAACGGGCGAGGACGTAGTGCGCATTCTCCAAGAGGTGAACAGCTCCTATCTGACCCACATCTTAGACACGGGCCAGTACGTCGGCTCTCCAGGCGCCTCCGGCGCAGATCGCTCCCGGCCGGCGGAGGAGAGGCTTTACGCAAGCATCGCCGCGTCTGCGCCTTACGCCGTTCACGTTCGCGCCAAGTTCTACAGAATCTCCTCCGGCGTTGAGGAATGGCTCGACTACCCGCGCATTCTAGACATCCTTGCCGCCCAGAGTTTCAACGGATGGATGTCCATCGTCTACGAGGGATGGGACGTTGAGCCCTCGCCGACGGCCGTGCCCAAGGCGGTTGCCTACCTCCGGAAGCTCCTTCGAGAGCGAAACCTCTGAGCAGTCGTCTTGATTCCCCTCCAAGACGCCCTCCAACCCCACTGGACACGATATTGTGAAATGTTGCACAAAATAGGTGAGAAATCGTTGTTCCGGACGAGTCTGGGGAGGAATCCACAGTGGAACGAGCGCGAGTCGTGATCGTTGGAGGCGGTTTTGGCGGGCTTGAGGCGGCTCGGGCGCTTGGCGGGAAGCCGGTAGAGGTGACGCTGATCGACCGGAGGAACTTTCACCTCTTCCAGCCGTTACTTTACCAGGTGGCCACAGGTGGGCTGAGCGAGGCGGACATCGCCGCCCCTCTTCGGGCGATTCTCAAAGGCTGGCCAAACATTACAGTTCGGCTGGGCACCGCTGTAGACCTGAACCCAGAGGCCCGCCTTCTCCTTCTCGAAGAGAGGGAGGCCGTTCCGTACGATTTTCTGATTCTCGCGGCCGGTTCCCGACACCACTACTTTGGCCATCCGGAGTGGGAACCGGAGGCACCGGGCCTTAAGACGCTCGAGGACGCCTTAGAGGTCCGTCGTCGGGTCTTTCTCGCGTTTGAGGAGGCCGAGCGAGTGAGGGATCCCCAAGAGCAAGGGGCATGGCTCCGGTTCGTCATCGCTGGGGGCGGGCCGACCGGCGTTGAGCTGGCTGGGGCGCTGGGAGAGTTGACGCGCGGAACGCTCCCTGGAGAGTTCCGACGCATCCGACCGGAGTCGGCCGAGATCGTGCTCGTTGAGGCCCAGGAGCGGCTTCTTCCCGGTTATCGTCCAGCCGCCTCGGCCCGCGCCACCAGGGCGTTGAATCGGCTCGGCGTCCGGGTCCTGACCAAGACGCGAGTTCTAGAAATCTCCTCTCAGGGCGTGCGGCTCCAGCAGGGGGAGAAGGAAACCATCTTGGCCGCTCGGACGGTCCTCTGGGCTGCAGGGAATCGAGCTGCGCCGCTGACTCAGACCCTTCAGGAGCGCTGCGGGGCGACACTCGACCGGAACGGCCGGGTCTTCGTTCGGGAAGACCTCTCGTTGCCCCACCACCCGGAGATATTCATCGTGGGGGACACGGCCTCCGTTCGCAGCCCATCCGGCGATCCGCTTCCGGCGATAGCTCCGGTGGCCGTTCAAGAAGGCCGGTACGCCGCCCGGGCGATTCTCGCCCGGATGCGAGGGGAGCGACTCCAGCCGTTCCGATACAGAAGCCCCGGCGCGATGGCTGTGATCGGAAGGCACGAAGCGGTCGTCCAGACGGGGCGAGGGGTTGTCTTTGGCGGGTTTCTCGCCTGGCTCGTTTGGCTCCTGGTCCACATCCGGGCGCTGGTCGGCTTCGAAAACAAGCTGGTGGTCTTTGTCCGTTGGGCCTGGAGCTACTTCACCCGAAACCCCGGCTCTCGGCTAATCCTGGACCTTCCGGAGAAGGGGGAGCCGCAGTAATCGCAGCATTGGCCCCAGACCGTTCTTTGATAAGGAGCAAACCTCTCTCGCCGGTGGAGTGCAATGGGCATCTGGAGGGCGAGCCTTTCGCGGACGTCCACACTTCTGCGGATCTACCTGGTTGGGGGACTGGTCCTTCTGCTGGTGGGGTTTGTCCTGTACACGCAGGCAATCCTGCGGCACATGGAGGAGGACAACCGGCAACTGATCCAGCCGTTGGCCCGCTTGAGCGCCTATGTGGCCTCCGTCGCCGATCGGGAGACTAGCCGGCTGATCCGCGAGGTAATCGGCGGAATCGCCACCTACGGTCGCATTCGATTTGTGATCACCGATGAATCAGGCCGACCGCTGATCGCTCGCGGGCTTGGCGATCCCCAACTGGAGGCAAAAGTCCAGGAGGGCCGCCCCCTCACTTCGGAGGAGCAGCACCAACTCCACAACCTGCTCCAGCACATGGACCGTGCTGAGCAGGAGCCGTTACCGGTCGAATTCGTCGAACGGGACCGACGGATCATCGGCCGCATCTACTACGGCGACGTGGACCCGGAGGCTTTGGGAGAGATTCCCCTGGTCCTGGCCGACGTCACCGGTCGACCGCTTGCCTGGCGGATTCAGGCAGACTGGGAGACGCCGGCCACCCATCCGGAGAATCGGGATCGGGCTGAGGCCTTGATCCAAGAGGCGACGCGTTTTCAGCGCGTTGCCGACCTGCAGATCAACCCGCCGCTTCGCCGGGGCCGTTTTTACTACGAATTGAGGCCCATCCGGGCCCTCCAGTGGATGCCGTACGTGCAGATAGGATTGATCGCCCTTTTCACGCTGGGGGGAGCCTCCCTTTATCGGCGGGTGCGACTGGAGGAGCAGGCCGCCGTCTGGGCCGGCTTGGCCAAAGAGAGCGCACACCAGTTAGGCACGCCGATCTCCTCGTTGTTGGGCTGGCTGGATTTGGCGCGCGAGCGACACCCGGAACCGTCGAGCCTGGGCGACGTTTCCTTATATGAGGCCATGGAAGAGGACCTTCAACGGCTGCGGCGGGTCGTCCAGCGGTTTGCCCAGGTGGGCACCACCCCGACAATGAGGCCGGTGGACGTGAACCAAGTCGTTCACGAGGCGGTGGCCTATTTCCGCTCGCGGCTTCCCAGCCGCTCGGTCGCTGTGGAGATCCTCGAGCAGAGCGATCCTTCAGTGCCCTTGGTCTGGGGGAACGAAGAGCTGCTCCAGTGGGTGGTAGAAAACTTGATCCGGAACGCCCTGGACGCCATCGAGCAGAAGGGATCCTCCTCCAGAGAACGGGTCACGGTGTCGACCGGTTCCGAAGGGGAGGGGAAATATGTTACCATTACAGTCCAGGATACCGGCGGCGGGATTCCTCGCTCGATCCGGGGCCGGCTCTTTGATGCGGGCGTAACGACCAAGCGCCACGGGTGGGGAGTGGGCCTGGCGCTGGCTCGACGCATCGTAGAACAGTACCATCGCGGGAGGATCGGCGTCCTGGAGACCGGCCCCGAAGGAACGACCTTTTTTGTCCGCATTCCGACAGCCTCAGCAAGGCGTCGCAACAACAGCTCCAAGGGCGACCAATGAGCACGGCGACACGACAACGAAAGGTACTCTGGATCGACGATGAGATCGGAAACGCTTCGATCTCACCTGCTGTTTCTGGAGTCCCGCGACTACCGTGTCGTTACGGCAACCAACGGCCAAGACGGCCTGGCCCTGCTAGAGTCGGAGGGCTTCGATGCGGTGCTGCTGGACCACCGCATGGCTGGCAAGGACGGCCTGGACGTCTTGGAGGAGATCAAAGAGAGGCACCCCTTCCTGCCGGTGATCATGGTCACCCAGAGCCACGAAGAGGAGCTGGCCGAAGAGGCCTTCCGCCATCGAGTGGACGGATTTCTCGTCAAGCCGGTTCACGCGGTTCAGGTGGCCCCATACACTCAAACGCATTCTGGACCAAAAGCGGTTGGCGGTCGAAGCGGTTGCCCCGCGAGTACCTGGGAGGACCACCGTCAAATTCAGTCGCTGCTTGCCGACGATCCGGACTGGCGGAAATGGATCCAGATCTACGAACGGCTGACCGCCTGGAACCTCCGGATTGACGAACTCGAAGAGACGGGGCTGGTCGTCGCCTATCGGGACCTTTATCGGGAGTGTAACCGAGCCTTCGCCGGATTACGTGATCCAGCGTTATCCCGAGTGGGTCCGGGGGAAACGACTCGCCGCCGCTCTCAGTAGACGTGATGGATCGGTATGTGCTTCCCCACGTGCAGCGGGGGGAGCAGGTCTTTTTTGTGGTGATCGATTGCCTCCGATACGACCAATGGCTGGCAATCGAACCGCTGCTCCGGGAGTTCTTTGAGATCCGGCGGGAGCTGTACTACGGGATTCTTCCCAGCGCGACCGCCTATGCACGTAACGCGTTGTTTAGCGGGCTGTTCCCGCGGGAGATCGCCGAGCGGTACCCTCAGTACTGGACGGAGTCCAGCGGCACCGATCAGACGACCAATCGCTTTGAGAAGCAGTTGATGGAGCTTAAGCTCCAGCGCACCGGTCTGTACCTCAAACCGCCCCCGCGGTACTTCAAGATCTTCGACAAGCGGGGCGGAGAGGAGTACCGTCGCCGGTTGGCCTCCTTTGACCGAGTGAGGTTTGGCCGCGCTGGTGGTCAACTTTCTGGACGTGCTGACGCACGAGCGTTCCGAGTCGGAGGTTCTCCAGCAGATCGCCCCCGACGAGAAGGGGTTCCGATCGCTGATGATCTCCTGGTTTGAGAACTCCGACCTGTATGAGATTTTCCGCCTGATGGCTCAGCGGCCCGCGGTGGGTCGTTCTGACGACCGATCACGGTTCGATCCTCTGCAATCGGGCGAGCAAGGTTTTTGGCAACCGGGACACCTCGCCGAGCCTCCGCTTCAAGGTTGGGGAGCGGGTTCACGGCGACCCGGAGGGAAGCGGTGGAGATTCACGATCTGGAACGGTTTCAGCTCCCAGCCGACGCTCCCGGGAAGAACTACGTCCTGGCCAAGGAGGACTTTTACTTCGTTTATCCGACCGATTTTCACACATACAAGCGCCAGCTTCAAGGCGGATTTCAGCACGGCGGCATCTCCATGGATGAGCTTCTGGTTCCTCTGGTAACGATGCGGCCAAAGAGTTTGACGACCTGAACCCATAGTTTCGGGCACCGACTGCGCAGGTAAATGAGGAACGGACAGCAGCGAGGCGATCGAGGACGATTCGGCCCCCATGACAACGGCGGGAAACAGCGATGAGTCTTTGGTTCCCATTGGCTCGAGAGGTCTTAGAGCACAGAGTTTTCCAGGGCGTTGAGTTCTTCTGGGAACGCCCGGGGCCCCTCAGGGGAGATCGTCGGCGTCGCGAGCGCCCTTCTCCACGTCTACTCCTCTCCCCCCGCTCCGCTGCCTCCGATGCCTTGCCCCTGCGCCCCGAAGAAAGGGGCATTGGATGGCTACCGAAATCGTCGTCTCCGAAGACGAGTACGAAGCGCGTGCGGCCCTCCTGGAGGAGGGACGGCTCGTTGAATTCTACCTGGAACGAAAAGACACCGAACAGATTCTGGGCAACATCTATAAGGGACGAGTGGCCAGCGTCCTGCCGGGGATGCAGGCCGCTTTTGTGGACATCGGCATCGGAAAGAACGCCTTTCTCCATATCTCCGACTTGCAGACCCATGTCAACGAGTACGGAGAGATCGAACGGAACGTAGACCCCTCCGGACGCGGGGGACGCAACCGGATTCCGATCGAACAGATTCTAAAAAAGGGCCAAGAGATCCTGGTCCAGATCGAAAAGGAGTCCATCGGCACCAAGGGCCCCCGCGTGACCGGCTACCTGACCATTCCCGGCCGGTATCTGGTTTACGTCCCCCACGGCGACCAGCTTGGGCATCTCGCGCCGAATCAGTGACGAGCGAGAGCGCAGCCGCCCTCAAGCGGATCGTCTCAAAGCATATGCCCTCCGAGGGAGGGTTCATCGTCCGGACCGCCTGCGCGGGCCCGCTCGGAGGAGGAGATCGTCCCGGAGATCAAATACCTCCTGAAGACTTGGCAGGAGATCCTTCAACGGGCCCGAACGCGCGAAGGCCCCTGCATTGGTCTTTGAAGATCTGGGACTGGTCTACCGGATCATCCGCGATCTGTTCACCGACGAGGTGGACCGGATGATTATCGAGGGGAAAAGCCTCTACGACCGGGTGATGCGGTACCTAGACGAAATCGCTGCCGCACTTGAAGTCTCAGGTAGTCCTTTACGACCGAGAGCAGCCCGCGTTTGAACGCTACGGTATCGAGGAGGAGCTCCGCCGAGCGACCAACCGGCGCATCTGGCTGAAATCGGGCGGCCATATCGTCATCGACGAGACGGAGGCCCTGGTGGCCATTGACGTGAACACCGGGAAGTTTGTCGGCAGCCAGGATCACGAGGAGACGATCTATCGGAACAATCTGGAGGCGGCCGTCGAGATCGCCCGGCAGCTCCGCCTGCGTGACCTGGGGGGGAATCATCGTTTTGGACTTCATCGACATGCAGAACCCCACCAACCGCAAGCACGTCCTCCGGACACTCGAAGAGGAGATCCGCAAGGATCGGGCGCGGACGAACATCCTCCAGTTCACCGAGCTGGGAATCGTCGAGATGACCCGTCAGCGCACTCGCGAGAGCCTTCGGGCGACGCTCTGCTCTCCGTGTCCTTACTGCAACGGAGACGGCTCTGTCCTCTCCGAGGAGACGATCGTCATTCAACTGCTGCGGGCGGTCCGACGCGTGGCGGCCAAGGCCCACCGACGGGGCATCCGAATCCTCTGCAGCAAGCGAATCGCCCCAACGCCTCCAGCAGGAGGACCGGAGGAAGTTCCGCGATCTCTGCCGTGACCTCAAGATGCGGATCGAGATCGACGCCAATCCCAACATGCACGTGGAGGACTTTCGACTCTACGAGCTGCCTAGCAATCGGGAGATCTACACCTCTACCTAAGCCGATGGCCAACTGAGAGAACTCAAGGACTGAACCCATGCGCGTTCGAATAGCGATCATCGGTTCGGGAGGAACCGCTCGGCACCACGCTCGCGCCTTTCTCCCAACTTAAGGACGCCCAAGTTACTCTGGTCGCCTCGCGGAACCGGACGACGGGTCCCGCGCTGGCCGGGGAGTTAGGGGCGCAGTTCCTCCCCGACTGGCGGGAGGCGGTTCAGCACGACTCGATTGACGGAGTGGTGGATCTGTACCCATAACGACTCCCACGGGCCGATCGCTCTAGCCGCCTTGGAGGCTGGAAAGCACGTTTTGATGGAATACCCGCTGGCCCGTCGCCTGGAGGAGGGGAAGGCGGATTCTAGACGAGGTGCGCCGGCGCCCCCGTGGTCTTCCGGTTGACCCATTCGGAGCCGCTCTCTCCGATGCACCAAGCGCTACGGCGCGAGGTGGAGAGCGGAGGCGGTTTGCTTCTGGCCGAGTTTCGACGGCCTGACGCCTGGCCGCGGCGCTCGTCCGGAGATCCTTTTTAACCTGCCGGTCTCCGGTCCTCCGGCACACTTTTTTGTTGTACCATGTTTATCCGGCAGTGGACCTGTTCGGCCCGGCCCGATGGGTTCACGGAGCGGCTCACTACGAGAACCTCCGAGAGGACGGCCGTTACGACGCCTTTGTCAACGCGGTGACTGTGGAGTTTCGCAACGGCGGCCTAGGCCAGTGGACGTGGGCAGGAGGGGTCTCAATCCGAGAGCCGGAGCAGCTCACTCGATACGTTCTCCAGCGGGCAACGCTTCGAACCGTCGAAGGCGGCTGGGAGCGCAGCGATCGAAACGGAACCGCCCGCATTCGACCGCGCCCCGGGACGCCCCCCACCCACCAAGAGCGCTGGCTTGAGGAGATCCGGGCAGAGGACTATTCCGCTGGCCATGCCGACCTTGCGGTTGCCTGGGAGGGCGATCCGGATCACTCTGAACGCCGAGCGATCCATGAACGAGGGAAGGCGGATCGTCCTGAATGAGGAGTAGTCGGTACGCCGTCGGTGGTCTCCTTTGGCTCTCCGTTCTCCTCGGAGGGCTAGCCGCGGGGCAAGAATGGAGGGTTGTCTTCCGGGACGCGACCGAATTCGCCGGCCTCGACTTTGTCCACGGGAAAACGGCGCCGAAGGGGATCACCGATTCCCCGAGACGATCGGCTCCGGCGCCGCCTGGCTGGATTACGACAACGACGGATGGCTAGACCTTTACCTGGTCAACGCTGGACACTTCCAGCGGGGCGGAAAAGCCCAATCGCCTCTATCGGAACAACGGGGACGGGACCTTCACCGACGTGACCGAACAAGCAGGCGTCGGCGACGACGGCTTCGGGGCCGGCGTTGTCGCCGGGGACTACAACGGCGATGGCTGGATGGACCTGTACATCTGTAACTTCGGACGGGAAACACGCTCTACCGGAACAACGGGGACGGGACCTTCACCGACGTGACCGAACAAGCAGGCGTCGGCGAGGAGCGGTGGGAGCGCCGCGGCGGTCTTCCTGGACATCGAGAACGACGGCGATCTCGACCTGTTCGTTGCCAACTACGTTCAATATCGCCCCGATTGGGACCGCTGTGAAGTGAACGGCCTTTCCGTCTATTGCGGGCCGGAGATCTTCGACGGGGAGACGGACACCCTCTATCGAAACAACGGAGACGGGACCTTTACCGACATCAGCGAGTCGGCGGGGATCCGTTTTGCCGGCTTAGGGCTTGCAGCGATCGCGGGCGATCCCGACCGCGACGGGGACATCGACCTGTTTGTGGCCAACGACATGACCCCGAACTTCTTCTATCGAAACCGAGGGGACGGAACCTTTGAGGAGATGGGCTTCGCCGCAGGAATCGCCCTCGGAGACGACGCGGTGATGGGCAACAGTATGGGTTTTGACCTGGCCGACTACGACAACGACGGATGGCTAGACCTGCTGGTGACCAACTTTGAGGAGCAGACGACCGTCCTCCATCGCAACGACGGAGACGGCTTCTTTACCGACGTCTCTTATTTGGTCGGGAATCGGAGGCCCCTCGCTGCCAATGTTGAGCTGGGGGGTGTGCCATCGCCGATCTGGACAACGACGGCTGGCGAGACCTCTTTATCGTCAACGGCCACATTCACGACAACATTCAGCAGATCAAGGGATGGGGTTCCTATCCTCAGCCCAAACAGGTGTTTTCAAAACCTAGGAAACGGGCGATTCCGGGACGTTTCGGCGCAGAGCGGCGCTCCGATCGTTCGACCGGAGGTGAGCCGGGGGGCCGCTTTTGGCGACTACGACAACGACGGCGACCTGGACGTGATCGTCAACAACCTTCACAGTCGAGCGACGCTGCTCCAGAACGAGTCGCCGCCGGAAAACGGATGGGTTCGAGTTATCCTGGAGCCGCCCCATTGGGCTCCTGGAACCTGGCTGGAGCTGAGCACGGCGGGACGGATCGCGGCGGTGGGTAGCCCAGGCTCACGCTGGGGGGAGTTACGCGTCTTCGAACGACCCCCGGGTCCTCTTTGGAGTGGGGGACGCCGACGAGCTGCGTCTTGAGGTCCGCTGGCGGGACGGCGCCCGGAGCGGACCGGTTCGCGTCCTGCCCCGTCAAAGCGTTACGGTATCCCATCCCGCAGGAGAGACCAGGCGATGAGTTACGAGCCCGCCGTCCAAGCTCCAGCGAATCGAGCGGCTGGGCCGTCTGCTCTTTCGTCTTCGGGATTACACAGCGGCGCCGCTGTTGATTCTATTCCTTTGGTTCGCCCGACCGCGCTGGTGGTCGTTGCTTTTTGGAACGCTGCTCCTAGCTCTGGGGGAGACGATCCGGTTGGCCGCCGTCTGCTACATCGGCGGAAGCTGCCGAACCCGAGGGGAACGACCCGGAAAGCGGCTCGTCCGGGAGGGCCCCTTTGAGCTGGTGCGAAATCCGCTCTACTTAGGAAACTTCCTGATCGTCCTAGGCGTTGCGACGATGGTCGCCCGTTGGGAGTTGTTCCTGATCGCCGTCCTGCTGTTCTGGGCGCAGTATCTTCCTATCGTCTACTGGGAAGAACGGACGCTCCTGGAACAGTTCGGTGAGGCGTATCGGCAGTATGCTGCATCGGTGCCCCGATTTTTCCCCCGGCGATGGCGCTGGAAGCGGCCCACGGAGCGAGCCCCGATGCCGCTTCTCAGCGCGCTGTTCCTAGAACGGCGCACGTTGCTTGCCGAGGGACTCACGCTCGTAGCCTTCCTGCTTCGATGGACACTGGAAGGCTGAGCGTGTACTACTCATTCCCCCATAGCTTCCCACCTCCGCGCTCGTTCCGCCAGGCCTGACGCCAGCGATGAATTTCACCGGGGCCGATGTCCGGGCGCGGGTCGCGCTCCTGGCGGGGCGGCAGCGGCGGAAACGGCCTGTGCGGAAGCGTTTGATACCAGTACGCCACCGATGAGAGATCCAGCGTCAGCGCGTTTCCGTGGCCGTGCTCAATCGAGCCCCGAAGCGAACGCTCAAAGCAGATCGGATCCTCAAGGTGAAACCGGTAAAGATGGGTGCGGCCCAACCAACCGATGTTCTGGTTGATCCGCCCAAAGCCAAAGTAAGGGTGGTGATACGGCTCTCGGGGACACCAGGACATGTTGAAGTAATCCTCTGTGCCGGTGCCGTGTAGCGATCCAGGCCACGGCTCCCCGTCGATGAGAAACATGTCGTCCCCCTCGCCGTACCAGATCGGCGTAGGGCTTTGTACGTAGTAGTTGATCCCGACGTAGTGGCCCCTCCCCTCCGCCTCGACGAAGAGGTAGTTCTCCCGATCTGAGCGGTTCTGAAGGCCCCCCTGGTCCTCGTTCTCGACCGGATCGGTCAGCTCTCGGTTCCACCACGCGTGGAACCGGCCCAGCGACTCGTCGATGGAGGAGTGCTCCTCGTAGTCAATGTAGTAGTAAAAGGCTCGGCAGGTCCCTTCCGAGTCGTTCTCCACTTCGATCCGGGGCGCCGTTTCCAAACGGCATGGGAAAGTAGCAGTTGAGGGCTCGCCCGCCGACCGGTGCTGCCGCCAGTGGAAGCGAGATGAAGTTGTAATGCTCCCCGAATCCTTGGCCGAAGAAGTCGCCGACCGGCGAGAGAACGGAAGGATGCTCCTTGCCCGTCCCAGTACATCCGCAGGATCATGTGCCTTCGGTAGAGCGGGTCCTCGTGGCTGATGGTGAACCAGATGTGCCGGATGATCCCAGCGCCGGGGATCTCTGCGAGAACCGCTGTCTCTCCGGGCGCAATTGTAATCCGATCGGCGTTTCCCCCCGTTCGATCGTAGCTGGAAACCCGCTTCGTCCGACACCGACGCAGAGCGGCAATCCCGTCAAGTGGGCTGTTCATGGCCGCGCTCTTCCTCCTCCGTTTGGTCAGGCCGTCTCTAGCGAGAGAGGTATAACCGATTCGTCGGCGTCGGACAACGGCCCCTGCTTGGCAGGAAGGGGAGAAGGAGCGTTACTATTCCGCTCCGGAGGAGCGACCCGATAGCTCAACTGGCTGGAAAGGAGGTCGACAGATGATCGAGGTCTCCGAGCTACGAAAGGCCTACGGACCGATCCAGGCCCTGGACGGGGTGAGCTTTCGGGTGGAGACAGGCGAGGTGGTCGCCCTGTTGGGCCCAAACGGTGCCGGAAAGTCCACCGCCATTCGCATTCTGACCGGCTACCTTCAGCCGGACGAAGGCACCGTGCGAATTGACGGACTGGACGTGCTCACCCACCGCCTGGAGGTACAGGCCCGCATCGGCTACCTGCCCGAGAATGCGCCGCTCTATCCGGAGCTGTCCGTTCAGGACTACTTAGAGTTTGTCGCCGAGCTGCGGGGCATCCCCCAGGAGGAGCGGCTGGAACGGATCGCCGAAGCGGTCTATGCGACCGGAGCTGGAGGACCAGCTCACCCGACCGATCGGCCAGTTGAGCAAAGGTTACCGCCAGCGGGTCGGCTTGGCTCAAGCCATTCTCCACCGTCCCAAGCTGCTGATCCTGGACGAGCCGACCGTCGGCTTGGACCCGACGCAGATTCTCGAGATTCGAGCGTTGATCCGCCGGCTGGCTCGGCAGAGCACGGTCCTTTTTTCGACTCATATCCTCCCGGAGGTGGAGGCCGTTTGCGATCGGGCGATCATTCTGATGAACGGGAAGGTCCGGGCCGACCGCGAACCTAGCCGACCTGGCCGCAACCAACACCGCCCTGATCCTCTTCGATTTGCTTCCAGAGGGGGCCCGAGAGGCTCTCCGGGGACTTCCCGAGGTCGAGGAGGTTGAGCCCTACACCGCTCCGGAGGGACAACCCGGATTCCGAGTCCACGGCAAGGAGAACGCCGATCTCCCACCGGCGCTCTTCCGACTAGCGAGCGAGCGCAACTGGCCGGTGCGCGAGCTGCGTCGAGAAGTGCGAACGCTGGAGACCGTCTTCAACGAGCTGGCCCGCGGCGCATAAAACCGGACTGGAGGAAGGAGGCTCCCCGGTGAAACAAACGATAGCCGTCCTGAGAAAGGAGCTGGGAAGCTACTTTGGCTCTCCGATGGCGTTCCTTTTTGTTGGTGCCTTTCTGATCGTCACGTTGTTTACCTTTTTCTGGGTGGAGGCCTTCTTCGCGCGGGGGATCGCCGACGTGCGTCCCCTGTTCCGCTGGACGCCAGTTCTGCTGATCTTTCTAGTCGCCGCGTTGACGATGCGGCAGTGGAGCGAAGAGCAACAACGCGGCACCCTGGAGCTGCTGCTGACGATGCCGGTCAGAACGCTCCAACTGGTGCTGGGCAAGTTTCTCGCCGTTATGATTTTGGTGGCCTTCGCCCTGGCTCTGACGGCGCCGCTTCCGATCACGGTCTCCAGGCTAGGCGACCTGGACTGGGGGCCGGTTATCGGCGGCTACCTGGCGGCGCTGCTGTTGGCGGGGGCTTACGCGGCAATCGGGCTATTCCTCTCGTCCCGAACGGACAACCAGATCGTCGCACTCCTGCTGACAATGGTGGTGGGAGGTCTCTTCTATCTGATCGGCTCAAGGCCGGTGACCGACTTCGCCGGGCCGTTGGGGAACACCTTCCGGCTGCTGGGCACCGGCAGTCGGTTCGCCAGCATTGAGCGGGGGGTCATCGACCTGCGGGACCTGGCTTACTACGGATCGTTGATCGTTGGGTTTCTGGCGCTCAACGTGCTCTCGGTGGACGCCCGGCGCTGGAGTCGCGGTCCTCAGGCGGCGCAACTCCGGCGGAGCGAGACGTTGAGCATCCTGTTGGTCCTGGCCAACGCGCTAGCGTTGAACCTCTGGCTGACGCCCATCCGCAGCGTCCGGTTCGACATCACCGAGAACCGGGAGTACAGCCTCTCCCCGGTGACCAAGCAGCTGCTGGCAGGGTTGCGGGAGCCGCTGTTGCTCCGCGCCTACATCAGCGAGCGAACCCATCCGCTTTTGGCCCCCCTGGGACCGCAGCTGGCCGATCTGTTGGAGGAGTACGAAATCGCCGGCGGCGGAAAAGTGACCGCCGAAGTGGTGGATCCCCAGAAGGACCCGGAGATCGAGCGGGAAGCCACCCAGATCTACGGGATTCAGCCGACGCCGTTTCAGGTCTCCGGGCGGTATGAGACCGCGGTGGTCAACTCCTACTTCGACGTGCTGGTTCGATACGGGGACCAGTCGGAGACGCTCAGCTTTCGTGATCTGATCGAGATCGAGGCTCGCCGAGACGGAACCGTTGACGTCCGGCTCCGGAATCCGGAGTACGACCTAACGCGAGCGATCAAGAAGGTCGTCTACGGCTTCCAGTCGTTGGACGCAGTGCTTGCGGCGTTGAGTCGGCCCGTCTCACTTCGACTGATCGTCACGCCAGAGACGCTTCCTGAACCGCTTCAGGAGGCTCCCGAGACCATCCGCAAGGTGGCTCAGGAGTTCGCCGATCGCTCAGGGGGAAAGCTTCAGTTTGAGGTGGTGGACCCCACAGCCAACGGCGCCCCGCTGACTCAAGAGGCGCTTTTGGAGAACTACGCCATCCGGCCGATTGCCGCTTCGCTCTTTTCGGACCGGACCTATTACCTTTACCTGCTGCTGGACGACGGGGAACAGCCTCGTGTCTTTTATCCCCCCGCCGACTTGAGCGAAGCGACGGTGCGGACGGCTTTGGAGTCGGCGCTCAAGCGGCTTTCTCCGGATTTTTAAAGGTGGTTGGCCTTTGGACGCCCCCGGCGACACCCCAACGGGACCCCTTTGGACGGATGCAGCCGCCCTTTGCGTCCTATGAGATGATCCGGGATCAGCTCCAGCAGGAATACGCCGTTCAAGAGGTGGACTTGAGCGAGGGGGTCGTTCCGGAGGAGGTGAACGTTCTGGTGCTGATCGCGCCGCAGAACTTGACCGACAAGGAACGGTTTGCCGTCGATCAATTTTTGATGCGGGGCGGCTCGCTGGTGGTGGCCACCTCGCCTTATACCGTGGAGCCGGAACCGTTTACCGGATCGCTGACGGCTAAGGCGGTCAGCGGCGGCGTCCGGGAGATGCTCAAGCACTACGGGGTCACCGTCGGCGATCGGTTGGTGATGGACATGCAGAGCGCGCCGTTTCCGCTGCCGGTTGAGCGGAACGTTGGAGGCTTCATCGTTCGGGAGATCCGAGCGATGGCCTATCCGTTCTTCGTAGACGTGCAACGAGAGGGAATGGAGCGGAGCAGCCCAATTGTTGCCAACCTGCCGGTGGTGACGCTTCCGTGGGCGGCTCCGGTCGAGCTGGACGAGGCGGCCAACGCCAACCGAGAAGCCCACGTGATCCTTCGCTCCAGCGAACGGGCCTGGCTTCACGAGGGATCCAACATCCAGCCGAACCTCAGCGCCTATCCGGAGCTGGGCTTTCCCGTCGGCACAGAACAGCGCTCCTATCCGCTTGCTGTCGCCGTCCGGGGCTCGTTTGAGAGCTACTTCAAGGGGAAGACGCCCCCCTTCCAGAGGGAGGATTCTGCAGAGGAGTCCGAAGACGGAGCCCAACCCAGCGAGCGGGGAGCAGGTTCTCCAGGCGCTGGGTGTGATCGAGTCCAGCCCGGACACTGCGCGGCTAGTAGTGATCGGCTCCTCGGAGTTCCTGAACGACTCCATCCTACGCCTGATGGGTCAGCTCACTGAAGAGCGAGTCCTCAACAACCTCCAGTTCATGCAGAACGCGACGGACTGGTCGGTCGAGGACCTAGACCTGTTGACGATTCGATCGCGCGGAACCTCCGCCCGGCTGCTCCGGCCCTTGGAGGAGGCGGAGCAGCGTCGGTATGAGCTCCTCAACTACGCGATTGCGCTGTTGGCGTTGGTCGGCGTGGGGCTGATCTGGTACTGGCGTCGTCGCACCGAGAAGCCGCTTCCCCTGCCCCATCCGGCGGAGTAGATCCGCTCGAACCCATGAGGAGGCAAAGGGGATGAACCGACGAAACCAGATTCTCCTCGGCGTGCTGGCGGTTCAGCTGGCGTTGACCGGATTTATCTGGCTGCGTTCCTCCGGTGGCGGACCCCAAGAGGCGGGGCCGTTGCTTCCGGGCGTCACGGAGACCAACGTCGTTCGGTTGACGGTTGAGAATCGGGATGGCAACCGGGTGGTTCTGGCCAAGTCGGGCGGCTCCTGGGTTCTTCCGGACCTGGACGAATTTCCGGCGGACGAGTCCAAGGTCCGGGAGCTTTTGGAGAAGTTGCCTCAGCTCCGGACGGACCGGCTCGTGGCCGAGTCGGAGACCAGCCATCGCCGGTTGAAGGTCGCCCCGGACGAGTTCGAGCGCAAGCTAACCCTCCAAACCGCCGACGGAAAGGAACAGATCCTTTGGATCGGAACGACGGCAGGGGGGCGCACCTCTCATGTCCGCGTTGGCGACGACAAGCGGGTCTACTTGGCCGACGACCTGGCCTCCTGGCAGTTGGCCGTTGCCCCCCAATGGATGGATCGACACGCTTTATTTTTGAAGCGAACCGAGAGGAGATCGTCGCTTTTAGAGATCGAAAACGCCCAAGGCCGGTGGACCTTCCGGAAATCGGACGACGGCACCTGGACGATGGAGGGGCTCCGATCCGGCGAGACGCTGGACACCTCCAAGGTGAACGGTCTGGCGAGTCGGTTGGCTGCGCTTTACCTCTCTGCGCCGATCGGAAAGGAGCGAAAGCCGAAATATGGTCTGGATCGGCCCGCCGCGCGGGTGACCTTGACCCTTAAGGCCAAGGCCCAGAACGAGGGAGAGGAAGAGCCGGCCGAGACGAGAAAGCAACTCTTGATCGGGGCCAAGGACGATGAAAACAACGGGTACTACGTTTTGAGCCCGGACTCCAAGTATCCTGACTTTGTGGTTCGGATTGCGGCCTACAACCTCCGCGAGTTCGTCGAGCACGGGCGAAAGGATTTTCTGAAGCAGGAAGGTTAACGGTTCGCTTTGAGTTCTCCCCAGGTGGTGGCGAGTTTACCTTCCGGTTGGATGGAGAGCGCTGGAGGCGAGTCGCCCTCGCCGAAGACCACGTCGTCGAAGTAGCCGATCAGTCCGGAGCCCAGATCGAAGCCGAGCATCAGCCAGCCCAGGGCTTGGTGGTTGGCCGGGTTTCGCCAGGAGAAGTCCTCGGCGATCAGCTCGTCGTCCAGGTAGACGCTGTAGCGGAGGTTATCCACGTCAATGACCTCCAGGAGGTGCTGCCATTCGCCTTGGCGGATTTCGCCCAGCGGGACGACGGTGTTCCCGTCGTGGACGCCGACCTTAAAGGGATCGCCAGACTGCGCTCCGATTCGGATCACCGGTCCGGCCTGCCACTCGCGCACCTCGTCGCCCATATAGACGTGGAGGGTGTTATCTCCGACGCCGGGGTTTTCGAACCGAAACCAGATGGAGAGAAAGTGAACTCCGGCGGTGATCTTCGGATCGAAGGTCCGAATCGCCTCCTGGGAAGCGCTGATTTCGAGCGATTTGCCGGTGGGACCGCGCTTCACTTGGGGGGTGACGATCGGAGAGGGCATGTTTGCTGGCGGGCCGATCTCCCAGCCGTCCTGGCCGGCCAGCTCTCCTTCGTTCAGGCCGTCGAAGTTTTGTTCGTAGTGGATGGATTGGCTCCAGGCCGTCAGGCTACTGGAGACAATCGCGACTAACAGAAGCCAGCGGCGCATTCCGAACCCTCCTTCTGACGCGTATCGGTTGGGATGGGAAGTTGATCTTGAACTGATCAGACGCCCGACGGGAGGGTGAGGTTGAAAGGAGGGGACAACTTAGCCTCCGCTTCTGAGTGTTATTCCCCAACGCCTAGAAACAGCGCTCTTTCTTGTCTTTATGTTTGCTAAGAGCGTGCTGGCGGAATTTCTCCCTCCTCCCTAGAAACGGCCCCCTCCTCATAGCTCCCAGATTCCTCGGCCCCTATCCTCATAGCCCCCAGATCCCCCCGGAAACGGCTTCCATCCCCACGGCCCCTTATCCCCCCGGAAACGGCTTCCATCCCCACGGCCCCTTATCCCTCAGCCTCCCCCCTCATAGCTCCCGATCCCTCGGCCCCTATCCTCATAGCTCCCAGATCCCCCGGCCCCGATCCTTCAGCCCCTATCCTCATAGCCCCCAGATCCCCCGGCCCCGATCCTTCGGCCCCTATCCTCATAGCCCCCAGATCCCCCCGGAAACGGCTTCCATCCCCACGGCCCCTTTGTCCCCCCGGAAACGGGGGGACAAAGGGGGGTAATTCCCCTCTCCCCGGCAAGCTCTCTAACGAGCGGGTTTGCCGAAAGGCTTTGGTGGCAAAGCGGGAGAAGGTCGCCTTCTCAACAGCGATGCAGCGCGTCGTCTCCAGGCTTTTGGCCCATTTCACTTCGGCTATGGCGGACCCTTTCTGAAGGACGTCGCCTGAACCCTGGCAAATTCGTACGTGATGGGATCAACGTACAGCCAGATTTGCCTTTCGCTTCTGCCAGCCAAGCAGCAGAAGCTCCGTTTGACTTACATTCAGCGCCTCCTGGGCCGCAGCAACTACTCCGCGACGCTGAGTCTATGCCCATCTCTCGAATGAGACGGTCGCTCCGGCAGTGTTGCGCCCTCTGTACAGCTCGAGGCGTAAATAGGACAAGAGCTCTGGAAAAGGGCTGGAAGGGGAGAATCGAGATTCATACGGATAGAACTGGTGACCCGTCTGGGATTTGAACCCAGGACCCCCGGATTAAAAGTCCGGTGCTCTACCCCTGAGCTAACGGGTCGTTCAACGCGCTTGAATCGTAGCCGCCAAAGCTCTGAGAAGTCAAAGCGGGACCTCTAACCTTCGGCTTCTGAATCCGCTCGGAGCTGCTCGAAGAGCGCCTCTACAGAAAGGCCCGGCGCCTTGAGGGGTAGCCGGACCGGCGCTCGTTCCGCTGCGGAGAGGAGCGCTGCAATGATCACTTCGATCGCGGCGCGTCCGTGAAAGGCGTCGTTGCGGTGGGGGGTGCCCTCTTCGATCGAGCGGAGCAGGGCCCGGATCGAACGGACCATCGCCGGCTCTGCGTGAGGCGTCCCTGGCTCGACCACCTTCCACCCGACGGCGCCGGAGCGCATCAGGTATAAGCGCGGCTCCCGCCGGTCGCCGGAAACCTCCAATACGCCCCGCGTCCCGACCAATCGCGAGGCACAATAAGGGGTAACCGGACCAAAGGGGATCCCCTTTTCAAAGGAAGGTTCGGGAATCCGTCCCGTCCGCAGCGTGGCCCAGCTTCCGTTTTCAAACCGGAAGGTCACCAGAGCCAGGTCCTCCACCGGATGGCCGTACCGAACCCTCCCGTTGTAAGTGACCTGGGCGTAAACCCAATCAACGCCTCCATCGGCGTTGAAGAAGCGGAAGAGATCCACCGCATGGGTCGCGTCGGTGAACAGGTCGGAGCCGACCATCGAGCCGCCCAGCTCCAAGAGCTGGCCGATCTCCCCTGCTTGCACCAGGTCTCGCGCGGTCTCATAGAGCAGGTCCCATCGCCGCTGGTGGTTCACCAGGAGGATGGTCCCTCGTTCCTGGCAGACCTGAAGCATCCGGTCGGCCTCTTCGAGCGTCAGCGCCAGCGGTTTTTCGCAGAGAATACCGCGCACCCCTGCTCGGGCCGCCTCGAGGGTCATCTCGCTGTGAAGGCCCGGCCACGTGACGATGCTCACCAGATCGGGCCGTTCTTTTTGAAGCATCTCTCGGTAGTCGGTGTACCCAAAGGGGATATGGTACTGCCGCCTGAAGCTCTCCAACCGCTGGGGGTCTATGTCCGCGCAGCAGACCAGTTGGACGCGCGGGACCGCCTGGTAAGCCTGAGCGTGCCCGTGGGCCATTCCCCCACAGCCGATGATCCCCACCCGGTAAGGCAGCTCCAAAAGGCGCATCTGCTCTGGGCGCTGAGCGCCAGATGAGGGCGTACGCATCGCAACCCCCTTTCGGCGGGCGGCCAGGACCTCTGGCACTTCACCGTGCACGAGTAGTATACTCCGAATGAGCCTGCTTGTATCTCTGAGCTGGAGGAGCAGCTCATGCGCCGAGGGTGGTCCTTCCTTGGGTGGTGGGTTGTCGCGCTTGTGAGCGTTTCCGGGTGGGCTTATGTTCCCTGGATCGTTCCGGCCCCCCAGGTTCAGGACGCCCAGGCGATCGAGCGGTTGCCGCTCCCGTTCTTTACAGGGTGGCGGCCGCCGGTCTGGACGGAGAAGCGCCCCGAGCTGACACCTCCGGAGGCTCCACCGACGCTAACCGCTCCTCCAACGGTCGGGAGCGGTCCGATCGCCCCGGCCTCACCCGCTGGAGAGCCCCCTTCGACGCTCGCGCCGTCCGACTCAGGCCTACGGCCACGTCTTGCAGCTCCAGCCTGGAGCCGAAGCCTCGCCCCGCCGGCTCCTGCGCCTCAGCGGAACCAGCGGGCGCTTTTCTCCTCCCTCCCCGGATCGGCTACCGAGTTCCTGCTCCGAGACCGCACGCTGACCAAATCCCAACGGGAGCAGATTCGGAACATCCTCCGCGACTACGAGCAGAGCGCAGAGGTCTTCGCTCAGAGCGCCGGGCCGCTCCTGGAGGAGCTCATCCGCTTGCTGGACGCGAACCCATCCGCCCGAACGGCAGCGGCGGTTCTTCAGCGGCTCCGAGAGCTGGAGGCTCAGCGGCGCTCTCTCCAAGACTCCGCTCTGGAGCAACTTCGAGGGGTGTTGAGCGAGTCCCAATGGGGACGCTTAGAGCGCTGGATGGAACAACGACCACACCTCCCGTTCCATCAGGCGACCGAACGCCCGGAGCCCCCAGACAACACCGAATCGAAGCGAGATGACCACGAGTAAAGAGAATCGTCCCAGACGGTGCAACCGGAGAGCCTTCCTGAGCGGTCTTGGACTGGGAGCCTTGTTGCTTGGGTGTCGTCGGGAGTCGGGACCGTCCAAGGGGGCGACCCCCTCTTCCGGCCCCACGGAGCGAGCTGGGTCGGCGTCCCCCTCGCCTGAGGAAGAGAAGGACCTCATCGTAATCGATCTGACGCCCTATCAGGAGCAGCTCGGTCGCCCTGGAGCAGGGATCACCGTCCAACCACGCGAAGACCTCCCCTTACTGATCGTGCGGACCGAGCGAGGCCACCTGCGGGCCTTTATCAACGTCTGCACCCATGCGGTCTGTCCCCTGCTCCCCGACCCGGAGCGTCGTCGGATTCTCTGCGACCCCCAATGCGGCCACGGGGCTGAGTTCTCCCTGAGCGGCGAGGTGCTGGTCGGTCCGGCAACCCGTCGGCTGTTTCAGTTCCTCGCTCGTGAAAGTCCCGACAGAACCCGGCTGATCGTTGATCTGAGCATGCCCCTTTAATTTTTTCTCGATCGGTGGCCCATCCCATCCTTCAAAACGACCGAGCCCCTCTCTTGTCCCGGCGCTGAGAACGTGTCAGGATGGGATTTCGGAAAAGGCGATCCTCCATGCGCAGTGAGAAGCTACCGCTTTACCGTCCCTGGATTGGCGAAGAGGAGATTGCAGCTGTCGCTGAGGTGCTTCGTTCCGGGTGGATCGGGATGGGCCGGCGAGTGGAGGAGTTCGAGCACCGCTTTGCCGAGCGGATCGGTGTCCCCCACGCAATCGCTGTCAACTCCTGCACCGCCGCATTGCACTTGGCCTTGGTCGCCGCCGACATCGGCCCCGGCGATGAGGTAGTCACTACCCCGTTCACCTTCACCGCGACCGCCGAGGCGATCCTTCACGCTGGAGCCGTTCCTCGGTTCGTAGATATCGAACCGGAGACGCTCAACCTCGACCCGGGCGCCGTCGCCGAAGCGATCGGCCCTCGTACGCGAGCGATTCTCCCGGTGCACTTGGCGGGGCATCCCTGCCCGATGGATCGGCTCGAAGAGCTGGCCGATCGGCACGGCCTCTTTCTGCTGGACGACGCCGCCCACGCCCTCCCGGCGCGGTGGAAGGACCGCCCGATCGGCGCGTGGGGGAGCGCTTCTGCCTTCAGCTTTTATCCGACCAAAAACCTGACGACCATCGAAGGGGGGATGGTCACCACCTCTAACAGCGCCCTGGCCGAACGGGTACGGCGCATTCGCTACCACGCTTTCAGTCGCGACACCTGGCAGCGTCAGTCCGCCGAGCAGCCCTGGGCCTACGATATCCTGGAGCAGGGCTACAAGTGCAACATGACCGACGTTCAGGCCGCCGTGGGACTGGTCCAGCTTGAGAAGCTAGAGGCCGGAATGCGGATCCGGCGGCGGATCGTGGCCCAGTATCGGCGAGCCTTTGCGCCTCTGGAGCTGTTCGACCTTCCCCAGGAGCCGGAGGAGGGAGAGCACGCTTGGCATCTTTACATCGTTCGCCTCCGGCCTGAGCGGCTCCGGATCGGGCGGGATCGACTCGTCGCCGAGCTGAATCGGCGGAATATCGGCGCCAGCGTGCACTACATTCCGCTTCATCTCTTCACCCATTATCAGAAGCGATGCGGCGTTCGGCCCGGCGACTTTCCTCGCGCTGAAGAGGCCTTCGCGCGGGTGCTGAGCCTTCCGCTGTGGCCTGGCATGAGCGCCCAGGACGCCCAAGATGTGATCGCTGCCGTCCAGGAGATCGTCGAGGAGTTCGGCGCTTAGTCTCTTGACCGCTCAGCGCAGGTAGTCCAGCTCCGGGTAGATGGGGAACTTCTCGCAGAGCCGGCGGACCTCCTCGCGAATACGTCGGCGGCCCTCCTCACCGGTCTTCTTCTGAATCGCTTGGACGATCCAATCGGCGATCTGGACCATCTCCGATTCTCGCATTCCCCGCGTGGTGACCGCGGGCGTTCCCGGCCGTAGGCCGCTGGTCACAAACGGAGAGCGCGGGTCGTAGGGAATGGTGTTCCGATTGACGATGATGCCTGCCTCCTCTAGGCGATCGGCGGCCAGCCGCCCGCTGATCTTCCGATCGGTCAGGTCCACCAACATCAGGTGGTTGTCCGTTCCGCCGCTGACCAGCTTGAGACCTCGCTCCATCAGCGCTTGAGCGAGCGCCTTGGCGTTAGCGACGATCTGCCGCTGATAGGCCTTGAACTCCGGCTGCATCGCCTCCCGGAAGCAGACGGCGCGCGCGGCGATGGCGTTCATGAAGGGCCCTCCCTGAAGACCCGGGAAGACCGCCCGATCGATCCTTTCGGCCAGCTCTTGCCGACAAAGAATGATCGCTCCTCGTGGCCCGCGAAGCGTCTTGTGGGTGGTCATCGTCACCACGTCCGCGTAGGGCACCGGAGACGGATGGATCCCCGCCGCGACCATTCCGGCGATGTGAGCGATGTCGGCGAGCAGATAGGCACCCACCGAATCGGCGATCTCCCTCCAGGGGGCAAAGTCGATCGTGCGCGGATAGGCGCTTCCGCCGACGATGATCAACTTGGGCCGATGACGACGCACCAGGTCGGCCACTTCGTCCAGGTCGATCCGTCCCGTCTCTCGATCCACGCCGTAAAAGGCCACGTCGTAAAGTCGTCCGGCGATGTTGGTTGCCAGCCCGTGGCTCAGGTGGCCTCCATGATCCAACCGCATGGCAACGATTCGGTCTCCCGGTTCCAAAAGCGCCAAGAAGGTGGCCACGTTGGCCTGAGAACCGGAGTGCGGCTGGACGTTGGCGTGCTCTGCGCCAAAGAGTTGTTTTGCCCGCTCGATCGCTAGCGACTCGATCGCGTCCATGAACTCGCAGCCGTTGTAATACCTCCGACCGGGGTACCCTTCGGCGTACTTGTTCTGGAGGACGCTCCCAAAGGCGGCCAGCACCGCCGGACTGGCGTAGTTCTCCGAAGGGATCAGAACCAGCTGTTCTTGCTGCCGTCGAAGGTCGCCGTTGATCAGTCGCGCGACCTCCGGGTCGACCTCGCTCAGCGGACGATGAAATGCCGCTTCAAACTCCTCAGCCACCACAACGCCCTTCCTGATCGTGTGGGTTCGCTCTTGCGAAATCCGTTCTGAGTGGAGTTAAACGGGCTTTCTCACCTTTAGTCTTTCTTTGGCCTCCATCAGTCGAGTGACGGCTTCCAGCGTCGGCACGGAGACCGCCGCCTTCCGAGCGGCCTCCAGGATGCGCCCGTTGACCGCTTCCAGTTCGGTCTTTCGGCCCCGTTCGACGTCCTGAAGCATGGAGGAGCGATTCTTCGCCGTCGCTTGGCAGACCGCTTCGACCTCCTGGACCATTGTTTCCTCCTCGAGGCTCACCCCGATAGCTCTAGCCACCCGAACGGCCTCTCGGGCGATCTGATGGAGCAGCCACCGTGAGGCCTCCGCCTCCAAGAGCCGCCCGTTAGGGACCTCCAGGAGCGCGGTCAGGGGGTTAATGCCTGCGTTGACGATCGCCTTGGCCCAGACGGCCCGCCGCCAGTCCGGGGTGACTTCCACACGAAACCCCGCCGCCTGGAGCTGCTCCGCGACGGCCCGCGCGGTGTCTATCCGCTCTGGAAGCATCGGTCCCAAGCGGGTGATCCCCGTTCCTGCGTGGCGAACGACGCCCTCGCCCAGGAGCGTTGCGCCCTCTGAGGTCGTTCCAACGAGGACGCGTTCTGGCCCGAAGAGTTCCGCGAGCCGCTCGCCGTTGCCCAGGCCGTTTTGAAGGGTCAGGAGCACTCCCGTCGGCGGCACGCAGCGGCGCACCCAGTTGGCGGCGGACTCGGTCGCGTTTGCTTTGACGCAAAAGAGCCACAGCTCCGGGCTTTGATCGAGCGTTTGGGGGAGAGCCACCGGCACGCTCAGGCGGTGTCCTCCCGTCTCTGTGATCAGCCGGAGGCCGTTGCGGTTCAGCCGTGCGGCACGGTCGGGACGATGGTCAATCAGGACGACCGGAACGCGGGCCATCGCCATCCGGCCGGCAAAGAGCAGCCCCATCGCTCCCGGCCCGACGACCGCCCAACACGCCGCTGTTACCGCTTCTCCCACTTTTCCAGCTCCGCGACCTGGGCCAACGTGGACCCCGCGTCGATCTCGCGCCGGTATCGGTTCTCCTGCTCCAGGACGGCCATCGCGCGGTTAGCAATCTCGACCGCCTGCCGTTGTGGCACCACGACGACGCCGTCGTCGTCGCCGACGATCCAGTCGCCCGGATGGATTCGGGTCCGCCCAATCTGAATGGGGACGTTGATCTCGCCTAGGCCCTTGGGCTCCCAAGCGGTTGGGGCGATGTGCCGAGTAAAGACGGGGAACTGCAGGCGTCGGATCTCGGCGACATCTCGCACGCCGCCGTAGACGACCACGCCGGCCAAGCCCTTTTGGGCTGCGCTGTGGGTGGCCAGCTCGCCCCAGACCACCTCCGGACCGCCTCCGGCCTCAATCACGATCACTTCGCCCGGTTTGGCCACATCGATCGCTTCGACCGGCTTGGCCCAGTCGCCCGGGTAGGTGCGGACTGTCACCGCTCGTCCGACGATCTTGATCCCCGGGAAGACCGGATGCACCCAGGGGATCTCCCCTTGCCGGTGCATCGCGTCGGCCAGGTTTGCCGTGGAGACCTTCTCTAGAATCTCCCGGACGCTCGCTTCGGTGCCGCGCTTGAAGAGCTCCGTCCGCACGGCCCGCCGGGTCGCCATCGCCTGGCGAATCGCCTGGGTGGCCGCTTTGGCGTCTTCGGCTTTGGTGATCGCCCCGCCGACGATGAGGATTGAAGCGCCAGCTTCTAGCGCCTGGACGACGTTTTCCGAGTGGAGCCCGCCGGCGACGGCCACCGGAATCGAAACCGCTTGTGCGACCGCTGCCAACCGCTCAAACGGCGCAACGCCTCGCATCTGCTCGTCAATCGCGATGTGCACCCCAACGTAGTGAGCGCCCAGCTCCTCAGCTCGCCGCGCCCGCGCGACGGGGTCCTCGACGCCGATCAGGTCCACGATGATCTTGCAGCCGTAATTTTCGGCGACCTCCAGGCTCTCCCGAATCGTCGCGTCCGAGGCTGCAGCCAGCACACCGACGACGTCCGCGCCGGCCTTGCTGGCCAGCTCCACTTCGATTCGCCCAGCGTCCATCGTCTTCATGTCGGCGACGATGGTCCGGTCGGGGAAGCGCTCTCGCAGCGCCCGAACGGCGTCCAGCCCCACGCTCTTGATCAGCGGCGTGCCCGCTTCGAGCCAGTCCGCTCCGCCGGCGACCGCCTCCTCGGCTACCGCCAGCGCGCGGGGAAGCGTGTAGAAGTCCAAAGCTACTTGAAGAACGGGTTCCATGAACGGAGTTGCATCCCAGCCTCGAGAACGGAGGTTCCGCGGCTCCCAACGGCAAGGTTATGGTAACGCCGCCAGGAGAGGGGATTCAAGAACAGGGGGGAAGACCTCCCAGGGCCGGTGAAACTCGATTCGCGAAGACAAAGAAACGGCGGCCTGAGGCCTCAGGCCGCCGCCAAGAGCGCTGCGGGATAGGTTTACGCTTCGACGTCGCAGGTACGAAAGGCGGCCTCCATCGCCGCCAGCGGGTCCTCTTTGGGAACAAACTCGTGCCCCACAAATCCGTCGTAATCCGTTCCTGCGATCGCCCGCATGACCGCCGGATAGTAAATCTCCTGAGCGTCGTCCAGGTCCCGGCGTCCGGGGTTCCCTGCGGTGTGGAAGTGCCCGATATAGTGGATATTTTCGGTGATCGTCCGGATCAGATCGCCCTCCATGATCTGCATATGGTAGATGTCGTAGAGCAGCTTAAAGCGAGGTGAGTTGACTCGCCGGCACAGCTCCACTCCCCAGGCGGTGTGGTCGCACTGATAGTCGGGGTGGTTGACCTTGCTGTTGAGCAGCTCCATGCAGATGGTGACGCCCTTCTCTTCGGCATAGGGCACGACTCGGGCCAGCCCCTCCGCGCAGATTTCGATCCCCTCGTCGTCGGGGAGCCCGTCTCGGTTGCCGCTGAAGGCGATCAGGGAGGGAATGCCCCACTCGACGGCGGTGTCGATGTTCGCCTTCAACTCGTTCTCGATCCGATCGTGGTTTTCTCGCTTGTTCAGGCCGTTAGTGAGTGTTCCGTGGCCGCCGACGATGGCGATCTCCAGGCCGGCGTCTTTGATCTTTCCCCAGGCGTTGCGAGGGGCCATCTCAATGGACTGATAGCCGAGAGCCACCGCTTTTTCGATCACCTGTTCCAGGGTCACGCCGTTTCGCACAAAGCAGCCGTAGCAGATCGACTGTCGAATCCGTCCCATGGTGCTTCTCCTCTTTGGTTCCCGGTTTAGGTTGTCGGTACCGTAGCGGAGTCTTTGCGGCTCGTCAACGCTGCGTTGAGGGAGCCGCCGACCTTCGACTGCGTTCGTTCTGAGTGGGGAGGAATCGAGGGGGCGGAAATGTCGTCGACCTCCGGTAGTGCACAAACCCCTGGAGATCGACGACATCGGGCGGGGTGAAATTTTTCTTGACAGGGCGGGGGATTTGTGCGAATATAGAGGTGAGCGGGGCGGAGGTTTCTGGAATCTGCCCCAAGGGCGAAAACGCCGAATCCACGCGATTTTTTGTGGGTTGATAGCCTACCTATGAGGGATTGAAACTGCGGTGAGCGTTGCAGGAGCCCATTCGGCAGGGTTGATAGCCTACCTATGAGGGATTGAAACAGATGCGCTACCATCGAGGACATTCGCAGTACGTTGATAGCCTACCTATGAGGGATTGAAACTGTGGATTCCTGATCGGATAAGCGACGATCTCGGTTGATAGCCTACCTATGAGGGATTGAAACCGCAGGCAGCCTGAATCGCGTCGCAGAGGCTCGCGTTGATAGCCTACCTATGAGGGATTGAAACAGCACTCGACTTGCTGCGGTGAGCGCAGACTATCGGTTGATAGCCTACCTATGAGGGATTGAAACTCGTCGGTAGAGCCGTCGAGCCGATCCAGCGTTGATAGCCTACCTATGAGGGATTGAAACCGGAGCAGCTGTAAGCGGCGCCAGCGTGTCGGTTGATAGCCTACCTATGAGGGATTGAAACGTGCTCAGGCGTGAGCCTCAGAAATCGTCCACGGTTGATAGCCTACCTATGAGGGATTGAAACCGACCTACCGTCACGAATCGCCATCGCTGATCGTTGATAGCCTACCTATGAGGGATTGAAACGCGGAGTGCGCTACAGCCGGTAGCATTCAGCCGTTGATAGCCTACCTATGAGGGATTGAAACAGCTACGTAGAGGCGATCGGCTGCTCGAAGTCAGGTTGATAGCCTACCTATGAGGGATTGAAACATCGACTCCGGCGCCTCCGGGAGCTGGTGCACGTTGATAGCCTACCTATGAGGGATTGAAACTTCGCTGGCGTGGCGCGACTGTGAGCTTCGACGTTGATAGCCTACCTATGAGGGATTGAAACGAGCACTGCGAGGTCACAGGGCGCTGGTACCGTTGATAGCCTACCTATGAGGGATTGAAACCAGCTGGATTCGCTCGCCGATGCGCCGTAGTTGATAGCCTACCTATGAGGGATTGAAACTTTGATCGGACGGCGATAGCGTACGTCATCGCTTCGTTGATAGCCTACCTATGAGGGATTGAAACACTACGTGTCGGTGGCAATCAGCGAGCATTCCGGTTGATAGCCTACCTATGAGGGATTGAAACTCTGAAGCGTCATCATCTGGAACGGTCATCGTCGTTGATAGCCTACCTATGAGGGATTGAAACTTCCGAAGTCATCGCCGGGCTTCGAGACTGCGCAGTCGTTGATAGCCTACCTATGAGGGATTGAAACGTAGGGAACGACAGCAATGGGTCCAATACCGCGTTGATAGCCTACCTATGAGGGATTGAAACTGAGGCTCGGCCATGATTACGTCGAGGACCATAGTTGATAGCCTACCTATGAGGGATTGAAACCACGCAGGCCTACGCGAGCATGGCCTACGCTACGCGTTGATAGCCTACCTATGAGGGATTGAAACTGGGATCCACGAGCGGCCGGTCTATCCAGCCGTTGATAGCCTACCTATGAGGGATTGAAACCATCTTGGACCAGGACGGCGTTGGTACAGGTTGATAGCCTACCTATGAGGGATTGAAACGACATGCTAACGCCTCCCATCAGGGATAACAACACCGTTGATAGCCTACCTATGAGGGATTGAAACTCAGTGGCGGAGGATACGGGACCTCGTTAGCGAGGTTGATAGCCTACCTATGAGGGATTGAAACCCTGCGTCGTTCAGTGGGTATTGGAGTGCGTCCTTGTTGATAGCCTACCTATGAGGGATTGAAACTCGGGAGCGCGGCTCTGGGCCGCGCATGGCGCGTTGATAGCCTACCTATGAGGGATTGAAACTCGAGCAGTAGATGCGGTACGTTGAGCGATCGTTGATAGCCTACCTATGAGGGATTGAAACCGGACGGTGCACTCGCTTTCGGACGGTGTCATCGTTGATAGCCTACCTATGAGGGATTGAAACGGCAGCGAACGGGGAGAGGGCTCTCGTCCCCATGGGCGTTGATAGCCTACCTATGAGGGATTGAAACCTCATCCACTCCGAGACAGCTCAGCAACGTCCGAGCCGTTGATAGCCTACCTATGAGGGATTGAAACCCAGGATGGGTATTTGCTACAAGCGCAGGATCGGTTGATAGCCTACCTATGAGGGATTGAAACAGGTGAGCTGAACACGGCGTCAGACCTACCTGACGGTTGATAGCCTACCTATGAGGGATTGAAACTTATCACCGCGAGATCGGCTATGACCGGTATCGTTGATAGCCTACCTATGAGGGATTGAAACTTGGACTAGGCATGGCCTTAGTCCCTCCTGTTCCGCGTTGATAGCCTACCTATGAGGGATTGAAACTGGCAAGCGTTCGGCTAGCTAGGCCATTGGCTAGCGCGTTGATAGCCTACCTATGAGGGATTGAAACCAAGCTGCTCCTGAGGACGATTCTGGATCTGCCTACGTTGATAGCCTACCTATGAGGGATTGAAACAGAGGATGCCGTTGCGCTGATGGAGCGAGAGCTGGTTGATAGCCTACCTATGAGGGATTGAAACCGATTTACTAAGAGATCTGGAGCTCAAGGCGCCGTTGATAGCCTACCTATGAGGGATTGAAACTCGCGCTGGCGTCGTTGCATACAGCGATCCTGAGCCGTTGATAGCCTACCTATGAGGGATTGAAACGTTCCGACGTCAGTTTCCCCGGTCAGCCGAGCACCGTTGATAGCCTACCTATGAGGGATTGAAACAGGTATGATACGAGCGGCTCGTCGGAGTACGGTTGATAGCCTACCTATGAGGGATTGAAACACTGATCGGCGAGGTTAAATGCATCGTCTGCGCACGGGTTGATAGCCTACCTATGAGGGATTGAAACTGGAACAGCGGCCAGACCGCCCTCGGGCCGCTCGGGTTGATAGCCTACCTATGAGGGATTGAAACCGCGTCTCGACGAGGCATTCAGAGTCACCTCGGTTGATAGCCTACCTATGAGGGATTGAAACAGCAGCCTGTCGGGCAGACTGGCTCACTGGTTGATAGCCTACCTATGAGGGATTGAAACCAGACGTCGCAGCTACTCCGGCAGCCGGGTTAAGTTGATAGCCTACCTATGAGGGATTGAAACGTCGTGGCATCGTGAGCTCTGCCGCAGCGCTGACGGTTGATAGCCTACCTATGAGGGATTGAAACGGTGCGCCTGGTGGAGCGTGCGGAGAGCAGGGCAGGTTGATAGCCTACCTATGAGGGATTGAAACCTCGTCTCCACGTCGCCAGGGAGCCGTCAGACCGCGTTGATAGCCTACCTATGAGGGATTGAAACACGGCTGGACGTCGTACAAGACGCCTTGGAGCGGTTGATAGCCTACCTATGAGGGATTGAAACTCGAGCGACCCGAGCAGTGCCGCCGCGTCACATGGGTTGATAGCCTACCTATGAGGGATTGAAACACGCTCGGCGCGTTCAGAGTACTCGCCTGGAGCAGCGACGTTGATAGCCTACCTATGAGGGATTGAAACCGTGCACGCAGCGCCAGGCCATGAGCGCGCTAGCCTTGGTTGATAGCCTACCTATGAGGGATTGAAACACGGCAGGTCATCGAATCGGATCGTATCCCTATGGTTGATAGCCTACCTATGAGGGATTGAAACTCGGACTGGCCGGCAGACCGTCTACGGTCGCGACGCCTCGGTTGATAGCCTACCTATGAGGGATTGAAACCCATTGGAGGAGTCCCGGCGACGTTCCGGCGATGAGCGTTGATAGCCTACCTATGAGGGATTGAAACTCATGGCCAGGTAAGGCAGCCGCCGGCGACGTGCCGTTGATAGCCTACCTATGAGGGATTGAAACCCGTTAGGATCGCGGAGTCGGAGCTCCCGACGGTTGATAGCCTACCTATGAGGGATTGAAACGGATCAGGCGTGAACCAGTGTGCGCATGTACCGTTGATAGCCTACCTATGAGGGATTGAAACCAACGTGCGCGCATATAACGGGTGTAACATTTCCGGGAGTTGATAGCCTACCTATGAGGG
>BPJZ01000017.1 GCA_026004875.1 Candidatus Poribacteria bacterium | reverse complement strand
GGGACGCTCGCGTTGGTCGAGCTTGGGGGGACGGAGCCGAGCGTTCTCCTGCTGCCCGGGGGCCTTCGCTGGACGGTTCTTGCCGCTCCGCGTCGGGCGCGGAATTGGATCGTCCTCCGGACGGCAGACCTTTCCGACCCGGCTGAGGCGATCCTTCAGGCACAGGATGCCGCCTCGCGGGGCCTGGAGGCCGTCTTGCCGCTCTACCGGGTCGAGCTGCTGCAAGCGGGGGAGGAGCTTCCTCCCTTTGAGCTAGCCGTTCCGGAGGCGGACGGCGCCCCTTGGGCGTGGTTCCGCTGGAACCCCGCCGGGCAGCGGTGGGAGGCTCCGCCGGAGCAGCGGCTTCAGGAAGGCCTTCGGCTCCTGCCGGCGACAGACGCTGGGACCTACACGCTGTTTCGGGATCGAATCGCTCCCGAACCGGTCGAGATTCTTCCCGATCCGGGGGCCGGGCCGCTCCGGGACTTTCAGATTCAGGTCCGGTTCACCGATCTTGGAACCGGTGTAGCCGCTGGGGGCGTCGTTCTAGCAGAGGGTCGCCCGCTGCCCGTTGAGGTTCGTCTCGTCGGGAACGACGGGATTTATCGCGCCTTTCTTAGCGATCTGAGAAGCGGGCTCCGGCGGATCGAGTTCCGCGTTCCCGATCGGGCCGGCAACCTGGCCGTTCTCCCGCTGGACTACTTTGTCGAGCGCCGGTTTGAGATCGTCGGCGTCCGGCTAGTGCCCAACCCAGCGCGCGGCGAGCGGGGAGTTGTCCAGTTCCAGCTGACCGAACGGGCCGATGTAACTCTGCGCGTCTTTACCGTGGACGGGCGGCTTGTCTATCAGGACCGCTTGGAGGACGTGTTGGGGAACCTAGCCGATCTGACGACGCGGGAGAAGTTCCTTTGGAACTTTCGCAACGCCGACGGGAGGCCGCTGGCGCCGGGCGTCTATCTGGTCCACCTGAGAGCGGTGAACGCTGAAGGCGAAGAACGACGGAGGCTTCTCAAGTGGGCGTTGATCCGATAGGGGTGAGGTCGAAGTGCTGTCCGGCCCGCTCGGCGATCAGTTCGCCGATCCGAAGCGATGCGGTCGCTGCCGGGCTGGGGGCGTTCAGGACGTGGATCGCTCGTTCTCGCTCTAGCAGCAGGAAGTCGTCCACTAACCGGCCGTCTGGGGCCAGCGCCTGGGCGCGCACTCCGCTACCGCCCCGGCAGACGTCCTCCGGGCGCACTTCGGGAATCAGCCGTTGGAGTGCGCTGACAAAGAGACGCTTGCTCAGCGAGCGGGCCATCTCCACCAGGCCGGTCCGCCAGTAGCGGGCCGCCATGCGCCAGAAGCCTCGGTAGGTGAGGTACTCCCCCAGGTCTGGGAGCGACACCTCTCCCCAGCGGTACCCTTGGCGACTAAAGGCCAGAACGGCGTTGGGTCCTGCCTCCACTTGGCCGGAGATCGTCCGAGTGAAGTGTACCCCAAGGAACGGAAAGCGAGGGTCAGGAACCGGATAGATGAGGTTGCGCACCAGCGAGCGACGCTCTGGGCGAAGATAGTAGTACTCTCCCCGGAAGGGGACGATCCGGACCGGAGGGCGGTCCCCGCAAAGCCGGGCGATCCGGTCACAGTAGAGACCGCCGCAGTTGATCAGCCCCGTGGCGGCGACCGTTCCGGAGGTCGTCTCCAGGGCCAGCTCGTGGGAACGTCGCTGAACCGCTAGGAGTCGGGATCGGGTGCGGATTTCGGCCCCCCGCTCCTGGGCCAGCTCGGCGATCTTCCTGGCGACGGCGGCGAAGTCCACAATCCCCGTCTCCGGGACGTGGAGCGCCGCCTGCGCGCGTACGTGGGGCTCCAGTTCGCGAACCGCCTCGCCCTCCAACCGGCGAAGGCCGTTTAGGCCGTTTGCGCGTCCTCGTCGCTCCAGCTCGTCCAGGCGCGGGAGCTCCTCCTTAGAGACCGCAACGACCACCTTTCCGCAACGCTCGTGTGGGATGTCGTGCTTTTCGCAGAACCGGTAGAGCATCTCCCGACCGGTTACACAGGTGTGGGCCTTCAGCGACCCGGGACGGTAGTAAAGACCTGAGTGGATCACCCCACTATTGTGGCCGGTCTGATGGCTGGCCAGTCGGTCTTCTGCCTCCAGGAGCACCAGGCGAAGGCGGTAGTGTTCGGTCAGCGCCAACGCGGTCGCCAGCCCGACGATTCCGCCCCCGACGATGGCCAGGTCGTAACGCGGCTTAGCCATCGGACGCCCATCCGGCTTTCAACTCGTGGGGGGCAAAGACGGCCTTCACTCCGGCTCGACTTCGAGCGTACTCGATCGCCGCGTTCGCCTCTTCCAGGCGAAACCGGCGAGTGACAAACGGAGTGAGGTCGATCTTTCCCTCGACGATGCGTCGGCGAGAGGCCTCCAGGCTCCGTCGGGAGAACGCCCAGGAGGCCTGAATCCGATACCCTTGGAAGTGAAGCTGTTCTAACTCCAAAGTGAGGGTGCGTCCCTTAGGAGCTAGACCGAAGAAGTTGATCGCTCCTCCCCGTCGGGCGATGCGAAAGGCCGCCTCGATCGCCTGGGGATGGTCCGTGGCGACGATGACTGTATCGGCGCCGCCGTCGAGCTGCTCTCGGAGCTGCGCTTCCGACTCTTCGCCGGGCGGGAGCGCCGCCTCTGCCCCTAGCTGACGGGCCAGCTCCCGCCGGTGGGGCTGCGGCTCCAAGACGACGGTCTGGAGGCCGGCCTCCCGCGCTAGCTGGACGAACAGCAGTCCGATCGGTCCTGCGCCGAGCACCGCGAGGCTCTCCCGAAAGGGAGTCTCCTCCCAGGCGCTCAGGACGCATCCCAGCGGCTCCAGAAACAGCAACCGGTCCGGCGGGACCTCCTCCGGCACCAGCAGCAGCCCTCCCCCCGCCACCAGAGGGGCGGGCGCCACCATATACTCCGCAAAGCCCCCATCAATATCGTGGCCGATACCGTAGAGATGGGGACAGTACTTGTGCTCGCCGCGCCTGCAGGAGCGACACTTTCCGCAGGTGATCATCGGGTTGACGCTCAGCCGTTGGCCGACAGACACAGAGGGCTCCCGGCTCTCCTCGACCGTGGCGGCGATTTCGTGCCCCAAAACGACCGGCGGGGAGTAGTCGGTCACAGCGCCTTCAATCGCGAGCAGATCGGAGGCACAGACGCCGCAGCGGTCAATCCGAAGCAGCACCTCTCCTGGCTTCAGACGTGGAAGAGGGCGCTCCTCCAGCTCCAAGGGAACTCCTGGCGCTCGAAAGACGACCACCTTCACGGCTTTTCCCCAAAGCGGTTGTAGTGAACAATCTGCTCCGGCGGGAGCCGCACCGAGCGGCGCTCCCCGGGCGGGAGGTACCCCAACCGGAGCAACAGCAATGGCTCCCGGTTTTCGGGAATTCCTAACAGCTCCCGGACGCGGACTCGGTCCTCGGGGCGCTCCAGAGCGGCGTTGACAAACTGGGTGCCGATATTTCGCTCCGTTGCGGCCAAGAGAAGGTTCTGCATCATCGCTCCGATGCCCAGCAGCGTCCACAGCTCTCCGTTGGCCCCCGGGGATCGCCGCTCCAGGTTCCGGAGGATCAGGAGGAGCAGCGGGGAGTCGCGTAGCACCCGTTCGGTTGCCCGTCCGGGTCCCTGGGCGGCGCCCAGCCGCCCCAGGAGGCTAGCAGCCTTGGGCCGGTGCATGAGGAACGGCGCCAAAATTCGGGCCAGACTAGACCCCTGTACCTGATCGCCCAAGAGAATTCCGTCTCCGTGTTGCTCCCACTCCTCCTCGTCGAGGCGCGTCCAGCGGGCCACCTCTTGAAGAAACTGCTCATTCTTAAGCTGCTCAACGGTTGCCTGGCGCGTCAACCTGCCTAGATCGGCCTTTAATTGGGAGTCCTCAACAAACAGCAGTTCCCACGGCTGGACGTTAAAAGGGGAGGGGGCCCAGCGCGCCGCTTCGACCAGGTAGTCGCGGTCCTCTGAAGAGATCGGGTCGGGAAGGAAGTCGGTTCGGGTGCTCCGTCGTCGGCGGATCAGCTCGATCAGAGTGGTCGTAGGCACAGCGAGGCTACCTCCCCTTAACGCGCTATGCGGGCTTCTCGAAGGCTACGGCATAGTAGACCTCTCGCTCCCGGAAGTACGGCTCCGGCTGAGGGATGGGCCCCTGCTTGGCGTCGAGAAACTGCTCGGTGACGATCGGGTAGCCCTCAAAGTAGGAGCGGACCTGTTCCACCGAAAAGGCTCGCATCAGATTGAACACTAAGATCGGCTTGTAATGGACCGGAACACAAAGGAGAATCCATCCTCCCGGTCGGACGACGCGCCGAAACTCCGCGAAGGCTCGTTCCGGCCCGTACGGATCGATCGGGTCGCCGTAGCGGCCCAGGCCGAAGTGTTCCGGGGCGTTCAAGGAGGTCAGCAGCGGAACCGAATCGTCCTCAAAGGGGAGGTTTTGGGCTTCGCCAACTCGAAAGGTCAACTGGGGCATCTCCACCGGCGTGGGCCGCACGTCGACGCCGATACAGGGAACCAGGCGAGAGGTGATCATCAAGAAAGATCAGCCGAGAACCGACGTCTACGAAGAATTCCGGGCGGCGGTGAAAGATGATCTGCGCCGCCCAGGCGTCCTGAAAGTCGTAGATCGGGTCGAACGACTGCTCTTCAGCGTCGAACGAGAGGACTAACTGGATCTTGTGAAACCCCAAGCGCTCGACGATGCGGGGGTCTGGGGCGAGGAACCGATAAAGGTCTTGCAGGAACCGAACGAGCGTCTCCGGCTTCAGGTCCTCTGTCGCCTCGATGGCGCCCTTCCGCTGAGCCATCAAGCAGGTGCGTTTGATCTGAAGGAGGTGCTCTTGAAGTTCCCTTAACGAAGGGGGCAGTGGCCCTTCCACGCGCTGGAGAAGCGTGTCGAGACGATTCACCTCCTGAACAACTGTGGCGAACGTAGCCTGCTGGGCCATCGGGAGGCCTTTCTTTTGCTCAGTGGGCCTGGAGCAGCTCCAGCATCGCTCGGTCCAGGTGGTGTCCGTGGAACGGTTCGTAGGCGACGTCCGCGCGGTTGGAGTCCAGAATTCCAAAGCTTCCCCGGAAGTTCCAGAGCGCCCATCCCCACCCGGCCTCCTCCCAGAGCTCCAGGTAGTCCTGCATCCAGGCTAGGACGACCGAATGGGGCGTGTGCTGAAAAGCTCCCCACTCGCCGACGTGAACGCCGACCCCCTGCCGTTCCAGCTCCTGCCAGGGATGGATGCGCGTCTCGCGGAGCCGTTCTTTGTCCCAGAGGGTTTCCCCCTCCTGGAGGGGCCAAGTCGGCTCCGGCCAACGGTCGGAGCCGCGGATCCATCCAGCCCGATAGTGGCTGATCTGCATTGGATCGTAGCCTCGCGTGCTCTGCGCTACTCCTAATTCGACCAGCCCAAAGACCGGCTCACGGCCCCACGCCAGACCGTCGGCGACGATCAGTCGCTCCGGGTCCTCCTCCCGGATCGCCTCTGTCAGTCGCCGCACCACCCGGACGTAGGTCGCCTCTTCGATCCGGGCCGGTTCGTTCAGCAGATCGAAGCTGAGGGCGGAGTTTGGAATCCCTCGATACCGGCGGGCGAACGCCGCCCACTGAAAGGCGCAGGCCTCCAAAGCGCGCTCGTCCTCCCAGAGGCTGAAGGGCTCCGGCGGAGGATTGACGCAGTACCCGGGCGCACGGTGAAAGTTAATGTTGACGTGCACGCCGTACTGCTGTCCCCAGGCGACGGCCTGATCGATCTCTTCAAGGACTCGCTCGTCCATCGTGTAGGGGTCCTCCGGTGAGGACCAGCACCAATAGGAGAGGGGCAGCCGAACGAAGTTGAATCCCCACTCGGCGATCCACTCGAAGTCGGACTCCAAGAACGAGGTGTTGTGCCGGTGGGTGAACTTTTCCAACAGGTTGAAGCCGCGCCATCGGGGTAGCTTGGAGGCGGTCGGTTGGGGGGTGGCACTCATCGCCTTCTCCTCTGCGAACGGGATTCCGGAGGAGACGATCAGCCCTCCGGCGGCCAAAACCAGCCCTTTGACGAACTCCCGACGCCGCACCGGTGCCCTGTCTGCGGTGTTTTTAAATTTCTCCGAAGCGCTCCGTTCCAACGGAAGCTACTTTGCCCCGGCTCAGAGTCGCTGTCAAGGGGTGCGGTCGGAGGGGTGCTTTCGGGCGCTCAGCGTCGCCGATCCAAGGGGTCTGGAAACGGGCGTTATCCTGAGATTCGCTTGACAACTCCCCACCTGGACACTACACTGCTTCTCAGGTACACGGGACAGTGGGCTCATCACTAAAGGCGACCGGATGCGGTCAAGCGACACCGGCGTTCTTGAGTTCGACAAGTGGAAGTCTCTACTTGCGGAATATGCTGTCTCCCTCTCCGGTAGGGCGCGCATCCTGGCTCTCGCCCCCTCGACCAACCGGGATTGGATTCGGTCCGAACTGGCCGTCTGCGGGGAGATGGTCGAGGTTCAACGCTCTCCCCAACCCCTTGACCTGAACGGTCTTCGTTCGATTGATCCGATAGTCGAACGGCTCCAGAAGGGAGCGGTGCTTCAGCCTGCCGAGCTTTTGGAAGTAGCCCAGCACCTGCGTGTTGTCGCGCGCGTCGTTCGGTTTTTCACTCCGCGGTTTGAGGAGGGTCAACTTCCAGAGCTGCGCCGTCGGCTGGCGGCGCTGGTTCCTCTTCCTGAGGTGGTGGCGCGGATCGGTTCGACGATCGGTCCGGAGGGGGAGGTCCTCGACGACGCCAGTCCGGAGCTGCGCCGCATTCGTAATGAAATGCGCCGCGTCCGTGAGCGCATTCAACGCGCCCTGGAGCGGTATCTGAACGATCCCGAGTATGGGCCGGCCCTTCAAGAGCGGATCGTCACTATTCGGAACGATCGGTACGTGCTCCCGGTCAAACGGGAAGGGCGGGGGATTGTGCGCGGCTTGGTGCACGGCCAGTCCGCCTCCGGTGCGACGGTGTTTGTTGAGCCGTTTCCCATCGTTGAGCTGAACAACCGGCTCAGCGAGCTAGTCTCTGAGGAGAGCGAGGAGATCGCCCGGATTCTGGCCGAGCTCAGCGGTCTTCTCCGCGAGCACCAAGCGGTCCTCAACGCGAACGTCCGGACGCTTGCCGAACTGGACGCCCTTCGGGCCAAGGCCGACTACGCGTTGGATTATCGCTGCGCGCCGCCGGAGATCGTTGAAGGGGCGGTTTTGGACCTCCGGGAGGCCCGCCATCCGATTTTGGAGCACCTGTTTCGGCGGGAGAGCCGTGAGCATCCGGACCGTCCCCCTCGTCGGGTGGTGCCGACCACACTCTTGCTCGGGGATGCGGTTCAGGGGATGGTGATCACCGGCCCCAACACGGGCGGAAAGACCGTTGTCTTGAAGACGGTGGGCCTGTGCGTTCTGATCGCCCAAAGCGGCATGTGGATTCCCGCGGAGCCGGGAAGCCGGGTCGGGATTTTCGACGCGGTTTGCGCCGACATTGGCGACGAGCAGAGCTTAGAGCAGAGCCTGAGCACGTTCTCCTCTCACATGACCCGGATCATCCGGATTCTCGAGCAGTCTACCGACCGGACGTTAGTCCTGTTAGACGAGCTGGGCGCTGGGACCGATCCGACTGAAGGGGCGGCGTTGGCCCAGGCGATCCTTAACGCGCTCCTTCAGCGAGGGGCGCGGGTGTTGGTTACCACTCATCACGGGGCACTGAAGGCCTTTGCGCATCAGCATCCGCGGTTGGTCAACGCCTCGATGGAGTTCGACGAGCGGACGCTTTCGCCGACTTATCGGCTCTTGGTGGGGGTTCCGGGCAGCAGCCATGCGCTTCGGATCGCCCGCCGGCTGGGCATGCCGTTGGAAGTCCTGAAGGAGGCCGAAACGCTCTTGGGGGCGGAGGCCGTCTCGATGGAGGCGCTCCTTGGGGAGGTGGAGCGACTTCGGCGCGAGCTTGAGGCCAAAGAGCGCATGCTGAGCGAACGGCTGGACGAGGCGCGTCGGAAGGAAGAGGAGTACCGCCGGCGGCTTGAGGACCTTCGGGCCTTTCGCGCCGAGGTGCGTCAGCGGGCCGAGCGCGAGGCGGAGGCCCTGTTGCGGGAGTCTCGCGCTCTGGTGGAGCACACGATTGCCGAAATTCGCCGCGCTCAAGCCGCCCCGGAGACGGTTCGCACCGCGCGACAACGCCTAGACGCCAAGCGTCAGGAGGTCGCTCAGCGGGTCGCGGCGCAACGCGCCGAGCTTCTGGAGCAGGCGCCGGACGTCCAGGTTGGAGATCGGGTCTACGTCCGCTCGATGAAGGCTCTCGGCGAGGTGGTCGAGAACCCCGACGAGAAGGGAAACGTGCGCGTGCGGGTCGGACCGATGACGGTGGCGACCTCCGTCGCCGATCTGGAGCTTCGACCTCAGGAGGAGGTGGTCCGCGCCTATCCCAAGCCGTTTCGGGCCTTGGCGGGGGAGAAGGTCTCCACGATTCGAACCGAACTGGATGTGCGTGGCCTGCGGGGCCACGAGGCGGTCGAGCGGGTGGATAAGTACCTGGACGACGCGGCCCTAGCCGGATTAGAGACGGTGTGGATCATTCACGGAAAGGGCACTGGGGTGCTGCGTGCCGCCCTTCATGAGCACTTGCAGGACCATCCACTCGTCGAGAGCTTTCGGCTGGGGCGGCCCGAGGAGGGCGGCGCCGGCGTGACCGTCGTAGCGTTAAAGTCCTAGGCATTCCGTTTGAGGGGGACGAGAACCGTTGCGCTATTCGAGCAGCGGCATCATCGAGCAGATTCGAGGGCGGATTGATATCGTCCAGTTGATGCGAGAGTACGGCGTCTCCCTGCGCCGGAGCGGCCGAAACTGGATCGGGCGGTGTCCCTTCCATCCGGACGACACGCCGAGTTTCTCGGTCTCCGCCGAGAAGGGGCTGTATCACTGTTTTGGTTGCGGCGCCAGCGGGAACATCGTGACTTTTGTCTCCCAGCGGGAGAACATCCCCTACTCCGAAGCGCTTCAGCGATTGGCCCAGCGGGCGGGCATCCCCTGGGAGCGGGCTGCGTCTGGGGATCCCGCCGGCGAGGAGGAACGGATCCTCCGCGCCAATCGCTTTGCGGCGGAGCAGTTTCACGCGTGGCTGTTCGATCGGCGGGAGGGGAGAGCGGCGTTGGAGTACCTGCGCGCTCGAGGGCTTTCTGAGGAGACGATCCGAACGCTCAAGCTCGGTTACGCGCCGGACCGCTGGGATGCGCTCTTAGAGACGATGAGCCGGGCTGGCTTCTCGCTGGACCTGCTGGTCGGGGCGGGGCTGGTGCGGCGCAACGAGAACGGCCGCTGCTACGATGTCTTTCGAAATCGAATCCTCTTTCCCATCGAGGATCTGCAGGGTCGGGTCGTCGCCTTTGGGGGGCGGCTGTTGGGCGAGGGGGATCAGCCGAAGTATCTCAACACGCCGGAGACGCTGGTTTATCGGAAGAGCGAGACGCTCTACCTCCTACACCGTTCGCGCCGGGCGATCTACGAGGAGAAGGCGGTTCTCGTCTGCGAAGGCTATATGGACGCCATCGCGCTGTGGCAGGCGGGGTTTCAGAACGTGGTGGCCTCGCTGGGGACGGCGCTCTCAGCTTCGCATGCGCGGTTGTTAAAGCGCTTCGCTCACGAGGTGTTGTTCCTTTTTGATGGCGATGAGGCCGGTCGCCGGGCGATTCTTCGCGGAGCGCCGCACTTTTTGGCCGAGGAGTTCCGGGTTCTAGTTGTGCTCCTCCCGGAGGGGAGCGATCCGGACGAGTTCCTTCGCTCTCAGGGGGTGGAGGCCCTGCGGGAGCGGGTTCGCAGCGCTCGTCCCTTAATCGAGTTTCTTATTGAGGAGTTTGCTCGGACGGCTCCGGGCTCTGGGCTGGACGGCAAGATGGCCGTCCTGGGGGAGATGGCCGAGCTGCTTCGGCACGTGTCCAGTCCGGTTCGGCTGCGAGAGTACGCAGAACAGCTTGCCGTGGCGCTGGACCTGGAGCCGGAGGACGTGCGGGCGGAGCTTCAGAAGTTGGGCGTGCGCCTTCGCCGATCCCGACAGCGGGCTGCTCCTCGTCCTTCGGCGGTCTCCTCAAACCTTGAGTCCATCGAGGCGCAACTGCTTCAGGCGTTGCTGATCGCCCCGGAGTACATCCCGGAGGTGTTCGGGGAGATCAGTCCCAGCGACTTTCGCGATCCGGTGCATCAAGAGATCGCGCGGTTGCTTTGGGCCGTCGAGCGGGAGTGGGGTTCGCTCGATCCTGAGGCGCTGCTGGAGCGCTGTGAGGGGACGCCCCTGCACGCTCCGTTGGCGCGGTTGTGGATGGAGGCGGAGGAGCTCCCCGAGATTCACCTGCGGATTCGGGGATGTGTGGTTCGGCTTCTTCAGCGCTCGCTGCAGGAGACCGAGCAGGAGGCGCTTCGGTTGCTCCAGAGCGGCGAGGAGGTGGACGAAGAGACGTTGGCCCGTGAATTGGCCGAGCGAGTGCGCCTGCGGCGGGCCGCGCACCAACGGCTTTTAGAGATCAACGTTCAGACCCCCTCCAAGGAGGGATAGCGCGTGCCAAGCGGCACCGGATAGGGGGCCTTAAGCCGTACGGAAGTGGAGCGAAAATGGAAAGTAGAATGGGCAAGCGCAGCAAACCTTCGCGTCGTTCCGCTCGGGCGGGATATTCGCTGTTTGAAGAGGAGTCCATGCTCTTTGAGGAGGCGGACGATCCGGGCGATTTTTACTCCTCTTTTGACTCGACCCTTCGGGAGCTGGGCATCGAGCGGCTGGGCGACTCGGGCGGCGAAGAGGAGACGCTCGCCCTCGAAGGCGGCTCCCCGCCGGAGGAAGAAGAGGAGGACGGAGACGACTTCCTCTCCTCTCTCCTGGAGGGCGACGAGGCCGAATGGTCCGCCGACGATCCGATTAAGGCCTACCTTCGGGAGATGGGGAAGGTTCCTTTGTTGACCAAGGAGCAGGAGGTGCTCCTCTCCAAGCAGATCGAGGAGGGGCACCGCATCGCCCGAAACGCCGTCTTCCAGACCAGCATCGCCGTTCGAGAGGTGCGGCGACTGCTGATCGCGATGGTCAAAGGGAAGGTGCGTCCCGCCGAGCTGATGGACCTTCCGACCCAACACCGCTCCGGCCATAACGATCGGTACATCGCCCTAGCCCGGCGGATCGTCGAGGCGCTCAACGAGGTGGAGCTGGAGGCCCGGCGGCGGCTCCTTGAGCTCCAGAGCCCGGAGCTTTCTCCCCAGGAGCGAGAGTCGTTGATCCAGGAGTATCAACGGCTACGGCGGCGGACGGCCCGATTGCTCTGTCGGGCGCGGCTCAGCCGAGAGCAGATCGCCGAAATCTGTCGCCAGGTCCGGGAGGTGGCTCAGGAGGTCGAGAGTTGGCAGGCTCGACTGGAAGCGATCCAGCGGGAGCTGCGCATGCCCGCCCAGAAGGTCTGCGAGCTGGTCCAGCGGAACGACCGTTCTGGGGTCCCCGAGGAGGTCCCCTGGGAGGTCTTCTGCGGTTACGCGCGCGAGATCGTCCAGATTCGCCGGGCGTTAGCCCAGACCGAGCGAATCGTCGGTCTGCCGATCCGAACGCTGCTGCGGATTCGGGACCGCATCCGGCACGGCGAAGCGATGGCCGCCGACGCCAAGCGAGCGATCGTCGAGGCCAACCTCCGGTTGGTCGTCAGCATCGCCAAAAAGTATACGGTCCGGACGCCCAACCTGATGTTTTTAGACCTGATCCAAGAGGGGAACATGGGGCTGATGAAGGCGGTGGACAAGTTCGAGTACCGCCGCGGGTACAAGTTCAGCACCTATGCGACCTGGTGGATTCGGCAGGCGATCTCTCGTGCGATCGCCGATCAGGCGCGGACGATTCGCGTTCCGGTGCACATGACCGAGACGATCAACCGGTTGGCTCGGATCAGCCGTCAGTTTGTCCAGGAAAACGGCCGGGAGCCAACCCCGGAGGAGATCGCTCAGCGGATGGACCTGCCCGTCGAGAAGGTGCACCAGATTCTTCGCGTCGCTCAGGAGCCGGTCTCCTTGGAGACGCCGATCGGCGAGGAGGAGGATAGCCACCTGGGCGACTTCATTGAGGACAAGGAGATCCGTTCGCCGGTTCAGGAGACGGCCCTTTCGGTGCTCAAGGAGCGGATCGCGGAGGTGCTGGACGACCTGGAGCCGCGCGAGGCCCAAGTGATCCGGTTGCGATTTGGGATCGGCGACGGCTGTCCGCGCACCTTAGAGGAGGTGGGAGCCGTCTTCAACGTCACCCGCGAGCGCATTCGCCAGATCGAGGCGAAGGCGCTTCGAAAGTTGCGCCATCCAGGGCGCAGCAATCGCTTGCGGGGATTTTTAGACCCCTGAGACTCCAAGGAGGTGCTGTCCGCTCTTGCGCGGGTCCGGCGCGCAGAGAAGGGGAACGACTCGAAAGGGCGGCTCTTTTGGAACAGGGGGCCGCCCGGACCGGTCTATAATTTAAGGGGAGCTCAGCGTCGTTTCCCAAGCAAGGAAGGAGCCATGAGAGAAGGTGCGCAACGATCGTCTCGACGCGCTGGAATCCTTCGTTGCCCCATCTGCGGGGCGCCGGTGCCCTACCGACCTGGAGAGCCGTTGCCCAAAGCCTTCCCCTTCTGCTCGGTGCGCTGTAAGCTGGTAGACCTCGACAACTGGCTCAACGAGCGGTACGTGATCGGCCGGGAGTTGAGCGCCGAGGAGCAGGAGGAGTCCAGCCTGGCGCCGCCGGAGACGGCAACCGAGGAGCTCCTCGCCCACGTGGACGAGTCCCAGCTCGAGGCGCTCAGCCGAGAGGAGCTCCTGGAGCTGCTCCGAGGTCTCAAGGGGAGGGCAAGTCGGGTCCATGACGGATAAGACCGCCGTTCTGGAGTATCTCCACCGTCACTTAGACGACAAGCGGCTGCGGCACGTCTTTGGCGTGCGCGACCTTGCCGTGCACCTGGCGAGGCGGCACGGCGCCGATCCGGAGGCAGCGGAGCTGGCCGCGCTGCTCCACGACTGCGCCAAGTGGATGCCTCTGGAGGAGCAACTGGCGGCCTGTGAGGCGTTCGGCATTTCGCTGACGCCAGAGGACCGACTTCAACCTTCGGTCCTTCACGCTTACGTCGGGGCGGCGATCGCCCAGAAGCGATTTGGGGCCCCGGAGCCGGTAGTTCAGGCGATCCGCGCTCACACGACCGGTTGGGACCCGATGGGGCTGCTGGATCGGGTTCTCTACGTCGCCGACTTCAGCGAGCCGAACCGCTCTTATCCCCAGGCGGAGCAGGTGCGCACCCTCGCCGAGGAGGACCTCACCGGTGCTACTATTGTTGCCATGACCCACAAGCTTCGTTCGCTCCTAGACCGGGGGCGCCCGATCCATCCCCGTACGGTGGCGGCACGCAATCGGTTGCTTCTGGAGCGGGCTGAGAGCGCAACGCAGGAGGAGTCGTGAGCGAAAAGAGTTCCCGGAGCGAGCGGATCGCTCGCCTGGCCGCAGAGGCGGCGTTGAGTCGAAAGGCGCAGGACGTGCTACTGATGGACCTGCGCGGCCTGGCCACCTTTGCCGACTTCTTCGTCCTCTGCACCGGTACTTCGGAGACCCATATCGAGGGAATTACCGATATTGTCCTGGAACGGCTCGAGGAGGCCGGCGAGCGTCCCTGGCATGCCGAAGGGGCGCGGGGCGCCCAGTGGGTGCTTCTGGACTACGTGGACGTGGTGGTGCACGTCTTCTCTCGCGAGGCGCGGTTGTTCTACGGCCTAGAGCGTCTCTGGGCCGATGCGAAGCAGGTTCCCCTGAGCGACGAGGGGGTGCCGGTGGACCCCCGCTGGGAGGCCGTCGCCCGTGCCGGGGAAGAGGCCGGCGCGTTGCTGGGCTTTTCGGCGATGGACGATCTGGAGGCGGACGAAGCGCTGTGGGAGGAGGACGAGAGCGCGTCGGACGAAGACGATCTGTGGGATTGGGACGAAGAGGAGGAGTAGAGCTCCCCAATGTGGCTGGAAACACAAGAAACCGTTGCGACGCTGGTGGCCGAAGCGCTCCGACGGGCACAACAGGCCGGTGGGTTGCCGGTCGGGGCGGTCGCTGAGGTTCCTGTTGAGAGGCCTGAGCGTCAAGAGCACGGAGATTTGGCGACGCCGGTGGCGCTGGGGCTGGCCCGATCGGCACGGATGGCCCCCCGAGCGATCGCGGAGCGGATCGCCGAGCGGCTTCCCGAGCATCCGTGGATCGAACGCGTGGAGATCGCCGGTCCGGGGTTTCTCAACTTCTTTCTCTCTCGCCGCTGGTACGAAGAGGCCCTCCGGCAGGTGCTCGCTCGTGGACGGGAGTACGGGCGCTCTTCTCGGTACGCTGGCAGGCGCGCGCTGGTCGAGTTCGTCAGCGCCAACCCCACCGGACCGCTGACGTTGGGACACGGGCGGCAGGCGGTGATCGGGGATGTAATCTGCCGGCTCCTGGAGGCGGTCGGTTACTCGGTCACGCGGGAGTACTACTTTAACGACGCGGGACGGCAGATGCGGGTCCTGGCCGAGTCGGTCCGGTGTCGGTACCTGGAGGAGCTTGGCCGACCGGTCGCCTTCCCCGAGGATGGGTACCAGGGGGAGTACATTCGAGAGATTGCCCGTGAGCTGGTCCGCGAGCACGGCGCGGCGCTGGCCGATCTGGAGGACCTTCGCCCCTTCCAGGCGAAGGCGGTCGCCGTGATCTTTGAGGAGATTCGCCGGACCCTCAAGCGGCTGGGCGTTCAGTTCGACTCGTACTTCAACGAGCACAAGCTCTTTGAGGAGAGCGCCGTTCAGCGCGTCTTGGACGATCTGGCCGCGCGGGGGCTCCTCTACGAGAAGGACGGCGCCCTCTGGTTCCGGGCGACGGCGCTGGGCCGTCCCCAGGATCGGGTCTTTGTGCGCAGCACCGGCGATCGAGAGCCGACCTATCGGGTTCCCGACATTGCCTACCATCGAAACAAGATCGAGCGGGGCTACGATCTGATCGTGGACATCTTCGGTGCGGATCACATCGAGGAGTTCCCCGATGTGAAGGCCGCCTTGGAAGGCCTGGGGTACCGGACCGACCATCTGGTGGCGCTCTTCCATCAGTTCGTGACGATCACCCGCGACGGCGAGGTGGTCAAGATGTCCACCCGCCGGGCGAACTTCGTGACCCTGGACGAGCTGATTGATGAGGTGGGGGGAAGACGTCGTCCGGTACTTTTTCATCATGCGGAGCATGAACTCCCACCTGAACTTCGATCTGAACCTCGCAAAGACGGCCTCGAACGAAAACCCGGTCTACTATCTCCAGTACGGCCACGCGCGCATTTGCAGTATCTACCGCCAGGCCGAGGAGATGGGGATCGTTCTTCCGGAGGCGACGGCGGACCTTTCGCCGTTGGGGGAGCCTGAGGAGTGGACGTTGATCCAGCGCTGTGCCCAGTTGCCAGCGGTGGTGTTGCAGGCGGCGGAGCAGTTTGAGCCCCATCTTTTGCCCCATTTTCTTCAGGAGGTGGCGACGGCCTTTCACACCTTTTACGATCGACACCGGGTGTTGGATCCGGAGGCACCGGAACGGACGGCGGCGCGGCTCCTGCTGACCCGTGCGGCTCAGATCGTTCTCGCGAACGGGCTGAAGCTGCTGGGTATCCGTGCGCCGGAGCGGATGTAGTTCAGCTCGATTGGAGTGTCGCTCTTTTCTGAGGGGCCAACGTTTTCTTCAGAGGGATTAAACTTTCGGAGTGCTTTTAGTGTCTATAAAAACGTCTGTGAAATCCTCGGCGCGTGTCGGAGATCGTCGTCGCTGGAGGCGAGGCGAAACGGGGGCGTGAGCGTGAAGGACGCCGATCAATTTCTAGTTGAGCAGTTTCAGTCGGGCGATCGTGGGGCGTTCGATGCGCTGGTGCAGCGGCACTATCGGCGGATCTACGACTACGCTTACTACTTTACGCACGACGTCGAGGAGGCGTACGACATCACGCAGGAGGTGTTCTTGCGCGCCTTTAAGGCGCTGAACGGGTTCAAAGGGGACTCCAGTTTTTACACCTGGCTGTACAAGATTGCGACTAACGCCTGCATTGATCACCGGCGTCGGCGGCGGGTTTACCGGCGTGTGGCGCTCTACGAAGACCTGAACGTCGAGGCAGGGCTTGATCGGATGCCCGATCGGGAGCGGTTGCCTGACGAGCAGGTGCTGGACCTAGAGATTGACGAGCAGATCAAACAGGCCGTTCGGCAGCTGCCGGAGAAGCAGCGGCAGGTTTTCATCCTGCGCCACTTTGAGGGGCTGTCCCTGCAGGAGATCGCGGACATCCTCAACCGGGAGCTGGGGACGGTCAAGGCGCACCTGTTCCACGCGACGCGGAAGATGCGTCGGTTGTTAGCGCCGTATCTGGAAGAGGTGGCCGTCGGTGGCCACGAGGAAGGCTGATGCGCCATGGGAAAGAGGGTGGGACGACGCTTTGAACGGCTGATTCCGGCTTACCTGGAAGGCGTCCTTACGGAGCGACAGTGGCGCTGGTTTCAGCGTCAGTTGCGGCGATCTGAGGCCTGCCGCCAGGAGTTGGAACGGTACCGGCGGCTCTACCGGCATCTCGATCGGGCCCGGGTCGAGTATCCCGATCCGCAAGCGCTGGAGAGCTTTCTCCCGCGCCTGTACGAGCGGATCGCTCAAGAGACGCCCGAGCCCAAGCCCCGCTCTTGGACGGCTCGGCTTTGGGATCGCTGGACAGCTCAGGTGGCCGTTGGGGGCCTGGTGGGATCGCTGGTCGGCTCGGCGGTTGCGCTGTTGTTGGCGCTCACCGCGAGTGGTTTGGGGATCCTTTCTGAGTCCCGAATGGCCGAGGGAGGGGAGACGGTTCTCGTAACCGTCTCTGGAGACGAGGCCACGCCGGCGATCGCCACCGTCGAGGCGTTTTTGGTTACCGCCGAGCCTGTGGGCCCGACGCTCTCCTCGGGCGATCCTGGTTTCGAGGGCTCCAGCCCTTCGCTTGGAGGAAGCTCTCCGGCCTTCAGCTCCGAGGCTACGAGCGAGGAGCGAACGCCGCCGCTGAGCCCGCTGGAGTTGTACTTTCCGGAGACGGGGGCCGACTTCGGGACGCTGGTTGCCTTTCAGCCCTGAGAGGGACGGCGCGATCGGATGGACGCAAAGCGGTACGGGATTCTCGTTGGGATCTTCGCCTCGCTGCTGGTGGTCGGCCTCTGGTCTTATACCTATCTGGCTCAGGCCCAAAAGCAGGGGGAGCGCGCTATAGCCCAGGAACGGGACGAGGAGCGGCGACCCCCCTCATTCCCCTCGGTTTCCGATTCAGCTGAGCGACGAGGACGTAGAACGGCTTGGACGGGTGCTTGAGGTCTACTCTCTCCAAGAGGAGATCGGGCTCAGCGAGGAGCAGCTCCTTCAGGTGCTGCCGCGCTGGCGAGAGCTGCGAGCCAAGCGGGATGGGTTCTTCTCGAAGCGTGGGGAGCGGCTGGACGCCTTGGAAGCGCTCCTAAACCGGAAAGACAACCCGCCAACGCCTGAGGAGTTTGAGGCTGCCTACCAGGAGTACACCGCCGCCGACGAGCAGTTTTGGTCGGAGTATATCCAGGAGCGGGAGGAGATCATCCGCCTGCTCAGTCCCGAACAGAAGGTGCGCTATTTGATCTTTGAGAACCGAACTCAGCGCGATCTAGGACGGCTCTATCGAGCCCTCAAAGAGATTCAGCGGTTCGGAGAGCGGGACGAAGAGAAGAAGCGCTGAGTGGGCAACAGCCGCAGCGCCTGGGATGGCACCACCGATCGAACAGCTCGATTGCCCCTTGTTGGGCGACTCCCCGGCCCGATCGAGTTCCTCCGAGCACGTGCCGCTCGACCCAGTCGGTCTTGGAATTTGCCCCGGAGGCCGGAACGGTCTGGAGCAGCCTCCAGGCGTCCTCGCGGAGGGAGGAGCGCTCCGAGTCCTCCTCGTAGGCGAAGGCGAAGGGCAGCAACAGGTTAAGCCAGATATCCTGTGCCCGTTGAGTTCCCAGCAGATGGGGCAGCGGTCGTCGGGTCGACACCTCAAAGTCCACGTGCGTGCGCCAGTAGCCTTCCGCCGGAACGGTGACGGCCTCCAGCCGGGCCCGCTGACCCCTCTGGGCGAGGGCGGTCAACGCCCACTGTACCAGGCTTCCCCTTCTCACGAGCGCCCCTAAGGCCAGCGCCCGGCGAAGAGGATGATTAGCCGCTCGGACTTTTCCGACGTTCCATTCCTCTCGGCGTAGCAGCGGCGGGCCCTGCCAGTGATCCTGCCAGAACTGCCGGTAGCGGCTTGCCAGCGGGCCTGGGGCTTCTTCTAGAAACCCGGCGCAACCTAAAAGGATCGGCCCGATCGCCTCGTCCGGCAGCCCTCGGAGATAGGGTAGCGGCAGCCCGTGGGCCAACCGGGCGAATGGCCCGCGGTTCTGGGAGTACCCCATCGCATCGGCCAGGCGGAGGTAGAGCGTCTCTTCCCATCCTTTTTGTCGAGCTTCCTCGCGGAGCTGTGCTGCCTTGCGGAGAAGCCGAGCCTCTCCCAACCGTTCCAGCTGGGACCGGCGTTCCTGCTGTTCGTCGGGGCTCGGCGTGGGGAGCGGACAACGGCCCGGAGGCCGAGAGACTAGAAAACGACGGATCAGCCCCGCCGGGACGCGCAATTGCCTCCACAGCTCGACGACGGAGACTCGGCGGCCGCTTTGAGTGCGCACCCGGAGCCCTGTGCCGTCGTCCTCCCAGACGACGTGCAGCGCGACCCGTTCGTAGGCCGGGTTCTGATGATGGCCATGAGTGTACCAATCGCCCGTGCGGAGGTGGAGTTCGATCGGGCCGCGGACGGGACGTCCTCCGATCAGCAGGGAGCAGTCGAGTAGGTCCGGCCCGTCGAAGCGGTTGACGACTCCGGAGTCCAGAAGGCGCACCTCCAGACCCTCCAGCGTCCGCACCGGCCAGCGGATCAGCTCCGGCTGGGTCCAAAGCTGGAGCAACTCCTCTTCAGAGAGCTGAGGAACTCTGCGCGGAGGCATCGGCGATCTCGCTTCCTCCTAGACGGTGAGCCGCCCGTCGATTAGGTCGCGGATCAGTCGCTCCAGGTGTTCCAGGATCGTCTGGAGCCATTTTCGGCCCTGATCGGCCGTAGCGCAAGTGGGGTCCCCCCACCCTCCACTTCGGGAGCGTTGGTCGGTGCGGAGGTAATGGAGGACTCGTGAGGCGTAAGGGGAGGCCAGTTGGAGGCCGTCTGGGACGATTTGCCCCTTTCGGACCCGGTCTGGAAACAGGTGGAGCATCAGCGCGGTTTCCAGCGCTCCGGCGTGGTCCTCGGAGCGCTCCTCCTCCGGCAGAAGGTCCCAATAGGAGAGCCCAACCGCCGAGACGCCCGAATGGCGCTGGCGCAGCTCCCGAAGGGCCAGCTCCACCAGGAAGCGGTTGCCGTACTGGCCGTTGAGGATCAGCAGCCGCTGAAAGCCGATCCCCACCAAGGCCCGCGCCGTTTCCAAAAGCGGTGCTAACGCCGTCTCCGGGGGAAGTGAGACGGTGCCCGGATAGGAGAGATGACGGGCCGAGTCGCTCGGTCTCAACACCGGCCCGGTTAGGAGCAACTCCCCGCACTGCGCCTCCAGGCGGGAGCAGATCGCCTCAAGCAGGAACAGGTCGGTTCCCAAAGGAAGATGCCGCCCGTGCTGCTCTAGGGCCCCCCAGGGAAGTAGGACCACGCGTTCACGGGAGAGCTCGACCAGTTCGTTCCAGGTCAGCTCGACCAGGTACACGAAAAAGGCCCCCCTCGCGGGGATCTAAAGGGCAAGTGGTGGGGTGTGCTGGATTCGAACCAGCGACATCTACCGTGTGAAGATAGCGCTCTACCGCTGAGCTAACACCCCGTCGTCTTGCATGGTGGGGCCACCAGGATTCGAACCTGGGACCTGCCGGTTATGAGCCGGTGGCTCTGACCGCTGAGCTATGGCCCCAACGGGTTCTTCCCGCCCTCGCACGGCCGAGGGCATTTATAAACGTAGGCTATGTTCCCGCCTTGAGTCAATCCCCAGAATCGAACTTTAGGACAGAGAGGTGAGCAGGAAAGAAGAGAGGCAGTTTTCCACTAAGGAGTCGCCGAAAAAAGGGGCCAGTGAGGCGCAAAAGCGGGGCCTGAACCTTGACTCCGGGGGGTGCTCTCGACTATCTTTAACACTGCCCAGCCGATGGCGAGATAGCTCAGTTGGTAGAGCGAGGGACTGAAAATCCCTGCGTCGGCAGTTCGATTCTGCCTCTCGCCACCATTTTTTTGCCGGCGTAGCTCAGGGGTAGAGCAGTTGATTCGTAATCAACGGGTCGGAGGTTCAAATCCTCTCGCCGGCTCCACTGTTGCCCTCAAAAGGGGCTTTTTTCGTGCCCGGCGCGAAGCGCTGAGAAAATCGTCAACCCCTCTCTGAGGTTGCCCGCTCTTTGGGCGCTTTCCTCCCGCTGAGCTCTCTTCTCCCGCGAAACTTCGAGGCCCTCCTGTCGGTACGAAGGTTGCTTCCCCCTGGCCAAAGGTAGCGACGAAAGGAGTTCCTTCATGGCCACGACACCGCGCAAAGAGCGTCTGGTGATCGTCGGGAACGGGATGGCCGGAGGCCGACTCGTCGAGGAGATCCTCCAGCGGGACCCGGACCGGTTTGCGATCACTGTGTTCGGCGCTGAGCCTTATGGCAACTACAATCGGATTCTTCTCTCCAACGTCCTGAACGGCACCCAGCGCCCCGAGGAGATCTTCTTGAACCCTCTCTCTTGGTATCGGGAGCACGGGGTCGCCCTGCACGCTGGAGTTCGCGTGACGAAGGTGGACCGGACCAGGAAGGTCGTTCGGGGCGAAAACGGGATCGAGGTGCCTTACGATCGGCTGGTTCTGGCGACGGGGAGCAGCCCCTTCGTTCCGCCCCTGGAGGGGCGCGAGCGGGAGGGAGTCTTCGTCTTCCGGACACTGGACGACTGCGAAGCGATCGCCAGCTACGCGGCGCAGTCCCGCCGGGCCGTCGTCCTGGGCGGCGGTCTGCTGGGCCTGGAGGCCGCGCGAGGACTGCTTACCCATCGCTTGGCCGTGACCGTTGTTGAGCTGGGCTCTCACCTGATGGCCCAACAGCTGGATCCCGAGGGCGGCAAGATGCTCCAGCGAACGATCGAGGCGATGGGGATCACCGTCTTCACCGAAACGCTGGCTACCGCCGTCCTGGGGGATCGGCGCGTTGAGGCGATCCGGTTCAAGGACGGAACGGTCTATGAGACCGACATGGTGGTGATCAGTTGCGGAATCCGTCCCAATGTGGAGCTGGCCAAGGCCGCTGGGCTGCCGGTCGAACGGGCGATCCTAGTGGACGACCGGCTTCAGACAGAGGACCCGGACATCTACGCCGTGGGGGAGTGTGCCCAGCACCGAGGGACGGTCTACGGCCTGGTCGCTCCGATCTGGGAGCAGTGCGTTGTCTTGGCCGATCTGCTTACCGAAACGCGACCGGAGGCCCGCTATCTGGGCTCCAAGCTGGCCACCCGCCTGAAGGTGCTCGGTGTAAACCTGGTCTCTCTGGGCAGCTTTAGGGACGCCCGACCCGACGACGAGATGGTGACCTACTCCGAGCCGGGTCGCGGCGTTTACAAAAGGCTTCTGATCCGCAACAACCGCCTCATCGCTGGATGCCTCTTGGGCGACGAGACCAACGCCGAGGAGCTGATCCGGCTCTTCTCCGAGGACGGTCCGCTTCCTGAGGATCGCGCGAGGCTCCTTTTTGGCCTGGGCGGCTCCTCGGCGCCGGGGGAGGTGACCCAAATTCCCGACGATCGCTTTATTTGTAGCTGCAATCAGGTCACCAAAGGGCGCATCTGCCAGGCGATTCGAGAGGGACACGCGACCGTATCGGCGATCGCTTCGGCGACAAAGGCCGGAACCGGCTGTGGCGGCTGCCGGTCTCTAGTCCAGCGGCTGGTCGAGGCGTACGCGGGCGAAGCGGCGCTCGATCCGAGCGTGGACTGGTACGTTCCGGCGGTGCCCCTTGCCAAGGAGGAGCTAGTTGCCGAGATCACGCGGCGCGGGTTGAGGAGCGTCAGCGCCGTTCTCCAAGAGCTGGGCAACGGCTCCGAGGACCCTGAGAGCAAGATGGGATTGGCCTCCCTGCTCCGGAGCGTCTGGAACGATCAGTATGTAGACGAGCGGGACAGCCGCTTTATCAACGATCGCGTTCACGCCAACATCCAAAAGGACGGCACCTTCTCGGTGGTCCCGCGCATCTACGGAGGCGTAGTCACACCGGAGCAGCTCCGGCGGATCGCCGACGTGGCCGAGAAGTACCGCGCGCGGATGGTCAAGATCACCGGCGGACAACGGATCGACATCCTCGGCGTCCGCAAGGAGGACCTGCCGGCCATCTGGCGCGAGCTGGGAATGCCCAGCGGCCACGCGTACACCAAAGCGTTTCGGACCTGCAAGACCTGCGTCGGTACTGAGTTCTGCCGGTTCGGCGTCGGCGATGCGATTAGCCTCGGGATTCAGGTCGAAAAGCGGTTCCAGGGGATCGAGTTCCCCCACAAGGTGAAGCTAGCCGCTAGCGGTTGTCCCCGGAACTGCGCGGAGGCCTCCACCAAGGACATCGGGTACATCGCCGTCGAGGACGGCTGGGAGGTCCTGGTCGGCGGAGCGGCCGGGAGCACCGTGCGCAAGGGCGATCTGCTCTGCAAGGTCAAAACCCATGAAGAGGCGATCCGAATCACCGGTCGCTTCATGGAGTACTATCGCCGGCACGGGAAGTATCGCGAGCGCACTCATGCGTTCGTCGAGCGGATCGGAATCGAGCGGCTGCGACAAATCCTGGTCGAGGACAGCGAAGGCATCTGTGCCGAGCTGGACGCGGCGATCGAGGAGGCCGTCCGCGCCTATCGTGATCCGTGGCTTGAAGGACAGGAGCCGGTCCATCCCAGGCAGTTCGCCGGGCCGGAGCTGGTGGTGCTGCCATGAGAAAAGCCGACGACACAGGCACCTGTCCTGCGCGCCGGCTTCCTTTGCTGAAACCAGCAAAAGAGTTCCTTCATGGCTGAAAGGGAGTATATGGCCGACCTTCTGAAGTGGCAAGCGGAACCCGAAAAAGAGGTCTGTCTGGGCGACCTCGAGACGATCCCCTTGGGCGAGGGTCGCGTCTTTCTCGTCGGAACGCAGGCTGTAGCGGTCTTCCGGACGCGAAAGGGGGAGCTGTTCGCCTTGGACAACTACTGCCCCCATCAGGGCGGACCGCTGGGCGACGGACTGGTGGCCGCCGGAAAGGTGGCCTGCCCCCTTCACGGCTGGCTGGTGGACCTGAAGACGGGGGCCTGTCCCCACAGCGCCCAGCGGGTGCGCACCTACCCGATCCGTGAGGAGAACGGGCGTCTGTATCTGACGTTTCCGGTCGCTCTCGCGCACGGGCCGGAGCCGTTCTGAGGCGGCGGATCCGCTGAAACCCCGAGAAGACCTTTTCCCTCGGCTGGAGAGGACAGGAGGAGTATGTACCGCGAACAAGCAACGACGATCCAGCTTTTCAGCCTGCGGACGCCAGCGATGCGGGCGTTTCACCTGGCTTGGATGGCCTTCTTTTTAGCCTTCTTTGGATGGTTCTCCGTCGCGCCGCTGATGCCGGTGATCCGTGAGGACCTGGGGCTGAGCCCTTCCCAGATCGCCGACACAATCATCGCATCGGTAGCGCTGACCGTTTTGGCGCGGGTTTTGATCGGTCCGCTCTGTGACCGGTTTGGGGCACGGCGGACCTACGCGGCTCTGTTGATCTTAGGGGCTGTGCCGGTGGCCGGAATCGGGTTGGCAAACAGCTACGGGAGCTTTCTCCTCTGCCGCCTGGCGATCGGTGCGATCGGGGCCTCCTTTGTCGTCACTCAGTACCACACTTCGGTGATGTTCGCGCCGAACGTGGTCGGCACAGCAAACGCGACGACTGCCGGATGGGGCAACCTGGGCGGCGGGGTGGTCCAGATGGTGATGCCGCTCGTCTACGGGGCCGTCGTGTCCTTAGGGATCGGCGCAGGAACGGCTTGGCGGTTGACGATGCTCTTTCCGGCGGCGCTGTTGGTGCTGGTGGGGATTGCCTATCTCCGGTTCACTCAGGACACGCCGATCGGCAACTTCCCGGAGGCGCGAGGGGAGCTCCTGGAGCGCGTCTCTGGGTCGCGCTTGTGGTCTGAGGCGGTCCGCGATCCACGCGTTTGGGCCCTCTTTTTGATCTACGCAGCCTGCTTTGGAGTGGAGCTGACGATGAACAACATCGCCGCGCTCTACTATCACGATCGCTTTGGGTTGAACCTCAAGACGGCCGGCCTCCTGGCCGGTTGCTTTGGCCTAATGAACCTCTTTGCGCGAGCGCTGGGAGGAGCTCTCTCCGACCGGATCGCCGCCCGATTTGGCGTCAACGGTCGGGTCCATCTACTTCAAGGTGTGTTGTTCCTGGAAGGGGTGTTGCTGGTGGTCTTCTCCCGGATGGACTCGCTGTTCTGGGCGCTGGCGACGATGGTGGTGTTCAGCCTCTTTGTCCAGATGGCGGAAGGAGCGACCTACGGGGTGGTTCCCCTGGTCAACCGTCGGGCGCTGGGCACCGTCTCGGGGATCGTCGGGGCCGGTGGGAACGTTGGAGCCGTGGCCGCGGGGATGCTCCTTCGCTCCGAGCGGTTGAGCATTGGCGGCGCGCTATTTCTGCTGGGCCTGAGCGTTGTTGCGATCTCTTGGACCGCACTGTTTATTCGCCTTTCCGAGGGGGCGGTTGGCGAGCCGGAGCCTGCCCTAGTCGCGTCGGCTCTCCCTGAAGCCGACTGAGAGAACGACTTGGCCCTTCTGAGCTGCTCGGAGGAGTTGTTCTATGTCTCAAACCGTCGGGAAGGCCGTCTGTCCCTATTGTGGTGTTGGCTGCGTCGTCGGCGCAGAAGTCCAAGAGAACCGTATTCTTCGTCTCTTCGCTCCCAAGACGGACGCCCCGAACTTCGGGATGCTCTGCCCAAAAGGGGCCTACCTGAAGAAGGTGTTCGTTCCCGAACGGCGACTTGCGTGGCCGATGATCCGAAGGCGCCGCGGCGAACCCCCGGAGCCGGTCTCCTGGACGGAGGCGATCGGAACGATCGCCGAGCGGTTGCACCGCATCCGTCGGGAGCACGGCTCCGAGGGGATCGCCTTTTATGGCTCCGGCCAACTGGACACTGAAGCCGCCTACCTCTTCACCAAGTTCATGAAGGGAGCGGTTCGATCCAACCACATGGACACCAACAGCCGGTTGTGCATGTCCAGTGCGGTCGCCGCTTATGTGAAGGCCTTTGGCGCTGACGGGCCTCCTCCCTGTTACGAAGACATCGAGCATGCGGAGGTCTTTTTGATCATCGGGGCGAACATGGCCTCAAACCATCCCGTGTTGTTCCAACGGATTCGAAAGCGGCGGCTACGCGCTCCGAACGTGCGGATCATCGTCGTGGACCCACGGCGGACGGAAACAGCTCGATTTGCCGACGTGCACATCCCCGTCGCTCCAGGCGGGGACGCCGCCTTGCTGTTGCTGATCTCCAAGCGCCTGGCCGCCGCCGGACGGGTGGACCTGCGTTTTGTCCAGCGGCATACGGAGGGCTACTCCGGCTACCTGAACTATCTGGAGTCGCTGGACGAAAAGGAGCTTCTCCGCGCCTGCGAGGTGAACCCCGCTCGCGTTGAGGAGGCGGTTGAGCTGCTCCTGGAGCCGGCTCGGCTGCTGAGCTTTTATTGTCAGGGAATCAATCAGAGCACCTCCGGCGTGGAGAAAAACTTAGCGCTGATCAACCTTCACCTGATGCTGGGAGAGATCGGGAAGCCTGGCGCTGGGCCGTTCTCCCTTACCGGACAGCCAAACGCCATGGGCGGGCGGGAGGTCGGGTACCTCAGCCATCAGCTTCCCGGCTACCGCTACGTCTGGGACCCGTCCCATCGGGAGGAGATGGAGGCGCTGTGGGGGATCCCTCGCGGTTCGATCGCTCCTCAGCCGGGGCTCAGCGCGGTGCCGATGTTCCGGGCGCTTGCCGAGGGACGAATTCGCGCCCTCTGGGTTGCAGCGACCAATCCGGCGGTCAGCTTCCCCGACGCCAACGCGGCCCAGGAGGCGTTACGTCGGGCCGAGCTGGTGATCGTTCAGGACTGCTACTATCCGACCGAGACCGCCGAGTTTGCCGACGTCTTGCTGCCGGCGGCCCAGTGGGGAGAGAAGACCGGGACGATGACCGACAGCGAACGTCGAGTTGTGCGGAGCCAACAGTTCCTCCAACCTCCAGGTGAAGCGAAGCCGGACTGGTGGATCGTCGCCCAGGTGGCCCGGGCGATGGGCTTCTCTGGTTTCGAGCATCGTTCCGCTGAGGAGGTCTGGGACGAGTTCCGAACGATCACGCGGGGACGACCGTGTGACATGTCCGGGATGACCAACGAGCGGTTGGCGGTCGAGTCGCTCCAGTGGCCCTGTCCTCACCCTCGCCACCGAGGCACCGCTCGGCTGTACACTCGTGGGCGGTTCCCGACCCCGACCGGTCGGGCACGGTTCCATTTGGTTCACGTCCGCCTGCCAGCGGAGGTTCCGGACCCGGAGTATCCGCTCACGCTGACGACGGGACGGATCCCTGCCCAGTGGCACACGCGCACCCGTACCGGCAACGTCCCGGAGCTAAACGCTCAGGCTCCCTACCCCTTCGTTCAGGTTCATCCGGAGACGGCCCAGCTTTTTGGGATGAGAGAGAGGGAGTGGGTTTACCTGGTCAGCCGCCGGGGCCGGACGTTGGTCCGCGTGGAGATCACCGACGCCGTTCCGCCGGGCGTGCTCTTTTCCCCCTTTCACTGGGGCGAGACGTTTCATCCAGAGACGAACCTTAATCGGCTGACCCACACAGCGCTCGATCCGATCTCCGAGCAGCCGGAGCTCAAACACTGCGCCGTTCGCGTGGAGCCGATTTCCACTTGAAGACCTTGGACTCTGGAAGGCGGTTGTTCTTGCCCTCTTCGTTAGGTGGGGTTATCCTTGGGGACAAAGGAACCGGTGTGAATCGGTCGTTCCGAAGTAGGACCGGTTCCAAGAGCTGAGAGCCGTTGAATCCCTCCGAAGTCGCGAACGGCAGGACGGCCCAGTAGGACTCCGGCACATGCGGAGTGCAGAGAATCATGGGTCACTGTCGTCTTTTTGTTTCTGACGGGAATCCTCCTTTCCGCTCAACTGAACCGGCGCGGCGTTCTTCTCCTTCGAAGGCGGAGGAAGTATCCTCCCTGTCAAGGCGCCGTTGGCTGTGGCTTCGCCGACGGCGTTCCCCACAAGGCGACCGTCGAGGACGACAAGGGAGAAGGACGATGCTTCGATTGTGGATCGTAGGACTGTGGACGGCGGGGTGCCTGATCGGGACCCAAGCCGCGGAGTGGTTGGCCGTGATTGACTACGCCGACGAGTGGACCCAAGTCCGCGGCCTGACCGAGTCGCTGGATCGGATGGGCGTTCGCTACGACGATCGTACCGAGGCGGCTCAGAACGGAGAGCTCATCCTGGAAGGCAACCGCGTGCTGTTCCTCTCCTCCATGGTGACGAACGACCCGCGAATCCATCAGGCGCTGGATGACAACGCCGAGAAGATCGCCGCCTTTGTCCAATCGGGCGGGATCGTCATTGAGCCGACCCAGGCCGACCAGAACGAGGCGAACGTGGACTGGCTGCCGGAGCCGCTCCGGGTAGTTCGCAGCGATCCGGATCGGCCTCAGTTTACGATCGTCGAGCCGGACCACCCACTCTTCACGGCTCCCAACCGGATGACGGACGACGACTTTGCCGGATGGGGCCATCAGGGCTGGCCGACCGTCTGGGAGGTGATCGCCGTTCAGGAAGGGTTCACCGTTCTCGCCGAGTCGGCGGGGAGTATGGCCGTCGGCGAAGCGGAGTACGAGGCGGGACGCTTCCTGATGATGTGCGTCGCGCCCGATAAGTACGCCGTTGCTGGGAACGACAATCGGACCAAGGAGCAGGCCTTTCGCTTTTTTGAGAACATCGTCAACTACGTTCAGGGGGCCGCGCTCTCGGTTCGGCCCGACGCGGAGACGCTTCCGGTTCTCTGGGGAGCGCTCCGGCGCTTTGACTAAAAGACGGAACCGCTTGTGAAGGGACGAGTTCTTGGTTGCCGTTTCCCCAGGAGGGGCTGCCCCAGCCATCAGCATTGTCCTCTGATGCTCGTTGCAGCCCTTTCCTTCCGTGCCTCCCGACGCCGGGCAGGGGGGTCTTCCCCCTGCCCGGGTGTTTTTTCAAGTTGCTTGCAGGGTCCTAACGCGTGGGAGAAAGGCCGTCATGGACCGACGCGACTTTTTGAAGCAGGGTTTTCTTGCCGCTTTGACGCTGGGCGGGGCCTCCTTATCTCAGGGTCGCTCTCCGCTGAGGGAGGAGCTGCAGTCCGTTCGGAGCGTGATCTTCTTTATCTACGATGGATTCGATTGGGAGAACTTCACGCTTGCCCGTCATTTTTCGCTCCAGGAGCGTGGCCGTCCGCTGCTCCTGGAGCGTCTTTTCCAAGAAGGGGCGCTCGGCGGGCTGTTCACCTCCAGCCGCAACAGTCTGGTCACCGACTCGGCGGCGGCCTCGACCGCCTTTGGGTGTGGCCAGAAGACGGACAACCGGTACCTAGGCATGCTCCCGGACGGGCGGAAGCTCCGAACCATCCTTGAGCTAGCGCGGGCCCAAGGACGGGCGATCGGGTTGATTACCACCACCCGGATCACCCATGCGACGCCGGCGGGCTTTGCCGCTCACGTTCCCGATCGGGACATGGAGGACGAGATCGCCGCGCAGTATCTGTCGCTCGCGCCGGAGGTGCTCCTGGGCGGTGGGAGTCGCCACTTCGATCCGGAGCGGCGAGAGGACCGACGCGACCTGTACGCCGAGTACCGACGGGCGGGATATTCGATGCTTCGAACCGCTGAGGAGCTGGAGCGCGCTAACGGTTCGCGGCTGTTGGGGACATTTGCCCCCTCCCATCTGCCCTACGAAGTGGATCGGCGCTTTCAGGGGGAGCCAGGACCGTCGCTCCGGGAGATGGTCCAAAAGGGGCTGGCCGTCTTGGATGGGTACGATCGAGGGTTTGTCGTCCAGATCGAGGCGGGGCGGATCGACCACGCCAACCACGCCAACGACCCTGGGGCAATGCTCTGGGAGGTGCTCGCTGCCGACGAGGCGCTAGAGGTCGTGTTCGACTACGTTCAGCGCCGTCCGGAGACGCTGCTCCTTTTTGCCAGCGACCACGGCACCGGAGGCGGGGTGCTCTACGGCTTGGGTGGCGGGTACGCCCACACGAACGCCGGATTTGCCCATCTTTCCAATCGTCGCGCCTCCTACGACTGGCTTCTGGAGCGCTGGGCAGAAGACCGCTCTGAGGCTCGAATTCGGGAGGAGGCCCGGGAAAAGCTGGGGGTCGAGCTGAGCCCGGAAGACCTGAGCCGCGTCCTGGCCCTCCTAGACGGACGCGTCGAGGTTCCCGATCCGGTGGCGTATCACACCGGCACCAACGCCTTGGCCTGGGCGGTGGCCGACGGGGGAAGCTTCGAGCGGCCAGAGCAGTTGAACGTTGCCTACGCAACCGGTCAGCATACTGCCGGAATCGTGCCGGTGGCCGTTCTAGGGGGAGGGGTCGCTCCGGGGCCGTTGGGGCTCGTCGAGAACACAGCGCTCTTCTTTTGGGCTGCGCGGGCCTTGGGCGTACCGGTAACGCTTGACGGCTAGCGGAGCTGCCCCCGTTGCCGGCTCGGAGCGGACGGGCCTAGAATGGAGAAGGACTTTGACGCTGAGGAGTAAGAGCCTTGCCCGAACCGTATCTATCGGAGATCAGCCGGCCGGGTCGCCGGGGGGTTCGTTTCCCGGCCTGTGATGTGCCTCAAAAACCGCTCGAATCGCTCGTTCCGTCAGAACACCTGCGTCAGGAGCCGCCCGCGTTGCCGGAGGTCAGCGAGCTGGACGTGGTACGCCATTTCACCCGTCTTTCGCAGCTGAACTACAGCGTGGACACCCACTTTTACCCGCTCGGCTCCTGCACGATGAAGTACAACCCTAAGCTCAACGACCGGATGGCAGCGCTGCCGGGTTTTCAGCGGTTGCACCCTTACCAGCCGGAGGAGACCGTTCAGGGGGCGCTGGAGCTGCAGTATCGGCTCTGCGAATGGCTCAAGGAGCTGTGCGGCATGGACGCCTTCACGCTTCATCCCTCGGCGGGGGCGCACGGCGAGGCGTTAGGAATGCTTCTGGTTCACGCTTACCACGCTGCTCAAGGTCGGCAACGACGGCGGGTGCTGATCCCCGACTCAGCCCACGGGACCAATCCGGCGAGTGCGGCGTTGGTCGGCTACGAGGTTGCCGAGGTCCCCTCGAACGCGCGAGGGGAGGTGGACCTGGGCGCCCTCAAGTCGCTCCTGGACGAGGACGTGGCCGCGTTGATGCTGACCAATCCCAACACGCTGGGAGTCTTCGAGACGCAGGTTCAGGAGATCACTCGACTGGTTCATCAGGTCGGGGGACTGGTCTACTACGACGGGGCTAACCTGAACGCCATCGCCGGCATGGCTCGTCCTGGAGATATGGGCTTTGACATCGTTCATCTGAACCTGCACAAGACCTTTTCGACGCCCCCACGGGGGCGGCGGTCCCGGAGCGGGACCGGTCGGCGTGAAGGCCTTTTTGGAGCCGTTTTTACCGGTTCCGGTCGTCGTTCGGGAGGGGGAACGATACCGGCTGGACTGGGATCGGCCTCAGTCGGTCGGAAAGATTCGGGCCTTTATGGGGAACATGGGGGTGCTCGTTCGTGCCTATACCTACCTTTGCATCAACGGGATCAACGGCCTTCAGGAGGTGGCCCGTCACGCCGTCTTGAACGCCAACTACGTGATGCGACGGTTGGCGAAGCACTTTCCCCCGGCAGTCGACCGCTTCTGTATGCACGAGTGCGTCTTGACGGCGGAGCCGTTGGCCAAGCGACACGGCGTCCGGGCGATGGACGTCGCCAAGGCGTTGCTGGATTACGGTTTTCACGCCCCGACGGTCTACTTCCCTCTGCCGGCCATCGTTCCTGAGGCGCTGATGATCGAGCCGACGGAGACGGAGAGCAAGGAGACGCTGGACGCCTTCATCGCGGCGATGGAGGCGATCGCCCGGGAGGCGCAGGAGAGCCCCGATCGGGTTCGGGAGCGCCCGTTTCAGACCCCTGTCCGGCGGTTGGACGAGGTCACCGCAGCGCGCCGACCGGTGCTTCGCTGGCCGCCGCCGGAGGGCAGGCCGTGAGCGTCCGATGGCGACTGCTCCGGCAGGAGCGGCCCGCGTCCGGCGCGACCAACATGGCCACCGATGCCGTTCTCCTTCGCGCTCAGGAGTGGCACCCCCTCCCGACGCTCCGACTGTACCGATGGCGAGAACCGGCCATCTCGCTGGGCTACGCTCAGGAACCGACGGGTCAATTGCGCCTGGAAGCCTGCCGTGCCGCCGGCGTCGAGTTGGTCCGCCGCCCAACCGGCGGGGGAGTCGTCTTTCACGACCGCTCGATGACTTTCAGTTGGATTGCACCGGTCGGAGTTGCCGGACTGCCGACGGAGAACGAAGAGCTCTCCGGGTGGATCGGGGGGATCGTCGTGGATGCCCTAAGCTCTCTAGGAGTTCCCGCCGAGGTGGCTGGGGAGTGTCGTTGTCCTCCGCCGGTTTTGCCGGATTGGTGCCTGTTTCGTCCGGTCCGGTTTGATGTGATTCACCAGGGGCGGAAGATTGCCGGGCTGGCGCAACGGCGGCTTCGTTTTGGCATTTTGGCTCAGGTCTACCTTTTGCTCCGTCTCCCGCGTCCGGAGGTGCTCTTAGCCGCTGGCGGCGTTCAGGCTGCCGTCGCTGCGGCTTCGTGGTCGGTCGGGGCGGCGGAGTTGAGCCCCCGGCCGCTGAGCGTTGAGGCGGTCGAGGAGGCGTTGATCGACGCCTTCGGGAAGGCGATCGGCTCCTCGCCGGAGGGTGGCCCCCCTCGGTGTCGAGGAGATCGAGCGGATTGGCCGCGTTCGAGATGAGGTCTTCGCTCAGGAGGCCCTGGACTTTAGGCCCTCGCTCCGTTCGACGTGCCCTTCGGCGGCGGGTACGAGTCTGGCGCTCTCGACTAAACGGGGAAGTCGATCTCGTACTCTTTGAACACTCGGCTGACCGATTCGCAGTGATGGATGTTGTGGATCACCTTAGCGAGCAACGGCGCGATCGAGAGCACGGTCAGCTTGGGCAGCCGGACCCGCTTCTCGTCGGGGACCGGGACCGTGTTGGTGACGATCACCTCCTGGATGCACGGATCGGAGAGCCTCTCCAGCGACTCGCCGACCAGAACGCCGTGGGTCACGGCGATGTAGCAGGGTTTCGCGCCGGCCTCGGCCAGGGCGCGCGCCTGGTTGACGATGCTCCCGCCGGCGATCACGTCGTCCACGAGGATGGGGGTCTTCCCGGCGACCCTCACCGACGATCTCCATCACTTGGACGTGTCGCCCGCCGACTCCGGAGCGGCGCTTGTGCATCAGAGCCATCGGCAGGTTGAGCACCGAGGCGTACTTCTCGGCCATCTTAGCGCGACCCACGTCCGGGGAGACGATGATCGCGTTAGAGAGGTCCTTGGTCTTCAGATAAGCTGCGATCGTCGTCAGGGCCGTGAGATGGTCCATAGGAATGTCGAAGAAGCCCTGAATCTGGGCCACGTGTAGGTCTACTGAGACCACCCGACTGGCGCCGGCGTGCATCAGCAAGTCGGCTACCAGCTTCGCGCTGATCGGCTCCCGGCCGGTGGACTTCCGGTCCTGCCGGGCGTAGCCGTAATAGGGGATAACCGCCGTCACCGGCCCTGCAGACGCCCGACGGGAAGGCGTCTAGCATGATCAGGAGTTCCATCAGGTTTTCGTTCACTGGCGGGGCAGGTTGGTTGGATGATGAAGATATCCTTTCCCCCGCACGCTCTCCTCGATCTGAACGTGCGTTTCGGTGTCCGGGAAGGTGTTCAGGTGAATCTTTCCCAACTGGACGCCGAGATAATCGGCGATCTCTTTGGCCAGCTCCGGATGGGCCCGACCGGAGAAGATCCGCAGGTCGTTTCCCCCGACGCCGTTGACACCGACAGCGATCATCAGAACACCTCGCCTTGGTTCGTGTGGTGCGGCTCGTGGTCCCCTGACGCCTTAGATGATATCGCGGAACTCTAGTTGTACCAAGAGCTTCAAGGGACGACCTAAAGAACGGCGGAACTCTCCCGGACGGTTCGCAGAAAAGCGCGCACCTTGGCGGGGTCTTTTCGTCCGGGTGCCGCCTCGACGCCGGAACTGACGTCCACGCCGTCCGGTCGGGCGATCTGGATCGCTTCAGCGACGTTCTCCGGCGTCAGGCCTCCGGCCAGGACGATTCGACCGTACCGTTTGGCTTGCTGAGCCAGCTCCCATCGAAATGCCTGCCCGGTCCCTCCTGGGAGGCCCGGAACGTAGGTGTCGAGCAGAAACGCTCCGACCGTTTGGTACGATTCAAAGGGAAAGTCGAGCCGCTCTCCGACCCGGACCGCTTTGAGAACTCGACGGGAAAGGCTGGCGCACAGCTCCGGCGGCTCTTGGCCATGCAGTTGGAGGCAGTCCAGCCCGACCAAGCGGGCGATCGCCTCCATCTCCTCGGCTGGAGCGTCCACAAACACTCCCACCCGCACGACGAAGGGGGGAAGGCGCTCCGCGATGGCCGCTGCCGTCTCCGGCGTGATAAATCGGGGGCTCGGCTCGTAGAACACAAACCCCAACGCGTCGGCCCCGGCCTCGACGCAGACCATCGCGTCCTCCAAGCGGGTGATTCCGCAGACCTTAACCTGGACCATTCTCTTCTGTCCGCTCTGAAGGAAGGGTTTTAGCTAGAAGTCTCCGATGATTCCTAGCAGCGTCATTCGAGGGAACTCTTTCAGGTCCTTAAACTCGCCGGTGCGTTTGTTGAACTGCCTCGAGAAGACGTTCTCGCGGTTGGTGAGGTTCTGGACCTCCAAAAAGAGGGAGAGCCCCCACCCGCCGAAGTCGAAGCGGCGGTCCAGCCGTAGATCCAGCCGCCGATAGGCGGGATAGCGCAATCGGTTGCGTCCTTCGGCGGACGGAACCGGTCGGTAGGTGCCATCGGGGAGCCGCTCGACGGGGAAAAGCGTAAAGGGTCGTCCCCCAACGTATCGCCACCGGAGACCAGCAAAGACCCCAGCAACCGTCGGAACGCGCACCGAAACGGCGGCAATCCGCCGATAGTCGAAATCGTCCGGGAACCATCCCCCCAGGTGGTCGCGGGCTAGGGCCTTGGAGAAGCTAGCCGTTGCCGCCAGCGTCAGACCACTGGGCCGAGCGTGTTCGAGCAGGAGATCGACGCCGCGCACCAGCTTTTCGCCCGTGTTCAGGAGAACCCCCTCCGGCGCTACCTGATCGGCATCCCGAAGGACCGGGACTCGGTCGTAGTCCTTGCGGTAGACCTCAAGCTGTGCCCGTGTGCCCTCGCTGAGCCGGTGCTCCCACCCCAACGAGCCAGTGAACGGCGCGGCTGTCGTCCAGCGACAGGTTCGCTGGGTCCAGGGTCAACTCGAGATAGGTCGGCGCCTGGTGGACTGTTCCAAACGCTGCGGAGAGCCGAGTTCTCTCCGTCGGTCGCCAGTCCAGCTGCAAGCGCGGGTCCAACGATCGAGCCCCGGTGAGCGTCCAGTAGCTAGCTCGAAGCCCCAACCGAAGGATCAAACGTTCTCCAAGCGACTGGTCCCGATGGACGAAACTGTTCCAACGATAGCCGGCCGGGTGGGCGTCTATCCGCTGCTTGGGAAGCCAGACCAGCCGACCCTGATTCTCGCTGAACCCCTGCCAGTTCTCCGAGCGGATCCGATGGTGAAAGTCGGTCCGGCGGACGGAGACGCCAAGCCACCAGGCGCTTTTTTCGCTCCGGCCGAGGTCGGCGACCGCTTCTAGCGTCGTCTCCCGCTCGACGGATCGGTTCACGTAGACCGGTTCGGGCTCCTTCTGCCACACCTGAACGTCGTAATCGTTCAGCGTGTGGGAGAGGGTGGCGCGCAGCCTCCCAACCGCTCCGATCGAGTGCGTCCAGGTGACGCCCCCAGCAAACTTGGCGCTCGAGAACTCAGCTCGGTCGGCGTTGCGCACCCACCGGATGTGGATTCCGTCCGATCCGCCAAGCGCCGTGACGCTGATCTGCTGGCTTGGAGAGAGGTCGTAGACGAGCTTCCCGTGGGCGTCCTGGAATCGGATCGAGTCCAGGCCCTCCTCAAAGCGAAGCTTATCGCTGAGCGGGTCTAGGAAGCCCTTGCGATAGGAGAGAATCCAGGAGCCCCGTCCCCGGCGAAGGGGCCCCTCAAAGCCGCCGCCAAAGCCGGCCATGGAGGCCTCGATCTCCCCACCGAATCGCTCCCGGCTTCCTTCTCGAAACCGTACGTCCAAGACCGATGAGAGCTTTCCCCCGTACCGTGCGGGAAATGCCCCGGTGTAAAACTGGGCGTCCCGAAGAAAGTCTAAGTTCAACAGCGCAATCGCTCCTCCGGTCTCTCCCTGCCAGGAGAGATGGCTGAGCGTCGGCACCTCGATGTGGTCGATCAGGAGTTGGTTTTCTGCCGGGCTTCCGCCCCGAACGACCAGCAGGTTCGTCCGATCGGAGGTGGTCGTCACGCCGGGGACGCTAGTCAAAGCCCGTTGAAGGTCCCAGCCGGCGCCGACCTCGTTCTGAACGTCGAGCCGATCTCGATAGTGGTAGCTGGTCGGGGCGCGATTTGATCCTGAGACGGACGGCGCGGTGACCTCGACAGCCTCCAACTGGTGGGCGGGCGCCTGGGCGACGGGCTCCAAAAGGATCAGCACCTCCCCGACCCGACCGGCAGAGATCAGCACCCGTTCCGAACCGAGACGGTACCCTTCCGCCTCCGCTCGTAATCGGAACGTTCCTACCGGAACGCCCTGGAGTTCGAACCGCCCTTCCGCGTTGGTGGTGACCGATCGATCCAGGAGGGAGACCGCGGCTCCAGCAATCGGCCGCCCAGAGCGAGCGTCCCGAACGGTGCCGGCCAGGTCCCCCAGCGGCGCCGAGTAGATCGCCGTTGCGGCCCCTAAAAGAAGAACCAGCGCTGCTGTGATCCAACGTGGAGACCTCACCCGTTTTCAACCCTTCCGCTGTCGGTTGCCGTTGTAAAGCGACGCCGTACAAGGGTACCATCCCCTTCGGTTCAGGCCAAAAGGAAGCCGTACTTCTCCAACCGGACGAGGAGACAAAAGTTCCATGAGGCAGAGACGGAGTCGCATTCAGCGCGCGCTTGGGATGGTCGGCGCGCTGTTCCTAGTGTTTCTGATGCCGTTTGCCAGCTCGCAGGTGGCCTCCTCCAAGCGGCAGCCCTCGGTAGTCGCTTCCGGAGAGCTCTCTCCTGCTCAGGCGGCGCTGAGCCCGATTCTAGTCACTGGTGACGTTCCTCGTCCTGGAGCCTACACCTACCATTCTCAGTTGCGACCTCGCGACTATCTGCTCTTAGCCGGCCTGAGTCCGGACCTGTTGGAGGCGCCCGATCGGGTGCAGGTGGAGGTCCTGCTTCCCGACGGAAGCGCCCAGCCGCTCAGCCCGGCGGTGCAGCTCTCCGGCGGGGAGACCCTCCTGGTGCGTCGGCTGGCCCTTTCGGAGGAAGAGGAAGGCGCGGTTCCCACGATGGAGATCGAGGGCCCCGCGGTGCGAGTCGTCGGGGCGGTCCGAGAACCGAAGGTTGTTCCCTTTGTCCTGGCTTGGAGCTTGGAGGATTACCTCCAAGCGGCTGGGGGGGTTCCCGAGGAGGCCGGCGAGACCACCGTATGGATTCAACGCGAGAGCGGGGCGGTTCGTCCGGCGACCCCTGACAGTCTGCTTCGGCCGGGGGATACGATTCTCGTCTCTGAGACGATCCCCGAAGCGGCGGTTCCTCGACTTCCCCTTCCCGAAGCGATCGAGGCGGTCCCCGCGCCGGAGGAGGGGACGGTGACGGTGCTTGGCGCCGTGCGGCAGGAGCGATCGTTTGCCTATCGGCCGGAGCTAAGCGCGGAAGACTACATTCGGCTGGCTGGAGGGTTCTCCCCTCAGGCGGACGAGGAGGGAGTAATCGTTCTCCATCGGGACAACACCTACGGTCCGATCACTGAGCCGGTTCGGCCCGGAGACCTCCTGTTTGTGCCTCGGATTCCCATCCCCCGGACGGCAGAGCAGCTTCGGGAGGAGCTTTCCGAGCGGCGTCGGGTTGAGGAGGCCGCCCGGCGGCGAGTTCTCGTCGAGCCGACGCAGCGGCTTTCTCGGTTTGGATGGGAGTTCTTTGCTCCAGCGCGGAGTCGAATCCAGCGAATCGAGCAACGGATTCAGCGGATTGCTCCTTCCGTATCGGCCCTCTTCGGCGGGTGCCTCTTCTGGAGAGATCGGACCGGTCAGTCCTCAGGCGCTCATTCGGGATGCGATCAGCGGCTACGTGGGGCCGGTGGACCAGCTGGACGCCGCCGTCTTGATGCGGATTCCTCACGCGCGGGTGCTCCGTCCTTACGACGAGCTTCAGGTCGTCTGGTGGTCGCCCACCAGCCAGCAGCCGCCCCAGCAGGTCACGTTGACGGTGGACCCGGCGGGGAAGGTGGTTCTTCCAGGCTTTGGGGAGCTGGTCGCCGCTGGGATGACGCTGGAGCAGTTTGAGCAGAACGTTCAGGAGATCGTCGCTCGACAGAGCTTTCAGGACGTCCAGGTTGTGGCGATGGTGCGGAGCTTGGAAACGATTCAGGTGACGATCGTCGGTCAGGCCTATCGTCCTGGCACCTATGCGATGGGGGCGGCGGCGACTCTCTTCAACGCGCTCTACTTTGCCGGCGGTCCCAGCGAGGAGGGCTCCTTCCGGAGGATCACCCTCAAGCGCGGCGAGGAGCGCTACACGATCGATTTTTACCGGTACCTCCTGGAGGGGGACGGCTCCGCCGACCGGACCCTTCAGGACGGGGACCTGATCTATATCGAGCCGCGAGGAGCTACCGTAACGCTCTCCGGCGAGGTGACCCGCCCGGGGATTTACGAGCTGCTCCCGGGTGAGGGGCTGGCCGATCTGATCCGAATGGCCGGAGGGCTGCGCTCGACGGGATTTGCCAAGAGCGTTCAGATCGAGTCGGTCCGGGAGGGGTCGGAGCCGGTCCTCCTGAACGTGGACGCCACCGCCGACCTTTCGGAGGCGCCCCCCGCTTCAGGACGGGGATCGGGTGACCGTCTTCCCGATCGCCTCGGAGCCGATGAACACCGTTCGGGTGATGGGTTGGGTCAAACAGCCGCGCGTTTATGAGCTTAAGGCCGGGATGCGCGTCTCCGACGCCGTTCGGGTGGCCGGTGGGCTTCGGCCAGAGGCCGACCGGAACCGGGCTGACGTGTTTCGGCTCAACCCGGATGGAGAAACGACTACGCTGATCCCCGTCAACCTGGAAGCCGCCTTGAGCGGAGACGCAGAGGCGGACGTCCCCCTGGCCCCACTGGATCGGTTAGTTGTCTATCGGACCAACGAAACTCGCTTTGTTCCTTCCCGTGAGGTGGCCGTTCAGGGCGCGGTGGCCCGTCCGGGATCCTATCCGCGCGCGGATGGGATGCGCCTTTCCGATCTGCTTCGGCTGTCCGGAGGTGTTCGGGACGACGCCTATCGGCAGCGAGCCATGCTGATGCGGCTGGACGACCACGGACGGTTGGCCGTCCACCAGCCGGTGCGGTTGGATCGCTTGGAGGCGGGCGATCCTCAGGAGGACCCACTCCTCCGCGATGGGGACGTGCTGTTAGTGCTCCGCTACGAAGAGGCCGTCTGGCAACCCGCCCAGATCGTGCGGGTGACCGGTGCGGTTCAGGAGCCGGGCGACGTGCCCTTCTTGGAAGGGATGCGCGTCTCCGACGCCCTGCTTCGGGCCGGCGGGGTGGAGGGCGATCACGCGGACGTCGCTCTGCTCCTGCGCAAGTCGGAGCGGTGGGACTACGTGCGCACCGCCTTGACGATCAACTTGAACGCTGTGCTGGCTGGCGAAGAGTCTGCCGACCTGCCCCTTCAGCCGGAGGATGAGATCGTCGTCTATCGCGCGCCTGAGGTGGTCTGGGAGCCGGATCCGTTCGTCACGGTGACCGGCGCCGTCCAGCGCCCAGACGTTTACCCCAGGACGGAGGGGATGCGCATTAGTGATTTGGTGTTCCAGGCCGGGGGCGTGCTCCCCAACGCCTACCTCTCCCGCGCCGATCTGATCCGGTATCTGGACGATTACGAGACCCAGATCACGATTCCGGTCGACCTTCAGGCGGCGCTGGCTGGGGATGAGGGCGCCGACCTGCCGCTGCGCGATGGTGACACGTTGCGCATCTTGACCATTCGGGAGGCCCTCTACTATCCCGAGGAGACGGTGACGATCTACGGCGCCGTTCAGCGGCCGGACACCTATCGCTGGACCGAGGGGATGACCCTTCAGGACCTGCTGTTTGTGGCCGGAGGGGTGGTGCCGGGCCATCGGCCTGAGGTGGAGATCGCACGGGCGCGAGGCGAAGGCCGGACAGAGGTCTTCCGCGTGGACCTGAGGACGTCCACCGAGGGGGACCTCAGGAACATTCCGATCTACCCTGGTGATGTCGTTTCCGTGCTCAAGAGCAGCACCTTCTACGACGTGCCGCGCATGGTGATCGTCCTGGGGGAGGTTCAGTACCCCGGCGCCTATGCGATCGAGGGCACCGATCGGATTAGCGATCTGATCGAACGGGCTGGGGGGTTGACCAAGTTTGCTTACGCGCCGGGAGCAACGCTTACCCGTCAGGCGGATCGGTTGATCCGACCGGAGCGCCGGGCGACCCTTCAGGAGCTTTGGGCGATTATTGAAGCGCAAAACCGGTTAGAGTACCAACGGGCGCTGGCTAAGGCCCGGGTCGAGGCACAACAGAGCGGCGCGACCGTCGAGTCGCTGACCGAGTTTGTCGCCGAGACGGTCGCGCCGGTGGCGACGATCATCGGACCGGAAGGGGCGACGTCTTCGACTCCTCCCCAAGAAACCTCCGAGTCGGACTCCGTCTCTCCAGGGGAGGCCGCTCAGGTCGTTACCGAGGTCGCCCAACCGGCTGCTCAGGAAGAGCCCTTCTCCGTGCAGCTGGTCACCCCGGCCCGGAGGATCGCCAATCTCTTTCCCTCCAACGAGGTGGTGATTGATCTGCCCGAAATCCTCGAAAAGCGGGGGTCCGAAGTGGACCTCATTCTGGAGCCGGGAGATGTCATCTATGTCCCGCGGGTCAACAATACGGTATACATTGTCGGTGCGGTGGTGAGCCCAAAAGCGGTGACCTATCGGAAGGAGTGGGACCTGGACGACTACCTGAACCAGGTTGGTGGGTTGACCCAGGACGCGGACAAGGACCACATCGTCGTCACGCGGATGAACGGACGGACGATCCCCAAGGACAAACTCAAGCGCATCGAGCCGGGGGACACCATCTCCGTCCCGACGCGGGTGCTTCGGGAACGGGTGACCAGTCGTTGGGATCCGCTGTTTAGCTTCCTTCGGTTTACGGTCACGACGGTCGCGACCGCTGTGGTCATCTATGCCGCTCTGAACCGCTAGCAAGAGAGGAGCGGATGGAAAACGAAGAGCTGGATTTTCGCACGCCGGAGTTTTGGGAGCACCGATACCGGACTGGGAAGACCGGGTGGGACTTGGGTCGACCGGCGCCCCCGTTGGTGTCGTTTGTCCGCGGGAACCGGGAGCGGCTTCCGGCCGGCAAGGCGGTTGTGCTGGGGTGCGGTCGGGGGCACGACGCCCGTTTTTTGGCGTGGGAGGGGTGGGAGGTCCTCGGTGTCGATGTCAGCGCCTTGGCCGTCCAGGAGGCGGAGCGGCTGGCTCAGGCGGAGGGGTTGTCGCGCGTTCGGTTCCTCCGGGCCGATCTGTTCGCCCTGCCGGAGGAGTGGGCCGGAGCGTTTGACTTGGCGCTTGAGCACACTTGCTTTTGTGCGATTGATCCGGCGCGCCGTGAAGAGTACGCCCGGGCCGTTGCAACGTTGCTTCGTCCTGGGGGCGCCTTTTTAGGTCTGTTCTTTACCGTGCTACCGGAGGACGGGCCTCCGTTCCCCACTTCTCAAGAGGAGCTAGAGGCGTTGTTCTCGCGGTACTTCACCGTCGAGGAGGCTTATACGCCTTTAGACTCGCACCCGGAGCGACGGGGGCGGGAGCTGTTAATGCTGTTTCGGCGTCGGGGGAGCCTGGTCGGGGGCGCGGTCTCGGAAAGGGGGTAAAGGTCTGTGCCTTGGAGAGTGGAAACCGGCGTGGACATCACCGAGGTGGAACGGGTGCGCGCAGCGCTGGAGCGCTGGGGGGAGCGGTTTGAAAACCGAGTCTTCACCGAAGCGGAACGGGCCTACTGTCGCTCCAAGCGTTTTCCGTGGATCAACTATGCTGCTCGGTTTGCCGCCAAGGAGGCCGCAATGAAAGCGCTCGGCACCGGCTGGAACGGCGTCCACTGGAAAGAGATCGAGGTTGTCCGGGAGCCGTCCGGGAAGCCGAACTTACGGTTTCACGGGCGCGCGCTGGAGCGGTTCCAACGGATGGGCGGCGTTGGGGCGCGATTGAGCCTCTCCCATACCGATCAACTGGCGATCGCTTATGTCCTGCTTCTGTTTGAATGAGCGACTCCGACCGTTTCTGATCGTCGCGGGGCTGTTCTTTGCCAGCTTGAAGGGATGGGGTGCCGGGCCGTCGACGCTCCCTGCGCTGTATCAGGACAACGGACCCTTGGCTCGCGGGGCGGGGAACGGCGCCACGTTTGCCTTGCTTTTGGAGGAGGACCGTCCTCTGTGGGGGTGGTCGTTGGTCTATGCGCCGACGGCCCGGGCGGAGCTTTGGACGCCGGACCTGGAGGGTCGTCCGGAGCGCCTGGCAACCCTCCTGCGGGACGGCTTCCGTCTTCATCGGGTGTGGGCCCGACCGATCCGCTGGGGTGGCAGCCAGGGGCTTTTTGAAGGGAGCTTCCGGAGCACTGGTCCCTTCACGCGAGTGAACCAAGAGGGCGAGGCGATCCACGCCTACCCCTTCTCCGATTGGTATTTGGGCTTTGGTTACGGTTACCGTTGGGCATCGGGGGCGGAGGTGGCTTGGCTGGTTCGCTGGGTGCGCTCCAAGGAGACGCTCCCAGACGGGACGCCCCAGTATGGGACCGGATGGGTTCACGAGCTAAGCGCCTTGCTGCCGCTTGGTCGGGAGATGCGTCTAGGCGTTCGGCTGCGGGGGCTGAGCCGGGGGATCTCCTCTCCGCCGGGGGAGCGACCTCGAAAGCCGCACTCGGAGCTGGGGATCGGGGTCCTCCGACGCTGGCAGTTGGGGGCCGTCTGGGGCCTCCAGGCGTTGGGGGAGCTTCGCGCCCCGGCGGAGCGTGGGCCGGCCTTCTCCCTGGGTGGGACGTTGAGCTATCACGATCGGATGGGGGTCGCCTTTGGGTATCAACGAGCGACCGTTCCATGGGCAGGGTGGCGCGTGACCGCTGAGGGTCTCCAAGAGCCGGTCTCCGACCGACTCTGGAGGGCGGAAGGACCGACTCTGGGAATCTGGGCTCGGCTCTACTCCTGGCAGGTGGCCGCCGCGGTGGCGCCGGTCTTTCGACCGCTAGCCGGAGCTCAGGAGGAGGTCCGGTTGCGCTCCCCGCGCTGGACCTGGAGCTGGAGCGTTGGGCGGAAACTATAGTCCTGCCGCGACGAAAATGTGCTAGACGAACCGTCGGCTGTAGGCTATTAGAGTTAGCAGTTTCTCAACCAGAGCAATTCTCATCTCGTCTGGAAGATGGCATAGCATCAACTGCAGGAGGCCGTTTTGAGCACCTATTACACCCGCACGCACGAATGGATCCGTTTGGAAGGCGAGGACGAAGGGATCGTCGGAGTCACTCAGCGCCGCATTCTGGAGTACGGTGAAGTAGTCGCCGTGGAGCTTCCTGAGGTTGGCGCGGAGTATGAGCAGCACGAACCGATCGGTGTCATTGAGACGATAGAGGGGCAGGAGTACTACTACCGCGCGCCGGTAAGCGGTGAGGTCCTGGAGGTCAACGCGGCGCTAGAGGAGGACCCGACACTGCTCAATCAGTCGGCGGAGGACGAAGGGTGGATCTTCCGCATGCGGATTGAGTTCCCCGGCGAGCTGGACGACCTGATGGACGCTGAGGAGTACGAGTTCTACGAGGAGGACTCCGAAGAGGAGTACGAGGAGGACGAGGAGTTTTAGCCTCCCTTGGAGTCCTGGCTTGCTTGGGTACGCAAGGCCCTCGATGGATGGAAGTTGCACTCCATCACCGACGGCGGGCGCTTTCTCTAGTGCTGGGGGGAGCGCTGTTGGTCGTCTTTGCCGGTTCGGCGATGGGCTCCGGCTGGAAGCTGGAGGGAGTCCAGCGCCTCGACCTCAAGGAGGCTCTGGCCCTCCTTGGGGATCCCCCCTCTGGAGAGGGGGCGCCGGGGCAGGTTCGGGCGGCGCTGGACCGACTACTCCTCCGATACCGACAGGAGGGGTTCTACTTCGCCCAGGCAGAAGCGCAACCAGAAGGCGAAGGCACCTGGCGAGTTCGGGTTCAGGAGGGGCTTCCGGCCCGGTTGGAGCGATGGGGCGCCGTCGGAGTGACCGTCTTCTCCGACTCAGAGCTTCGCGAGGTACTCGGCCTTCGGGCGGGATCCCTGCTGAACGAAAAGAGGCTGGACGCCGCCTGGAAGCGGTTGGTCCGGCGGTATGCAGAGCGGGGGTACCCCTTCGCGCAGCTTCAGCCGGTCCTGATTGCGATGGATCCCCAACAGGGGACGGTCGCCTTTGAGCTCCGAGTCGAGGAGGGGCCAAAGGCGATCTTTGAGCGGATCGAGGTAGAAGGCCTCCAAAAGACCCGCGAGGAGGTGGTGCGTCGTCTGATTCCCTTCCAGGAGGGGGACCCCTTTGACATCCGAAAGGTGGAATCTGCTCGTCGTCGGTTGGCGCGGAGTGGGCTGTTTGCGGCGATCCATCCCAGCGATCTAAAGCGAGGGGATCGGTCCGACGGGGTGGTTTATCGGCTGCGGGTCCAGGAGGCGCGCACCCTGCGGGTAGCGGGACTGTTGGGGTATGCGCCACCGGCTCCTGCCGTCGGAACGCCTCAGGTAACCGGATACCTGGAGTTGGGCGATCGCAACCTGTTCGGCACCGGGCGAGCGCTTCAATGGCGTTGGGAGTCGGCCGCGCGGCGGATGACCGCCCTCCACTACTTGGAGCCGTTCTTCTTTGGCACCCGGCTGACCGTGGAGACCGCCTTCCAGGCGGAGCGAATCGAGCGTACCGTTTTCGAGCGCTGGACGCTGCTAGGTCGTTGGCCGTTCGCCTCCTTCTGGGAGGTCGGAGGGCTTGTCCGCTGGCTGCGCGATTCGACGGGAACTAGTTACGGCGTCGGGGTGACGGCGTTGTACGATTCGCGGGATGGAGCGTTCTTTCCGACGGTCGGGTCTCGACTGGCGCTCTCAGGCGAGGTCTACAGAGGCGACTTTCGCTTTCAGCGTTTTGAGGTGGACGGGGAGCGGTACCTGCCCGTCGCTCGGAGGACGGTCGGTCTGTTGCGTTTGCGGGGAGGGCTTCTCCTCGACGGGCCGGTACCGGAAGCCGAGCTGTTTTATCTGGGCGGCGGTGGGTCGTTACGGGGCCACCGGGAGCGGGACTTCTCCGGGAGGGCGTATCTTCTGGCCAGCGCTGAGCTCCGGCGCCGAACCGGCCGGAGCGCCTACGGGCTTCTGTTTTTGGACGTGGGCAGCGTGCGGTCGGAATCGGGACCGTGGATCTCCCCTCAGTTTGGATACGGTCTGGGCCTCCTTGTAGAATCCAGGGGAGGGTTGCTCCGCATCCAGTACGCCTTGCAGCCGGGGGCTTCTCTCCTGGAGGGAAAGGTCCACCTTCAAGTTGGGACCGAGTTTTAAGGTTCGTCCATGCGACCCCTGCTGACGCCGGAACAGATGCGGGCCGTGGATCGGTACACGATCGAGGAGTTGGGTGTACCGGGCCAGGTGCTGATGGAGCACGCAGGGCGACAGCTTGCTGAGCGGATTGCCGGCAAGGAGCTTCCGCGCCGCTCGGTGGGGATCGTCTGTGGAAAGGGGAATAACGGCGGGGACGGCCTAGTCGCGGCGCGGTTTCTTCACGTCTGGGGCTATCGGGCGACCGTCTATCTGACCGTACCGCCGGAGCAGCTCTCTGGCGACGCGGCGCTCAGCTATCGGCTTGCGGAACGGTTTGGGGTTCCCATCCGCTCGGTGACCACCCCGGAGGCGCTCGCGTCGGTTCCCTGGTCGGCCCACGATTGGCTGCTCGATTGTCTGCTGGGAACGGGAATTCGCGGGGCGGTACGCGGCTTTGCCGCTTCGGTCATCGAGGCGATGAACGGCTCCGGCGTGCCGGTGTTGGCCTGCGACCTTCCGTCCGGTCTGGACGCCGAGCGCGGAGCGGTGGAAGGCCCCTGCGTTCGCGCCGCGGAGACGCTGACGATCGGGCACGCAAAGGTCGGCTTGCTGCTGTATCCGGGTGCGGAGTACGTCGGGGAGTGGTCGGTGGCCGATCTTGGGTTTCCACCGGAGGCGTTGGATCGGGTCGGGGCGTACTGCTTTCTCTTGGAGGCCGAGGACGCCGCGCGGCGACTCCCTCCCCGGCCTCGAAACGCCCATAAGGGGACCTTCGGGCGGGCGCTGATCGTTGCCGGGTCGGTTGGGCTGAGCGGTGCGGCGGCGCTCGCGGCTCGGTCGGCGCTCCGGGTTGGTGCGGGGTTGGTCACGTTTGCCGTCCCGGAGGCGGTTCATCCGATCCTTGAGACGTTGGCCGTCGAGGCGACCGGCCTTCCCCTGCCGGATCGCGAGGGGGCGCTGGCGCCAGAGGCTGAACAGCCCCTGCGCGAAGCCCTTCGATCTGCGACGGCTTGGGCGATCGGGTCGGGGCTCTCTCAGCGCCCTGGAGTGGCCTTTTTAGTCCGGCGGCTCTTGGAAGACCGGACCGGGCTCCCCGAACGAGTTGTCCTGGACGCCGACGCGCTGAACGTCCTTGCCCCATTGGAGAAGAGCGGCGTTCGGTTTCCTCCCGGTGCGGTGTTGACCCCTCACCCTGGGGAGATGGGCCGGCTCTTGGCAAGGCCGGCGCAGGAGGTGGACCGAAACCGGGTCGCGATCGCCCGGGAGTTTGCACAGGAGCAGGGCGTCGTCCTCATCCTTAAGGGGGTGCCGACGGTGATCGCCGCTCCAGACGGGCGGGCCTTCTTGAATCCTACAGGAAACCCAGGGATGGCTAAGGGCGGGTCCGGCGACGCGCTGACCGGCATCCTCGTTGGACTGCTTGCCCAGGGGCTCCAGCCGCTGGACGCGGCGATTTTGGGCGTCTACCTGCACGGGATGGCCGGGGACCTTGCGGCCCGATCACAAGGAGCAGGGCTTCTCGCTTCCGAGCTGTGCGATGCGATCCCGGCCGCCTGGGGGGGACTCCGGCAGCTTCAAGAGACCCTCACTTCTTAGGAGGAGCGATGAGCGGACTGATCGGAATCATCGGCGGGAGCGGCTTTTATCAGATCGAGGGACTGGAGGAGGTGGAGGACCGCGCGGTTGAGACGCCCTTTGGCCCACCCAGCGATGCAATCCGGCTGGGCACGCTGGAAGGTCGGCGGGTGGCCTTCTTAGCTCGTCACGGGCGCGGGCACCGCATCCCGCCCAGCCGGTTGAACGTTCGGGCTAACATTTACGCCCTTAAAACTCTTGGTGTAGACGCGATTCTTTCGGTCAGCGCCGTGGGCAGCTTGCGCGAGCACATTCACCCGCGCTCGTTTGTGGTTCCCGACCAGCTTTTTGACCACACCAAGGGCCGAGCGAGCACCTTCTTTGACGAAGGGCTGGTGGCCCATGTCAGTTTTGCCGATCCGTTCTGCCCCGTCCTCCGAGAGGTGCTAGTTCAAGTTGGCAGGGAGGCCGGCGAGACGGTTCACGACGGCGGCACCTACATCTGCATAGAAGGGCCTCAGTTTTCGACCCGGGCCGAGTCTCACTGTTATCGAGCCTGGGGGATGGACGTCATCGGGATGACCGCTGCGACTGAAGCGAAGTTGGCCCGCGAGGCAGAGATCTGTTACGTTACCCTGGCCGCCGTCACCGACTTTGACGTGTGGCACCCAGAGCACGACCAGGTGACCGCTGAGATGGTCATCGCCACGTTGCAGCAGAACGTGGCGGCGGCGCAACGGATCGTTCGGGCGGTTCTTCGGAAGTTCCCGGAGACGCGTTCCTGCTCCTGCCGCGAGGCGCTGAGGACCGCCCTCGCGACTCATCCGGACGCCCTCTCGGAGGCGATGAAGCAACGGCTTTGGCCCCTTGTCGGAAAGTACCTTTCCGGATGAACCCTTCGTCTTCTTCAAGGCTGCTGGCGCTCTCTGCTGAAGAGCTGAACGCTCACGTTGAGGAGCTGATCGGCGGCCCGATCATCGCGGCGGAGTTGGTCTCCGAGAGCCTGGGCGGACTGCGCTATACTTGGCGGATTCGCTCCGGCTCTGGGACCGACTACGCGTTGAAATGGACCCGCGACTTGAGCCGTCAGACCCAAGGAGGGCACAACAGCACAGAGACGGAATGGTCGGCGTTGCGGTTGCTTTACGACCAGGGGGCGCCGGTGCCGCGTCCGATTGCGGCCAGACCGGAGCTTGGGCTTCTCGTTACCCGTTGGGTGGAGGGGGAGACCTTGGACGACCGAGCTCAGGAGGAGCCAGACTCGGCGCGGGCTGCTCTGCCGGAGATCGTCCGCGCGCTGGCCATGGTGGATCGCGCCTTGGAGGTCCATCGGGGGGAGCTAGGGCCGTACGTTTATGCGATGGACTATGACGCTTACCTTGGCGAGGACTTCCGGCGAGTGCTGGTGGAGGCCTGGAGGGGGTATCGGCTCCTGGCCGAGCGCCGGAGCGTCCCGCCGGAGGCGCTTGAGTCGCTCCGCGACCTCTGGCGAGCTGTGGTCGAGGCCGTTTTTCAAGGGACGCCCCGGTTCGGCTCGCTCGACTACACCGCGCGAAACCTTCTCCTTACCGACTCGGAGCCGATCGTTTTGGACTTCTCCACGCTTGGGTGGGACTGGTCGGAGCGACGGTTAGTCCAGTACACGACGGCTCTTGGTGCTCGCCGATCGGACGGGAACTTTGTTTCTCTTCTGAATCCGGAGGGGTTGGAGTCCTGTCGGGAGGCGTGGTTCTTTCATCCGGAGGTGCTGGAGGCTCATCATTTTGTGTTTCTGTGCTTAATTGCGGAACGGCTGCTTCGACACGGCATTGAGCCCCCTTCTGAGGAGGAGGGGGCGCTTCATCCTGCGTTTTGGGCCAACCGTGCCGCTCGTTTTCACCGAGTGTTGAAGCTGCTCGCTCAAGGGACCGCTTGGGATTTTGAGCCGACTCGACTGCTTCGGGAACGCCTTCGGGAGTGGTACGGCGACGTTGCTGATGGGTAACGCTTAGGGGGCGTAGCCGAACTCGCGCAGGTTCCGGTCGTCCTGTCGCCATCCTTTGCGCACGCCGACGTAGAGCTCGAGGAAGACCGGCGCTTGGAGAAACTGCTCGATCTCCTGACGGGCAGCGCGCCCGATCTCCCGGAGCATCCGGCCCTGCTTGCCGATCAGGATCGCCTTCTGAGAGGGCTTCTCCACGTAGATGGCCACGCGAATGTAAAGGCGGCTGGCCCCCGGCTCCTCGACGAACTCTTCGACGACGACGGAGGAGGCGTAGGGCACCTCCTGCCGTGTCAGCTGGAAGATCTTCTCCCGCACCGTCTCGGCGACAAAGAACCGCTGGGGAAGGTCGGAGACCTGATCCGGCGGAAAGAGCAGCGGTCCTGGCGGGAGGTACTCCTCCATCACTTCAAGGAGCCGGTCCACGCCGTCGTAGTTCTTGGCCGAGATGGGAATCAGCTCGGCAAAGAGATTCCTCCTGCCGTACTCGTCCAAGAGGGGTAACAACATCGGCTTTTTGATGCGGTCGATCTTGTTCAGCACCAACAGCATCGGGGCGCGGCGAGGGAGCCGCTCAAGGATGGCGTCGTCCGCCGGATGGGGAGCGCGGGTGACGTCGATCACGTAGAGGAGCAGGTCGGCGTCGCGCGCCACCTGAAGCGCCGCCTCGACCATGTGTTCCTGAAGCCGATAGCGGGGCTCGATGATCCCCGGCGTGTCGAGAAACACCAGCTGGGCCCGCTCCGTCGTTCGAATGCCGGAGATGCGGGTGCGCGTCGTCTGGGGCTTCTCGGTCACGGCGGCCAACTTCTGCCCGACCAGGGCGTTCAGAAGGGTGGACTTCCCGGCGTTCGGCCGTCCGAGGATCCCGACGAATCCGGAACGAAAGCCCTCCGGGACCTCCGGCAGAACGGACTCCTCTGCCGGGGACTCAAGGACTTCCGTCGCTTCTTCTGGCTTCCAGCGCTGTTTTTCTGTCAAGTTCTCTGCCATCGCCCAAAAGGGTACCGGAAGAAAAGAGGAAAAGCGAAGAAATAAAAAACCCAGACCGCCGTGAAACTGCGCTCAGCGGTCCGGGGGATTGGGAATGAATCGTTCCACCGTTAAGCTAACGCAATCGAGGAGAGGTGTCAAGGCGAATTGCCCCGACCTTGAAGGCTTGTCGGCACGGGGGCTTTTCGCGCTGGATTCCAACGGCGCTGCCGCTTCCGCCGGCGGTGAGAGCCCGTTGTTCCCTTTGGGCTTGATGATGTGTCCAGAAATTATTTAGTAATATGACTGTCCTATTTGGAGGTCTCTTCAGGGAGGAAGGGAGGTTAGCATGCGTTTTTGGGGGAGCGTTGTGTGCGGCGTGGCCGTTGGGTTGATCCTGTCTGCTGGGGCCCAGACCCGTTTTCTGCTTCGCACTGAAGCTGCAGGGCTTTCGGGTGCCGTGAGGGCGTTGGAGAATCTGAACTCGTTCGGTTACGGGGCCGCGTTTTTCGATGCGGACGGGGACGGTTGGAGCGATCTCTACGTGGCGGTAACCGAACGGAACGGCCAAAACGTCCTCTTTTGGAACCGGGGCGGCGGTCTCTTTGAGGACGTGACGCCTTCGTCCGGGATCGTTTCGGATGCGCGAGGGGTCCTTGCTGCCGATCTGGACAACGACGGGGACCAAGACCTTTACCTGTCCGTTTGGGACGGGCCCAACCGACTTTATTGGAACCGAGGGGATGGGACCTTCGTGGACGGCACCGCGCGGTCGGGGGCGGGGAGCGAGGCCCATACAACGGGCGTGGCCGCCCTCGACTTCGATCGCGATGGTTGGTTGGACCTGTACCTTGGGAACTATTTCGGGGAGCCGAACCAGCTTTATCGGAACAACGGCGACGGGACCTTCACAGAGGTGGGGGGCTCGGCGGGCGTTGCCGATGAGGGCCACGCGCTCGCTGTGGCAGCGCTGGACGCCGACAACGACGGTTGGCCGGACCTGTTTGTCGGGAACGACATGGGCAACGGCTGCAAGCTTTATCGAAACAACGGCGACGGGACCTTCTCCGACCGCTCCGCGGCGGCAGGGATCTTTCGGCCTTTCAACACGATGGGGGTGGCGGTGGGTGACTACGACAACGACGGCTGGCTGGATATCGCCGCCTCCGATGTGGACCTGAGCACGCTCTACCGGAACAACGGCGACGGGACGTTCACCAACGTCGCTCCTCAGGTTGGGCTGGACGGCTCGAGGCTGGTGGGCTGGGGTATGGTCTTTGCCGACCTGGACAACGACGGCTGGCAGGACCTGGTACTGGTAAACGGGAACATGCCCAGTATGAGCGTTCCCAACACCCGGTTTGTACCGATGCCGGATGCCGTTTTTCACAATCAGGGGGACGGGACGTTTCGGGAGGCATCTCAGGCCTTTGGACTGCTTGTGGAGACCGAGTCGCGCGGGGTGATCTTTGGGGACCCCAATCGAGACGGCTTCCCGGATCTCTACATCACCGGCAACGACACGCCGGGGCTCTACTACCTCAACGCAGGGAACGCCAACCACTGGCTGGCGATTCGGACCCAGGGCACTTGGAGCAATCGAGACGGGATCGGCGCCCGTCTGCGCCTGCGTGCTGGGGGAAGGGAGCAAGTTCGAGAGATCTGCTCCGGCTCCAGTTACCTCTCTTGCAACGAGAAGACCGCTTTCTTTGGACTGGGGGTGATTCCGTCCGTCGAGCGGCTCGAGATCCGCTGGCCTTCGGGGCGGGTCGACCGATACGAGAGCGTTCCGGTGGACCGGTACCTGGTCGCCGTGGAGGGGGAGGGGCTTTACCCGCTGGAGACGACCACGGCGGTGAACCCAGAAGGGCTCCTCTGGAGCCGGCTGGGAGCCGTGAAGCAAACGGCGCTTCGGCCTGCGAGGACAGAGCTTCTACAACCGTATCCCAACCCGTTCAATCCGGAGGTGTGGATTCCGTTCCGGCTAGCCCAGGAGGCGGAGGTGCGAATTACCCTCTACGACCTGAGTGGGCGGCGTGTCCGCACGCTTGACTTGGGCTGGAAGGCTCCTGGAACCTACGTTCGACGGGACGCAGCGGCCCGCTGGGATGGCCGAAACGACCTGGGCGAGCCGCTTCCAAGCGGTCGTTACGTCGTCCGCCTGGAGGCGGGAGCCGTTCACCAGACGCGCGCGGTCGTTTTGCGGAAGTAATCCCTGTTTGCTGCTCTGCTTCCTTGGGTGGGCCTTGGCTCTTTTCGCCGTTCCCGGTATGGTGAGGGCGAAAGGAGCAGGGCCGTGAACGATCCTTGGAAGATTCTTCCCCTCTACCGGTATTTGCGCGTCGCGGACGTCTCCGACGCCCTGGATGGGATCGGTTATTTTGACCTATGCTTGATGGACCGAGAGATTCGGCCGCTTTGGCCCGGAATGAAGTTCTGGGGGGTGGCCTTTACGATCCGTTGTGTTCCGGCCAACCGACCGATGTGGCGGCTGAACACCACCGAAGAGATCGTCCACGCGCATGGCATCTGGTTTCGGGAGGTAGGCCATCTCTCTTACGGCGATCAGGTTCGTCCCGGCCACGTGCTGGTGACCGACACCGGCGGGGCGCGTGAAGTGGGCTTCTGGGGTTCGGCCAACGCTATGGAGATGGTCGCTCGCGGCGCGGTTGGGATCGTCACCGACGGCTTCTGTCGTGACACCGGGGAGCTGACCGTTCAGCGGACCCCCATCTGCGCCCGGGGGCGGGGCCGGACGATCATCCCCGGTCGCATCGAGGTGGCCGAGGTTCAAACGAAGATCGGCTGCGGCGGCGTTCAGGTCAATCCGGGGGACATTGTCGGGTGCGACGACGACGGCGTGATCGTCGTCCCGCTGGCGGTGGCTCAGGAGGTGGCCGTTCACGCAAGGGCGGTTCTCCTGGCCGACATGCGAGCGCGGCGGCGCCTTTACGAACGGCTCGGGCGAGAACCGGACGAGACCGTGGACGTGGAGACCGTCGAGGCCTACTATCGCCAGTTTGAATAGTCCAACCTGGGGCCTTCCTTGTCCCAATTGGAGCAATACTTCTTTGTAGGAGGGCGCGGCTCCGGCCCGGTTGGGGGGCACGGATTTTGTTTTCCCTCCGGTGGAGGTGGCCGATGGAAGCGATGGTCGAAGTTTGGGACCTCACCAAGTACTACGGGACCTACATCGGAATCGAGGGGGTGAGCTTCTCGATCGCCCGGGGGGAGGTGGTCGGCTTCTTGGGCCCCAACGGAGCAGGGAAGACGACCACGATGCGGATTCTCACCTGCAGCATGCCGGCGACACGTGGCGAGGCGCGCGTTGCGGGTTTTGACGTGCTCCGAGACTCCCTCCAGGTGCGCCGTCGGGTGGGGTACCTTCCAGAAACGCCCCCGCTGTACTCCGAAATGACCGTAGAAGGGTACCTGCGGTTCGTCGGGACGATCAAAGGGGTCCGGGGCCGGCGGCTGCGGGAGCGGTTGGAGTACGTTCTGGAGGCGTGCGATATCGCCCATATGCGGCGCCGGATTGTTGGCCATCTCTCCAAGGGCTACCGTCAACGGGTGGGAATTGCTCAAGCGCTGATCCACGATCCGGAGGTGATGATCTTCGATGAGCCGACCAGCGGCCTGGATCCTGGTCAGATTATCGAGATTCGGCAGCTGATTCGGGAGCTGGGCCGGGAGCGAACGGTCATTCTTAGCACCCATATTCTTGCGGAGGCTCAGGCCACCTGTCGGCGGCTGTTGATCATCAATCAGGGCTCGCTGGTCGGAGACGTGCACCTGGACGAGGGGGGCCAAGTTCTGCGAATTCAGACGCCCGACGGTCGGCAGGTCGGGTACGGCGATCGGAGGCGGGTCGCTCTTTTGGCGCGAGGGGTTGATGCTGCTAGCATTGCTCGGTTCGGGGAGGCGCTTGGGCTCTGTCTTGAGGAGGCTCAGCCGGAACGGGACGGACTCCGCGCGGTGCTCTCCGCGCCGGCGGAGCGGGACCCTCGTCCGGCCCTGGTTCAGAAGCTTGTCGCGGAGGGCGGGGAGCTTCTTGAGCTCCGGGAGCTCCGCCCGACGGTCGAGGAGGTCTTTTTGAGCCTCACTCAACCGTCGGCACCGACCTCCACGACTTCGGAGACGTTGCGGCCATGCGAAACTTGATCGCTATCCTCCGGCGAGAGCTGTACGCCTACTTTGTCACTCCGATTGCGTACTTTGTGCTGATCCCCTTCCTCTTCGTCTGTGGGTTCTTCTTTTGGGCCGCCTTTTCGTTCTTCTCCAACCCTCGAGCGGCCATTCCAAACGCCCCTAATGAGCTGATGGCGGGAATGATGCAGACGATGAGCATGATCCTATTGTTGGTCACTCCGATTCTCACCATGCGCCTGTTCGCCGAGGAGAAGCGAACCGGCACCATGGAGCTGCTGATGACCTCGCCGGTCCGGGAGGTGGAGGTCGTCCTTGGGAAGTATCTGGCCAGCTTAGGGTTGATGGGGCTGATGCTGCTCAGCACGCTTCCCTATCCGCTTTACGTCCATCGTTACGGGAATCCCGATAATGGTCCCATTATTGCCGGTTATCTAGGCGTCTTTCTGCTGGGAAGTTGCTTGATCGCGCTGGGCCTGATGATTTCGGCAATGACCCGGAACCAGATCGTCGCTGCCGTGGTCACTTTTGGGGTCGGGCTGCTCCTGTGGGTCATCACCTTTCTTCCCGCGGAGTGGGGAGCGTTTGCCGGCTATCGGACGCTCCGGTCGGCGCTGGTCTACCTTTCGCTCCAGCAGCACCTGGAGAACTTCACTCGAGGAGTGATCGTTGTGAAGGACCTGGTGTTCTATCTTTCGTTCGCTGTGGTCTGTCTGTACTTGACGACGACGGCGGTTCTCTCCTCGCGGTGGAGGTGAGGAACGATGCGGCGCGTGCCCCAAGGACAGCGCGAACTGATCCCGGTCGCCGGGGCGATCGTTGCCCTTGGGCTGATCTTTCTGGGGTGGATCTTGCGGCTGGGGATGGGACCGGGCCGCTGGGCGCCCTGGGCCGTTGCCCTCCTGGGCCTCCTGATGGGGATGGCCACCGTCTTAGGGTATCGGCAGGAGTGGAAACGCCTCTTGCGAAGTCGTCAGGCTGGATTTGGGGCGGTTACTGCGTTGAGCGTTGTCCTCGTGCTAGGAATCTTTGGGGTTGTGAACGTTTTGGCCGCGCGGCATTTGGACGTTCAGTACGACCTGACCCAGGAGAAGTTCTTCTCCCTCTCCGAGCAGACGGAGCGCGTTCTGGCAGCTCTTAACGAGCCGGTGCATGTGATCGGGTTTTTCACCAGCGATCCGAGCGACGTTCGCCATCACGACCGGATGCGCGCGGAGCAGCTGTTAACCCTTTATCGCCGCACAAGCAGGGGGCGGATCACCTTTGAGCTGGTGGACCCGTATCTAAAACCCCAATTGGCTCAGCAGTACGGGGTTCAGTATGAGAACCTGGTCGTCTTTCAGGCTGGGGAGCGGCGCGAGACGACCACAAACGTCAGCGAGACGGACTTTACCGCCGCGCTCGTGCGGCTGACGCGCGCGGAGCCAATGGTCGTTTACTTTCTTGTCGGGCACGACGAGCGGCTCATCAGCGATTACAGTGATCCGGGCTATCGGGAGGCGGCCGACGCCCTAGAGCGGCTGAATTACGTCGTTCAGGAGCTGGCCCTGCGGGAACAGAATCCGGTTCGTGTCCCAGAGGACGCGGCCGCTGTAGTGGTCGCGGGACCGCGACTGCCGTTTGACGCGAGCGAACTGGCCGCGTTGGAGGCCTATCTCCGACGAGGCGGGCGATTGCTCCTGCTGCTCGATCCGCCGACCGATGCCCAGGAGAACCTGATCCGATGGCTCCGCCGATGGGGGGTCCAGGTGGGAAACGACGTGGTCATCGATCTATTGGGGTACGTTCAGGAGCCGACCATTCCGGTAGGGCAATTTCTCCCGCACCAGATTACCGAGTCGTTTTTGCGCCTTCGGCGCTCAGTTCCGTTTCGGTTCACCTGCTCGGTGGAGCCCGTCGAGAGCGTTCCGAAGGGGCTGCGCGTGGAGCGGCTGGTCCAGACGAATGAAAGCCAGGTGGCGGCCTGGGCGGAGACCAACCTAAACGCACCGCCTCGGCTGGACCCGGCGGATCGGCCCGGGCCGATCGCTTTTGGAGTCGCCGTGCTTCAGGAGAGCGACCCGGGGGCTCGGCTGGTGGTGCTGGGGGACTCCGATTTTGCTTCCAACGCGTTTTACCGGTTTGGCGGCGGCGACTTCTTTGTGAACATCGTCAACTGGCTCACCCTTCAAGAGGAGCTGATCGCGATTCCTCCCAAGGACCCCAGCGAACGGGTCCTTCGTCCGGTTGCCTCGCGTGGGGAGGCCCTTACAGTAATCGGCGTGACGATGTTCTTCATGCCGCTGGTGTTCACCCTTATCGGGCTGGCCGTCTGGTGGAGACGCCGTTAACGGGCACGCGATGGACCCTCGAGGGACGCTGCGAACGCTCTTGATTCTTCTGGCCGTCTTTGTGGGGCTGATGATCGCCTACTGGCGATGGGGGACCCCAGAGGAGGGTTCTCAGGAGCGCCCCTCCTTGGCGACGCTTTACCGGTTTCGACCAGAGGCGATCCAGGAGATACGCATCTCCTATGCCGACGGTCGGTCCGCGATGGCCTTCCGGCGGGAGGCCACCGGCTGGGTGCTCCTGGAGCCGGTCCGAGCGCCGGCCCTTCAGGAGAAGGTAGATGAGCTGATCGAGCTGTTCCGACGCCCGATCCGCCGGCGTATTCCAGAAAGCGACGACAGCGCGTTTGGACTGGATCGCCCGACCGTCCGCGTCGAGCTGAGCCTTGAGGACGGGACTCGCCGAGAGCTGCTCTTAGGGCGGAAGGGGGTGACCTTCTCCCTTTACTTGCGCGAGCGCAGCGATTCGGGGGCGGTGTTGGTGGAGTCCTGGTATCTGGACCGACTGACACAGCCGGTAGAGGCGTTCCGCGAACGGCGGCTCTGGAGCGGTTCCAGAGAGCAGGTGGCCCGGCTGGTGGTGCATCCCCCGGGGGAGGCCCCTATCGTCTTAGAGCGGTCCTCTCCCGCCCAGGTATGGCGGCTTCTGGCGGTGGATGACCTGGCCGATTCGGAGCGGGTAGAGGCCCTTTTACAGCTTTTGAGCGACGTTTCCATTTTGGAGTTTCTCGAGGACAACCGTTCCGACTTCTCCGCGTGGACAGAGAATCGCGCCGTGATCTCTTTGAGCCTTCAGACATTTGGGGGCGCGGAGGAGCGGTTTCTCTTTTGGCCGGAGGGGAGGGGCGCTGTCGGATCGCCGTTCCGGAGCGGGGGGCGGTCTATCGGGTTGAGCTAGGGGATCTTTCGGCGCTTCTGGGTCGGCCGGAGGATTGGCGGGATCGTCATCTGACGGCGTTCCAGCGCGTCGCGACGGATCGGATCGAGCTGCTCGGCTCCGGCGGAGAACGGGTCGTCCTTGAACGCGGACGGGGGGGGCGTTGGAGTCTGATCGTTCCCGTCCGGCGGGAGGCGGACACGGAGGGGGTTCAGTCTCGCTTGAGCCGGCTGGACGCCGCGGAGGTGCTCCGGTTTCTCCCGAATCGGTCTTCTCTAGAGCCTGTCCTTCGCTTGCGACTGTGGGACGGGACCCCTCCGGACGGTTTCACGGAGATCGCTTTTGGTCCTCCGGAGCGGGAGGGCCGGACGGTTCGATCCTCACGGCGGCCGGGAGCGATTGGAGTGGTTTCGGAGGAACTTTTTCACGACTGGCCGCTCGATCCGGCGGCCTACCGGGACCGGACGGCGCTTCAGCTGGACCTGGGGGCGGTCCAGCGAGTGGAGGTCGTTCGGGGGGCTCGGCGGGCGGCCTGGGTCCGCGAGGGGTTGACCTGGCGCGTGGCGGAACCTGCCGGTGCTGTTGGCGGATCGGACGCCCTTGAGGAGCTGCTTGGACTCCTGGAGCGCCTGAGGGTTGAGCGGTGGAGCGCTCGGCCCCCCTCTGAGGGGTGGAGCCCACCTTACGGGAGCGTTCGCGTGGTCCTCCGCAACCTCCAGGAGCGGCGGCTTTTGCATCGGACCGCCGGGTAGAAGGGGGCCTCCGCTGGAGCCGCCTGGAGGGCGATCCGGACGCCTTCTTGCTTACCGATGGACAGGTGCGGCGGCTTCTCCGGCCGCTTGAAGCCCTCCGAATCGATGAAGGAGCGGACGCGGCTTTGCCGGGAGGGTGATCCGTTTGCCTTTTTCGGCCGTTTGGGGCCATACAGAATGTGTGAACGTCACTTCTTTTTGACCCGTTCGGGGAGTCGAATTCGAACACTGGTGGAGGTGATCGCGAGGAAGTCTACACAGACGCAGCCGAAGATTATTGCCTGGTTGAAGCCTTCTTGTGGTTGGAGCAACGGGGTTCGGGCCGTTCTTCGCAAGTACGGCCTTCAGTACGAGGACCGGGACATCATTAACCATCCCGAGTACTACGAGGAGATGGTTCGGCTGACCGGTCAACCGTACCAGCCGTGCGTTCAGGTCGGCGAGGCGATCTTAGCCGACATCAGCGGTGAGGAGCTGGAGGCCTGGGCTGATCGAAAACGGGGTTGTCGAGCCGATCGAGGAGGGAACGGACGTTCCAATTGATCAGGGCTGTGCCGACCACAGCGCGGCGGAGCCTACCGTCCTTTGGACGACGACCCGCCATTGAAGCCGGCCCGAACCGTTCTTTGAGCGAAGCGACGTTGAGCAGGGGCGATCTGCCCCTGCTTTTTTGTGCTCAAGCCGGGCTTTGGGGGCAAAAATCCTGTGGAAGCGCGCCGCCGATCGTCGTATGATGGTAGCGTTCGCAGCGTTTTAGAGGCTCTAGGACGAACCCAGCTTTAAGCCGTTGCGTTTGGAAAAGGAGAGTCGTTGACCGATGGTTGAAAAGTTACGTACCGGCGTAATCGGTTGCGGGATCATCGGGAAGACCCATATTCGGCGTTATCAGGAGATGCGCGAAGACGTCGAGGTGCTCGCCGTTGCCGACATCAACGAGGCGGAGGCCCGACGAGTGGCCCAGGAGAACGGCATTCCCCACGTCTTCACCGACTACAAGGAGCTGCTGGCCGTCGAGGAGATCGACGCCGTAGACGTATGCCTGCCGAACTTCCTGCACGCACCGGTGACGATTGATGCGCTGAACGCAGGGAAGCACGTCTTTTGCGAAAAGCCGATGGCGATCACGGCTCAAGAGGCCGAGGCGATGGTGGCGGCGGCCAAGAAGAACGGCAAACACTTGGCTGTTCAGATGGCTTCGCTGTTTCAGCGGGAGGCCAAGGTCGCCAAGAAGCTGATCGAAGAAGGGGCGCTCGGTCGGGTTTATTACGCTTCGGCCAGCCACTTCCGGCGTCGGGGACGGGTATATGTGGACGGTTACGCGACGCCGCACTTTGTTCAGAAGGACAAGGCCGGAGGCGGCACGCTGGCCGACACGGGGATCTATCACATCGCTCGGATGGTTTGGTTTTTGGACAACCCGCCGGTCGAGACGGTCACCGCTTCCACGTTTCAGGAGATCCCCATGGACGAGAAGCGGCGCCAGGAGAGCGGATACAGCGTCGAGGAGTTCGGCGTTGGATTTGTCCGCTTTCAGGGGGACATTACGCTGACGATCGAAGAGGCCTGGGCCGCCCACATGGACGGCGGCACCGGCGATCGGGTGTTCGGCTCTCATGGGGGCCTTCGGCTGGAGCCGTTCACTTTCTTCACAAGCCTGTACGACATGGACGGGAACGTGACCTTCGATCTAGGAGCCTACGAGCGGCGAATGGTCTCGTTGGGCTACTGGCCCGCGCGGGGCTACAACAGCCCTCAGGAGCACTTCGTCTGGAGCGTCCTGGGACGGGTGGAGCCGATTGACACCGCGGGCATCGGCGTTACCGTCGTGCGGATCACCGAGGCGATGTACCGTTCTGCCGAGACGCGGCAGGAGATCTCCTTCGTCTAGGATCGGAGGGTCGAACACAGCAGAACCGGCTGAGGAGAGATGGCGATCGTGCGAAGAGGCTGGTGGTGGATCGGGTTGATACCGGCAGCTGCCGGAGTGACCGCAGTGTTGTGGGCGTCTAAGGCGGCGGCGCGCGGGGAGGGGCGAATCCTTCGGTTTTCTGGTTACCGGTGGCGGGTGAAGTCGTCCATCGGCCGGGTGGGACCGGGGCCGAACTACTTTTCCGAGAGTGAGGAGAACGTCTTTGTGGACGAGGCGGGGCGGCTCCATCTCCGAATTACCGAGGAGAAGGGCCGCTGGTATTGCGCTGAAGTGATCGGGCTTCGCTCGCTGGGCTACGGCACCTATCGGTTCGAGGTGGAGACTTCGGCGGAGGCGCTCGATCCCAACGTTACGCTGGGTCTGTTCACCTGGGACGACGCTCCAGAACAGGAGCATCGCGAGATTGACATCGAATATGCGCGTTGGGGCGACCCGCACGAGGTCACAAACGCTCAATACGTCGTTCAACCGGCGCACCACCCCAACCACCTTAAGCGCTTTCGTGTTCTCCCAGAGGGGGAGAGCGTCGTTCCACACCTTCTGCTGGGAGCCGGATCGGGTGCTGTTTCGCAGCCTTGCTCAGCTGCCCGACGGCACGGAGGCTTTGGTCGCCGAGTGGGAGTACACCGGGGCCGTCCCAGAGCCCGGGCACGAGACCCCTCGGATCAACCTGTGGCTTCACCGGGGGAACCCTCCGATCGACCGCCAGCCAGTCGAGGTGGTCATTCGCCGGTTTCAGCACCTTCCCCTGGAGGAGTGAGACGCGTGAGCCGTTCACGAAGCTCCTCGACGCTCAGGCGCTCCGAGACGAGGTAGGCGATCGTCTTCCCTAACGGCTGTCCCTCGGGGTACGGGTTTCCCCATAGGTCAAAGAGGCTCCATTCCAGACTGGAGGGGGGAATGAATCTCGACTCGCTGCGCGGAGCGAGCACCAGCACGGTTCGACCCGAACCGACAAAGGGATAACCGTGCAGTCCAGGTTGTATCTCAAAGGGGGCTTTTGGCTGAGTTCCCTCTAGCAGGTAGGCGGTCACCGCAAAGGCCGCTGCGGAGGGGTGAGGCATCCCGTCGCTGGTGACCAGCACTCGCCAGGCGTTCTCGCCGGGGAAGTGAAAATGGCTGTGCATCGAGTAGAGAAACACCTTCTGAACGCCGTTCGCCAGGAGGCTGATCACAAAGCGGCAGAGCCGATCAGCGGTGTCCTGGACGTTCTCGGCGCTTGGATAGGGCAGCGTGTAGTGGTACAGCCCTTCCCCGATCCGCCCGGCGACCGAGGAGCCTTCGCTCATCCACACCGGCTTGGGGACACTTCCGAACCGACGGCGGATCGGACCGATGGCGGTCTCGAGCCCCTGCTGAACCGCGTCGCCGGGGAAGAGGAGTTCCGCACGGTGTACTGGTGATAGGCGATCGCATCGCAGAACTCCAGTCCGCCGTTCTGAACGACTCCTGCTGTCCAGTCGCTCCCACCGATGTTCTGTGCCCCCGGTCCTGAAGTCGTCGTGTTGACGCCCAGGACCAAGGCGTTCGGGTCGAGCGCCTTCACGTTTTGGTACGCCGTGCGCATCAGGCGAACGAAGTCGCGTTGCGGATTCTCGCTGGGGAGGTAACCCTCACGGCCCGACTTGGTCTCGTCGTATCCGACCGCCCACCAGGCGTGAATCCACGGCTCGTTCCAGACGTCATAGGCGGCGATGGTCCCTCGATACCGCTCGACGACAGTCCGTACGTAGTTGGCGAAGTCCCCCATCCGCTTGGGTTGGTAGTACCGATCAAAATAGCCGTTGTGGGGTTTTCCGACGTCCTGATAGTAGCTGGCCCAGAGCGGAGCGGTGCCTAGCTCGCCGAGAATCTCGAGGTGATGCTCGCGATAACGCTGAAGCTCTCGATCGCGAAACTGCCATCGCCCCGGCTCCGGCTCCAGGTGGAACCAGCCGAGGTACTCGATCCCCGAATCGTGCAACCGGACCCAGTTAATTCCGATCGCCTTGGCGAGGATCAGATGCCGGCGGGTGGAGTTGGTGTGAACTCCAAAGGGCGAATCCGGCGCGTCCTGGCCCCAATAGCGGGGGTCGGGGCACTCGCAGGAGGACGATCTCCTCCATTGGGCTCACCCGTGTTCCTTGGTCGTCCTCGACCCAGGCCTCTACCCGGAAGGCTCCGTAGGGGTGGCGGCCGAACGGATGATCCCTCTCGGGCAGGTAGGTGATTCCCCCGTAGCGGGTATAGCCGAACTCCAGGGGGACGGGCTCCGGCTCGTACGCTTGACCGTAAACGTTCACGACGCGAACGCGTAACGTTCGGCCCTCGTTCATGCCGGTCACGGCGTACTGGACTTCCGCCGGCTCGTCCTGGAACTGGATGCGGGCAGCGGCGGCCTCACCCAGGAGCGTTCCAAGGGCGACTTCGGCGGCGTAGCCGCTGGTATAGCGCTCTCCAAGCTCCGATTCTTGGGCAACCTGAACGGCATCGAGCCAGCCGTTCCCTTCCAGCTCCAAGCGGAGCGTGTAGGCTTGTGCCTCCAGGACCGGTTCGAATCGGACTTGGACGGAGCGCCACTCCCCTGGCGCCGCTTCGATGGGAGCGGAACCGATCGGTCGCCGCTCAGCAAGCACTGCCAACCGACCTTTGAGCGTCCCTTGAACCCAGATCCGGGCGATGTGCGGTTCCCAAAGGGCCGAGACGGCGAACGGTTCTGAGAAGAGAACGCACGGCTCGGGAGCCCCTATCCGGAGGGGCCGGGGCGCGACTGGGGCCGATCGTCCGAGGATCGGCGGCGATTTGGATGACGTCTCCGTCGGAGCTGTCCCGGTCCAGCGTCCAGCCGACCGGTAGGCCAAGTGGGAAGCGGGAGTGCCGGAGCAGATTGGAGGTCGGCTCTGCCGGGCGTTCCTGACGTCGTTGGGCGATCAGCTCTTCGGGCGTGCCGCTTTCCAGCCGTACCGAGGCCAGGTCCCAGACGCCGGCGCCAGGGAAGTTGATCCAGAACCCTGCCGGCTGGTCCGCCTCTGGGAGCCGGAAGACGTACCGAAACGTCGTCCACTCCGGCGGACCCACTCCCGACGCTCCCAGTAGAAACGGTACGGGGCGCCGTGCTGCCGGATGCCGAATTGAACTGGGCTCCGGCTGGGGCTCCGCAGCCGAAGGGTCAATTGATACAGCTCGCCGGGCCCTGCCGGCTCCAGCCGGCGATAGGCGAGTTGGGCCTGTCCTTGGGACACTTCAAGGACCCGAACGCGGGTGAAGCGTTCGCCGTCTTCTTCCTCTTGGTGGTAGACGACGCGAAGGGAAGCCCAGGAGGAGTTATCCTCCCATCCCTCCGGCAAAGAGCCTTTGATGCTCAGGTTTCGTTCCGGCTCCTCCAGGTGAACCGGCTGGCGCTGGTCCGTTCCAAAGGGGGTCTCGATCAGCACGCCTGCCAAGGCCGTTCCTCCCAGGCAGCAGCCGAGAAGGACGCTCCAGAACGCTCGAACCATCATAGCCGCTCCTCAAGCCGGAAGCCAGGGACTGTCGTTCCGGTTCAGGATACCCCCGATTACCGAAGAAGGCATCGGGGTCTTCCGGTCCCGCTTGGATCGAGGGGAGGAAGCCATTACCATTCTCCCCGAAGGGGTCGAAAGATGGCCAACACCTCGGGGCGGTCGCCTCTGCGAACGGTGTTCATGGGGACGTCGGCCTTTGCGCTGCCGACGCTGCGCCGCGTGGCCGAAGGGACCGAGCTGGTCGGCGTGGTCACTCAGCCGGATCGTCCTGCAGGACGGGGCCGAAAGCCCACGCCTCCGCCGGTTAAGGTCGAGGCGGAGCGGCTCGGGCTGCCCGTCTATCAGCCGGAGCGAGTTCGGGCGAAGGCCTTTTTGCGAACGCTCCAAGAGCTGAGTCCAGAGGTGATCGTGATCGCCGCCTATGGGCAGTTGCTCCCCCGAGCGCTCCTTGAGCTGCCACCTTACGGATGTCTCAACGTGCACCCTTCGCTCTTGCCCCGGTATCGAGGGGCGGCGCCGATTCAGTGGGCGCTTTGGAACGGCGACGAGGAGACGGGGGTCACCATCATGCAGGTGGACGAAGGGGAGGACAGCGGGCCGATCCTCCTCCAGCGCCGGGTGAAGATCGGTCCAGACGAGACGGCGGCGAAGCTACACGACCGGCTGGCCGAATTGGGCGCGGAGATGATGCTTGAGGTGCTCCGGCGGTTGAAGAGCGATCCGCTGCCACCGGTCCCTCAAAACGACGCCGAAGCGACCCGAGCTCCGCGGCTGACGCGGGAGATGGGACTGGTGGACTGGCGACTTCCGGCGCGGGCGCTCTACAACCGGTTCCGCGCCTGCGTTCCCTGGCCGGGGACCTACACCTTCACGCCGGATGGGAAGCGCTTGCGCATCCTTGCCTGCCGGCCCCTTGAGGGGGAGAAGACAGAGGGAGAAGCCCCCGGGACGGTTCGCGCCGATCGCGACCGGCTCCGGGTCGCGACCGGGGAGGGGATTCTGGAGGTCCTCCGGTCCAGCCAGAGAACCGGGCGCCGCTTTCCGTTCGGGATTACCTGAACGGCCTCCATGGGGTGGCGCCGGAGCGCTTTCTCCTGCCGGAGGAGGTCGCTGAGAGGGGCTTGAAGTGAAGGCGGTCCGTTGGGGACGGGTGCTCGATAGGACTTTTTGGATCTCGGTGGTTCTTTTTGGCCTGTGGGGCGTTGGCCTGTTGGTCTTCCTCTACGGGTGGATCCCCCACTACGTTCGGGGGGAGACGGTGGTTGTGCCCGACTTTCGAGGCCGACCGGCTTCGGAGGTGGAGGTTCGAGTTCGGCAGTTGGGGATGCGAATTGAGTACGAGGCGACCGAGGAGCGGTTCGATTCGAGGGTTCCTGCGGGCCACGTTCTCGCTCAGGTGCCGGTCCGGGTCAGCGGGTCAAGAAGTCCCGGACGTTCCGCTTTGTGATCAGCAAGGGTCCGGAGGTGGTCCGGGTGCCCGATCTACGAGGCCGCTCGTTGCGCGATGCCGACCTAGAGCTGGAGTTGGTGGGTCTGCGGATTGGGCATCGCTCGGCGGTCTATTCGAGGAGATTCCCTATGAGAACGTGGTCATCATAACCGCGCCGGAGCCGGGTGCGGAGATCGCCCGGGGTACGGCTGTAGACCTGCTAGTCAGCAAAGGGCCGCCGCCGGTTCCCTTCCCGATGCCGACGTTGGTCGGTCGTCCCTTTGACGCCGTTCAGGAGGAGCTTCGACAGCGCCATCTGTTTTTTAGCCGACGTGCGCTATGAGTTTGATCCGCTTGCCCAACCGCATCAGGTGCTCGCCCAGTCGCCTCCAGCGGGGGAGGTAGTCGTCGCCGGGACGGCGGTGCGGTTGACGGTCAACAAGAAGTCGGAGCAGCGGACTCGAGTTCACACGGCGATTGTCGAGTATACGGCCTCCGGTCCTCCGGAGGATGAGCATCACGTCCGGGTGGTCGTCGAGGATGAGGCAGGTCGGCGGGTCGCCTTTGACGCGATCGTCCCGGGGGGTCGGCGCATCTCATGCCCCAGAGCATTACCGGCGTTGGATGGCTGCGCATCTATGAGGACGATATGACCGAGCCGGTCCTCCAGCGGAAGCTGGAGCCTTAGCGGTTTGGCGACAACGATGGAGGGGAGAACCGGCATGGGCGAACGGATCGTGATTGCCCCTTCGCTACTCTCAGCGGACACAGCACGGTTAGGGGAGGAGGTCCAGGATGTCGAACGGGCGGGCGCCGACTGGCTTCATATTGACATCTTTGACGCTCACTTTGCCCCTAATCTCTCCTTTGGTCCGCAGACGGTCGCCGATCTGCGTCCCCTCTCCGGGCTCCTGTTTGATGTACACTTGATGATGACCCATCCTTTGGAGTACGTCGAGCGCTTTGCCGAAGCCGGTGCGGAGGAGATCACCGTCCACGTAGAGGCGGAGCAAGAGACGGACCGGCTAATCGAGGCGATTCGATCGGTGGGGTGTCGGGTGGGTCTTTCGCTGGTTCCCAAGACGCCGCCGGAGGCGGTCTTTCCTTACCTGGATCGGGTAGACCTGGTGCTACCGATGACGGTGAGGCCGGGCTTTTCGGGTCAGAAGTTCATGCCCGAAGTGCTGCCCAAGATCGCCGCCATCCGGGACGAGATTCGCCGACGCGGACTTCCAGTGGTGCTTCAGGCGGACGGGGGCGTTTCGGAACAGACCATCCCTGAGCTGATTCGGGCTGGAGTCCGGGTGTTCGTCGCGGGCTCTGGCGTCTTTGGCCAGCAGGATCGCAAGCGCGCGATCGAGCGGCTGCGGGCCGTCGCGCGGGCGGCGCTGCTCCCGTGAGGCGAGCCGTCAACCAACAGAGGAGGCTCTATGCGCACCGCCGCGTTGATCACTTTTGGGTGCAAGGCCAATCAGTACGACTCTCAGGCGCTGCGGGAGGCGCTTGAGGAGATCGGCTATCGGATCGTGCCTCCGACCGTTCGGGCCGACCTCTACGTGGTGAACACCTGTACGGTGACGAGTATGGCCGACGCCAAGGCCCGCCGGGCGATTCGCCGGATTCACCGGCTTTCGCCGGAATCGGCCATCTTTGTAACGGGTTGCTACGCCCAGAAGGCCAAGGAGGAACTGCTTCGCCTAGAAGGGGTCACCAAGGTGTTTGGCAACCGGGAGAAGTTCTCCTTCCGGGAGCTAATTCGTGAGGCGGAGCGGGTCCAATCGCTCCAGCGAGAGTTTGTCGGCGATCCGGACGCGCCTGTAGACCTGGGTGAGTTTGGGCTTAGCGTGACCTCCTTTGACGAGCGCACTCGAGCGTTGATCAAGCTTCAGGACGGCTGTAGCGCCTTTTGCACCTATTGCATCGTTCCCTATGTTCGGGGACGGATGCGAAGCCGTCCCCTCCCGGAGATCGTCGCCGAGGCGGAACGACTGGCGGCGCGCGGCTTTCGTGAGGTAGTGATCACCGGCGTTCACCTAGGGGCTTATGGGAAGGACGTGCGCTACCGCTGGACGCTCGCCGACGTGCTTTGTGCCGTCCACGAGGTGGAGGGCATTCAGCGGATTCGGCTGAGCTCGCTGGAACCGATGGACGTGCCGCAAGCGCTCATCGAGACGATCGCGGGGCTGCCCAAGTGCGCTCGACACCTTCATCTTCCGTTACAGAGCGGCTCGACGGCAGTTTTGCGAAGGATGCGCCGCCGTTACACGCAGGAGCAGTTTTTGGCCCTTGTTGAGGCCGTCTTCGAGGCGATGCCGGACGCCGGATTGACGACCGACGTCATGGTCGGCTTTCCCGGCGAGACGGAGGCCGACTTTCATGAGACGCTCCGAGTGGTCGAAAAGAGCCGATTCCATCGGTTGCACGTTTTCCGCTACTCCCCTCGCGAGGGCACGCCGGCGGCCGACTATCCGGATCAGGTGCCCGCATCGGTGGCGACAGAGCGCAGCGAGCGGCTTCGGCGATTGGGGGAGCGCTTGGAGCGCGAGTATCAGGAGTCCTGGTTGGGCGCCGTCCTTTCGGTCTTGATCGAGGATCGGCGCGAAGGCCCCAACGACGAGCTGGCCGGCTATTCGGGAAACTATCTCCGCGTTCTGGTCGCCGACGCTGGCCCAGAGCACGTGGGCACGCTCCAACCGGTGCGGATCGAAGCGATTGTCGGTGGCCATTGGGTTCGAGGTCGGCTCGCTGTATCGGGGGCCGCTCCTGCGTTTGCTTCTTGATTCGGCTACAATTGGAGTGATTCCGTTAGCCAGAAGAACCACCGACGCGGGGGTGCTCGTCCGGCTGCGGGCGGGCTGAGAGGATACCCCTTGAACCTGATCCGGGTAATACCGGCGGAGGGAGCGTCTGATGAGCAGTCTGTTTTTTAGCGTCCTGCCCGTTTTGTTTCACGCCTTGAGGTCCAGGAGGGGGGATCCTTCCCGTTGTCTCATCGTTGGGGCCGGCGTTGCCGGGCTTGGAGTGGGGTGGAAGCTGGCCCAGGCGGGCTTAGACGTATTGACCCTAGAGGCTGGGGAGCCGTTGCGGGGAGCGACGTGGGCGTCGGCGGGGATGCTAGCTCCCCATATGGAGCTGCGACCGGAGGAAGAGGAGATCTCCCGCTTTGGGGTGGCCTGTCTGGAGCGCTGGCCTAAGTTCGCCCAAGAGCTAGAGGCGGCCTCGGGGATCTCCGTGGACTATCGGAAAGAGGGAACGCTCTGCGTGGCTGTGGATCGCGCCGCGGCGGCCCAGCTGCAGTTTCTCTATCGGCATCAGCAGGAGACCGGCCTTCAAACGGAGTGGCTGAGTGGCCCAGAGGTGCGCGAGCGGTTTGGGGGTCTCTCCCACCGGGTGGTTGCGGGTATTTTCTCGCCTCACGATCATCAGGTGGACCCGCGCCGGCTTGGCGAGGCGCTGTTGGGCGCCTACCTCCGGGCCGGTGGTCGTCTTCGGACGCACGCGCCGGTTCAGGCGATCGAGGTCGAAGATGGACGAGCGGTCGGCGTTCGCCTGAAGGGCTCGGGTGA
>BPJZ01000016.1 GCA_026004875.1 Candidatus Poribacteria bacterium | reverse complement strand
TCGGTTTCCGCGGGGGCTCCGTCTCTTCCGCCCCATTGCGGAGCTGGTTCGCCGCCTCCAGCGCGAAGGCTTCGACGTGTGGGTGGTGACGGCCAGCCCTCGCTACTGTGTCGTTCCCTTTGCGGAACGGATCGGAATTCCGCCGGAGCGCGTCATCGGGATCACCCCCCTGGTCCGCCGAGGGCGCTTCACCGCCCAGCTGATCCCCCCAATCACCTATCGAGAGGGAAAGGTGATCGCTATCGAAAAGGTCATCGGTCGTCTTCCCCGTTTGACGGTCGGCGACACGACGACCGACTTTGAGATGCTCGAGGCGACCCACGCGTCCGGGGGATTGGCGATCCTGCTCGATCGGGGCGACCCGGCAGTCCGTCGTCACGCCGAGCGGTCCGGTTGGGCGATTCAGCCGCGCTGGTCGCCCGAAGGCTCCTGAGCGGGGGAGAATTTTTCGCCTCCGCACTTGACAGGCCCGGGTACTATTTCGATATTAATTAAATGACGGCTAGCACGAGGGAGACAGACCATGCGACCGATCCGTTGCATCCGCGAGAACGTGGACGAGCAGTTGCTGGTGGAGCTCCGGAGCCAATGGCTCGCCCAGCGGGAGGAGATCGAGCGGCTGCGCGACCTTTACCGACTTCTCGGCAACGAAACGCGACTTTCGATCCTCTGGCTACTAGCCCAGCCCAAGGGTCGAGAGCTGTGCCCCTGCGATCTGGCGGACGTGTTGGGATTGAGCGTTCCGGCGGTCTCCCAGCAGCTGCAACGGCTGCGGGCGGCGCGGCTTGTCCGCAACCGTCGTCAGGGGAAGACGGTCTTCTACTCGCTGACCGAGACGGCTCAGCGGCTCCTGAGCGGTGGAGCCGCCCTGCTGCCAGAGAGTCCCCCGCCAAGGGACAAGGAGGAGGGAGAAGAGTGACAGAGCGTTGTTGCGAGGACGTCCGGTGTGAAGCTCCGGCCCTTCGGTCGGCCGCCTGTCCCGAATGCGGTGTTCGCGCTCGGCGGGTTGCCCCAGACCCGATCGTTTTTTATGTTCCCGGCTTTCGGCCGGTGGCTGGGCAGAGTTACTTCCTCTGCGAGAATCCGGAGTGTGAGACGGTTTACTTCGATAGCGCCGGAGAGCGCTGGACGCGTGAGGCGGTCCGGTTGCGCTTTGGGTTCAAGGAGAAAAAGGGCCCCCGACTGGTCTGTTACTGCTTTGGTCATACCGAGGAGGAGATCGAGGCGGAGCTGCGGGTACATGGAAAAACCACCGTGCCGGAACGAATTCGCGCTGAAATCGCTGCGGGAACCTGTGAGTGCGAGTTCCGCAATCCGCGGGGAAAGTGCTGCCTGGGAGAGGTAACCGCGGCGGCAAAGCGACTCGCCACTGAAACGAGTGAGTACTGCAAAGGAGGCAAAGGCATGAACCCGTCCCGCTTGAGCTTGGGAGCGGTGCTCTCTGGGATCGCTGCAGGGCTCTGCTGTCTGGGGCCACTGGCGATTGCATTCCTGGGGATTGGAAGCGTCGGGCTGTTCCGAGCCGTCGAGCCGCTTCGACCGGTCTTCATTCTTTTGACCTTTGTCCTGTTGGCCTACGCGTTTTACCGGCTCCGGCGGATGGAGGCAGCGGGTTGCTGTGAGGCCGAAGGTTTTACGGCGGCAAAAGCGCTTCTTGGGCGTCGCGGCCGTCGTGGCGCTCCTGGGGATCCTCTTCCCCTACCTGGCTCCGTACGTCCAGCCGGCCTTGGCCAGCGAGGCGAATCCAACGACGAACGCGTCCGAGAACGGCGCCAGCGGAGGCTCAAGCGTCCACGCTGGAGGCAGCGCAGCTTGCCGCCGACGGTCCTCCCCAATTGTCGAGGCCGCCAAGATCGGGACCAAGGACGAGGATGAATGCTGTCTCCTCACGCCGGAGTCCGACGGCGCAACAGCTCAGACTCCCAATCTCGCGGACACGTCCGCAGACGCCTCTGCAGACGCAACGGATAAGCTCGGGGAAGCGAACACGGCCACGGGAACGGCCGACCAATAGGCTTTCTGTTCAAGTTCCAAGCGGGCCCCTTCCCACGGCGGGGAAGGGGCCTTTGCTTGTGAGTGTCTCAATCGTTGCTGTCCAGGCCGCCTTCGTCCTCTCCGCAGCTCCAGGTTGCCAGGGCGAGGGCGAGAACGTCGATCCACGCTAACCCACAGGTTGAGAGTGTTCGCGCTTTCATCAGAGACCCTTTTCTGAAGGGGAGGGATGACTTACATGAGATACAGGAGGAACAGCGGTTCCTCGGGACGGGAAGATTCCAGGAAGGGAGATACCCGGCCCTAGAGACGCAACAAGGATGTTATCCTCGAGTCTGTCGGGGGGCAGCCGAACGCTGGGTCGCTTCATGGAGCGGTGGATCCTCTGCTGAACTGGGATCTTCTCCCAGCAGGAGTTGGGCGCGGAGCTCGATCGAGGCCTTGTCGGAGGGGTTTCAAGCTGCTAGCATAGGCTCCGTTGCGGGGGCTTTGGTTTAGAGCGGTTTGTCGTAAGCCTTCCGCAGGATCCAGACGTTGTCCAGAGCGTTAGGTCTCCGGGAGCCGAGAGTGAAGCGGACCATCCTTTTCTTGATCGTTGTCCTATTGGTGATCGGCGGCGTTGCGACGGCACGACTGGTCGAGCGCGGCGCCGGAGAGAAGCGTCAACAGGCCCTCGACGAGATCGAAGCGATCGGTTTTGCTCTGGACCGGTATGCCAAGGACAATGGCTTTTATCCCACGACCGAACAGGGGCTCCGCGCCCTCTGGGAGTACCCCTCCCTGCCGCCCTATCCTCCCAACTGGAACGGGCCCTATCTGGACTCGCCCATTGTTCAGGACCCCTGGGGCAATCCTTATGTCTATCGTTCGCCGGGCGTTCATGACCGTTACACCTACGATCTGTTCTCTTACGGCGCCGACGGTGTCGAAGGGGGCAAGGGGGAGAACGAGGACGTTGTCAGCTGGATCCCTCTGGATGAGCTGTGAGCGGGACGGCCTGCGGGCCGTTTCTCGAGGGCTGCTGAGTGCGCGTCTCAACGGGCGAGCAGACCGATCCTTTCAAAGCCATCTCTCGCATAGCGTCTGCCCATGGGATTTCTGAACCCGCTTTTCCTCTTGGGGCTGCTGGGGGCCGCGGTTCCTCTGCTGATCCATCTGTGGAGTCGCCGCCGGACTCGGGTGGTGGAGTTCAGCACCCTTCGGTTCCTTCGGGAGGTGCATCGGCACACGGTCCGTCGGATTCAGATCGAGCAGTGGTTGATCCTCTTCATTCGGGCCTCGGCGCTGGCTGCTTTGGCTTTGGGGTTGGCCCGTCCGGTACTTCACAGCGGCCCGCTGCTGGCCGACGCGCGAGGGCGGTCCTGCAGTGGCGATTGTCCTGGACACCTCGGCCAGCATGGGCTATCAGGGGCTGAACGGCGTGCCGTTTCATCGCGCGCAAGAGACGGCCGCGGGACTGCTTCGTTCGCTCCGGCCCGGCGATACGGCCACTCTTATCTTAGCGGCGGAGCGCCCGCGTGTGCTTTTTGATCCGCCCACCCCTCAGATCGGGGATGTGATTCAAGCCGTCCTGACGGCGGAGCCTACCCCTTTGGGGACTCGACTCCTTCCGGCCGTGGAACGCGCGTTAGCGATGCTCCAGCGGGCGGAGACGCCCAATCGGGAGCTGTACGTCCTCAGCGACTTTGCCCGCCACGGTTGGGAAAGCGCTCCTCTAAAGGCGAGGGCGTGCGTGTGGTGCTGATCCCCCTGGGGCCCCCCGAGTCCGGCCAACGTCGGGGTGGTGGGACTTCGAGTTCGGGAGCCGCTGATCGCCTCTGGCCTACCGTTGACGTTAGAAGTAACGCTGCGCAACTATGGCGATGCGCCGGTCCGGGATCGCCGCCTCCGAATTCAGGTGGGGGAGGCCGTTCGGGCCTCCCGCTCGGTGGACCTCCCCCCCAACGCCGAAGTAACGGAGACTTTTCCGTTGACCTTTGATGTGGCTGGGCTTCACCTGGTCGCTGCTACGCTCGATCCGGATCGGTTTCCGGAGGACGACCGCCTTATCGAGGTGGTCTCCGTCCTCGGACAGGTGGACGCGCTCATTGTTGGAAGCCATCCCCAGTTTCTCCGGCTTGCCTTGGACCCGTACCGATTGGAGACGCCCCAGATCGCCTATACGATTCGGGCCGGGGCGCTGCGTCCGGAGGAGTCCCGGCAGCGTGAGCTGGACCGTCCCGACCTGCTGATCGTTCAGGACCCGGACTTTAGCGACGACCGGCTGTTAGCCGCTCTACGAAACCGGCTGTTGCAGGGTGGGCCGGTGATCCTGTTTCTTGGCGAACGATCGGCGAGGACGCGGCCCCCAGAGTGGATGGGAATTGCCTTTTTGGAGGAACGAGCGTTCGATCCGCCGCTTGGGATTCGACCGGTCCATCTGTCCGCGGACGGGTCGCTGCTGCCCCCCTGGCCGGAGTCGGCGTTGGACGGTGCCGCCGCCCGGGCGCTGTGGGGAATCTTCCAGGCCGACTTCTGGGCGCGACCGACCGCTCCTCATGTGCGTCGGGCGGTCGTTCCGTTCCCTTCTCCCGACTCAAGCCTACGCGTCTTAGCGCTCCTGGAGAACGGCGCTCCGCTGGTGGTGGCTGGAGACCTTCAAGAGGGGCGTTTCTTTCTCGTCGGACTCCCGGCGGAGGGGGAGGACTGGTCCGATCTGCCGGTCCATCCGGCCTTTGTCCCGATGATGCAACAGTTGGCGCTTTTAGCCGTCTCGCCGGTTCGTCAGCCGACCCGAACCCTTCGGACAGGGGCCCCTTATCGGCTCCCTGCCGCTCCGGAGGACCCTCAGTCGGCTGAAGTGGTCCGGCCCGACGGGACCACGGCAACCGTCGGGCGAACGGAGGACGGCTCCGCGTTTGTGTACACGGACACGACCGCCTTGGGCGTTTACCAAGTGCGGTTGGGCGAACGGAATGAGCTGTTCGCCGTGCGGTTGCCTCCAGAGGAGGGGGACCTACGTCCGCTGGAGCCTCAAGAGGTAACGGCGGCCTTTGGGGGATCGGCCCTCTGGTGGGGCGACGCCTCAGAAAGGGGCCGGGAGCCGAATCAGGAGCTTCGGCGAAACGGCGTGGAGCTGTGGGGATTCTTCGTCCTGTTGGGCATCGGCCTGTTAGTGGTGGACTCGCTGCTTTCCAATCGGCGCCTCCCGGAGACGGCCGAGAGCTAAGCGTTGAGCGCTCCCCGGCCCTTCGGCAGGCGTCAGCCAAGAGTGCGCCGATCGGTTCGTTTCTCGGGCGCTGGGCGGTTCTGGTGTTGGTGCTGTTGAGCGCTTCTTCGCTCACAGCTCAGGAGGCGGCCTCCCCGTGGGAGCCTCAACAGCCTCGGCTGCCCCTCCGAACGGTGACCGTCTTTGGGATGAGCATCTTCCGCGCTGAGTTTGAGCGGTACATTGCCCCTCTCATCGAAGAGCCGTGGGACCCACGCCTCTTTCAGAAGGCCGTCGAGGCGATCACCCGACGCTATCAGGAGGCCGGTTACCGCTTCGCGCGGGCGGAGCGGATCAAGGTCACCACCTTTGAAGAAGGGCTCCACGCAGGGCACTACGTGACCCTCTACTTCGATGAAGGGTGGATCACGGAGATTAGCATTCAAGGGCTCTCCCGGACCCGTGAGGAGGTGATCCGCAAACAGCTGCTCCTGGACGTCGGAGAGCGCTTCTTCCAGCCGGACCTGGAGGAGAGCGAACGGATCCTCCGCGAAAAAAAATATCTCGGGGAAGTCCTGATCACCGCTGAAGCGGACCCAGTCACGAACAACGTGCGGGTGCTGGTACTGGTGGAGGACCTGTGGTCCTTTCTGCCGACGGTTCGGTTGGTTCGATCGGGGGATTCGGGCGAGGGGAGCCTTCTGGACCGGATTCGAGATGGGGAGGTAGGCGTTCAGCTGACCGTTCAGGACTACAACCTGTTTGGGACGGGTCAAGACTGGCGCTTTCAGCTTCGCTGGGAGCCGCACACACTGCCGGGGACGCCGGAGCTTCGCGGGCATCGGGGACGGGTGGCGTTGGAGTTCCACGAGCCGAATCTCTTCCGCTCGCGTTGGCAGTTGGATGGCTTTTATCACCAGCCCTCCGATCTGGACATTGACAGCTGGGCTTTGCGGCTACACCGTCCGTTCTACTCGTTGCGTTCTCGATGGTCCTTTGAGGCGCGGATCGGCGAGGAGGGCTTCCGGGGAAACTTCCGGTATCAGGGGAGGACTCTTCGGGAGTGGGCCGTTCGGCAGGAGGAGCGTTTCGTTCAGGGGCTGTACGCGTTGGGAACGCCGGAGGCTCAAGCCCGCTTGGGGGCCTGGATGCTGGTTCAGCAGCGGAGCGATCAGTTGCTCTTTTCTGCTCTGCCGGTGATCCCTTATGAGGCCTTTCGCCGGTTGAGCGAGCGGGATCAGAAGCGGTTCTCGCCGGAGGGCGTTCCGGAGCGACGAGCGGTGGTCCTGGGCGGGACGCTTGCCTGGCAAGCGATCCAGTTTGTGCGCGACATCAACGTTGATCTGCTGGGCGAGGTGGAGGACCTGGCGCTGGGAGAGACGGCCTCGGTCTCGCTCGGGGTCGGCTCTCAGCGCTGGGGCAGCGATCGGGACGCACTTCATCTTTCGACGGCACTGCGCTTTCGCCGGCGCTGGGGGGTCGCCGAGCAGGAGTTTGCTCCTCAGCGGCCCCAGCCGCAGGTTCAGTGGACCGGCGTCGCCTTCGAGTGGACGTCACCTCCTGCGCGGCGACGCTCTGCCGCTCGGATCGAATGGCGGCCTCCCGAAGGGTGGAACGCCCTCTGGAGCGGCGAACTAACCCTCCAGGCCGCCTACGCCTGGACCGGAGGGACGATCGGAGCGACCGGCTGGCGAAACCTCTCCCTCCGCGCCGGCACCCGGCTTTTCCTTCGGTTTCGCACTCAAGATGCTCTCGTCTCGCGGCTCCAACTGGACCTCGTCGGGAATCCCGATCGCGATTTCAACTGGAATCTGGGCAACCGTACCGGTCTCCGGGGCTACCCCTCTACCGCCTTTGACGGCAACTTCCGGCTCCTCTGGAACCTGGAGCTGCGACGCGTCTTTTGGACCCATCGCTGGTTTGTTCTCCAGGGAGCGGCGTTTTTGGATCAAGGAGTTATCGGCTGGGATCGCCTTCCCGACGCTCGATGGAAGGCCTCCGTGGGCGTCGGAGTCCGGGTTGGCGTCAAACGGCTCTCCTCCTCGCCGATCCTTCGGCTCGACCTGGCCATTCCTTGGGATCGAGCTTACGGCTGGACGGTGACCATGGAAACCGGACAGCCGTTTTAGCCTATTCCTCCCGAACAGAGACGCTCCCTTGCCAGTTCTCGATCGGAATCGGCTCGATCGGCGCGTCCAGCTCCAAGCCGAGGATCGCAGCGTAGAAGTAATGCTCCGCTTCGCGGGCGCGAACGACGTTCCCCGGCATCCGGAAACCGTGATGTTCGCCGGGGAATTCCAGATAGGCCACCGGAATTCCCTTCTCCCGAAGCGCTTGGACCATCCGGCGGGACTGCTCCGGCGGAACAACCCGATCCTCGGACCCCTTGCAGGAAGATCACCGGTCGGGAGAGGCGGTCGGCATGATACAGAGGGGAGCGCTCTTGATACAGCCGCCGTGCTTGAGGGTAAGGGCCGATCAGCCGATCCAGGTAGTGAGATTCGAACTTGTGAGTTTCCTCAGCCAACGCGGCTAGATCGCCGATCCCATAGTAGCTGGCGCCCACGTGAAAAGTCTCGCGGAAGGTGAGCGCAGCCAACGTCGTGTAGCCTCCAGCGCTGCCGCCACGGACGATCAAACGATGAGGGTCGGCTTTCCCCTGCTCGACCAGATAGCGCGCGCCAAAGACGCAGTCGTCCACGTCGAAGACTCCCCACTTCCCGTACAGTCGAGACCGGTACGCTCGACCGTAGCCGGTGCTCCCCTCGATAGTTCACATCCAGGACGGCAAAGCCCCGGCTCGTCCAGTATTGAATAGAAAGGTTAAACGCATCGGAGGCCGCCGCCGTCGGGCCACCGTGGGTGGTGACGATCAAGGGCGGGAGCTCCCCCGTTGGGGCGCGATACTCCGGGTTGGTCGGGGGATAGTACAGTCCGTAGGCTGTCTCGCCCTCGGTGGTCGGATAAGCGATCGGTTCCGGGACGGAGAGATAACGCCGGTCCGGGACGTTCTCCCTGGAGCGCCGGAGGACCTCCCATCGGCTGGAGGCCGGTCGGTATCGGATTAGCGCCCACGGCTCCGTCGGCGAGGCGGCGAACAGGTAAAGGTCCCCCTCAAGGAGAAGGGGGTCGCTTAACTGAGTAAAGGGCAGAGGGATCGGCTCCGGCTCTCCGCCATCGAGCGAGAGGCGAATCAGTTGCCAACGACCGCTTTGTCCACAGAGAGCGTAGAGGGTTCCATCTTCGGCGACGGCATAGGTGCGCATCCCAAACTGCCACTGGGGAAGACCAAACTCCGCCTTCATTGGGGCGAGGGGGTGGATCTGCTCCCCGTCCCAGCGGTAGAGGTTCCACCAGCCGGTTCGGTCGGAGACAAAAAGCAGTGAACCGTCCGGAGCCCACTCCGGTTGGAAGATCGACTCCTCAGGACCCCCAGCGATCCGGAGCGCGTCGGTGAGCCGTCCCCGCTCGTCCACCTGTGCAGTCCAGAGCTGGGTACCGTCCCAGGGCATCTCCGGGTGGGTACCAGCCCAACCAGGCCAGACGGTCTCCTCCGGGCGCCAGTCGAGGGCTGGAGACAAAATCGAATCCGGTGACCAGCGTTCGAACTGTCCCCCCTTCGGCAGAAACGGCGACCAGCGTGTTTCGGGGCTCGGGGTTCGTGCTGTGGTCCTCGCAGACGAGGATGTAACGCTCTCTCTTCGAATCGACGATCCCGTCGGCAAAGCGAAGAAACCCTTCCGGCGTCAGCGGAACCGGCTTCGCTCCAGGTGCTTCTATCCGATAAAGCCGCTGGTCCGTCTCCTGGACGAAGAGCACCCTTCCCCCCTCCGCGAGAAACTCCGCTCCGCCGTATTCGTGAACCCGGCTTCGGGCGCTGAACGACTCCGGGAGCAGATCGGTCAAGCTCCCGTCTTCCGGATTCCACCGGACGATCTGGTTGCGGCCCCCCTCCTCTGGTCGCCATTCCGTCCAATAGACCGACTCGCCGTCGGTTGTCAGGAACCCAAATCGAACCCCGCCGTGGGCGAGATCACGCGCGGCGATCGGCGATCGCCACGACCCGTAAGGGGCGATCTTCACGGTCGTCCCTCCCTTTCCTTGGAGTTATCCAGTTCCTCTTCCGCAATGCGGATCGCTTCGCGGTACTCCGCGCCGGCGACTTCCAGAAACCCCTCCCCGAACTGCTCAATGCCGGCCTGCCGATGCTGGAGGACGGCCTGAAACGCCCGAATTGCGGCATCGCGCCCTCCAGAAGCCCGATAACCAACGCCAGAGACAAGAAACGGCAGCACCTGGTCCAGCGCAAGGAGATCGTCCACCTCGCCAAAGGAGGAGCTTATGCCTTCAGGGCGATCCTCCGGACGCCAAGTGAGCACGGGGGATTCGAAGAGCCTTCGAAACCCGCACCGAGTGATTGCGCTCTGAAGGTCGCCTAGCGCAAGCGCTTCGGCCAGACCTAGTTTGATCCGAGCGCGGTCCATCGCTCGACCCTCCCGGGCGTCGGCGATCGAGGCCCCTTGAAGGAGGCCGCGCAACCGGTTCATGCGGGCGGCGAAGTCGTTCCCTGGGCGGTCCAGCGCTTCGGTCAGGAGCCGGTCAATGGCCGACTGAGCGGCTTCGTCCAGGGGAGAAAAGCGCGCCCCATAGGGCGTGCGGGCGTACCGCTCGATCAGTTGGGCCAGCTGAGCGCCGAGCCGATCCCGCGCCGTCCAAGGGCCGGGAGGACGCCGAAGCAGCACCCACAGCCCCAAGGCTCCAAGTGCGATCAGAGCGCCGACGACCAGCACCGCGCTGCGTCGGTGTGGATCCATCCAGGGAGGCCTCTCTCCGTGCGCTTCCGGCTATTATTACCCCCAAGAGTATACGTCCGGGCACGGAAAGGAGCCATGTCTACAGCCGCGCCAATTCCGCCCCTTCCTACGACCGTCCGGAGAAACTATCTCCTTGGAATCGCTAACGGGGCGTTGGTCCGAGTCGGAATGGCCCTGATCGAACCGTCGTTGGTGCTGTCGGCCTTTTTGTACCAAGCGACCGGCTCGAACACTCTGGTCGGCCTTCTGGGGGCGTTGGCCCAGGCAGGGAACCTCTGGCCGCAGATCTTCGTCAGCAGTTGGATTGAGCATCGGGAGCGAAAGCTTCCCTTTTACACCCGTCTGCTTTTTGTTCGGCTGTTCGTCCTGCTTTTCATGGCGGCAGCGATGGCCTACGGAGGCCGGCACCCCACCCCTTTTTGGCTAGGAGTCTTCTTTCTGGCGTACTTTGTCTTTCAAGGAGCGATGGGCAGCGGCGCGATGCCTTTCTTCGACATCGTCGGGCGGACGATCGCGCCGGATCGGTTGGGGAGCTTTTTTGCCTGGCGGGGACTTTTAGGCACCGGACTGGCGCTGGTGATCGGGTTTGTCGTCGTTCAGCCGATTCTGGGGCGAGTTCCCTTTCCGGACGGCTATGTGTTGTTGGTGCTGGGGGCTTTTGTGGCCTACGGAGTCGGTTGGGGGGCCTTCTGCTTCGTCCGCGAACTCCCCTCTGAGGCGCCTCAGAAGCGGCGAAGCATTCGGGAGATTCTCCTTGGAACCGCCGGGGCGTTGAAGGAGAATCCCAACTACCGCCGTCTGTTGCTCTACCGCATCTGTTTTCGCACCGGCTGGATCGGGGTGAGCTTCTACGTTCCCTACGGGGTGGAACGGCTGGGCGTTGAGGGACTCAGCGGGGTCTTTATCGGCCTCCTCTCGGCGAGCCAACTGGCGTCCAGTCTGGTCTGGGGGCGGCTGAGCGATCGGAGGGGGAATCGACTGACGTTGCTCTGGGCCGCTGGCTTCCTCGCGGTGAGCCCTGCAGCCGTGTTGATCGCTCCGCGCCTGCCGGAGCTGTTCCACTGGCCCGTTCCCGGTGTGGGGGTGGTGCTGGACCTCCGCTTGGCCGTCTACCTCCTGGCGCTGGTGCTGTTTGGGCTGGGAATGCAGGCGAACATGATCGCGAACAACTCGTTCCTGATCGAGATTTCTCCGGTGGACCGGCGGCCCAGCTATGTCGCATTCATGAACACGGCGCTCTTCCCTTTTACGTTCCTTCCCGCGCTGGTCGGGTCGGCGATCGGCTTGGGACTGATGCCCCTGGAGGGGCCGTACTGGATCGGCCTGCTGGGAGGCGCAGGGATGCTTTCAGTCGCTCTTCGCTTTGTTGAAGTCCGTCGCCAGGGAGAACGATAGGGAAGCTGGAGAGCCTCTCCGGAACGGGAACCGCCCCGGAGAGGCTCCCGCCAGGAGTCCGGCTCTTAGCTATTTGGATTCCAGCGAGGGGGCGTACCATCTTGTCCAACTGCATCGCCTCTTCGAAGGCCTTCTCGTCGAGCAGCCCCAGCTCCAGGACCACCTCTTTGAGCGTCTTGTTCTCCTGGAAGGCTTTCTTAGCCACCATCGCGGCGTTGTCGTAGCCGATATAGGGGGTCAAGGCGGTCACCAGCATCAGCGACCGCTGGACGTACTCCTGAATCCGCTCCAGGTTGGGGCGGATGCCCTCGGCGCAGTGCTCGCGGAAGGACTCCACCGCGTCGGCCAAGAGCCGGATGGACTGAAGGACGTTGTAGGCGATGACCGGCTTATAAACGTTCAGCTCAAAGTTGCCCAGCGATCCGGCAAAGGCGACCGTGGCGGTGTTCCCGATCACCTGGGCGCAGACCATCGTCAGGGCTTCAGCCTGGGTAGGGTTCACTTTACCGGGCATGATGCTGCTTCCCGGCTCGTTTTCGGGGATGGAGATCTCTCCCAGCCCACAGCGGGGGCCGCTGGCCAGCCAGCGGATGTCGTTGGCGATCTTATGGAGGCTCGCGGCGATCGTCTGAAGGACTCCGGCCAGCTCGACCATGGCGTCGTGGGAGGCCAGGGCGGCAAACTTGTTCGGCGCGGAGACAAACGGCAGTCCCGTTCGGCGGGCGATCGCGCGGGCCGCACGCTCGGCGAACTCCGGATGGGCGTTGATCCCCGTTCCCACGGCGGTGCCGCCTAGCGCCAGCTCGTACACCTTGGGGAGCACGCGCTGAAGGGCGTCCAGGCCGTACCCCACCTGCGCGACGTATCCAGAGAACTCCTGTCCCAGCGTCAAGGGTGTGGCGTCCTGAAGGTGGGTGCGTCCGATCTTGACGATGTCACGATACTCCTCCGCTTTCCGCTGGAGGGTTTCCCGAAACCGCTCCAGAGAGGGGATCAGATGGTGGACGATCTGCTCGGCGGCGGCGATGTGCATCGCTGTCGGGAAGGCATCGTTAGTGGACTGCGCCTTGTTGACGTGGTCGTTCGGGTGGACCGGGTTTTTGCTCCCCAGCTCTCCGCCGAGCATCTCGATCGCTCGGTTGGCGATCACCTCGTTGACGTTCATGTTGGTCTGGGTGCCGCTGCCCGTTTGCCAGATCACCAGCGGGAAGTGGTCGTCCAGTTTGCCCTCGATGACCTCCTGGGCCGCCTTCTGAATTGCCTCGGCGATCTGGGGGTCGAGCAGGCCCAGCTCAGCGTTGACCTCTGCGGCAGCCTGTTTGACGACGGCCAGTGCGCGGATCAGTTCGCGGGGCATGCGCTCCGAGCCGATCCTGAAGTTCATCAAAGCCCGTTGGGTCTGAGCACCCCAATAGCGATCCGCCGGGACGGCCACCTCTCCCATGCTGTCCCGCTCGATGCGCGTCGCTTGACTCATGGCGTGTCCCTTTCTGCAAGAACGGTTCCGTCTTCGCCGCACCATATATACCGTAGCACGCTCTCCGGAGGGCGAGTAGCGCCCTTTAGGCGGTCTGAGGCTTGCCGTCGTTGTTCCGGATTCCGTAAATTAGGCGGAGAAAGGCCACATTGCGAAAGGACGGGAAAGCCGATGCTTCGAGTTCACGACAACTGGGGGCCAGTGCTCAGCCGTCGGCGCTTTTTGGGAGGCGTCGGCCTGTGGATCGTCTCGGCGAGCGTCTTGGGCCTGGCCGGATGCAGTGAAGACGGCGACATGTTGGCCGATGAGGAGGAGATGGAGGAAACGGGGGACGAGGTTCCGACCGGAGGGGACGGGACGCCGATCGGTGAGGACGGCGACAGCTTCGACGAGCTTCCCGACGAGGTCCCCGACGACGGAGACGACCAGGGCGGAGATGACGAGCCGGTGGAGAACCCTCCGCCGGGCGTCGAGGTCCGAATGAATAACGCCCTTAAACGGGTCGGTGGAACCCAGCTAGTAGAGGACCGGGCGGTTTTAGCAGCATTGAACTCGAACGATCCGATCCTCCTAGTCCGGGTGGAAGAGGACGACGTAGCCGCCGTGACGATAATCTGCACCCATCAGGGATGCCAGGTGATGTACGACGGGAGAGAGTTCCTGAATTGTCCTTGTCACGGTTCCCGATTCGATTTGGAGGGGAACGTCGTTCGCGGTCCGGCGAACCGGCCTTTAACGCGCTTTGAAGCGGAAATTTTCGGCGATTCGGTTTTTCTCCGCCGAGCTTAGCGCTTTCGCCGAGAGAGGTAGGCGGCCAGCGCAAGGTCAAAGGGGGTGTCGGTGCGCATCAGCACATAATCCACTCCGTGGGCGGCACAGCCCTTTTTGTACTGCTCAAGGAAGGCTTCGACGACCTCGCGGTAGCGGCGGCGGACGAGATTCCCTCCGCTCGTGAGCGTCTCGCCGGTCTCCACATCCCGGACGACGACCGGTTCTCGAAAGGGGAAGTCCATCTCCTCCGGCGAAAGGAGGTGGAAGACGACCACCTCATGCTTGCGATGGCGGAGGAGTCGCAGGGCGCGGAGCACCTCTTGGGGTTCGTCGAGCAGGTCCGAGAGGAGAACGATCAAGCCGCGCCGGACCAGGCGATGGGAGAGCTCCTCTAGCCCTCGGCTCAGAGCGGTCTCCTTGCCGGCTGGAGCCGATTCCAGCGCCGTTAGGATCGCCTGCAGGTGGGTCGGTTGGCTGCGCGGCGGAATGTACTCTCGAACGGCGCGGTCCAAGAGCACCAGCTCCGACCGAATCGCGCTGGCGGAGCATCAGGTAGGTCAGGGCGGCGGCGAGGTAGCGACCGTAATCCAGTTTGGAGAGGGGCTCGCCAAAGCCCATCGAGCCGCTCACGTCCAGCAGCAGGTAGGCTTTCAGGTTGGTCTCCTCTTCGAACTTCTTGACGTAAAAGCGATCCGACTTAGCGTAAACCCTCCAGTCAATATGCCGGATGTCGTCCCCTGGGATGTACTGACGGTGCTCGGCGAACTCGACGTTAAACCCCTGATAAGGGCTGTGGTGGAGTCCGGTCATTGCGCCCTCTACCACCAGGCGAGCGACCAGCTCCAGGCCCCCGAGACGGGCCAGAGCCGCTGGGTCGAGGTATCGCGATTGCCGGGCCACTTAAGAGCGCTCCGAGCGCGGCTTGACGCGCAGGAAGGTCGGGATATCCAGCGCGTCGTCCACCGCCTGGGTGTTCAGCGTCCGGGGGTCTACCGCTGCAGGCCGCTTGGTGGTTGCCGGCGTCTTTCGACCTTTGGTGGCTCCCGACTCCTCGAACTCACCGGCAAGGATGCGGGTCAGACCGATCGCGTCTGTGCTGGAGGCCGCCGCGGCTGCGTCGGCACGATGGCGCACGCCCCGCTGATCGAAGCCGGTGGCAATCACTGTGATGCTGATCTTGCCCTCCATCTCCGGGTCGATGACGTGGCCAAAGAGGATTTGGGCGTCCTCGGAAGCCTCTTCGTGGATCAGCTGCATCGCCTCGTCCAGCTCTGAAAGCGTGAAGTCCAGGCCGGCCGTGATGTTGACCAGGACGCCGGTCGCTCCGTGAATGGACTGCTCCTCCAAGAAGGGGCTAGTGATCGCCCGCCGTGCGGCGGTGATCGCCCGCTCGTCGCCCTCAGCGATGCCGATCCCCATCAACGCCGACCCGGCGTTGGTCATGATCGTCTGCACGTCGGCAAAGTCCAAGTTGATCTCCCCTGCGCGGGTGATCAGGTCGGAGATCGCCCGAACACCAGCGGAAAGCACCTCGTCGGCGCGCCGGTACGCCTCGACCAGAGGAGTGGAACGCTCCAGGTTCTCCAGAAGCTTCTGGTTGGGAATCACGATGATCGCATCGGCGGACTCTTTGAGGGCTTCGATGCCTTCTTCGGCCTGCATTTTTCGCTTTTTGCCTTCAAAGTTGAACGGTCGGGTCACGACGCCAACGGTCAGAGCGTTGGCCTCGCGTGCCAGCCGGGCGATCACCGGGGCGGCGCCGGTGCCCGTTCCGCCACCCATGCCGGCGGTCACAAAGACCATGTCGGCCCCCTCAACGATCTTCTGGAGCTTCTCCAGGTCTTCCTCGGCAGCCCGCCGGCCGATCTCTGGGTTGGCGCCAGCCCCCAACCCACGGGTCAGGTTGGCGCCGATCTGAATCTTTTCGGCTTGAGGAACCAACTGAAGCGCCTGCAGGTCGGTGTTCACGGCGTAAAACTGGACGCCTTCCAGGGCCGATTCGATCATTCGCTTGACCGCGTTCCCACCGCCGCCGCCGACGCCGATCACTTTGATCGTCGCGCTGTACCGCTCGTCGTTTTCAAACTCAAGCATGGTTTCCCTGTCGCCTCCGCACCTGAGTGAAGACCAGACGAACCCCTCTCACTTCGAGTTTATCACGGGAAAAGGCGCCCTGCATCCCATTTTTCAAGGAAATCGCGGAAAAAACTGCCTGCGTTTTTTGTCGAAGTGGGCTTAGACTTGAGCTTGGAGGAAATCGGCCCCGGTTTCAGATTGCAGGTCTCAAAACACAAGAGATAAGGAGTGCAGCGGTGGGCTGTATCTATGCGGACAACTCCCTCTCGATTGGGAACACCCCTCTTGTCCAACTCAACCGGATTCCCCAGGGCGCTCGGGCCAGGGTGGTCGCTAAGATCGAGGCGCGCAACCCTTCCTTTTCCGTCAAGTGCCGCATTGGGGCTTCGATGATCTGGGACGCAGAACAACGCGGGCTGCTCCGGCCGGGTCGTCGGGTTATCGAGCCGACCAGCGGAAACACCGGGATTGCGCTCGCTTACGTTTGTGCGGCGCGGGGGTACCCGCTGACGCTGACGATGCCGGAGACGATGAGCCTGGAACGGCGGCGAGTCCTGGCCGCTTTTGGCGCCGAGCTGATCCTTACCCCCGGAGCGGAGGGAATGCCCGGTGCGATTCGCCGGGCCGAGGCGCTCGTTGCCGAAGACCCAGAACGCTGGTACATGCCCCAGCAGTTTAAGAATCCCGCCAACCCACGGATTCACGAGCAGACGACCGGCCCGGAGATCTGGAACGACACCGATGGCGAGGTGGACGTGCTCGTCTCCGGAGTCGGCACCGGCGGGACGATCACCGGCGTTTCCCGCTACATCAAGCGCATCCGGGGCAAGCCGATCCTTTCCGTCGCGGTAGAGCCTGCGGCCAGTCCCGTGATCACTCAAACGCTTGCCGGAGAGCCGCTGCGGCCCGGCCCGCATTCGATTCAAGGGATCGGCGCAGGATTTATTCCGGAGACGCTCGACCTCTCGCTCGTAGATCGCGTGGAAACGGTCACCGATGAGGAGGCGATCGAGTACGCCCGCCGACTGGCGCGGGAGGAGGGAATCCTCAGCGGCATCTCTTCGGGGGCTGCGGTGGCGGTCGCCGATCGCTTGGCCCGTCAGGAGGAGTTTCAAGGGAAGCTAATCGTTGTGATCCTCCCCGACGCTGGAGAACGGTATCTCTCGACAGCGCTCTGGGGTTCTGGAGGAGTTTAGTGCTTCTCGCGCGTTCCGCTTCCGGTAACCTGTCGGCGGAGTTTCAGGAGCGATTCCCGAACGTGCACAGAAAGCCGAAGCAGCTCTTCGTCGTCCATAAATCGGGTTGAGATGAAGAGCGGATAGAGGAGATGGATCTCTTCCAGGCTCTCAAAGGGGGAGTGCTCCGGGTGAATCGCCAGCCAGTTGCTGGCTTGGCCTTGGAGCACTGAGACGTACGAGCGAGGCAGGATCGGCAGCCGGTGAACCGGGGAGATCAGCCCCATCTGTGAGACTGAGGGCGCAATTGCGTAAAGTTCAAATCCCCACTCCTCAAGGCGATCTAGAGCGGACTGAGCACGGGGGGTGCGCTCCGCGTCGGCTTCGATGAACACCGCTCCGACCTGCTGCGTGGTGAAAAAGCGCACTCCTCCCTCTAGAACGGCCGCCTCGTGTCCCTCCACGTCAATTTTGACGACGACGGGAGATTGCAGCTCGCGGCCAGCAAAGAGAGTGTCCAGTCGGCGAGTAGTAATTCTCTCCTGGCCCTCTTCGGCCCGTTCGAACGTCTCTAACCATCCCTCCTCCATCGTGCTGTACGGTCCGTGCACGCGAATGGTGGCCTCGCCGTCGGCGTTGCTCAGCGCAAACGGGTAGGGAGTGATCCGCCTTTGCTGTCGGTTCAGCGCGATGTTTTCCCGGAGCAATCGGTTGTAAAACCGGACCGGCTCAAAAGCGTGCACCTCCAGCGGAGCAGAAGTGTTACAGGCGGCGGCCAGGGAGAAGTACCCTAGATGCGCGCCGATGTCCAGAAAGGTGCCGCCTTGGTGGGTGGCCAGCAACACCAGAAAGAGCGTGGCCATCTCGAAGGGGCTGGCGTCGCCCACCTCCCGGATCATCCAGATAAGCGTCTCGTTGGAGACTGGACCGCGTAGGCGAAAGTTGAAGGCGGTCGGCACCTCTACAATCGGGTGCTCCTCCTCAGGAATCCGAAAGTAGACCCCTAGGACTCGTTTGGCACCTTCATCTAGCGCGAAGAGGTACTTGAGAAGCTCAACTCGCGTCGCCTTTGCCATCGTCTCGAGGCGTCTCCTGAGAACGGGGGTCTTGCTCTAAGCCGGGAGATGGGCGAACGATGCCGGAATCGCGGGCGATTCGGGCAATCTCCTGACTCCGTTTCCGGGTCCGAAGCGCATAGCGGATCAGCTCCTCGTTGGTCATCCACCGCGTTGCAAGATAGGGTAATAAAGGGGCAGTCGATCCAGGCCTTACGGAGTGAAGGGGTTGTCTGGACGCGCTGCGATCCAGGAATTGGTCCGTTCCCTACCTCGATAAGCTGGGGGAGGGGGCGCAGCAGCACGCGCTGAGAAGAGGAAAGCTTCGCCCTCTCATTCCAGGGGCGATCCCGTAGATCTCAAAGTTCCGTTTCGAAAACCATTCAAGAGCACGCTCGGGGTTCCCATATCGGGGATCTGACTCGAAGACGACGGCAGCCGTTCTAGGCGACTGAAACAGTTGCTCTCCGCCTTCCAGGACGGCCATCTCGTGGCCTTCGACGTCAATCTTCACGATGACCGGCTCGGCGAGCTCCTCGGCGCGAAACAGCGCGTCCAGGGGACGCGTGGGGACTCGAATGCGCGCTGTTGTTGACGCACCGAAGATCGTTTCAGACCACCCTGACTTCCAAGGAGCTGGCCGTTCCCAGAAGGTGCAGGTCCGCCTCCCCTGCGCGGTCGCTGACGGCGACCGGATGGGGCGTTATTCGTCCCTTGAGCCCGTTCAGCTCGATGTTTGCGCAAAGAAGCCGGTAGAAGTACGGGAGCGGCTCAAAAGCATAAGCGTGCAGCGTGGGAGGGCCGTTCTTGAGCACCGCCAGGCTGTGGTACCCCAGGTTGGCGCCGATGTCCAAGAAGGTACCGCCGTCATAAGTCAGCACTAGCAGAAGGAAAAGAATCGGGTACTCGTAGGGGCTCTCCGAGTCGGTCCGGTGAAGAAAGTGGCGCACCACGTCGTTGGCGATGGGACCGCGCATCCGGAACCCGAGTTCGGACTGCACTTCAACGATCGGCTGCTCCTCCACCGGCAGGGAGAGAAACGAGCGATAAACCTGGAACCACCGGTTGTCCAGCTCCCGGAGAAAAAGGAGGCCGCCGATTCGCTCCGGATCGTTCATGACGTGTTCCCTCGCGTAGCTAGCTGGCTCCGTACCCTTTGGGACTCCTGGTAAACGCGGACCAAATAGCGGGAGAACTCCTCGGCGTTCAGGTATCGCGTGGTTCCATACCGCTCGTAGAGGCTCAAGAGCTCGATCAGTTCTTGAGCTTGTGGATGGTCTTCCCGGAGGGCAAACCAGTTGTGAGCGGTCTTTCCGGTGCGTTGAATCACCTCTGGCAACCAGAGAAGGGGGCGGAGCGTCTCCGGCAGATCGGCGTCGGGAAAGAACGCACACACTCCATAGGTTCGAAACCCCAACCGCTTCAGCTCTGCTAGCATTTTAGTTCTTCTCTCTTCGTCTTCCCAATCGCACTCGACGATCAGAGCGAGCACTTTGGGGACGAGAAGAGCTCTTCGCCGCCGCGCAGCACTGCTAACTCGTGGCCTTCCACGTCTATCTTGGCCGTGATCGGTCCGGTAAGCGCGGCGGGGGAGAAGAGGTCGTCCAGTCGGGCCAAGGGAACTCGCTCTTCTCCAGCAGGGGACTCTTTCTGGAGGCGCTGCGGCGCCCACGTCGCGTCCAGCGAGGTCATTCCGCCCTCCAGGTAGAGGGGTGCCTCTCCGCTGTGGTCGCTCAGTGCAACCCGATGAACGTGGATGGTTCCGATCAGTCCGTTGAGACGGACGTTCTCGCCAAGAAGCCGGTAGTAGAACGTCGCCGGCTCAAAGGCGTGAACCGTCAGTGGCTCAGAACTGTTCCGGGCCGCCAGTAGCGAAAAGTAGCCCAGATGAGCCCCGATGTCCAAGAAGGTGCCGCCAAAGTAGGCCATCAAGAGCACAAGAAAACAGGTGGCCGGTTCGTAGGGTGCGTCGTGATGGCCACTGAGAAACAGCCGGGACATGTTGTAGTTCCACAGGGGGCCCCGAATTCGAAATCCAAACGGAGTTTCCACCTCCAGGAGCGGCATCTCCTCCTCACGGGGCAGTTCGCTCGACTGGCGTGGACAAAGCCCGATGAGCTGCTGGTCCTGTTTCACGAGGAGAACGCAGAGGAGGTCGAGGCGTGAGGCGTTCATGAGCAATCGATCCCGGTCGGCTCGCTGTCTTGAAGATCGCTGGGCATTCTACGCCGACTCCTCCGACGGTGCAAGACATCCCGTATAGAGGCGGGATGTCGTGGAACGGTCTCTCGGGGGCCTTCGTTTAGGTCTCTTCCATCTTGGGCTTCGAAGACTTCGCCTGTCAAACGGGCCAGTCGTCTAGCGAGGCGGTAATCCCCTCCTGGGCGCTTTTAACCGCCGCATAAGCGATCCGGATGGATTTCAAGTTGTCCCGACCACTGGTCTGCGGTTCCCGGCCTGCGCTCAGTGCGGCCATCAACTCGCCCATCGAGCCGCCGAAGGCGTCCGGGAACCATTGCCCGTGAATCCGAACGCTCAGAACCTCATCCGGTTGGGATTTGAGTGAGATCTGCGCCTCCGAATGCGAGACCACCGCGCTTTCCCTCGGTGCCGTCCACGAACCACTCGTACCGGTGCAGTCGGGGGGAGCGGACGATGTTGTTGAAGTGGCTCACCGCCGTCACCATCGCCTCGGGGAGCGAACTCCAAGAGGATCGTGTGGCACATCGGCGAGACGGCGGCCTGACCCGGCTGCATCGTTGCGGTCGCTTTGACCCGAACCGGCTCCTTGCCGATGAAGTAACGGCACAGGTCGAGGTAGTGAATTCCGTGGTCCACGATGTTGAAGTTTTCTAGTCGGACGAACCAGGAGCCGGGCTCGTCCTGAAACGAGCGGTGAAAGTGGGTCACCGCGTACACGTGCCCCAGGACGCCGGATTCGATCACCAGCTTTAAGGAACCGGTGGGCCGGAGCCCAACGGGCCTGCTGGTTGACCATCAGCGGGATTCCGGCCCGTTCGCAGGCCTCCACCATCGCGACGGCGTCCTCCCAGTTCATCGCGAAGGGCTTCTGGCTGAGGATACCCTTTAGCTTCGGCGGGCGATGCTGGCAGATCTGCTCGATGATTGGACGGCGCTGATAGCCGTGAACGGCCAGGTCAATGATCTCCACCTCCGGGTGGTCAAGAAACTCGTCCAGGCTTGTGGTCACCCAGGGAACCCCAAACCGCTCCTGAACCCGTCTGAGGTTCTCTTCCAACAGATCGCAGGCGGCCACCACCCGATAGCCAAAGTTCCGGTACGCCGGCAGGTGTGCCCCCTGGACGATGCCGCCGCAGCCGATGATTCCGATCGCGTAGTCCTTTTTCTCCGGCGGGCGAGGCCGATACTGTTCAGGGCCGATGTTTAACGCAATCATCGTTGACGCTCCTCTTGATCGGTCGTTGCCTTTGGGGTCGGGGCGAACGGCTTCCCCCTTCATCCGATCCAGCCGGAAGGGAATCGCTGCAACAGCTCCGGGTCGTGGGCCGGAACGAGCACCTCGCCAGCTGCGCGAAGCCGAGCGTAGGCCTCCAAACAGGCTTTAGGGTCGGCCCAACCGATCGGGCGGTTCTCCTCCAAATTGCAGTACAGGTAGGCCACGTCGCCGGTGAAGACGACTCGGCCCTCCTGCGTTTGAACGACGATCGCCTGGCTGCATTCGGAGTGCACGCCTAGCCAGAAGGTACGGATTCCAGGGAAGACCTCTTCATCTTCCACCAGCCGAAGACTCTCCGGCCAGCGGGCCGCGAGGGCTTGCATCACGTTCCGACGGATGCTCAGCAGTCCGTGGAGAAATCCGCGCCGATTGACAACCAACGCTGCCCGGGGGAAGAGGTCAAAGTACTCATAGTGATCAGGATGCAGATGAGTAACGATCACCGCCAGGACTTCTTCCGGAGCGATCCCCGCACGACGAAGTGCTTCCGGCGTTCGTTCCTCTTCTCGCTGCCGAATCCCTCCGGGGATGTACGCGGCCACGCTTCGGTTGAACGTCTCCAGGTCCTTGGGGCCGGTGTCGATCAAGAAGATCCCCTCCGGGCCGTAAAGCGCCCAGATGTAGAGGTAAAACCGGCGGGTTGTCTTCTCCCCCGTCGGCAAAGGTGATGTCATCCCGAACGTCGCACTCGCCCACCTTCAAGATGCGAATCCTGTAGGTCACGGAAAGGTTCCTCCGTAGGCCTCAAAGATCACCGGGTCGTGGCTGGGGAAGATCGGGCCGGGAAACGCCCGGAGGACCTCCAGGGCCGTCCGCGCCTGAGCTGGATCGTCGGCGATTCCGATCGGGGAGTTCCGGGAAAGGTTCTCCCGTCGGAAGATCGCATCCCCGGCCAGGAGCGCCGGACCTGCATCGGTCTCCACCACGACACATTGGCTGCATGCGGTGTGGCCGCCGATCCAGAAGACTCGAATCCCCGGCAAGATTTCTGCATCGTCAACAGGAACGGTGCGATCGGCGGCCTCCTGAACAAGCAGCTTCAGCGTCTTATGAGGCGCCCAACTCCCCATCCAGTTGGGAAATCGAGTTGCCGCCTCCAAGCCTTTCCGGGAGACGAAGATCTGCGCGCTGGAATAGAGATCGAGCAGGTCCACATGATCAAAGTGGAGATGGGTCAGGATCACCGCTCTGATCTCTTGGGGGGTGTACCCCCACCGCGCCAGCTGCGCTGTCATCTGCTCCTCGGGTTGCTGAACGATTGGTCGCGCCAGCACGTGAGCCGCGCCGGCGTTCATCTCCTCAACATGGCCCAAGCCGGCGTCCACCAGCACGGGGCCTTCTTCTCCACCTTCGACCAGCCAAACGATCAACGGAAACTCGTAAAGAACGTTCGGGTCGCCTCCTTGGAAGACGTGGTTTCCAGCCACGGCACAGGAGCCGTTGCGGAGAGCGATCACGCGACGACTCACCGGTGCTCCTCCCCGGCCTGCTGGAATTCGGCCGTAGCCTGCTCTTCGGCTTCCGAGGCTTGGAACAGTCCGATTCGTCGGATGCGGGGGTAGTCCCGTGCCTTTAAGATGCGCAGCCGGACCCGGTCGGTCCGCACCTGGGGGAAGCGGTCAAGCTTTCGGTGGCCGATCGTCGTTCCTCGGGCAAAAGGCACCCATTGTCCGCCCTGCATCGCCTCCAGAACGTACTCTTCGACGTGCTGTCCTTCGGGGGAGAACTCCTGAACCAGAGAGCGGTTGAAGGTTTTTGGCTCGCGTAGGTTCACCTCTAGGGTGGGGGTTGCAACGCCGATCTCCGGCGCCCAACAGGTGTTCGGTTCGCCGTCGGTGACGGCCTCCGGGTAGTAGCCCGAACGCGTGTGCGGACTCAAGACGGGACAGCCCGCCGCGAGGTCCTGCTGAAAGGTTCCTGCTAGAGCTTCCTTCCAGGCGGTGAGCCGCTCCAGGTCCGGGTCGGGAAGTCGTCCCTCCCGATTGGGCGGGACGTTCAGCAAAAGCACCGCGTTCCTGCCGACCGATTTGTAATAGATGTCCAACAGGTGTCCCAAGGACTTGATCCGACCGTCCTCGTGAGCGTGGTAGAACCACCCCGGACGAATAGAGACGTCGCACTCTGCCGGCCACCAGACCGGCCCTCGTCTTCCGGCGTGAAAGGTCGGGTGCGGCTCCTGGACGCTCCAGTTGGTTTCGTCGGCAACCCCTTCTTCATTGCCCACCCAACGGATGTCCGGCCCGCAGATGGCGATCAGAGCGTCCGGCTGATGTTCGCGGACGACGGCATAGTAGCTCTGCCAGTCGTACTCCTGTCGGCGTCCGTTGGGGCCCTCTCCGCAGGCGCCGTCAAACCAGACCTCGTGGATCGGGCCGTATCCGGTGCACAGCTCCTCAAGCTGCCGCCGGAAGAAGGCGTTATACGCTGGCGAGTCGCCGTAGGTAGGCTCGTGACGGTCCCAGGGGGAGAGGTAAAAGCCAAACTTTAAGCCAAGCTCCGCGCAGGCCTCGGCCACTTCGGCGACCACGTCGCCCGTTCCGCCCTTCCATTCGGAGCGTCGAACGCTGTGCTCCGTCTGCTGGGTGGGCCAAAGACAGAACCCATCGTGGTGCTTGGCCGTTAAAATCAGGTAGCGGAAGCCCAAGGCCTTGGCCGCCGAGGCCCACTGACGGGCGTCCAGAGCGGTTGGAGCAAAGAGACGGGGGTCCTCGGTACCATCGCCCCATTCTCGGTCGGTGAAGGTATTGATCCCAAAGTGAAGAAAGAGAGCCAGGCCAGCCTCCTGCCAGGCGACCTGTTGGGGGGAGGGTTTCGGCAGCACGAAGCGACTCCTGAACCTTATGATCCAGCTGATCCAACGCTTCTTGGATCCGTTCGTCTTTTTCGGTGCGGTTCCATTATAGCCGGAATGGGGAGGAAACACATCGCCCCAGGGGCAGGAAGTGGCTTAGTCGGTGCCCTCCTCGATGCGACGGAGGAACTCGGCATTCATCGCCTCAACGATGCGACGGAGCCGCTCGATCGGGTCGGTCAGCGGCTGGTCCTCGGAGAGGTCAGGGGAAGGGGCGGCCAGGGGGGATCGCTTATTGAGCTCCTCCAGGGCCCGTTGGCGCAGCGAGTGGGGTTCGATATACCATCGGGCTCCGCGGCGCTCGGCGACGACCCAGCCCCGTTGTGCCCAGCGGCTGATCGTCTTGCGAGAGATCCGCCGTCCGTGGCGCTGGTAGAGCCGTTCCACCTCTTGGAACGCTTCGGTGATCGAAAGCCATCGCTCCGACATGGGACTGTCCGGCGGAATTTTCCCTTTTGCTGTGAAAAGATACGTTGTAAAATGAGCTCCGTTACGACTCCAACGACGCGGGATGAGGATGGACGATGAACAAGCCATCGGCAGACCGGTTGCCGTTGAGCGTTGCGATTCTCTGCGGCGGGCGAAGCACCCGGATGGGGCGACCCAAGGCACTGCTCCCCGTCGCTGGGGAGCGGATTATTGACCGGATTCTCCGCGTGGCGCAGGCGGTTTCTGACGACGTGTTTCTCGTGGGCGATGGCACCGGCGGGGCGCTGGAGTCGCTCGAGGTTCCGATCGTTCCAGATCATTGGCCGGCCCTGGGGCCGATCGGCGGAGTGGCGACCGCTTTGAAGGTGGCTCGGCACGATCTGGTCGCCTGCTTTGCCTCCGACATGCCGTTTCTTTCGGTTAGGCTAGTCGAGATGCTCTACGAGCTGCTCGGCGATGCTAAGGTGGTCTCCGTCAGCGGCGTCCGCGGCTGGGAGCCGCTGTGCGCCCTCTATCGGAAGGCGACGCTTAGCACCCTCGAGTGGATGATCCGGGAGCGTGAGTTGCGGCTGCGGATCCTCTCCATGTGCGAGGACGTCCGGATCGTCGAGCGGGAGGAGCTGCTCTCCTGGGGAATCGACCCGCGCCGCGCGATGAATGTCAACACGCCGGAGATGCTCCACGAGGCGGAGCTGATCGCGCCGCAGCTGGACAGCCTCCTTGAGATCTGAACCGGCTTCAGAGAATCCCGTGCCGCCGAAAGTCGCGAATCACGACGATCAGATAAAGAGCCATTCCGGCCAGCAGCAGCGGGACACCTAAAAACATCCCATAGCCGATGCTGGCCGGCGAAAACCCGACGATCAAAAAGACTCCCGAAAGCAACAGCCCAACCACGGCGCAGAGAACTGCAGCGCGAAGCGTTCCGCTCTGGCCTGGGGGAACCCGTGTGCTCATCCCTCCCCTCCTTGGAGTGCCGTTCGCTCAGGCGGCGCCGGATGAACCGGCCCGTGGCAGGTGTAACACCCTACCCGGTTGCTCGTCAGGTCCTCCTTGAGAAGCTGATGCGCTCGAACCTCCTCCCAGACGCTTGTTTGGGAGTGGCAGGCGAGGCAATTCTCATTGGGGTAGCTCCCGCTGTACTGGACCGGCTCTTGATAGGTCCCGGTCACGTAGAGCAGCCAGTGCCGGAAGCCGTCCCGCTTACCGGCCAATGTCCCGTGGATCCCGTAGGTGGTGTGGCAGTGGTAGCACTGGTTCTCCGGGATCCATTTGTTCCGATAGTGTCGGGCGGCGAGCGTCGGGCTGTGAGGGTCCTTGAGGTCGTTGACGAACGGCTCCATCACGTGGCAACTGTTACAAGACTCGACGGTTTTGGTCTCTTCAAAGACGGTCGCCGTTGTTCCCAGAATAGCTACCACCGGTAGCAGGAAGAGTCCAGCAAACAGCAACCAGTGGTACCCACCAATTGAGAAGCGATCGCGCCAGACGAACTCGACCAGAATCAGCAACACGACGCCCAGAGCCGCCGCAATCACCCCCAGAACGCGGAGCAGCTGGGCCGAAGTCATCCCCTGTCCAGCTATCGCCGCGTGGCTGAACGTTGGGATCAAGAATAAAAAGCTTCCGATGAGGAGCATGAGGGGTTGCCTAGCCTTCATAGGCCGTTTCACTCCCTTCTTGGGGCCGCACCGAGACGGCACAACGCTTAAACTCCGGTTGCTTGGAGAAGGGGTCTACGATATCGGCGGTCGTGCGGTTAACCAGCCGCTTGGCCGAGTGGAAGGTCGTAAAGACGACGCCAGGACGCACCTCCTCAGTGATCCACGCCCGGAAGCTCTGCTCCCCCCGTCGGCTCTTAACGATCACCTCCATGCCGTCCTGGATGCCGTACTCCGCCGCGTCCAACGGATGGATCATCAACCATTCCGGGTGCACCGAGCGCAGCGCAGGGACCTTTCCTGTGATCGTCATCGTGTGCCAGTGCTCGTAGATGCGGCCCGTCGAAAGGATCAGCGGATACTCCGCATCGGTCGGGTCCTGGAACGGCTCTTGGTCGTGCAACCAGACGACGGCTCGCCCGTCTGGCCGCCCGTAAAAGTCGAACCGGCGGTTCCCCTGAGCCATTGGGTCCTCGCCGGGAAGGTAGCGCCGGCGAGTCCCCGGATGCTCCTCCGTCGGACAGGGCCAGAGGATGCCCCGCTCCTTCTTAAGCCGCTCATAGGTGATCCCCGCAAAGTTATAGGGCGAATGGGCAGAGATCTGTCGCCATTCGTCCCAGACCTCCTTGGGGGTCCGGGCCCGGATTAAGTCGCCGTAGCCCATCCGGACGGCGAAGTCTACCAGAATCTCCAAATCGCTTCGGGCCTCACCGGGGGGATCGACCAGCTTGGGAACGTAGTGATATCGCCGTTCGGACTGGCTGAAGACCCCTTCTTTTTCGGTCCACATGGCTGCGGGAAGGACGACCGAGGCGAGCTCCGTCGTTCGCGTCGGGTGGAAGGCGTCCACAGCGACGAAGAAGGTGTTCCGAATCGCTTCGCGATACCGCTCGACGTTGGGCAGCGATTGCCCTGGATTGGTGCAGAAGCACAGGACGCACTTGACGTCCCCGCGCTCCATCGCCTGGAACAGTGCGATTGTGTGGTAGCCCGGCTTAGGGTTGATGGTGCCGGGAGGCACGCCCCAGAGCTTCTCCATCTCGGCGCGGTGCTCGGGATTGGTCACCAGCCGACTGTTGGGCAGCGCGTGGGCCAGCGCCCCAGTGTCCCGGACGCCTCCGCCCGCGTTGGGCTGGCCGGTGATCGAAAACGAAGTCGCTCCCGGACGCCCAAAGTGCCCGGTCAACAGGTGCATTGCATTCAACAGCCGGTTAGCCGCCGTTCCCTGCGATTGCTGGTTGATGCCCATCGTCCAAAGGGACATCGTCGCACGGGCCGTCGCGAAGCGATAGGCGGCTTGGCGAATCAGATCGGCAGGAACACCGCAAAGGTCCGCCACCCGCTCCGGCGAGTACTTCTGAACGTGGGCCCGGAGGGCCTCAAAGGTGACCGTCTCCTCGCCTCGTCGAAAGGTGAGATACTCTTGGACCATCTCCTGATCGATTCGGCCCAGTCGGATAAACTCATGGATCATCGCGTTGTAGAGGGCCACATCGGTGCCCGGATAGATGGGCAGATGCAGGTCCGCGTGCTTTGCCGTTCGAGTCCGGCGCGGGTCTACGACGATGAGGTAGGTCTCCGGATGGGCCCGCTTCCGGTCCATCACCCGTTCCCAGATGATCGGGTGGCAGTCGGCAGTGTTCGAGCCGGTAATAAAGAAACAGTCGGCGTGGTCGATATCTTCGTAACAGCCCGCCGGTTCGTCCTTGCCGAAGACCGAGAGGTATCCAACTGCGGCGGAGGCCATACAGAGCCGGGGGTTCCCCTCAACGTTGTTGGTTCCGATTCCCGCCTTGAACAGCTTATTCGCTGTGTAGGACTCCTCGGTAAAGAGCTGGCCGCTCCCGTAAAAGGCGACGCTGTCCGGGCCGTACTGCTGGATCGCCTCCTGAAATCGAGCGACGATCAGCTCCATCGCTTCGTCCCAGGTGGCCCGTTTCAGCTCGCCGTTGTGCCGGATCATCGGATATAACGCTCGATCGCTGGTGTAGAGAATGTCTCGGTTGAGAATCCCCTTGATGCAAAGGCGCCCCTTGTTGTGGGCGTACTCGTCGCCCTTCACGTCCACGATACGACCGTCTTTGACCCCGATCATCACGCCGCAGCCGGTGCCGCAAAAGCGGCAGACTCCTTTGTGCCACTCGTCCACTGGCACCACCGGCTGGCGGCGCCAAAGACTCCCCAACCCGCCATGAGCGGAGATGGGGCCGGTGATCACCATCCCGGAGGCCATACCGATCAGCTTAAGCAGTTCGCGACGCGAAAGGCCGTGAGTATAGCGCTCCTCACGAGGTTCGGACATGATCCCCTCCTTGAATGCCCCTCACCTCAAAGGCACCGAGAGCTCCTCGGTCCCCGAAGCCAACAAGGTGTCCAGTCGCCGCAGCCGAGGGTGGAGCACGTTGTTCTCCAGATGGATATGACGGTGCATATCCCTTTCCAGACGCTCCAGCGACTCGAGCACGTGCCGGTAGGTTGGACAGGCGTCTTCGGGGACGGTGTAATCATCCAACAGCCGGCGGATGCTGTCAAGGAGGGCGCCTGCGCGTTCGTGTTCTCTTTCGCGTTCCTCGATCGCCTGGGCGATCGGCTGGAGGGAAGCCGCTTCGCCGATCGCTAATGCCGTCTCCGTTCGGACGGCCTGGGGAAAGAGGCCCTCCTCCTCTTCCCGGAGGTGGTGACGAATCTCTTCGCTCAGCTCCTGGAAGAGGCGGCACAGCTCCACGAGCTCCGGATGCCGTTCCCTATGTACACGGGCGATCTTTTGCAGGTAAGGTTCCAGACGGGGCAGCTCGGCACGCAGGTAGGCGTGATGCTCAGCGACGATGTGGCGGCAGAGCTCCCGGAGCGAAACCCGATCCCAGTTGGTCGTCCTCTCCTCCTGGGCCGAGCGCTCTGCGGCCTCCCTGAGCTCTTGGAGAACCGTTGCCAACGGCACGCCGCGCTGAGCGCAGGCCTCCTCTAGGGACCGGCTCCCGTGGCAACAGTAGTCCAGACGGTACCGCTCGAACACGTCGAGAGCCCCGGGAATCCGAACCGCCAGCTCCCCGATTGGAACGCTCGCCTCGATGTGCACGGCTGTCTCCTTTCCCCTAACGGTTTAGAGGTCCTGTGAGCGAAGGTGAGACGAACAACAAGCTTGTTTTCATGTTCCGATCCTCTCTCTCCTTAGGAGGCGTCCCGGCAGCCCAAACGGGGCGCTTTCGCGCTTCTCCTTCCCACGGCCAGCGCTTGTGATTATAATCACAATCTCGCTTATTGAAAAAGTCGAGAAAGAGACTCCCGACTCATGATTCCTGATTAAGGGTAACCGACGATCTCAAAGAAAGAAAGAGCGACGCCCCAGAATCCTCCCTTTTTCTTCTTCGGGGAAAGGCGTTACGCTTTGCAAGCAGCGTTCTCGGATCAGGCGAAAGGGGGGAAACGGTGGCAGAGCTGCCTCAACGGGTGCTGGTGACCGGCTGCGCGGGGTTTATCGGCTCGCACGTTGCCGAGCGGTTGGTCCAAGAAGGGGTGCGGGTGATCGGAGTGGACAACTTCGATCCGTACTACGATCGGCAGCAGAAGGAGAGCCATCTGGCCAAGCTGCTCCGCTCGCCGGAGTTCCGGTTTGAGGATGCCGACATCCGAAACGGCGAAGCGCTCCTTGAGCTGTTACGCTCCGAGCCGATCGAGGCGGTGATCCACCTGGCCGCGCGGGCCGGGGTGCGCGCTTCGATCCGAGACCCGGAGACGTATTTTTCAATCAATCTTTCGGGGACGCTGCAGCTTCTGGAGGCGATGCGCCGGGCAGAAGTTCGGCAGATGGTATTTGGCAGCTCTTCTTCGGTCTACGGGCGGGCGCCCGTTCCGTTCTCCGAGGAGCATCCGGCGGACCGTCCTTTGCAGCCTTATGGGGCTTCCAAGCGGGCCGCGGAGATTCTTGCCCACACCTACGCCCATCTTTACGGGATGCAGATCACAGTTACTCGATTTTTCAGCGCTTACGGTCCTCGGCTTCGTCCCGACCTGGTGATCCACAAGTTTGCCCGCCTGATCGCGCGGGGGGAGGAGGTTCCGATCCTAGGGGATGGGACCGCCGCGCGCGATTACACCTACATTGACGACATCGTGGACGGGGTGATCGCGGCGCTGGAGCGCCCCTTTCGCTATGAGATCATCAATCTGGGCAACAGCCGCACCGTGCCGTTAAACCGTGTGATCGAGCTTCTGGAGCAACACTTGGGGAGGAAGGCGCTCCGCCGGTATCTTCCTCCCAATCCGGGGGACATGCCGATCACCTATGCGGATCTCTCCAAGGCGAAGCGACTGTTAGGGTACGCGCCACGCGTTCCGTTTGAGGAAGGGATCGCTCGTTTCGTTGAGTGGTTTAAAACCCTGCCGTTGGAGTAGGTCCGTTTTTTAGACGAGCTGTCTGTCCCGGGGGTTGCAGTTGTGGACCGGCTTTCCTTATCCTGCTGGGGAAGATGCTGGTCACGGGGAGGAGGTTTGTGCGGCAATATGGCGCTACGACGGGCAGTCGGGGTTTTGTGGGTGCTGGGTTATGCGGCCTTCTGGTTTGGGTGTCGAGGGGGCGGGCCGACGCCGGCGCCTTCGGCCCCGGCGCCGATTCCGGAGGAGATCGTCTCCTTTCATGCCGACTATGAGACCTGTGGCACCTGTCATCGCACGATCTACCTTCAGTGGGAACAATCTCGGCACGCTCAGGCGTGGCGAAGCGAGACGTTTCGGGTCGCCTCGGCTAACTACACGCGGACCGAGTGTTTGAGCTGTCATGCGCCGGACCTGATCCTACGGACCGGGCTGGGCAACGAGCCGGCCCTGCGGGATGAGGTGCGGGAGGCCGGCGTGACCTGCATCACCTGCCACCAGGACCCCCACGCCGACGACTGGGCGATGCACGGCCCCTATGAGGTGGACTCTCCTGGCCACGACTCGATCGCCAATCCGGCCTATCAGACCGCGGAGGTCTGCGCCTCCTGCCACGGCGGGCTGGCGGAGTTCGACCAGTACAACTCCTGGAAGGAGGGCCCTTACGGCCAAAGCGAGTTTCCTTGTCAGGCCTGTCACATGGAGCCGCGCAAGGGGTGGTTGGCCGATGAGTACCAAGAGAAGCCGCAGCGCTGGTACGGCGACCACTCCTTTCCTGGGGCTCATGTGCCGGAGTTCGTCCAGATGGCCGCCGTTCTTCAGGCGCGGATCGAGGGGAACGTCCTGATCGCTCAGGTAGAGAACCAGGCCGGGCACCTCTTCCCCGGTGGGGCCCATCGGACGGCGGTTTTGCGGGTCTTCGCGAGGGAGCAACTATTGGGTGAGGAGCGATTTAGCTACGAGCGGAACAATCGGATCCCTTCCGGCCAGACGGTCGAGCGACGCTTTCCGCTGGAGGGCATCACCGGGACAATTCGAGTGGAGCTACGGTACCATCGGGTTATCGTCAACGCGTCGGGAGACGGACTCGTTGAGGAGCCGGAGGGCATCTTAATTGCGGAACTCACCTTGGAGCGCGAATCCTAGACGATGGAGATCCTCGGACCGATTTTGCGGCTGGCTCGGTTAGCGATCGAGCTTTATAGTTGGCTGATCCTTCTGAGCGTGTTGCTCTCCTGGTTTACTATCGGAGGTGGGGGCCATCCGAGCGTTCATCGCTTTCAGGAGCTGCTTCACCGGTTGACCGATCCGTTTTTGGCCCCCATTCGCGCCCTCCTAATGCCCCTGACGATGCGGATCGGATTGGACTTTTCGCCGATGGTGGGCTTTTTTATCCTCCACGCGATCGCCTCATTCCTCCCCTCCTGAGCGCTCGTGAAGGATCGGCTGAAGCCGTTTGCGGCGAGCGCGGCGGGTACCAAACGATCGCCTGGATCAGCGCAACGGCCAGCAGGACCAACAGCGAAATCCAGACCAGCGGAACGCGTTGGATGATCCCCTCGAAGGGTTTGCCCAACAGGTAAGCAGGGATGCCGTAGGCGGTCAGTTGAAGGGCGGTCCCAAAAACGCTGCAGAGGAGAAAGACCCAAGCCCGTGTCCCCATCTGTCCGGCGGCAAAGGGGATGTACAGCCCGACAAAGGCGACAAACCGCCCAAAGATCAACCAGAGGGCAACTCGCTCGGTTAACAGCCGGCTGACCGCCTTCGTGCTCAAAAACAGATATCGGAACGGGCGGCTGTTCCCCAGCGGATGGGTTCGGGCCCATCGCCCAAGGAGGTAAAGAACAAGCTCATAAAGGAATATACTGCTAAAGGCGACCAGGAAGATCAGAGTCGGGTGGAGACCCTTCCCTTCGGCGAGGATCATCGTCAGCACATAGAGGTTGGGCACGCCGGCATGATCGCCCAGCGTGACCAAAAAGAGGAGCAACAGCAGAATGAGCTCTTCGCGAGGCAAGCGCTCTGCCTTCCTCTTTGGGGTTGTGGTCCTTGAGCCCAGACGGCCTTAGGGCTGCAGGCGAACCTGCGCTGCAAGAAGAAGCTACCGCCACCGATCGAGAAAGGACAACCTTTTAGCAAAGGTTCCTCCGGGCCAAGCAAATCGTGCCATGAGCAAAGAGGTCCCGACAAGTAAAAGGGGACTCCAGGCCCCGGAGGGGCGAGCGAGTGCGACGGGCGCCTTGACACGTTCCTGACCGTTGCGTATACTCCCTAGGCGTCGGCAAGCAGGGGCTTGCAAGATCGAAGCTGTTGAGAGAAGCGAGGCGATTTCCCGTTTTCAGGGGCCGATCGGAGTCTCAGAACGTCTTCAAGAGAAGGGTTCTGCCCTTAAATAAGGGCAAGCAGCAGGAAGTCAGGGAGGAAGCCGCACCTTATGAAACAGTACACCAGCGACCGAATTCGGAACGTAGTTGTGGCGGCTCACGCGAAGGTGGGAAAGACGAAGTTCATCGAGGCGGCGTTGTACACCGCCGGTGCCGTTCGTCAACTGGGGAGCGTTCAGGCGGGGACGACGGTTTCGGACTTCGATCCGGATGAGATCGCCCGGAAGACGACGCTCTCGGTGACCCCCTGCATTGCCGAGTGGCGCGACCACAAGGTGAATCTGCTGGACACGCCGGGCTACGAGGAGTTCTTCGGCGAGCTGGAGTCGGCGCTGAGCGCCGGCGATGCCGTCGTGATCCTCCTCCATGGGGAGCACGGCGTGGAGGGCGGTACCGAGCGGATCTGGGACACCGTCGAGCGGTTTGGACTCCCCCGAGCGTTTGTTGTCAACCACCTGGACGGCGAGAACGCCGACTTTGAAAAGGCTCTAGCCAGCGTCGAGGAGAACTTCGGCGTCCGGCCGGTACGGGTGCACCTGCCCGTCGGGATGGGGGCCGACTTCAAGGGCGTGGTGGACCTGGTCCGAATGAAGGCGCTCCTGTACGGCGAGGACGGAAAGACCGTGACCGAAAGCGAGATCCCCGACGACCTGAGCGGTGTCGCGGAGGAGGCGCGGGAGCTCCTGGTCGAGGCGGCCGCCGAATCGGACGACGAGCTGATCGAGAAGTACCTCGAAGCGGGCACGCTTTCCGATCAGGAGTTGGCTCGGGGCCTCCGAGCGGCCTTCCAGGAGGGAACCCTGGTGCCTGCGCTCTGCTGCTCGCCGGACACAGGAATCGGGGTGAGCGCTGTCTTGGACTTCATCGTCAACTGCTTCCCTTCGGCTGCAGAGCGGAAGGTGACCGCGTTTCGCGGCGAGGAACCGGTCGAGTTGACCGGCGACCCGAGCGGCCCGTTAGTCGCTCGTGTCTTCAAGACGATCTTCGATCCGTTCTCCGGACGGATGTCGTTGTTCCGAGTCTTCTCAGGAACGCTCCGCCCCGGCGTAGTCCGGAACGTGACCCAAAAGAGCGAGGAGCGGATCAACAAGCTCTACTGGCCCCACGGAAAGGAGCATCTCGAGGCTCCGGAGATCGTCGCCGGCGACATCGGCGCGGTGGCCAAGTTGGAGATCACCCGAACCGGCGACACGCTGGCGGCGCCGGACAACCCGTTGCTCCTGCCGCCGATCGAGTTCTCCAAGCCGACCTATACGTTGGCCGTCTTCCCGGAGCGGGAGGGGGATGACGAGCGGCTGATGTCGGCCCTTCAGCGGCTTCACGAGGAGGACCCGACCTTCGTCGTTCAGCGAAACGAGGACACCAAGGAGATGACCGTCTCTGGCTTGGGAGATCAGCACCTGACCATCATGCTGGCCCGCGCCAAGCGAAAGTTCAACGCGGGCGCCCGAACGGCACCCCCCAAGGTGGCCTATCGGGAGACGATCACCAAGCCGGTGCAAAACGTCGAGTACACCCACAAAAAACAGACCGGAGGCGCCGGCCAGTACGCCAAGGTGGTGATCACGATCGAACCGTTGCCGCGCGGCGGCGGATACGAGTTCGTGGACGAGATCTTCGGCGGAGCCATCGATCAGCAGTTCCGGCCCAGCGTCGACAAGGGAATCCAAAACGTCATGAAGGAAGGAATCCTAGCCGGCTTCCCGATTGTGGACGTGCGGGTTCGGCTGGTGGACGGCAAGACCCACCCGGTGGACTCCAAAGACATCGCCTTCCAGATCGCCGGGCGGGAAGCGTTCATTCGAGCCTTTCAGCAGGCCGCGCCGGTGCTCTTGGAGCCGATCATGAAGGTGGACATCCTCTGCCCCGAAGAGAACATGGGGGACGTGATCGGCGATATCAACGGTCGTCGCGGCGCCGTGGTCGGAATGGAGCAGGTCGGCAAGCGCCAGTTAATCCACGCTCTGATCCCACTGGCCGAGCTGTCCCGCTATCAGACCGACCTTAAGTCGCTAACCAGTGCCCGCGGCTCCTTCACGATGAGCTTCTCCCACTATCAGGAAGTGCCGCGCGAGTTACAGGATCGGCTACTGGAACAGCTCCGGAGCCAGAACGAAAAATAAAGGCCGTTGCTACGGACGTTCTGCTAGCGAGGCTCGGGGGCGGTGCTCGCCGCTTCCGAGCCCGCTTGGCGTTGAGAGGTTTCTTCTGCAGGCGGCGCTTGGAACACCCCTTCCAGGCGCTCGGCGAGGAGGGGGTTGAGCCGTCGAAATTCGGCCAACATGGTCGCCGCCTGCTCCAGGGCGCCGTTTTGGATGAGCCACAGCAGCTCTTCACGGGTTCGCTCCACGTCGCCGATCGCAAAGCGAAGCTGGGCGTGGGCGATGCGGAGGGAAGGGTTTGTCGGCTGAAAGCGAAGTAGGACGGCCAGCGCTTCAGCGGCGTCCCGCGTTCTCCCCAGGCGATAGGCGAGCCGCCAGCGGAGGTCCCAGAGCTGGGGGTCTTCCGGGCGCTGGTGGGAGAGATCGATCGCCAGCCGATAGGCTGAGGCGATCCGATCCGATTCGATTAGCGCCTGCATTCGCTGAAACTGCTTTTGGTACCGCTGAGCCTGACGCTCTTGCCAGACGGCTCGTCCAAGGATTCCCCCAGCGGCGAGCAGCCCCACGCCTAGGATGAGTCCAAGGGCGATCCAAAACCGTCGCTGGAACTGCTTTCGAGAGGCGGTCTGTTGGGATAACATCTCTTGACGGAGCCGGTCGTATTCGGCCCGGCGAGTCGGGTCGGAGAGCGTCTGGTAGGCCTGATTCAGCAGGCGCATCTGTTCGGCGGCCTCCTCGCGCCGAGAGGCGTCGAGCGCCTGCAGCTTGTCAGGGTGGTACTCCCGAGCGCGACGGCGGTAGGCAGAGCGAATCTCCTCCCGCGTGGCCGTGGGGGGAATCCCCAGCAGGGCGTAATAATCAGTCCAAGATTGGGACTCCTTCACCGCTCCCGTTTCCCTGGAGGGTGAGCGATGCACGTGATCGCCGACATCTGCGTGATTCCGATGGGCGTCGGGGCCTCGGTCTCTGAGTACGTTACCGTCGCCCACCGAATTTTAAAAGAGGCGAACCTGAACGCCCAGCTCCACGCCTATGGGACCAACGTGGAGGGGGACTTTGAGGCGGTCATGGCCGCCTTGAAGCGCGTTCATGAGGAGCTGCATCGCATGGGCGTTCCTCGTATTTCCACTTCGATTCGTCTGGGGACTCGGATCGACAAGCCCCAGCGGATGGCCGACAAGGTGCGGGCGGTCGAAGAGCGGTTGGCTGGAGACGGTTCCCCCTCTTAGATAAGACGACGGGGCTTGGGTTTGCAGTTGACGGAGCTGGGGAAGGGGCGCTATACTCTCATGTGCCCGAGTTTAGTCGTTGCGGAAGTAGCTCAGGGGTAGAGCGCAACCTTGCCAAGGTTGATGTCGCGGGTTCGAATCCCGTCTTCCGCTCCAGTTTTGGGCGGCGACGTAGCCAAGTGGTAAGGCAGGGGCCTGCAAAGCCCTGATTCGCCGGTTCGAATCCGGCCGTCGCCTCCAGGTTCCTGTGGGAGATTAGCTCAGATGGCCAGAGCGCCTGCCCGACACGCAGGAGGTCAGTGGTTCAAGTCCACTATCTCCCACCACTTGCCTCAGGGCGCCGAGTGATCGGCGTGAGCGATTTCCGGAACTTCTGAAGAGCCCACGACGCGGCTCTTTTCTTTTTATGGATCGCCCGGGGACAGCAGGCCCACGGGGCGAGGTCGAAGGATGGTCAGGACCGATGGAACAGATTCGCTTGACCCTGCCGGACGGAGCCGTCATCGAGGTCCCCAAAGGGACGACCGCCCTGGAGGTCGCCCAGAAGCTCAGCCCGCGGCTGGCTAGAGAAGCCCTCACCGTCGAAGTGAACGGTGTGCTCAGGGACCTAACCGCTCCGCTGACGGAGGATGCCACCATTCGGTTTCACACCTTTGAGACGCCCCAGGGGCGGGAGGTTTACCGGCACACAGCGGCCCATGTGCTCGCCCAGGCGGTCAAGCGCCTGCGCCCCGACGCAAAGGTCACCATCGGCCCGCCGATCGAGGACGGCTTCTACTACGACTTCGACACGGAGCCCTTCAAGCCGGAGGACCTGGAGCGGATCGAAGAGGAGATGCGCCGGATCATTCAGGAGGACCACCCCACCCAGCGGATCGAGGTGGACCGTGATCAGGCGCGGGAGCTGTTCGCTCGGATGGGCGAGTCGTACAAGCTGGAGATCCTCGACGAGATCCCCGAGGAGGAGGTGATCTCCCTCTACAAGCAAGGGGAGTTCACCGATCTGTGTCGGGGGCCTCATCTCCCTTCCACCGGCAGGATCAAGTACGTCAAGCTGCTTCACACCGCGGGGGCTTACTGGCGCGGCGACGAGCGGAACGTCCAGCTCCAGCGTGTCTACGGGACCGCCTTTGAGCGGAAGTCCGACCTGGAAGCCTATCTCAAGCGGCTGGAAGAGGCGGAGCGCCGCGATCACCGGCGGTTGGGACGGCAGCTCGATCTCTTCAGCACCCATCAGGACCTGGGCGGGGGGCTAATTCTTTGGCATCCGCGCGGCGCGCTGGTCCGCTACCTGATCGAACAGTTCTGGCGCGAGGAGCACTTGAAGGCCGGCTACGAGTTTGTCGTTACCCCCCACATCGGTCGAAGCACCCTCTGGGAGACCAGCGGCCATCTAGGATTCTTCCGGGAGAACATGTACTCCCCGATCGAAGTGGACGGAATCGATTACTACTTGAAGCCGATGAACTGTCCGTTCCACATTCTGATCTATAAGAGCCGTCAGCGGTCCTACCGGGAGCTTCCCCTCCGATGGGCCGAGTTGGGCACCGTCTACCGGTACGAGCGCGCCGGCGTGCTCCACGGGCTGATGCGGGTGCGGGGCTTTACCCAGGACGACGCTCACCTGTTTTGTCGTCCCGAGCAGATGCCCCAAGAGATCGACCGGGTGCTTCAGTTTTGCCTTTCGATCCTCCGGGCGTTTGGGTTCGAAGAGTTTCAGGCCTATTTGGCGACTCGTCCGGAGAAGGCGGTTGGCGATCCGTCCCAGTGGGAGGCCGCCGAGGGGGCGCTCCGCGAGGCGCTGGACCGCGCCGGACTGAGCTATACCGTGGACGAAGGGGGCGGGGCCTTCTACGGTCCTAAGATCGATCTGAAGATCAAAGACGCCCTGGACCGTGAGTGGCAGTGCTCGACGATTCAGTTCGACTTCAACCTTCCGGAGCGGTTCGACATCACTTACATCGGGGAGGATGGGCGGGAGCATCGCCCGTATATGATCCATCGAGCGCTGTTAGGCTCCATCGAGCGGTTCTTTGGGGTGCTCCTGGAGCACTACGCCGGAGCGTTTCCGGTCTGGCTTGCGCCGACCCAGGCGGTCGTGATAACTATCACCGACGACCAGCGCGAGTACGCCGTTCAGGTGCGGGACCGTCTCCGGGCAGCGGGCCTGCGTGCCGAGGCCGACCTGCGCAACGAGAAGCTGGGCTACAAGATCCGTGAAGCTCAGCTGGCAAAGGTTCCTTACATGCTGGTCGTAGGACAACGTGAGGTAGAGTCGGGGCAGGTTGCCGTGCGGGCGCGCTCTGGGGAGAATTTAGGCCCGATGTCCGTAGAGCAGTTTGTTCACCGCGTGCAGGAGGAGATCAACGCGAAACGATGAGATATCGGAAGTCACGAGGACGCCGGGCCGAAAGCCGCGTGCAGGGTCCTGAGACCCGCGTCAACGAGGCGATTCGCGCTCCCCAGGTTCGGGTGATTGATGAAGACGGCACTCAGTTAGGGATCCTTTCCTCCCGCGAGGCGCTCCGGATCGCTCAGGAGAGGGGGTTGGATCTGGTCGAGGTGGCACCCCAGGCCGACCCACCGGTTGTCCGGATCATGGACTACTCCAAGTTCAAATACGAACAGGAGAAGCGAGCGCGCCAGGCGAGGAAGTCCCAAAAGCAGATCGAGGTCAAGGAGATCCGCCTTAAGCCGAACATGGCGGATCACGACATCGAGTATCGGGTGCGTCATGCGGCCGAGTTCCTCAAGGAGGGGAACAAGGTTCGGGTGACGGTGCGCTTCTTTGGGCGGGAGATCGTCCACACGGAGCTGGGGGAGGAGCTGTTAGAACGCTTTGCTCACGCGTTGGGTGAGGTGGCCACCGTCGAGCAGCCGCCCCGGCTGGACGGTCGGCAGATGTCGTTGATCTTGGCTCCCAGCCCAGAGGCCGCTCGCTAACTCCCCAGTCGAAATTTCTGAGACACCGTCGGGGGGAGTGTGCTACGGTTTTTACCGTCGTGAGTCAGGAAAGGACGGAAGCGACAATGCCCAAGATGAAGACCCATAAGGGCGCCGCCAAGCGGTTTCGAAGGACGGCGCGGGGAAAGTGGAAGTTCGCCCACGCGTACAACAACCATTACTTTGAGCGGAAGAGCCCGGCCCAAAAGCGCCGTCTGGAGCGGCCCGCATATGTGGACTCGGCCGACCGAAAGCGGGTCGAGCGGCTCCTGCCCTACGGTGAAAAGTAATCGGTCGCGCAACGTCTCCAGGGGAGGGCACAGCCGATGCCTCGTGTGAAGCGAGCCGTTCACTCTAAGAAGCGGAAGCGCAAGATTCTTAAGTACGCCAAGGGCTTTCGCGGCCGCCGGAAGAACCTCATCCGTACAGCCACCGAAGCGGTTCATAAGGCGTGGACGAACGCCTACGCCCACCGCCGGGCCAAAAAGCGCGACTTCCGTCGCCTTTGGATCGTTCGGATCAACGCAGCCGCCCGGCAGCACGACCTCTCCTACAGCCGGTTCATGAACGGTCTGCGGCGGGCCGGAGTGCGGTTGGACCGAAAGGTCTTGGCGGAGATGGCCGTCTCCGACGCGGACGGGTTCGCTAAACTGGTCGAGCTGGCCAAGCAACATCTCTCTGCGGCCTGAGCTCCGGTGCCCAGGACCGTTCCGGAGAGGCTTTGACCTCAGGGGGAGGTTCCCGATGGGGTTTGTCTGAAACGATTGGGCGGTTCTGACGCGCCATTCTGGAAGGTGAACAACCGATTGGTGGCTATCGCTTTTGTCCCGACGGGGCTCTGGGCGCGGGAGTGGCGATAGCCTTTTTCATTCCCTCTCTTGAGTCGGGAGCTCAGCCCATGGAAGCCCAGATTCAGCAACTCCGCGAGGAGGCCTTACACGCGGTTGAGAGCGCCGCCACGCTCCAGGAACTGGAGTCGGTGCGGGTAAAGCTGTTTGGAAAAAAGGGAAGCCTTTCTCTCCTCCGTCGGGAGTTGGCTCACCTTCCTAAGTCGGAGCGCCCCCGTTATGGAGCGCTGCTGACCGAGCTCCAGCGCTCCTTGGAAGCGGCGCTCTCCCGACGGCGAGAGGAGCTCCGGAGCGCCGAGCTCCAGCGTCGCCTCCAGGCCGAAGCGGTGGACGTCACCCTTCCAGGGCGGCGGCGCTTACTGGGCCGCCCGCATCCGATCACCCAGACGCTCCAGCGAATGCTGGAGATCTTCCACGGCCTGGGCTATGAGGTCGCCGAAGGGCCCGAGATCGAAACGGAGTGGTACAACTTCGATGCCCTGAACACGCCAGCCCACCATCCTGCCCGGGACATGCACGATACGTTTTATCTGAGCGATGAGCTACTGTTGCGCACCCATACCTCACCAGTTCAGGCGCGGGTGATGGAGCAGCGGAAGCCGCCGATCCGCATCGTCGTTCCAGGGCGGGTTTATCGGCGCGACTCCGACATCTCTCACAGCCCGATGTTCCATCAGCTAGAAGGGCTGCTGGTGGACCGCTCGGCGCGATTTAGCGATCTGAAGGGCACATTGGCCGCTTTCGCCCGTCAGATGTTCGGCGAGCAGACGCGGGTCCGCTTCCGACCCAGCTTCTTCCCTTTTACCGAGCCTAGCGCCGAGGTGGACATCACCTGCGTCTTTTGTAACGGGGAAGGCTGCCGCGTCTGCAAGCAAAGCGGATGGCTCGAGGTCCTCGGCTGCGGCTCGGTCGATCCGGAGGTTTTCAAGGCGGTCGGGTACGATCCCCAGGAGGTGCGAGGGTTCGCCTTTGGAATGGGCGTGGATCGAATGGCGATGCTCCTTTTCCGGATCGACGACATTCGATTGTTCTTTGAGAACGACATGCGCTTTCTGACCCAGTTTTAGCGCTGGAGGGGCCGATGCAGATCAGTTTGAGCTGGCTCTTGGAGCTGATCCCGCTAGATCGGACGGCGGAACAGATCGCCGACGACCTGACGATGCTCGGCCTGGAGATCGAGGAGTTGCGGCCGCGAAATCCGGGTTTGGACGATCGAGTTGTGGTCGGCCGCATCGAGAGGGTGCGGCCCCATCCAGGCGCTCAGCGTCTTCAGGTCTGCTTGGTCAACGCCGGCAGCCGGTCGGTGGAGGTCGTCTGCGGCGCGCCGAACGTTCGGGTGGGGCTGTTGGCCCCCCTGGCGACCCCTGGGGCTCGGCTGCCCAACGGGATGGTGGTTCAAGAGATGCCGGTTCGGGGGGTGGTCTCCCAAGGGGTGCTCTGCTCCGCGCGGGAGTTAGGCGTTGGCACCGACGCTGAGGGGCTGATGGAGCTGGCCCCCGATCTGGCGCCGGGAACTTCGATCGTTCAGGCGCTCGGCCTGGACGACGTAGTGCTCACCTTGAGCATCACGCCCAATCGCCCAGACTGTCTGAGTATGCTCGGCGTTGCGCGGGAGCTGTCGGCCCTTCATCGGGTGCCGGTGAAAAAGCCGGAGATCCTCGTCCCCGAGGAGGGGCCGCCCGTCGAGTCGGTGACTTCGGTCACCATCGAAGAGCCCGATCTCTGCCCTCGCTACGCCGCGCGTGTGATTCAGGGGGTTCAGGTCGGACCGTCGGCAGCTTGGGTTCAGCGCCGGCTCCTGGCCGCCGGTCTTCGACCGATCAACAACGTGGTGGATGCGACCAACTACGTTCTCCTGGAGATGGGCCACCCGCTTCATGCGTTCGACTATCACCTCCTGGCGGAACATCGGATCGTCGTCCGTCGCGCCGACGTTGAGGAGGGGATCGTCACCCTGGACGGGGTCTCCCGACATCTAAACACCGAGATGCTTGTGATCGCTGACGCCGAAAAGCCGGTTGCTCTAGCTGGGATTATGGGAGGGGAGAACTCCGAGGTCGGCCCGAACACGCGCGATGTGCTTTTGGAGAGCGCCTACTTTAACCCCGTCTCGATCCGGCGGACGGCTAAGGCGCTGGGCATGCAAACGGAGGCCTCCTACCGGTTTGAGCGAGGGGCAGACCCCGAAGGGGTCGTGCCGGCGCTCAATCGCGTGGCCCAGTTGATCCACCAGTTGGCCGGAGGCCGTGTCTGCCGGGGGGTGGTGGATCGCTACCCTCAGCCCGTTCGGCCGGTGCGGGTTCTCTTTCGCCCTCCGATCGCCAACGAGGTGCTCGGTACAGAGATTCCGGCCTCCGAACAGCGGACGATCCTCACCGGCTTGGAGTTTCAGGTCGAGGAGGTCCCCGATCAAGGGGCCTTTTGGGTGACCGTGCCGACCTTCCGGCCGGACGTGACCCGCGAGATCGATCTGGTCGAAGAGATCGGACGCGTTTACGGTTACGCTCGGATTCCCACGACCCTGCCGGTGGGAGAGTACGCGGCGCCGGTCGTGGACCCCTTCTGGCGGTTCCGGGAGGAGGTCGCTCGAACGCTGGAGGCCTGCGGGCTTTACGAAGCGTGTAACTACGCTTGGATTCCCGAGGACGCGTTGGATCGGCTCCGGGTACCGCCGGACGATCCGCTCCGCCGTCAGGCGGTGATCCTCAATCCGCTGAGCAGCGATTCGGCGCGGCTTCGAACGACGCTGCTCCCCAGTCTGCTGCTGAACGTCCAGGAGAATCATCGGCATCAGGTCTCTTGGGTTGCGCTCTACGAGCTCCAGAAGGTGTTTTGGCCAAGGGAGGAGGAAGATGACCCGCCTGAGGAGCGCTGGTCGGTGGCCGGTGCGTTATGGGGTGAGCCGCCCAAGCATTGGAGCGCCGCCCCTGGTGAGCTGGACTTCTTCGATCTCAAAGGAGTCGTCGAGACGCTCTTAGAGGCGTTGGGCGTCCCCTCCTGGGAGGTTCGGAGGACGGACCGGGCCTCGTTTCATCCCGGGAGAAGCGCCGAGGTCTGGTGCGGGGAGACGCGGTTGGGAGTTCTGGGTGAAGCACACCCGGAGGTGGCCGAGGCGTACGACATCCCCGGCCGCGTTTATCTGTTCGAGATGGACGTTGAAGCGCTTTTCCGTTGCGCCCGTCGAGAGAAGCGGATGAGCCCAATTCCGCCCTTTCCTCCGGCCATGCGAGACCTGGCGGTGCTGGTGGATCGGAGCGTGCCGGCGGGTCGGGTGGAGGAGCGAATCCGGGCCGCCGCTTCGGAGATCCTTGCCGACGTTTGGCTCTTTGACGTCTACGAGGGCGAGGGTGTCCCGGAAGGCAAGCGGAGTCTGGCCTTTCGGCTGGAGTACCGCTCCCCCACTCGGACGCTCACCGACCGGGAGGTGGATGAGGCACAGGAGCGCATTCTTGCAGCGCTCCGAGAGGAGCTGGGCGCAGAGCTTCGAGGCTCCAGCTGAACCCGTGTGGCTCTTAAGCGCGGCTCTTAGGGAGGAAACGAGCGACGATGCGTCGGCCTTTTTGGCGGCTTGGTCCGGTTTGGGGCGCTCTTTTTGTCCTTGGGGTTCTCTGTCCGGGGCAAGCCGAACCCTCGGTCGAGTCGGCGCAGGCGGCGGTCCTTGGGGCTGTGCACTTCCTCCGGGAACGGGTCTCGGTCCAAGGCAGCTATGGGTGGTCCTACTCCCTCGACCTGACCGATCGGCGCGGCGAGGGAGAGATGACGCCGACGCAGGGATGGGTTCAGCCCCCTGGAACCCCGTCGGTGGGGATGGCCTTCCTTCGGGCCTACCGCGCGACCGGCGAAGCTGAGCTTTGGGATGCCACCGTCGAGACGGCACGCGCGCTGGTTCAAACGCAGCTCCTTTCCGGCGGATGGCATTACCGGATCGAATTCGACCCCAGCGAGCGGCGAGAGTGGCTTTATCGCGTGGACCACGGCTCAAACGCTCCTGCGGTGGGCCTTCCTCGGCGCGCCAATCGGACCGTCTTTGATGACGATACCACGACCAGCGCTCTGCGCTTCCTGATCGCGGTGGACCGTCAGGCCCAAGGACGGTTGGAGGAGGTGCAGGAGGCGGTGCGTTACGGACTCCGGCGGCTGATGGACGCTCAGTATCCAAACGGCGCTTGGCCTCAGGTCTATCACGGTGAAGTCTGGGACCCCCAGGAGCATCCCCGCCGGAAGGCCCGAATTCCCCAAGAGTGGCCCCGCGAGTATCCGCGAGGAGTCGACTACTGGAAGTTCTACACGCTCAACGATCACGTGATGCGGAACATCATAGAGACGCTTCTGCTTGCCTATGAGGCGTATGGAGAGCCGGCCTATTGGGAGGCGCTCCTTCGCGGGGCGGAGTTTCTGCTCGATGCCCAACTTCCCGATCCTCAGGCCGGATGGGCGCAGCAGTATAACTTTCAGATGGAACCGGCTTGGGCGCGGCGGTTTGAGCCGCCGGCGGTTGCGGCTGCCGAGTCGGTCGGCGTGGCGGAGGTACTGTTGCGCCTCTATCGGCGCACGGGGGACGAGCGCTATCGGCAAGCCGTCGGTCGCGCGGTGGAGTGGCTTCGGCGCTCTCAGCTTCCTAACGGGCGCTGGGCGCGGTTTTATGAGCTAGGCACCAACCGGCCGCTTTACTTTACTCGGGATTATCAGTTGACCTATTCGGACACCGATCTGCCCACCCATTATTCCTTTCAGGGCTCCTACGGGGTAGCTCGCCTGATTCGTGACTTCGAGGCGTTGAGTCGTCCTGAGGAGCGTCCTGCGGAGGGGTCCTCTTCGTCCGGGGAAGAGATCGCACGCCTGGCCGAGGAGGCGTCTCGGATCATCGCCGCCCAGGACGAACAAGGGCGTTGGATCACCAAAGGACGGTTAGAGATGCGCACGTTCGTTCGGCATCTGGGGACGCTGGCGCGGTATATTGAAGCAGTCCAAAGACGCGACCGCCTGAAGGCCCAAGAGGAGTGAGCCGATGGGGAAGGAGCGGCGCCCTGAAGAGCGCGTTGAACTGTACTGGCGAAAGTGGTGTCCCTTCTCGCTTCGTGCGCTCTATCATCTCTGGCGGCATCGGGTGCCCTACAAAAGCATCTGCATTACCGGTCGCTACGAGCTTCGAGATGAGATTGAGCGTCGTTGTGGTCGGCGAGACGTGCCCCAACTGTTTGTAGACGGAAACTACGTCGGCGATGACGACGCGATCTGGGAGTGGGCTGCGACGGGCAAGTTAGACGCCCTGGCCCGTGAGATTCGGGCGCAGCTCGCCCAACAGTCCAGAGAAGATCGAACCGCAACGAGGTGAAACGATGGCAAAGCCCCGCGTTCGGATCTATACGCTTACCGGTTGTCCTTATTGCGCCCGTGCGCTGGCGATCCTTCGGGAGCACGGCGTGCCGTATGAGGAGATCAACATCACCGGTCGGGAGCAGCTTCGAGATGAGATCGAGCGACTCTGCGGCCGGCGGGACGTGCCTCAAGTCTTTGTGGACGGCAGACACATCGGCGATGACGAGGCCCTTGCCGAATGGGCGGCGGCCGGAAAATTAGAGGCACTTCGCGGCTGATCAGGCCTTTTCGGTGGCGGTGGCGATCTGGAAGGTCCGGGGGAGGAAGGGGCGCTCTACGATCACTTCACAGTGAGGGCAGCGGGCTCCACCAGGCGTGTGCTCGCAGCCTCGTTCCGTGCACTCGTTGAGGATATCCAGGATCGCGCTCAGCTCGTCTCGCAAGCAGGTGTACTGGTGGATGAGCGACTGGACGCGCCGGAGTTGGGCGGTCAACACGTCGCGGAGACAAGCTGCCGGTTGCCCCTCCTCGGTTCGCCGGGCCTCCATGATCATCTGGATTTGGGAGAGTTCCAGCCCCAGCTCTCGCAGGTGCTGGATCAGCCGAACGTCGCGGACGACGGAGGGATCGTAAAGACGGAAGCCCCCCGACGTTCGCTCCTTGGGGCAGATCAGCCCCAGCTCTTCGTAGTAGTGGAGAGTTCGGAGAGTGGTGCCCGTCTCGGCGGCCAGCTCGCCGATTCGGATCAGTCCCCTCTCGGCGTTTTCCAACGAGGGGCTTGTTTTGTCCTTCCTTTTTCGGCCCGTCTGGGTTTTACAGGCGCTCTCAACGATCTCTTTCGCCCGAGATTTTCGCTTGGTCATAGTCCGTCCGCATCGGGAATGTGTCTCAGGGATCGCTACTCTGTGTACGCTCTAGCGCTCGCCCTCGTCAACACGAGGGTTCGGGAATTTCGTTCTCACAGGGGTCCGTTTCGGCCTGAGCTTCGTCTTGAGGGGCCTCCTGACTCTGGGCGGCCAGGGCGGCCCGGAGCTTTTCGATCGCCTCCGCTTCGATCTGTCGAATCCGCTCGCGGGTCAGGTTCAGGGCATCGCCGACCTCGCGCAGCGTGCGCTCGCGTCCGTCCTCCAGGCCGAAGCGAAGCTTGAGGACGCGCCGCTCGCGCGGGCTCAGATGCCGGAGAAAGACCTCCAGGTCGGCCCGGAGCGCCGCGCGGGGAATGCCGTTCTCGACCAGATCTTCAGGATCAACGATCTGCTCGCGCAGGTGAAGCGACCCGTCGTCGTTCCGGCTGGTGTCCAGGTCCAGCGAGATCGGCTCACTGGGAAGGGTCAGCAGCTCTTCGATCTTCTCCTCAGGGAGCTGGAGCGACTCGGCCAGCTCGGCAGGGGTCGGCTCTCGTCCCAGCTCTTGGGAGAGCCGGTTAATCGTCTCGTCCAGCCGCGAAAGACGGGTGATGATGTAGTTGGGAAACCGAATCGTTCGCGCGGAGCGGTTCAGCGCCCGGATGATCGCCTGTCGGATCCACCAACTGGCGTAGGTGCTGAATCGAAATCCTTTTCGATAGTCGAACTTCTCGACGGCCCGCATCAAGCCGATGTTCCCCTCCTGGATCAGGTCCGAGAAGGGAACGTTGTAGCCCCGGTACTTGGCGGCGATGCTCACAACTAGCCGCAGGTTGGCCAGCACTAGCAGTCGCTTAGCCTCCGCGTCGCCCGCTTCCACGCGGCGTGCCAACTCGACCTCTTCCTCCGGCGTGAGGTTTCGGTACCGGCCAATTCGGCGGAACCAAGAGCTGACCGCGTCCGGGACGGCTTCGCCTCGAAGAGAAACCCTCCCCTTCCGAGGGACGGCAGAAGACCGAGACCGTTGAATGTCCTCCTCCGAGAGCGGCTCCAAGACTGCGACTCCAGGGCAGGTCTCTTCTGAGGACTTGCACGGAGTTCTTCGAGTCATACCGGGCCTTTCTCCGTTATAATGAAAAGCACCAAGGAGCGCCTGGGAGCCTGACACGCCCCCGTTGGCATGGAGAACGGTAGCCGAAATTTACGCCAGTGTCAAGTATTGAGTCCGGCGTTGGCGAGATTGAACGTCCAAATATCCGATAAAATCGAAGTTTTTAGCCGAATTGGCGTGAAATCGTTTTACTTTATCCTTACACTGGTGTCAGTTTGGGGCCTGGCGGCGCGCGGAGCCGTCGAGGAGGGACTTCTGTTGTATCTCGACTTTGAGGCTGGGTGGCTGGAGCGCGGCGACCTTTCCCCGTCCCGACATCCGGTCGAAGGATGGGGCGCTCTAGAGGAGGTCCCCGGACCGGTCGGATTTGGAACGGCTTTGGAGCTGTCCTCCGATCCGACGGCGGTGGTGCGAATCCTAGGGGACCTGGGAGCCCCGGAGGTGCTGACGATCGCCTTCTGGTGCTGGTTTGGGGACCCCAAGCCGGACCGGTGGGACTACCTGTTTGATGTTCGCTCCGATCAGTTCCAGGAGGCGGAGGGAGCCTTCTTCTTCGGGCGCAATCGAGCGGGGGAGCTTCGTTTTGGTGACCTACTGGTCCCCGCAGACGGGTACCCTCGGCGGGAGTGGGTCCATCTGGTGGTGACCGTGGAGCGTGGGCGGATGCGAGTAACCCTGAACGGCTTGGAGGTGGCCGCCGGCCCGGCGGTCGGAACTAACCTCGGCGATCGGGTGAGGATCGGAAACCGCTTTACCGAGGAGGAGGCCTTCTTCGGTCGGTTGGACGAGTTCGCCCTTTGGAATCGGCTCCTGGACGACGAAGAGCTTCTGGCGATCGTCCGGCGTCCGGTGTTGAGCGCGCGTCCGGTGAGAGCTCGGGCAAAACTCCCCCTGCTCTGGGGGGACCTCAAGCGAGGGCGGCGATGATCCCCTTTTTTCGACGACGAGCCCCCAGCGGCCCCTCCTCCGGGGCTAAAGCGCGGATCGAACGGGCAAAGCCTGCCGATCTGGAGGCGATCTATCGGATCGAACGGCGCTCCTTTCCGACCCCCTGGTCCTACGGAGCGCTTCGAGACGAGGTGACCGGCTTGCGGCCCTATTCTCACGTCTTGGTTGCCCGAGTAGAAGCACAGGTGGTCGGATACGTGATCTTTTGGGTGGCCGCCGAGGAGATCCACATCGTCAACATCGCGGTGGACCCCGATTTTCGGCGCCGGGGGATCGGTCGGCAGCTACTTGCCGCGGCCTTGCACGAGGCACGGCAAATGAAACTAACCCGCGCGACCCTGGAGGTGCGACCCTCCAACGCGCCGGCCATCCGCCTTTACGAGTCCTTTGGGTTTCAAACGGTCGCACTCCGGCGAGGGTACTACTCAGATACCGGCGAAGACGCCTATATCATGTGGCTGAACCCGATTCCCGAGGAGCCAACACCTCAACAGGAGGACCAAGAGGAATAGCCGCAAAGACGGGCGAGCCGTTAAAGCGACTCGGCTTAGCGGCCCTGAGCGAACGTGTCGATGATCGCGAAGGTCAAAAACACGCTTGCGACCAAGCCAAGGATCAACGTAGCCACGAAAGGTTTCCTCCACTCCAGACCTGTCTTCCCGCGCCGATCGGCGCGTGCGTCGAGACTATTGTACCGATCTTTTGGTCGGTTTGGCCAGTCTCCGCATTGAGATACGTTTGCAGACCCGGTCGGGTTCAATCGAGGAGGTGGGGGCCGATTCAGGGCCAAAGATCGGTGCTGAGATACTTCATGCCGGTATCTGGAGCGAGCGTCACAACCGTCGCCTCGGCGGGCAGTCGGGCCGCCAGCTGGAGCGCCGCCGCGACGTTGGCCCCTGTGGAAAACCCGCCGAGAATTCCCTCCCGACGAGCGAGCCGCCGAGCGGTCTCGATGGCCTCCTCGTCGGAGACGGTGAGATAGCCGTCTACCAGAGACTCGTCCCAGAAAGCGGGGTAGATGCCGTACCCCGTTCCCTGAATCCGATGGCGCGGGTTGGTGATCCGTCCCTGGGAGAAGTACGGGGCCGTCTCCGGCTCGACGACGTAACAGCGTACCGCTGGGCTTCTTGCTTTGAGCGCTCGCGCGATCCCAACAAACGACCCGCCGGTCCCGACACTCGCGACGAAAGCGTTTACCCGTCCCTCTGTCTGTTCCCAAATCTCTCGGCCGGTACCCAGCTCATGAGCGCGGGCGTTGCTGGGGTTGTTGAACTGATCGGCGCGAAATGCTTTGAGCTTGCGGGTGAGCTCCTGGGCCTTCTGCTCGACTCGTTGAAGGTCCTCGCCGGAGACCTTCCCCGGCTCGGAGCTCCCAGCCTGTGGGACCAGGACGACTTCAGCCCCGAAGGCCTCCAGGAGCCTTCGCCGCTCGACAGAGTTCCCTTCGGACATGACGGCGATCATTCGGTACCCCTTGATGGCGCAGGCGATCGCCAGGCCGATGCCGGTGTTTCCGCTGGTCAACTCGACGACCACGTCGCCGGGCTTCAAACGTCCGGCGCGCTCGGCGTCCTCGAGGATCTGAAGGGCGATGCGGTCCTTGATGCTTCCCCCGGGGGCGTAGTATTCCAGCTTTAGAAGCACTTGAGCCCCGTCGACGGGGCGCAGCCGATTCAGGGCGATCAGCGGCGTCTCTCCAATTGCTTCTAGAACGCTTGGACAGATTCGGTTTCTCATGGCTCCCCCTCCTCTCCGAGCTGCTCCAGGGCAGCGGCGATCACGCTTGAGATGGGAATTTCCAAGAGAGCGGGACAGAACCCCTTTTGGCAGCCGCCGGGGTTTCGTCCCGGGTGGCAGGGGTTGCAGCCTAGGTCCAGGCCGCTGCGCAGGACCCGATGGTTCGGCCCATAAGGACCGCTACGCTGGTCGTCGGTCGGTTCAAAGAGCGCAACGACCGGCACGCCGACGGCTGCGGCAATGTGCATCGGTCCGGTGTCGTTCCCAAGATAGAGACGACAGCGCGCAATGAGCGCGGCCAACAGGCGGAGCGGCAACACTGGGACCGGTATCGCCTGGCCGTCGGCCTGAGCGATCAGCCGCTCCTGGAGCGTCTCCTCACCCGGCCCGGCGAAGACCAGCACCACCGCTCTCAGACGCCGGACCAGCGCTTGAACAACGGCTCCAAACCGTTCCGGGGGCCAGAGCTTGTAGCTCCAGTTCCCGCCAGGGTGAACCCCTATTAACGGCCCCTCTCTTTCGAGAAGCCCTCGTTCGCGGAGCCAGGAGTCCGCAGCGGCGATCTCTTCAGGACGCAGTTCCAGTCGCGGAGTAGCCCCTTCTGTTGGTATCCCCGCCCGACGGAGTGCGTCGAGGTACCGATCCACTGCGTGACGCCGTCCGTAGTCCCGCAGGCCGATCCGTCGTCCGCCCAAGAGCCGAGAATAGGCCGCATCCCGAAGGTCAACGATGAGATCGAACCGCTCCCGCCGAAGCTGCCGGATCAGTTGCCACCTCCCTCGAAACCCTCGAGATCGCTTTTGTTCCAGGGGAATCACTCGGTCAATCCGAGGGTCGCCCGCCAGGAGCGGAGCCGCTCGCTCTCCGACTAGGAAGACGAGCCTCGCCTCAGGAAAAGTCGCCCGGAGGGGAGGAATCACCGCCGTCGAGAGCGTCGCATCCCCGACGTGAGTGAAACTCAAGACGAGGATTCGCTTCGGTCTTTTATCCACAGGATCAGCTCCTCCACCGCCTCCAGAATGCGGGTTGCGGGGATCGTTCGAAGGTCCCGCTCCTGAGGATCCACCGGCCGGACCATGCGCCCGTGTTCTCCTGGCGGCATCCACCGAAGGTGGTCTCCCGGCCCAAAGACGGCCACAAACGGCACCTCAAGCGCTGCCGCTACGTGCATCGGACCCGAGTCGTTCGCGAGGACCAGCCGGCAGGCGGCCATCAGGGCCATCATCTGCCGGAGGCCTCCTGTTCGCGCCCGACGGTAGGGAACTCCCTCCGCCTTGAGGGCCTGGATCAACCGTTCGACAGGCGCTTGATCCGCAGGCCCCTCGAAGGCAAGGACGACAAGTCTGCCCTTTAGAGCCTCCCGCTCTTGCAGTCGGGCAACTGTCCAGGCGTACCGCTCTTCCGGATAGCAGCGATCCGGCGTGCTAGCTCCAGGATGGATGCCGATCAGGAAGTCCTCTTCGGCGATCTCGTGCTCTCTAAGCCATTGCCGGGCCTCAAGGCGCTCCGCCGTCGTCAGGAAAAGCCTTGGCTGGCGCCTAGTCGTGGGGATTGCGAGCAGCTCCAGCAGGGCCAGGTTCCGTTCGATCTCGTGGAACGTCCCTCGCCGATGGCCGCCGGTGAGGGCGTGAGTCAGCCAGCGCCCCATCGGCTTGTCGGCGTACCCCACTCGGTACGGGGCCTGCGTGGCCCAGGCCAGATAGTGGGTGCGCGTCTCCGTTCGGAAGGCGAACACTGCGTCGAACCGTTCCCGTCGGAGTCGTCTTCCCAGTCGCCAGAGCGGCCACGGGGTCCCGTCCCTGCCTCTTAAGTCGGCGACCAGCGTTCGGTCGACTGCGGGATGCTCGCGGAGCAGCTCTTCATTGCGCGGCCCGGCCAGAACGGCTAAGTGGGCTGCCGGATAGGCCGCCCGGAGCGACTCCAACGCCGGCAGACAGCAGACCATGTCCCCGATCCCGTCGGGCCGAAGACAAAGAATGCGATGGAGAGGAGGAGCGGCGGCCTCCTTTTCGCGGAGCGTTCTTGCCTGAAAGCGCAACGGCTTGTTCCCGATCCCGTTTTCTGATATCCCTGGCTTCCACAGCAAAACGCCGATCGTCCTCATGGAGCAATGGTATCCGATGCCGCCGCGTCCCAACATCTGGCTGATTATGACCGATCAACAGCGGGCCGACACGATCGGGGCCCTGGGGAACCCCGTCATCCAAACGCCCACGCTGGACCGACTTTGCGCCGAAGGGACCGCCTTCACCTCGGCCTACTGTGCCTCTCCCGTCTGTGTGGCTTCTCGGTGTAGCCTTGTCCTGGGGGAGTATCCCCATCAGACCGGCTGCACGGCCAACACGCCGATGCCTTTAGAGCGCCGCTCGATGATGGAGCGGCTCCAGGAGGCCGGCTATCAGACGCATGGGGTGGGAAAGATGCACTTTTCGCCCCGGCCGCGCTTTCTCTGGGGGTTCGAGTCGCGAGACTACTCTGAGGAAGGCGCCTCCGGGGATGACGACTTTGTCCGCTACCTGGCTCAGCAGGGGTACGGCCACATCGTGGCCCCCCATGGGGAGCGGAGCGAGTATTACTACATTCCGCAGCCCTCTCAGCTTCCAGCGGAGCGCCACCATACCGCTTGGTGCGCCGACCGCTCGATCCAGTTCCTCCAGAGCCGGGATCGGAGCCGTCCGTTTTTCCTCTGGACCAGCTTCATCAAGCCCCATCCGCCGTTTGAAAACCCCGTTCCTTGGAACCGACTCTATCGGGCCGTGGAGATGCCCCTTCCTTTTGTGCCGCCGGACTATCAAGAGTTGTGGACCTATTGGACTCGATTTCAAAACCGGTACAAGTATCGGGATCAGGGCGTTGACTGGAATCTGATCCGGACGATGCGGGCCGCCTACTACGGGGCGATCTCTTTTATCGACTACCAGGTGGGGCGGGTTCTCGCCGAACTGGAGCGACAAGGAGTGCTCGATCAGACGCTGATCCTTTTCACCTCCGATCATGGGGAGATGTTGGGCGACTACCACGCTTATGGGAAGCGTTCGATGCTCGATCCGGCGGTTCGCGTTCCGCTAGTCGTTCGGTTTCCGGATCGATTTCCTGCCGGTCGTCGGGTGGAGGCGCCGGTGAGCCTGATCGACCTGCTTCCGACGATCCTCGCGGCCGCTGGAATCTCCGAGGAACTTCCCCCTCACGGTCTAGACCTAGCCGTTGCCGCCGACGGGGACCAACGGCGCCGATCGGGTGTTCTCGCTCAGTTCAGCCACAGGGAGCGGGGTCTGTATCTGTGGTGCACGGAGGAGTTCAAGTACATCTACTCTGCTGCCGACCAGAAGGAGTGGTTGCTGTTCCGTCGGCCCGGACTTCCGGAGGATCGGAACCTGGCCGGAAACCCGGCCTTCGAGGGGACTCTTCGCGCGATGCGCTCGGAGCTGATCACCCTCCTCCGCGAGGACGGTTATACCGAGCCGCTGGACGGCGATCACTGGCGTACCTATGAGCGGCTTCCGATCGTTCCGACAACACCGGACGCAGCACAGCTCTTTCAAGACCTGCGATCGGTTGCCGATCGCTTTCCCCCGGGGTACCGTCCTCGGGTCAACCCTTAAAGCAGGAGGGAAGGGGGTTCTGGATGGTTGCTCGTTCCTATCGCGTTCTTACCGAGGAGCAGATCGAGCACTTTTTGGAGAAGGGGTACGTCCACCTGGAGCAGGTTTTTCCGCGTGAGTTGGCGGAGGAGTGGCGAGCGCTGGCCTTCAAGCGGCTAGGCTACGATCCAGACGACCCAAGTACGTGGGTGGAAGCGCGGGTTCATCTGCCCACTCTCCATCGGGTGCGGGTGAAGGACGTGGCGCCTCAGGCGTGGGGGGCCATCTGCGATCTCCTGGGCGGTGAGGAGCGAATCGCTAACGCGGAGCACTACAGTTGGGGCGACGGCTTCATCATCAACTTTCGGTTAGGCGCCGATCGGGAGTGGGTACCGCCGGGACCGGAAGTTCGTGGCTGGCATAAGGACGGGGACTTCTTCCGGCACTTTCTGGACAGTCCGGAGCAGGGCCTTTTGACGATCGTCATTTGGTCGGACATCGCCCCCCGGAGCGGAGGGACGTTCGTGGCGACCGATTCGGTGCCGATTGTCGCGCGCTTCCTGGCGGAGCATCCGGAAGGAGTGCTGCCGGGCCAGTTTCCGTTTCAGGAGATGATTCGGGAGTGCCGAGAGTTTGTCGAGCTGACCGGTCGGGCGGGGGACGTGGTGCTCCTGCATCCGTACATTCTCCACTCGGCTTCGTACAACCCCTCCGGCCGGGCGCGGTTCATCACCAATCCGCCGGTTGCGCTTCGGGAGCCGATGAACTTCAACCGCCCAGACCCTTCGGAGTACTCGCCTGTAGAGTTAGCTGTGCTCCGAGGGCTGGGCGTTAAGCGTTATGCATTTCGCCCGACGGCCCCCCGAGAGCGGATCGTTCCGGAGCGGGTCCGACGGCAACAACAGATGCTGGAAGAACAAAAAGCGTCGCCTGGGGATCGCCTAGGGCCACTGAGCGCCGCGAACGTTCACGTAGAGCGCATAGAGGGATCGCCCGGCGGTCATAAAGAGCCGGTTTTTCTTAGCTCCGCCAAAGCAGAGGTTGGAACACGGCTCCGGTAAATGGATCCGCCCGATGGGCGTTCCGTCCGGGGCGAAAACGTGAACCCCATCGAATCCCTCTCCGCCCCATCCGGCGGCGGCCCAGAGGTTTCCGTCCTCGTCGCAGCGGACGCCGTCGGCGACACCGGGGGCCATGTCGCAAAAGGGACGACCGTTGCAAAGGCGGTCGCCCTCGACGTCGTAGACCCCAGATCAACCGCGGGTGGTCCTTTCGGTGGGTGGCTCCAGTGTCGACCACGTAAAGGCGGGCGCTCGTCAGGGGAGAAGCAAAGGCCGTTTGGCCGGTCGAGGTCTTCCAGGACCACGGTCGCCTCGCCGGTTTCAGGGTCCAAGCGGTAGACCCGTCGAGGGAGCTCCTCCTCGGCCCGCTCCCCTTCGTAATCGCTCAGGATACCGTACCCCGGGTCGGTGAACCAAACCGAGCCGTCGGAGCGGACCACCACGTCGTTGGGGGAGTTCAGCCGCTTTCCTTCAAACCGTTCCATCAGCGGAGTGACCGTCCCGTCGTGCTCCGTTCGGGTGACGCTCCGGCTGCCGTGCTCGCAGGTGATCAGACGGCCTTGACGGTCACGGGTGTTACCGTTGCTGTATCGGGAGGGAAAGCGAAAGACGCTCACCCGCCCGTCGTCCTCCGACCAGCGAAGAATCCGATTGTTGGGAATGTCGCTGAACAGCAAACAACGCAGGTCACCAAACCAGACCGGTCCTTCAACCCAACGGCCCCCGGTCCAGAGGCGTTCTACAGCCGCAGCCCCCCAGGAGGTACGGCTCAAATCGCGGATCGAGCACCTCAACTCGAGGGTCGGGATACCGATACTCGGGAAACTCCATCGCCAGTCTCCTCCTTCAACGGGAAGCGGTTCGACCGCCGCCGAGTCTATCCGATCTCCGTCCGTTCGTCATCGCTGAGAAATCGTCGAGCGGATCCATCCGCGCCGTCCGTCGGTCCAGATGCGCACGCCCCCTTGCAGATCGGTCCGGAGGACCCGAGCTCCAACCTGCTGATAGCGTCGGAGAGCTTCCGGGTGGGGATGGCCGTAGGGGTTTCCCGCTCCGGCGGAGACGACGACCAGTTGGGGCCGAACTGCACTTAAAAAGGGAAGGGTTCCTGAAGAACGGCTGCCGTGATGGGGCGCCTGAAGGAGCTCAGCGCGAAGGTCCCATCCGTTTTCTGCAGCGAGCTCCAGGAGCGCCGACTCTCCTTTGGGCCTCCAGGTCTCCAGGGAGCAGCGCCTGAAAGTCGCCGTAGTCCAAAAGCAGCGTCAGCGAGGCGTCGTTTTCGCCCAGCCCCGGCGGGAGCGCCTGAGGCGGCCACCGCGCCCAGCCGTCCAGCGGCCCGGGGAACAGGTCCTCAGGCGGCCAAGGCGGAGGAAGAGGGCGAAACCGCTCCCGCAGCGCCCGTTCCGTCGCGGTCGTTGGGGAGCGAAGCGGAGGGAGAAGCAGCCGCTCTGTCGGCATCTGCGCCAGCACCTCCACAGCGCCGCCGGCGTGGTCAGCGTCCGGGTGGGAGACCACCAGAAGCTGCAACCTCCGAACGCCACGGTCGCTCAGGTAGGGAAGCGCCACCCGTTCTCCCGCGCCCGGGGGACCGGCGTCCACGAGCGCCGTGACGCCGGAGGGGGCCCGGAGGACGATCGCGCTGCCCTGTCCCACGTCCAGGAACGCGATCTCCAAAAGCCCGGGCGCCGGTTGAACGGCCCGATGCCAGACCAGGGCCGCCAGAGCCGAGAGGAGCCCGACGGCAAGCGAATAGACCGGTCGTCGCCGCAGGGCCGACGGACGACCCATCGCAAGCAGAAGCACCCCCCAGCCGATCAGCAGTGGCCAGCTAGGGCGAGGGACCCACAACCGTGCCTCAGGGAGCGATCCGAACCAGCGGACCATCTCGATCAACAGCGTTCCGCCAAGCTGCGCCACACCGCCGAAGAACCCGCCTAGCGGAGTCCACAAGAGGCCGGCGATTAAAGTGATCAGACCAACAAGGGTCAGTCCTTCGCTCAACGCGACGACCGGGACGTTTGCGACGATCCCAACCCACGAAAGCCGCCGGAAGTGGTAGGCGAGAATCGGCGCGGTGGCCATCTGAGCGGCGAGCGTTGCCAACAGGGTGGCTGCCGCCCAGCGTCCTAGCCGATCAAAGAGTCGCCTCGACAGCCGAGCCCGAATCGGACGGTACCACGGTGGTAAGAGATAGAGAATGGCTCCAGCAGCGGCAAAGGAGAGCTGCGCCCCCACGTCAAAGAGCATTCGCGGCTCCAGGAGCAACACCACCAGTCCGGTCAATCCCAACGCTGAAAGCGGGGCGAAGTCCCGTTCTAGCCATCGGCTCAGCAGATACAGACCAAAGAAGATCCCCGCTCGCACCACCGACGGCTCCCACCCGACCAGAAGCGCGTAGACCCCTCCGACCACAGCGGTTCCGACGTAGACCCCTCCCAGAGGCGTTCCGACCAGCCGAAGTAGGAAAAAGACGACGGTAAGCAGTAACGCGAAGTTCGCCCCGGAGACCACCAAAACGTGCACGACGCCGCCGACAACAAAGGCCTCGTAAAGGTCCGGGTGAAGGTCGTCCCGGGCGCCAAAGAGCAGTCCTTCCAAGACGGCCCGACCGGGCATCGGGACCGCCTCGGTCAGGACTTCCCGAAGCCGCTGCCGGAGGCCGTCGGTCCAACGGAGAACCCCTCCTCCCCGCCGGAGCGTGTGGAGACTCGTCAGCCCTTTGATCTCTCGGAGCTCGGCGTCAATCCCCCGCCGCCAAAAGACGAACGCCTGATCGAATCCCCCCGGATTGCGACGGGAAAGCGGGTGGCGAAGCTCTAAGTTGGTGATCTCGAGCTGGTCGCCGGGCCGAACCGAAGCGACCGGCTCGTCTAAAAAAAGACGAAATGTGCCAGGGAACCGTTCGCCCGACTTCAAGCGAACCCATCCTCGAAGCCGAAGCTCCGCGACCCGCTGAACTCGCGTCTCCGGACCCATCCGGCGCTCTGTCAACCGGCTCTCCCGCCGGAGCGCCCGACCGTGGAAGGTCACCAACGCCCGTTCCGGAACGGCGGCCACCGGACGCCACTCCATCAACTCCAGTCGGAGAAAGGTCGCCAGGAGCAGCAGGAGCCCCCAGCCGACAAACCGGCGAGGTCGCAACCCCACCATCCCCAAACCAACGAGGAACAACGGGACCAGAAGCGCTACCGGAAGCTCGGCACGTCCAAGCAGAATTCCCCCCACAACAGCTGCCAAGGTCGCCAGAAGAGAAACGCTACCGGGGGACGAGTGACTCCGATTCTGAACTCCTTGGTCGTTCATTTTGGCGGTCTCTTGGGAAGATCGGTTATGTTCGGGACCATTTTCGCCGTCGAAAGGAGAGGGAGCAACGCTCGGGACCTTTCTTCTAGTTTTCGAAGGTGCTATTTTTGTGGCGAGCGCTGCCACCACAGCGAAGGAGGAGGGCCTCATGCGTCGGAACGTTGGAACGGTGGATCGGATCGTTCGCGCCCCTGATCGGGATTGTGGTAATCGTCCTCGGGCTGGTTTACGGTTCCTGGTGGGGGGCGATCGGGGTGATTCCCCTGGCCACGGCGGTTGTGAGCTTCTGTCCGCTCTATCGGCTGTTGGGAATCTCTACCTGCAGCCGAAGGGAGGCTCGTCCTGATCAGCCGTAAGGCGGGACGATTTCGCTCCGGCGCTCCAATCCGTTACTCTCTAGGTGAAGGCGTTGTGCGTCGACGGATCGGAGCGCTCGGGTGGCTCTGAAACTGCGTTACGTGCTCATCATCAACGCGGTCATTTTGACCGTGATGGGGGTTTTTTTTCTCCTGGACGACTACCGGCTCCGCCGCTCGCACATTGCCATCGCGCGGGAGGGTACCGCGGCCGGAATTCGCGCTCGGGAGATCGCGGGGCGGATCTTGGTGGACGTTCAGGATTTCATGACGCCGGAGCGGTACATCAGTGAGATTCGCCATCGGCTGCAGGACCTGGGGAACGAGTCCGAGTTTCAGGACGTTCTAGACGTTCGGGTTTCGTTGTGGATCGATCAACCAGCGATCATTGCTAGTCTCTCCGGCGACGCGGAGGCCTACGCTCAGCGGCATGGGGAGCTAGCCCAGATCGAGCTGTCCAAACAGGACCGCGCCCGACTTGAGGAGGTGCTCCGAAACTACGGTGGCGACACCGCCGGGATCGTCGTCGGGATGCAGCCCTATCGGGGAACCTGGGCGACCCGGTTGCTGCTTCCGTTTACCTGGGACGCCAGTGTTCCGGAGAACGGCTCCGATCGTGGCTACACGATGGCCGTGGGCCTGATTGAGATTTTCTTTGATTCCAGCGAGCTGCCGGGCTACTGGGAGTCGTTCCGACGTTCTCACCTGTTGTTTTTGGTCCTCTTTGTGGCTGTTCTGACCCTATTGATCGAAGTGACCACCGATCGGATGGTCCTCCGTCCTCTGGAGCAGTTGACGGAGATCATCCGTCGGGCGGAGCGGGGGGAGGTGGAGACGGACGCGCGATTTCCTAACAACGAGTTGGGACGCGTCAGCGCGACGTTGACCGAGATGCTGGCGCGATTGCGTCGGCTTCATCAGGAGCGGATCGCCGCCCTGGAACGGCTGGCCAGCGGGGTGGCCCACGAGATTCGGAACCCTCTTCACACCCTTTCGATGGCGATTCAGTACCTCCAGGCGGTGCTGGAGCGGGCGAAGCTGCCGCCGGAGGACCGCTCCGGAGCCGAAGAGGTCCTGGAGATTGCTCGCGAACAGGTTCAACAGCTCAACCGAATCACCAATCAGTTTCTCAGCCTGACCCGCCCCTCCAAGATGCGCTGGGAGCATCGGCCTCTGGGCGCCCTGTTGGATCAGGTTCTCGCCGAATGTTCCCTACGGCTGAAAGAGCAGAACATCCGGGTCGTGCGGGAGGATCGCTCCGGCGATCTGGTGCTGCCGATGGACGTTGATCGGCTTCGGACGGCGTTCTACAATCTGGTTCAAAACGCCATTGACGCGATGCCAAACGGGGGCGTTTTGACCCTGCGGACCGAGCGGCGGGGAGGGACGGTGCGTGTCGAGGTTGAGGACACGGGGAAGGGGATCGAGCCGGAGACGCTGGAGCGCATCTTTGATCCTTACTTCACCACGCGCGAGCAAGAGGGCGGGTTGGGGCTTGGCCTGACCCTGGCACAGCATGCGGTTCACTCTCACGGGGGAGAGATTCAGGTGCATAGCCAGCCGGGAGTGGGGACGACGTTTGTGGTGCTGCTTCCCCTCCGGCCCGATCTGACCACCTGAAAACGGCAGTTGGAAGACTATCGGAGAGACGATGCCGACGGTTCTTGTCGTGGACGACGAGCGGACACAACTGATCCTGCTCAAGCGACTCCTGGCGCGGGCCGGCTATGAGGTCCAGACGGCGGAGGGAGCGGAGGAGGCGCTTCAGATCGTTCAGACCCAGCCGGTGAGCGTGGTCGTAACCGACATTCGGATGCCGGGGATGAGCGGTCGGGAGCTGCTGGAGCGGCTCCGAGAGCTGGACCCGAAGCTGCCGGTGATCATCATGACGGCCTATCCGCAACTGCGCGATGCGGTGGAGCTGGTCGCTCACGGCGGCGCGTTTTACTATATCGAAAAGCCGATTGAGGATATCCGGGTTCTGACGCAGGAGATCGAGCGGGCCTTGGAGGGTCGGGAGAACGGTCGGGGGACCTCCTCGCCGACTTCGGAAGAGGCCGGTTCTGGGGAGTTTCGACCGTTTCCGGGAATTGTGGGTTCCAGCCCGCCGATGCGCCGGTTGATTCGGGAGATGCGAAAGCTGCTTCCCATCCTCGGCGGTCCGGCGACCGTTCTGATCACCGGCGAGAGCGGCACCGGTAAGGAACTGGTCGCCAAGGCACTTCACGAGCACGGCCCCCGTCGGGAGGGCCCCTTTATCGCGGTCCACTGTGCGGCGATCCCTCATGAGTTGATGGAGGCGGAGCTGTTCGGCGCCGAAAAAGGCGCCTACACCGGCGCTACCCACAGCCGTCCTGGGTACTTTGAAGAGGCCGAGGGGGGGACGATCTTCCTGGACGAGATCGCCGAGGTGCCGCCGACGACTCAGGTCAAGCTGCTCCGTGTCCTTTCCAGCCGGGAGTAACTACCGGGTCGGTTCGAGCCGGCCGCGCGTGGCGAACGTCTGCGTGATCGCTGCGACCAATCGGGATATCGAGGCAGAAGTCCAGGCGGGCCGGTTCCGCGAGGATCTGTTCTACAGGCTGAACGTCTTTCGGCTTCATGTTCCACCGCTTCGTGAGCGTCGCGAGGACATCCCTGAGCTGGTTCAGTATCTTTCAGAACGGTTCTTTAAGGAGTTTGACCTTCCTCCCAAGCGCTTCACCGAGGAGGCGATCGCTACGCTGCGGCGATTTCAATGGCCGGGAAACGTTCGTCAGTTGGATCACTACATCCAGCAGGCGATCGTCATGAGCGATTCGGAGGTCATCGATGTGGAGGACCTTCCAGCGGGAACCGAAGAGCCGCCCCAGGAGCCCCTGTTTCTTCAGGAGATTCTGGAACAAGGGGTGCCGCTGGAGGAGGTCGAACGGCAGTTGATCCTGGCAGCCCTCCAGCGGGCTGGGGGGAACCAGTCCCAGGCCGCCCGACTGTTGGGGGTCTCGCGGAGAAAGCTCCAGTACCGAATGGAAAAACACGGCCTTTATGAGCAGTTCTCCCGACGACGGGGCGGCCCCGGACGTTCCGAGAGGGAGGGAAAAGAAGAGGAGTAGACCAAACAGCCGTCAGGATAGCCCGCTAACCAATAAGGACACCGCGAAGATGGACCCAATTCGTGTGATCGTTGACGGCGCCGGGGGAAGGATGGGCCGAACGGTAACCCGGGTGGTCGCTGAGCAGCCGGATATGCAGCTGGTCGGAGCCGTGGATGCGCCGGGAATGCCCTTTTTAGGTCAGGATGCCGGCCTGTTGGCCGGCATCGGCGCGCTCGGCGTCCCCGTTGTGGACTCCTTGGGGTCGGTGATCGAACAAGGGGACGTGGTTATCGAGTTTACGCTTCCTGAAGCGACGCTTGCCAATCTGCGCACCGTCGTCGAGCACCGGAAGCGGATGGTGATCGCCACAACGGGCTACGACGCCGCCCAGCGGCAGGAGCTGGAGCGCTTAGCCCAGCAGATCCCCTGCGTAATTGCCCCCAATTACAGCATCGGCGTGAACGTTCTCCTCCGAGCCGTTGCGCTGGTGGCCGCCGCCCTTGGCTCCGAGTACGACGTGGAGATCACCGAGGTGCACCACAACCAGAAAAAGGACGCCCCCAGCGGAACGGCCCTCCGACTGGCCGAGGTGGTCGCTGAAGCCCTCAATCGCGACCTGGAAAGCGATCTCGTCTACGGACGGCAGGGGATCACCGGAGCCCGTTCCCGTCGGGAGATCGGGGTACACGCTCTGCGCGGTGGGGACGTGGTGGGAGATCATACCGTCTTCTTCTTTGGCAACGGCGAGCGCCTGGAGCTGACCCATCGAGCGCACAGTCGCGAGACCTTCGCGCGGGGGGCCGTTCGGGCCGCTCGATGGGTGATGACCGCTCCGGTGGGGATGCACGACTTCAACGCTGTCCTTTTTGGCGGATAGGGTGGCCGTCCTCGCCGTGTTACCTTAGACCGTGGTCCGGACCGCCTCCGTGGCGCACCAGGGCCGAAGCGCTGGACCGTCCCCGTAGATCCATTCCACGTTCAACGCGACGTGATCGATCGTCCGCCGGTTGTTCGTGAAGGTGATGTGCAACCGCCCGTGCCGATCCTGGATGATGGCGGGATAATGAAACGCCCCTTCGCCGGTCACCAGATCGCGTCGGATCGGCCAGGTCTTCCCCTCGTCTTCACTGACGGCTAGGGTAAGCGGGTTTCGGCGCTCCGGATTGTGGTTGTAGGCCAGGACAATCCGCCCGTCGTGCAGGCGCACCGCGTCGATCGCAGCAAAGGGGCAGGGGAGTTCGGTCGCCTCCGCCTCCGACCAGGAACGTCCGCCGTCCCGTGAGACGCTCCAGAGGACGCGGGGCACCGATCCACGAGGACGCAGGAGCGCTAAAACGGAGCCGTCCTTTCGCTCGATCAGGGTGGGGTGCTGGTTCCCTAGACCGGGGACCTTCCCGATGACTTCCCAGCTGTCGCCATCGTCTTCGCTGGCCCAGATGCGCGAGCTTCGATCGAGGTACTCGGTTCCAAAGAGCCACCGCCCGTCGGCTAAGGCGGATCGGCTTGGAGTGCACGACGTGCCCCCACTCCGGATCGAGGTAGACCGGTTCGGACCAGGTGAAGCCGTTTGTCTTGGGAGACGATCTGCTTGAGATCGCAAGTGGACCAGCGCACCCCCGGCCCCGGCGGACCGTCCAACCGTCCCGTGCATCGTTCCCCAGATCAGCACGACCCATCCCCGGTCGTTTTGGAAGAGGATTCCGTTGCCTTCTGGTTTGTTCGGCGTGTCAGAGACGACCTGCAGAGGTCCAAAGCGCTCCTCTCCGGGACGCTTCCGAGCGATCACGTAGGCCACATCGGGCCGAGACTCATCTTCGCCGGCGTAGTATCCAACCAGTAGGTCTCCGTTTTGGAGCTCGCAGACGGTCGAACAGTGGCATTTGGGGAATCGCTCGCTCGGCTCGGCGACCGCTTCCCAAAGGGACCTCGCTCATCGGCCGGTTCTCCTCGAATGTAGACGGTACAAGAGTGCCTTGGTCTCCTGTCGCCCAGCGTATCAGAAAAGCGCCGATTGCGGAAGGCCCCTAGGGACGCTCCTCGGCCAGCGCCTGGGCGAAAGCGTTCCAGAACGGATCGGTTCTCGGGTGCTTCCAGCGGCTGAGGTCCCCCCTCGGCCAGGAGGGTGATCCCCTCCTCTGGGGGGAACCACCTCCCCGATGATCGCCGCGGTGATTCCCGCCGATCGGAGGGCTTCCAGCAGCGCCTCGACTCGGTGGGGTCGACAGGTCAGCACCAGTGTGCCTTCGCTGATCGAAGAGTACGGATCGATTCCAAACAGCTCGCAAATTTTCAGTGCGTCCGGGTGGATTGGGACGGCGTCGCGCTCGATCCGCATTCCGACTCGACTGGCTTGTGCCACCTCGACCAGCCCGCCCCAAAGGCCGCATTCGGTCGCATCGTGCATGGCGGTGACGCCTTGGTCCCGAACTCCGATGCTCGCCGCAATCCGCGCGTCCTCAACGACCGACATCTGCCAGAACAGCTCCTCCGCTCGACGGGGCGAACTCGGCACCGTAGGCTTGAGCGATCCGATGGGGAAAGGTGACCGCAAACAGTCCAGAAGCCTCAATGGCTGGGCCTTTTGTCACAACGACGAGATCGCCCACACGAGCCATTGCCGGCGTGACGTAGGCGTCCGCGTCGCCGACGGCGATCACCGTGGCCCCGCCGACCATCGGGTAGTCGCAGCCGTGATAGCGGGGCCGTGTGGCCGGTCACAACGGCCACGCCGTACTTCTCGCACTCCCGGTGAATCGTCTCCCAGACGATCTGCAAGGCCTCTTCGCTCATCGTTGGGGGTAGGTTCAGGTCGATCGAAAGATAGGCGGGAGGGAGTCCGCTGGTGCAAGTGTCCGACATGAGAATGTGGATCGCAAAACCAGGCGGCCCGCTCCCAGCCGTATTCGGGAACGATGAAGACCGGATCGGTACTGAGGGCCATCACCTTTCCGTTTCCCAAGTCCACTACGCCGACGTCCACGCCGTTTTGAGGGGGAACCAGCACGTCCGGGCGACGGGCTCCCAGCCGCGGACGGATGTAGTGTTCAAACGCTTCCGGCGAAATCTTCCCAATCTCCGGCAGTCGGACCGTTGCCTGCGCCATTCTCCTTGAAGACCTCCCTTCTTGATCAGGAGCGTCTGAGAACCTGACTCCATGGGAGTCGGGCGGAGCTCCCCGAAGAAAATAGCCCCCGCTGCTCGGGGCCGGAAGAGGCGACTTGGGACCGGTTTACTTTCGCCACAGCTCCGGCGCAAACAGCACCAGCACCGTGTAGACCTCAAGCCGCCCGATGAGCATCAGGAGGGAAAGGATCCCCTTGGCAAGAAGGGGCAGATGAGCGTAGTTGTCGGTGGGCCCCGACCGTTCCCAGGCCGGGGCCGATGTTCCCCAGTGCGCTGATCGAGGCTGTGACCGAGGTGAGCAGATCAACGCCCAGCGCAGCCAGGAGCAGACTTCCCACAGCGAACGCGCCGATAAACAACGAAAAGAAGCCCAGGATATTGCGCATGACCTCCGGCGGGACCACCTGCTCGCCGATCCGCAGCGTGATTACACTGCGTGGGAGAATCGCGCGCCGAATCTCTGCGTAGCCGTGCTTGATGATCAGCAGAATACGAACGTGCTTCATTCCGCCGCCGGTCGAACCGGCACATCCACCAAAGAACATCAGACAGACCAACAACACCTGGGAGAAGGAGGGCCAGAGCTCAAAATCGTAGGTTTCCGTAGCCGGTTGTGGTGAGGATAGAGCCGACCTGGAACGTCGCGTACCGGATCGCTTGGCCCAAGGAGCGAAAGACCGGCTCGTCGGAGTGCACCCGCTCCCCGATGGCGATGTTCAGCTTGGTTTCGCTTCCTGGGTTCACCTCGATGAGGCTCTCTTTTCCTGCGGGAAGGCCGATGATCGTCCGCTCTCCAGCGGCAACGTGGACTTCGGCCCGATCCTGGGCCGGGAGCTCAACGACGACCTCTTCGCCGGAGAAGATCGTTATCGTCGGCTTCTCTGGGCCGCGAGTCATGGTGTTCCAGACGACTACCGCCGTTCCGGCTAAAAACAGCGCTGTGTAGAAGCGGAACTCTTCGTCGCGCAGGTAGGCCCGCCAGTCGCCTCGCAGGGCGCGGTAGTGAAGGGCGAAGTTGGTCCCGGCCAGAAACATAAACAGCGTGACCACCCCCGTCGATATAAGCGCTGTTGTAGTGGCCGATGCTGGCGTTTTTTGGTGGAAAAGCCACCGGTGGCCATCGTCCCAAAGGTGTGACAGAGCGCGTCAAAGAGGCTCATCCCCCCTAGGAGCAGCAAGATCGTTTCGGCGGCGGAAAGGAGGACGTAGACGCCCCAGAGCAGCTTAGCCGTCTCGGCGATCCGAGGGGTGAGCCGATCGGTCTGGGGACCGGGCGCCTCCGCGCGGAACAGCTGCATCCCCCCGACCCCAAGCAGGGGGAAGGATAGCCACAGCCAGAACGACGATCCCCCATTCCCCCCAGCCAGTGGGTCAGGCTCCGCCAGAACAACGTCGCGTGCGGCAGCCGCTCAATGTCGGTGAGGACGGTGGCCCCGGTCGTGGTGAACCCGGAGACCGACTCAAAGTACGACGCGATCAGTTGGTGTAGTTCGCTGGGAAACTGCTCCTCGAAGACGTTCCCCAGGATAGTAAGGAAGCCCCCCAAAGAAGGCCACCGTGGCCCACCCTAAAGCGACAACGGCGAACCCCTCTCGGCTGCGCAATTCTCCCTCGGCGCGGAAGCGATAACGAAGCCCTAGACCGACCGCCAACGTGATCAACGCCGAGAGGGCAAAGGCGCTCCAGTCTCCCTCTCCCTGCCAGTAGCGATAGCCTAGGCCGATGAACAGGGGAATGCACAGCGCTCCCCACCAGCACCAGCAGGAGATTTCCCAGCGTGTTAGAGCACCAATCGGACCTGCATGACCACCTCACGGGGGAGACGAACAGTTGTTCGACGGCCGGGATGGCCTCCGGCATACAAAAGACAACCACTCGATCGCCGGGGAGCACCTGATCGGAGCCGGAGGGAACTAGGATTTGATCGCCCCGGACGATGGCGCCGATGAGGGCGTCTTGAGGGAACTTCACCGCCTTGATCGGCTTTCGCGTAATTGGGGAAACGCTCGCCGGCCAGCAGCTCCAAAACTTCCGCCTGAATCTCGTGCAGCGAAGCGACCGAGACGATCTTTCCTCGCCGAACCAGCCGAAGGATATGGCTGACGGCAGTCAGATGGCGGCTGACCGCCCCGTCAATGGTCGGAATTGAGGCCAACAGAGGGAGGTTACGCGGCTTCTGGACCAGGGAGAGCACCCGTCGTGCGCCCAGCTGCTTGGCAGCGACGCAGGCCAAGATGTCCGTCTCGTCCTCGCCGGTGACGCTGACAAACCCGTCGGCCTCTTCCACGCCCGCCTCCTGGAGGACCTCCTCGTCCAGGTAGTCGCCGCAAAGTACGCGAGAGCGGCGCAGCTTGGCCGAGGCCACCTCCGCCCGCCGCATGCTGGGGTCAATGACGCTGACCTGAACGCCTCGCTCTTCTAGTGCCTCGGCCAGGTAGATACCGATTCTTCCGCTTCCAGCGACGATCACCCGGTTCAACCGTTGGGGGACGACGCCAAAAAGCTGCATCAACTGCTCGATTGCTTCAGCGCTGCCGATGGCGAACACTTCATCTCCAGCGTGTACAGTGTCCCGTCCCCGAGGGATCACCGTTCGTCCGTCGCTTCGCTTGACCGCAGTAAACAGCACGCTGGGGAGTGTTCCCGTCTGGCGAAGAACGTTCAGACTCTGTCCCTCGATGGGGTTCTTTTCGGGAATGCGAAAGGCCACCAGCCGAACGCGTTCCGTGGGCGAACTCGACGATCTCCCGCGCCTCCGGAGTTGAAAGCAGCCGAAGGAACTCCTGAGCGCTCAGGTACTCCGGATTGATCCACAGGGTCAATATGGGCATCCTCCGGCGAAAAGATACTCATGTCGGCGAAGTAGTCCGGCGAGGAGACGCGCGCCACCTTGGTGGCCACGCCGTGCTTGGCGGCGATCTGGCAGGCGATCATGTTCACCTCGTCGGAGTTGGTGACAGCAATCAGCAGATCGGCTTCGGCAATACCGGCCTCGGCCAGCAGGCGAGGGGGAGGAGCCCAGCCCCAGCAGCGCCAGGACGTCCAAGTTCTCCTGAACGCGCTGGATGGCCGCCTCGGAGTTGTCAATCATGACCACGTCGTGGCGCTCCGCGGTCAACACCCGAGCCGTGTGGAAGCCGATTCTCGCCCGCGCCGATGATCACGACTCGCATAAGGCCTCCTTTTGTGGTCGCGCAGGGCACGCCGTTCACTGGATCTCCGAGCGGTAGAGTCCTCGCTGAAGAATATAGTCGAGCGCCTCCGGCGGCACAGCATCCTGCGGGCCGCTCGCCCCGGGCGATTCGCTCCCGAGCCGCCGTCGAGGAGAGAGCGGCGACCTCCGGCGGAAGGACAAGCGGAAAGACCCGGTGGGGCGAACGGTCGGACCTCCGGTCGCTCCAGCAGCGCCCGGACCGCCGAAAGGCCACCCTCTCCCCGATTGGCGCAGATAAAGGTCGCCAGCGAAAACAGCCGCCGAAGCTCTGCGTCGAGGTCGGTGTAATAACGCGGGTCGAAGACGGCGCACCAGGGTATCGTAGCCGACGATGAACCGAGGCTCCAAGTTCGGAAAGAGCCTCCGAACGGCGAGGGCCTTCTCGAGAAACCGCGGGTGCGAGCCAAAGGCGATCCCCAACGGCGGTCGGTTCCGGACGACGCGCAGAAGCATGATCCCCCGATCTTCCAGCGGCGCTCCAACGATCGGCTTGTCTACGTTGGCGCGGAGAGAGCTCAAGCCAGACTTCGTCAAGGCGAAACCGTCCTCGCGCCCGCTCGGCCAACTCCAGGTGCGCCCAAGTCGGGTGGGTTTTTGAACGCGGCTGGCAGTATCCCAAGCCGGGCGAGGCGTGCCGCTCCGGTGGCGAAAGACAGGAACTAGCTTCGGTTCGCCGGAGGGGGTCCAGCGTCTCGAAAAGCTCCCGGTACTGCTCGCGGAGCGTCTCCTCGTCCCTTTCTCCCCCAAACGTCCGTGGTCGCCCCACTCCTTGCGATTCCTGTTGCTTGCGTTGAGCCTTCTGAGGTACCGTCTCTCCCGTATCCTTGAAAGTTGGGTAAAGAGAAGACATCAGGAGCATCCCAATGGTCCGACGAGCCCCGATCGTCGAACTGTTCAGCATCGGCACCGAGTTAGTTTACGGGCAGATTCAAGATACGAACTCTTTCTGGATGGCGCAACAGATCGTCCAGCTGGGCGGGAAGGTGCGGCGGATCACTCAGTTGACCGACGACTACGCTGAGATCCGCGCCGCGCTGGAGGACTCGATCCACCGGGGGGACCGATCTGTTGATTACCTCCGGCGGTTTGGGTCCGACGCCGGACGACTTGACCCACCAGGTGGTGGCCGACGTGGCAGGGGCAGCCCGCTAGTGGTCCATGAGGAAGTGCTCACCGACTATATGGCCCGGGCGAAACATTCCCACTCGCGAGCAGGTTAGCCCGAACCTTGTTCGGATGGCGACGGTGCCCGCTTCGGCCCGCGTGCTGCTGAATCCGGTCGGATGGGCCCCCTGCTGCTGTGTCGAGGTGGGCGAGGCGACGATCGTGACGCTTCCCGGTCCGCCGCGCGAAATGGAGGCGGTCTTCATGCGGCACGTCGTCCCGTTGATCTCGGAGCGGTACGAGGTTCGCGCAGCCCGCCAGCGTGTGCTGATCAACATCCACGAGTCGGCTGTGGCCCCGATGTTTCAGGAGCTGATGGCCGCCTATCCGGGCTCCTACATCAAGGGTTACATCGCCCTGAACGACCAACCCGGCTGGCTGCCGGTGGACATCCTGGCGACCGGCTCAGACGCTGCTGAGGCCCAACGGACGCTCCAGCAGTTGATCGACGAGCTCCGAAAGCGGCTGGCCGAGCAGGGCAAGCAGTTAACCGTTTACGCCGATGCCGCGAGTCCCGAATGAGCGCCTTTTAGGGCTGAGCGCCGAGCGCCTGAAGGTTGCGGCGAGCTTCGACAGCGGTCGGGTCCAGCTTGAGCGCCTCTCGAAAGGGCGTGAATCGCTTCTTGAGTCCGCCCCTGCTCGGCGTAAGCAACGCCAAAGTTGGTCCAGACTTTCACTGCAAGGGAGGGCTCCGGGCTCCGCTGGAGCGCCTCGCGGTAGGCCTGAATGGCGCCGTCCAGGTCGTTCTGGCTTAACCGCAGGCCGCCCAGCGTGCTCCAGGGCGATGGCCAGGTCGGGGCTCTGCCGGAGGATCGCCTCCACAGCCCGAACGGCGTCTTCTAGTCGCCCAGCCTCCTCGTACAGCTCCGCGAGGGTGCCCAGCAGCACCGGTTGCCCGGGCGCCAGCCGCTCTGCCGCCTCGTAGGTGCGGATGGCGTCTTCCAGACGGCCCCGATGATGGTAGGTCTCCCCTAATAACACCAGCAATTGAAGATTTTCCGGGTCCCGCTTCAACGCACGCTCAAAGGCAGCAATGGCGCTGTCCACTTGGCCGGCGTTCCGGTAGGCCCAGCCCCAGGTTGATGAGCGTCTGAACGTCGTCCGGGTTGGCCTGAAGCTGGGTTCGAAGCTCGTCAATGAGCGCCGAAAAGGCCGACGCTTGTTCCTCGAGGACGATCCGAGTTGTCTCCGCCTGGTGATAACCGATCGTCGGATCCTCTGGGTTGGTGCGCGCCGCGAGCCGGAAGTGCTGGAGCGCTGAGTCGTACTGGAGCGCTGCAAAGGCGATCTGGCCCTCAATCAGATGCTGAGTTGCCTCAAAATACCGCTCCAGACGCTGACGCACCTCCTGCCGTTGCTGAGCGCTGGCAAAGTTGCTCAGCCGCGAAAAGACCGGCTCTCGGAACTCCTTGAGCGCCCGAATGTTCTCCACCTGAGTGGTCGTGATCCCGCCAAGTTCTCCGCGGAAGAACTCCAAAATCGGACGATCGTCCGTGTGGAGCGGAGCTTCTGCCGCAAAGCGGCGCGCTGCCTCCTCGCCCATCAAGAACGAATCCAAAAGCGACCAAGTGTCCAGATCGTCTTTGGCCAACTCGGCATCGATGGTCGGATCGGTCGTTCGACGCATCCAGTCTTGGATATCGATCTGCTGCGGATGCTTGGTGCCAATCAGGATCAGAAAATCGGGTGTGTACTTGTACCAAACGGTCGTATGCGGAAAGACCTCAAGGAACGTCCGAACGATCGTCTTCAAGTAGGGCAGCGGAAGACGGTGGAGCGGTACCCACTGGCTCATGACGCCGTTCTCGCTCAGGATCGCTCGGCACAGCTCGTAGAAGTCTTTGCTGTAGATCGCCGAACTCCCGGAGCTCACTAACGGATGGATGATCCCCGTGGAGATCATGTCGTACCGGTGCGAAGTGGTCAGGATAAAATTCCGACCGTCGTTGATGTGTAGCCGGAGCAGGGGGGAGTCGAGCACCCCTTCGTTCGCGTCGGAGAAGAACCTTCGCGCCGCCTCGACGACGCCTGGAGAGATCTCCACGGCGTCCACAACGACCCCGTACCGGGTGATCGTCCGGGAGGTGCGCCCCATTCCAAAGCCGACCACCAACGCCCCGTTTGGGGGTTGGGGTGCAGCAGGAGCGGCACGTGGGCGATTACTCGGTGAGAAGGGGCGTCCCAACGGGAGTCGTTTGCCGCCTCGTTCGTGTCCACAATAAAGCCGCTTGACGCCGTCACCGTCCCGGAGCACGGTCACGGTCGCGTCTGCGTTCTCAGCGTAGAAGAGAACCTCGGGCCGATCCCCAAAGCGAACGAACTGCTCCTGATAGATGGCGCTTTTGACAAAGAACTGCGTCTTAGGGAACAAGAAGAAAGCCAGGAGTAACACCAACAGACCCAGCGACGGGCCGGTCCATCGCTCGGTGGCCCCTAGTCTGGGGTCGCTTCGGAGGACCAAAAGGGCGGTGGCCAGGTTCACCAGCGCCGTCAGGAGCACCCCGTTTCGGATGCCGACGGCCGGGATGATCACAAAGGCGGCAGCCAGCGATCCAAAGATGGCTCCGAGCGTGTTGAGGGAGTAGAGCCCCCCGATGCTGCGCGCGAACCGGGGCGTCCCGACCGGCAACGATCTGAGCGACCAGGGGGAAGGTCGCTCCCATGAAGAAGGTCGGAGGGAGCATCATCAAAAAGCAGATGAGAAACACAAGCGCTCGGCCACCGATCCCAATCGCCCGAACAAGGGGTATAGACCTCACTGAAGGCCGGCAGGAGGGCAATCGCCCCGACTCCGATCAGGGCCTGAGCGTATCCTAACCAGAGCGGGAGCCGTCGTCCCGCGACGGCG
>BPJZ01000015.1 GCA_026004875.1 Candidatus Poribacteria bacterium | reverse complement strand
TCCGGCGGGCGGTGGGTTTCTTTGGCGATGAGGAAGCCGTTCTCCCCCACCTGGAAGGGGTGGAACTGGTCTTCCACTTAGCTGGGAAGCTCCGCGGCAAGGACTACAGCGAGTACTACGCGGTCAACGCGGAAGCGACCGGGAGTCTCGCCCTGGCCGCCCGAAAGGCCGGCGTGCGACGGTTTGTCTACTGCAGTAGCCTGGCGGCCGCGGGTCCTAGCCTCCCGGGCCACCCTCGTCGGGAGTCTGATCCACCGGAGCCGGTGACCGACTACGGGCGAAGCAAGCTGGAAGGGGAGCGACGCGCCGCGGCGGTCCTCTCCAATGCGGTAGAGCTTTCCATCGTTCGGCCCCCGGCGGTCTACGGCCCTCGCGATCGAGATATTTTCTCCTACTTTCGATTGGTGCGGTACGGGATCGCTCCGGTGCCCGGCGACGGCACCCAAGAGCTGGACCTGATCCACGTTCGGGACCTGGTACAAGCGCTGCTTCTGGCCGCCGATCAGGAAGCGGCAGCCGGCCAGACCTATTTTGTAAACGACGGCCGGCCGCACACCTGGCCGGAGCTGCTGGGGCGGATCGCCGCCGCGCTGAAGACCCGACCGGTGACGATCCGGGTCCCGTTCTGGGCGATGGGGGCGGCGGCGCGACTGATGGAGCGGCTCGCCGGATGGAGCGGGCGGGAGCCGATCCTCCACCGACAAAAGCTGATCGAGATCCAACAGCCGGCCTGGACCTGTAGCACCGAGAAGATTCAACGGGAGCTGGGCTTCCGACCCACCGTTCCGATCGAAGCGGGCATCGAGGAGACGGTCCGATGGTACCGCAACGCTGGATGGCTTTAGCCCTCTTGGGCGTCGCCTTACAGATTTGGGCCCAGCCGTCGGAGCTGGAGCGCGTCTTAGAGCAACACTACCGAGCAATCGGGGGACTCGAACGGATCCGAGCGCTTCAGTCGGTGCGCATGATCGGAACGGTCTTCCCCCAGCCGGACCTGGCCATCCGGTTGGTCGTCGAGAAGCGTCGGCCCAACCGGTTGCGAATAGACTACACTCCCCCGAACGCGCCGACCGGCTCGGAGGGGTTCGATGGGGAGGTTCCCTGGGAGTTCCATCCCTATCTGGACGACCCTCAGCCCCATCGCGCGACCGGGGAGATCGGCCTAGGGCTCCAGCGGGCGGCGGAGTTCGACAGCCCGCTGGTAGATTGGAAGGAGAAAGGCCACCGCGTCCGATGGGTCGGCGTCGAATCCCGGGACGGTCGCACGGTGATTCATTTGGAAGTCTTCACGGCGCTCAAAGAGCGGATCGACTACTTCCTGGACGCGGAGACCTATCGCATGGTGCAGACACAAATGGTGCGATCTATCCACGGGAGCCCACCGGTGCTGGTCACAACGCGGGTACTTCGACTACCAAGAGATCGAAGGGTTATGGTTTCCAATGCGCCAGGAGGACCGGGCCCCAGGCGGCTACTACGAGGAGATCCGCTGGGAGCGGATCCAACTGAACCCTCCGATTCCCGTTGAGCGCTTTCGGGTGCCGTTGCCCTGAGCGATTTGCCTTCCTCAGCCGGCTTGACTAAATTCCTAATCGGGCGTTCGGCGGTCTCAGGGAAAGACAGGTGATGAGCAAAGCGCAGGGAGGAGGGCGGCTCTGGGAGCGCTGGCTCCGATGGCAGCTAGAGCGGGGCAGCCGGCAGCTGCAGCACGGCAACGTGCGGGCCGCGCTCGAGCGGTTCACCTCCGTCATTGAGCGGCTGGAAGAGCGATACGGCGAGGAGGCCCTCCCCGCTGAGGCGGCGGCCCTTTATGGCCAAGCGTTGCTCTATCGGGCGCGGGCGCTGGCCAAGAACCGAAGCATTAATGCCGTTGCCGCCTACCTTCGAGCCCGAGAATGGACAACCTTGGAGCCGGAGGACGTTCAGTTTGTCGCTGACCACCTGTTGAGCTCCTTGCCCCGTTCTCTGCGAGCATTTCCCATCTATCTGGACTGGTACGACCTGGCCGAGAGACCGGAAGAGGCGGAAGCCCGGCTCCGGCACCTGGCGACCATCAAGCCGGACGAAGACGCCGAAGACTCCCTCTTTTGGATCCGAGAGCGGCTGAACGAGTACTTGTTGGCCTTTCATCCCGAATGGACCTGGACGCTGGAGCACCTCGGGCATGCAGCCCGCCTTCGCGGCGACCTTCGCGGGGCGCAGCGGTTTTATCGCACCTGGGCGGAGCGCGCTTCGGAGGACCCCCGGGCTCGCTGCTGGGAGCGGACCGTCGCGGCGGAGCGCTTCTTCGCAGAAGGGCGGCTCCTGGAAGGGATCGCCGCCTCCGAAGCCGCTTTACAAACCGAAACCGAAGAGGCCGTCCGAGCGGCGCGTGGTCTCCTTGAGCTGGCCCGCTCCCGCCGAGGCGGAGCGTTGCTCCTCCGGCGCGTTCGCCGGGCGCTGGATCGCTTCTCGGAGCGAACCCAAAACGTCCCGTTCCTCAACGATTACGCGCAGTGGCTGGCGGAAACGGACCCTTCAGCGAGCGCGGCCGTCTGTCGCCGAATCCTCGAGCTGGAGCCGGAAAACCGCCCGGCGCTGGAGCGCGTTGCTGCCCAAGCCCTTGAGGAGGAAGACCCCAACGCTCCCCGATGGGTGGAACGGCTGCTCCTGGTCGCTCCAGATGCTGAGGAGTTCCGCCGACGGGGGGCAAAACTGGCCGCCCAAGCGGGACAGTGGGAGCAGGTCGCCGCGTTCTTGGAGCCGATCGCATCACCTTCTCTCGAAGACCGACTCCTCCTCGCTCGGGCGCAGCTTCAAAGGGGCCGCTTCGCAGCGGCTCAAGCGCTCCTCGCCCCCCTCGAAGAAGATTCCCTCTCAAAAGAGGAAGCGCGAAGCGTGCTGCTACTCCGCGGCGACCTGGAGTTTGCTCAAGGCCGCCGGGCCGCAGCGCTGGGCCTCTACCGGAGAGCCGCGGAGCGGTTCCCAGCGGACCCCCGGTTCCTCTACCGGATCGGTCGGACGCTCTGGGAGCAGGGCGATCAAGAGGGAGCAGCTCAGGCGTGGAGCCGACTCCTGGAACAGGACGCCTCCCACGCCGGCGCACTCAAGGGACGGGGATTCGCCCGATTGGAACAAGGGAATCTCAGCGGGGCCCGGGAGGACTTAGAACGCGCGGCCACCCTCCGGCCGGGGGACCCGGAGGTTCATTACGCGCTGGGTTGCTGCTGGATCGCTTCGGACCCGACTCGAGCCCGGAACGAGCTGGAGCGGACACTGGCCTTGGAGCCGGAGCACCTCGGCGCGCGGTTGGCCTTGGCGGAGCTGGCCGAAAAGGAGGCCGACTGGGCTCAAGCCGCCCAGCACTACCGGAAGGCGCTCTCCGTTGGGACCTCCCAGCCACAAGGGGCCATTCGGCGCCGATGGCTGTATGCGGCGCTCCGAGCTGGCGAAGAGAACCAAGTGCTCGCCTGGATCCAAGAGACGCCGGACTGGCAACCCGTCTCCCCGGAGGAGCGCGAGCTGCTAGGCCTGGCGCTCTACCGACAAGGGCGAGGGGAGGAGGCCGTCGAACTTTGGCGATCGGCCCTGGTCGAATTGGACAGCGAACGACTCCGGCGGAACCTGAGCCGGCTTCACCTCCAACTGGCCGATCGCGCCTGGGAAGAAGGCCGCTGGATCCAGATGGTTCACCATTGGGACGCGGCGCGAGAGGAGAACGATCCCAGAGTCCTGGGCCTTCTGGTGCCCCGATGGGCCCGGGAGGCTGGCCGTCGGCTTCTGGAGGCCACCTCAAATCGCCACGCCGTTCGAGAGGCCGAAGTTGCCGCCGACCTGCTCCAGGAGGTGTTGGACGCGGAGCCGGACGAGCCTGTCTATCGGCTCCTAGCGGCAATCGCGGTCGCTGCCCAGGGGGACTGGCGCGGGACCGAAGAACTGCTCCGCGACCTGCCGCGCTCCGGGCGCTGGGGATCGGCAGTTCGACTGCTCCTAGGCGTCGCCTACTGGGGACAGGGACTTTTCGATCGGGCGCTCCAGGCGCTTCCGCTCAACCGGGAGTGGAGCCCCTGGGAGACGACCGTCCATCGCATTCGCGCTCAGATCGCAATCGCCTCCGGAGATGTGGCGGGCGTGGCCCGGGAGATCGCCATGCTCCGGACGCTGGCGCCGGAGGCCTGCCCAGTGGAGACGGCCGTTGGGCTCTTCCTGCACTTCCGGTGCTGGCGCCACGTCATCGAGCTGGTCCAATCGGTCCCAAGGGAGGAGCGGAGCGATTGGCTCCGCTACGCACACGGCGTTGGAGCGCTGATGTGCCACCGCGAGGCCGAAGGCCTGGAGGTCCTTCAAACGGTCCCGGAGGAATCCCGTTGGTATCCAGCGGCGCGAAAGCTGCTCACCACCGGCCAAAAACGCCGGGCGCTCCGCGCCCTCCAGGTGCTCGGCTGGGCCGAAGCCGTCCCGGCGCTCGAAGAGCTCTGCGGACTGGAGCCTGAAGACCCTCAGCTCCGCGAGTGGCTGGACCGCGTCCGAGAGATAGCCGCCCTTACCCAAGGCGACCAAGAAGCGGAAACCCACCTGACCGCTCGCTGGAAAAAACGGCTGCGTGAAGACCCAACGCGCGGTATCGAGCTCCATCAGTGGGCCGTTTACGCCTATTGGAACGCCCAATCCGACCCCACGCCGGAGCGGTGGACGGAGGCGTTGTGCCTTTGGGGATCGCTGCTCCAGCAAGAAGCCTACTGGCGCTGGTGGATTCACGCCCGTTTGGCCCGCCACGACCCCAAGCGATTTGAAGGACCCCTTGAGGGGCGAGCGGCGGAGCTGGCCGGGATCGTCGAGGCGTTCCGACAACGGCTGATCGGTCTGCTTACCTCCGAGGCGACCCATCTTCTCCTCCGCCAGCAGGCCTCTGCCGACCGTGCGGACGACTGTCTCTTGGAGTTCCTCCGAGAGTACCGGACCGCCGGACTCTGGCAGAACTGGCTCGAACGCAACCCTCAACAGTCCGGCCTGATCCTCCCCTTTGGCCCGTTTTTGCTGGAACAACTAGGTCGCCTGGCGGCGGTCCGCGACGTGCTGAGCGCGGCGAATCAGCTCAGTCCCACGCCCCTTTCGGAGCGGCTGGGACTTTACCTCTCCCCCCTGGGGGCGTTGATGGCAGCAGCGGAGACGGATCAAGAACGGCTGGCACGCGAGCGAACCCAACGATTGCTCAACCACCCGGAGCCGGAGATTCAGCGGGCTGCTCGGATCGTCTACGCCCTGGCCGTTCGGAACGACCCGTTGCTTCGACGCGATCCCCGCGAGGGCCTTCACACCGCTCTTCAGGCCTATGCGGTCGCCCACGAGGTCAAAGACTCGCCCCTTTTGGAGGAGATTCGCTGGGAGGAGCTGTTCCAGGAGCTCGGCGCGGCGCTCGTCCAGCAGTTAGAAGAGGAGGACCACCTGCCGCCCAAGGAACGGCTTGAACGGGTGGCCTCAGCCCGCGAACGACTCCGCTCCCTCTACGAGCTGACCGAGTTTGCCGCCCTAGAACCGCTGATCGTCCGGATCAGCCTTCTGAACGCACGACTACTAACCCAAAGCCAGGAGGAATCCCTTCTCTGGACGCCTGAGAAAGGCCAAGCCTTGGACATCCTTCACGCGGCTTCTGCGATCGTCCCCGAAAACCTGAGCCTGCAACGAGAGATCGCCGCGCTCCGATTCCAGCGGGGGCTGGCGGCCGTCAAAAACGGGAGCGTCCACGAAGCCTTGGTGGACTTCTCCCGCGCCTTTGAGCTGGACCCGCTCAATCCGACCATCGTCGAGGCGTACACGGGCTTTTTGATGGACCAGGCCGAACGGGCCTGGATGAGCCCGCGGCCGGAGGTTCAACAACAAGCCCTGGCGATGGCCTACCGCGTGTTGGCCGCTCACCCCAGCGATCCGGAGCTGATCGCCCGCGCCGCCCGCTTCCTCTCGCTCCCAGAGGGGCACCCCCTCCGAAACACACCGGAGTATCGCCGGCTGGCGACCCTCTTTTTGAGAACGGCTCACGACCGGCAGGAGGAGGACGATGAACCGAAAGAACGAACGCCATGAGGCCCAAACACCCCAGGTCCAGCTGATCCGGGATCCGCGCGACCTGAGAGAACTCATCACCGAGCTCCTCGGGCTCTCCCTGGACGCAAGCGGTGAGGAGGCCGCTCGTCCCACCGAGGAGACGGGAGCTGGATTTCTGACCCGACGGCGTCGAGAACGGGCTTGGCAGCTCCTTCAGGACCCACTGAACCGGCTGACCGAAGAGGTCCTGCTCTATCCTCTGGAGCCGATCCCCACTCCAGAGGCGGAGGCCTTTCCTCAGTACGAACCGGAACTTCCGCCTCCTGAGCGACTCCTCCGCCCAGAACAGGCCCTTCACGAGCTGCTCCGCGCGCTCTTAGAGGCGCTGCCACAGCCGGAGGCCATCCCGGAACCGCAGTGGGAGGAGGCCCTCCGACCCAAAGAGCTCCTCCGACCCAAACCCGTCCTGCGCGACCCATTGGACGCCTTCGATTAGCCGAGCACGCCGATGCTGCGAAGATAGCGCACCGAGGCCGCAACCCGTTCCTTGGCCCCCTCTTCGGTCAAATTCTCCCCCTCGATGCCCTCCAGCTCCATGGTGAACGGCCCGTAAAATCCGCGGGCGTTCAACAGTCGAAACACCTGAGGAAAGTCCACAATCCCCTCCCCCAGGGCCGGAAAGTACCAGGTCCGATAACCACCGTTGGTGTCCTTCAAATGGACGGCGGCGATGTATTCAAGGCACTTTTTCATCTCCTCGATGCCGTCCACGTTCTGGTTGTAGTAGTAGACGTTGGCGGTGTCCCAGTTGACCCGGATGTTCGGATGGTTCACCCCTTCCATCGTCTGGCGGGCCACCTCGCCGTTGGTGATCAGGTCCGGGTGGGTCTCCATGACCACCGTGCAGTGGTAACGGGCGCACACGTCCCCGACGGCGCGAAGCCGCTGGTAGACGGTTCGGCGGTCCAGTTCCCCCGCCCGGACGCTCACGAAGATCAACCGGGCGCCCAGCGCCCGCGTCCGCTCGCAGATCTCTCCGTACTGCTTAGCAACCTCCGGATCGTGCACGTCCAGCGAAGCCTGAACGCTAGAGACCCGATGGCCATAAGGCTTGAGCGCGTCTAGAGTGGCCTGAATCTGATCGGCAGGCGGGAGAGGAATCTCCAGATGGTGGACGCCAAGCTCGGCAAGGTGAGCGTAAGCGATCTGCTGATACTGCCTGTAGCTCGCCGGACGACAGGCAAGAATGTTCTGCATGGGCCCTTCCTTTCTCATCAAACAAGAGAAACGGGCCCTCACCTTGTCACAGGTGAGGGCCCTTCAGCAACCGGCGTGCTTTTCCCTGAAGCGAGGCGATCAGTCCTCGACCGGCTCCCCGGTTGGGACTTCCAACCCCTGACGCTGGCGGCGCCGGTGGTAAAGAGAGGCCAGGGGCCCTTCGTAGGGGATGCCCATCGTCTTTTCCACCCAAGTGCGCCGCTTCCGTCGATGGAGGGCGACCTGCGGGTTGGCCTCCGGGTCGCTATCGGCGCCAGTCTCCCGATCGAGAAAGAGCGGGAAGTCCTCCGCTGGCGGCTTCGTTCGGTCGTACGCCCCTCGATAGCTTCGCATGATGATCCGCTGCTCGCGGTTGAGCGTCTTGAGCCACTCCGGATCGCACTGGAACCGATCCGCCTCACAGACCCAGGAGGGACAGTAGGCCAGAAAGATGTTCTTCCGGGCCACATCGCTTTCGTTCGGCTCGACCCGATGCCACAGGCTCGCGTGCATCAGCGTCATCGTCCCAGCGCGGCAGCAGAGAATCCGCTCCCCCGGCACGGAGCGGTGCGTGTCGTACGCCTCAAAGTCGTGCAGCCGGTGGCTCCCCGGCATGTAAACGAAGTTCCCCATCTTCGGACGGGGCAGGTCGGTCAGCCAGTACCCCACCTTGATCTGCAAAGGAAGCTCCGGACTGAAAACCCCATACGGCACCGCCCGAGCCCCATCGGGATGCCACATGTTGTGCCATCCGCCTTTAGGCCGAATGAACACCTGCGATAGATGAAGCTTCAACAGCTCGCCGTACACGTCATAGACGTACCCCACGTGACGGGGATGGTCAATCAGCTCCGTGAAGGCGGGATGCTTGGCAACAACATGAGAGGGGCTATAAGTCTTCGTTGGATCGTATTTCGGATCGTTCGCGGCCAGCTCCTCGATCGCGTTCAGGTAGTACTCCACCTCTTCGGGCGTTAGGGCGTCCTCAATTATCAGGAAGCCCTCCTCCATGAACTCTTCCCATTGATCCTTGGTAAACCCAGGCGGGGCCACATGGTAGGCGACACCTTCAGACATCGGAAACCTCCCTCTTCCAGTCTCACAGCGGCTCCGACGACGCCGCCAAGCGAACGTCGCCGGCGGAAACTTTTGCAGATTGTAGCTTCGAAGTTCTGTGAGCACAAACGCCAAGTGATGGAGCCCCCTCGAGGCGACAAGCCTACTCCTCCGCCGAGCCCTGATCCAACCACATCGGTTAAAGAGAGGACTTCCCTCCCCATGAAGCGCTACTATTTCTAAGAGCAATTGGAAGAAGGAACGTCTCTACGGGGCCAACGATGGCACGGCATCGCCTGCGGAACACGATTCACTCGCTGTTGTTGTTAGGGGTTTCCCTGGCTCTGCTGGGGATGGTCGGGCACCTGGTCGCCGGCGAGCTTGGGGTTTGGCTGCTCGGCGGACTGGTGCTCTTCTCGGCGCTAGGAGGCTTTTCCCTCCCGACGGAGTACATCCTTCGGCTATTCCGGGCGATTCCGTTGACCTCGCGTCACGTTCCGGCGCTCTACGCCGCCCTTGTAGAGCTGTCTCGGCGGGCCAAGCTCCCCCGTGCCCCGGCGCTCTACTACATGCCTACCCCACTGGTGAACGCCTTCACGCTGGGGACGCGATCCTTCCCGGTCGTAGTCCTCACCGACGGGCTGCTGCGGGCGCTCAACCCTCGCGAGCTAACCGCCGTCCTCGCGCACGAGATCGCTCACATCCAACACGGGGACCTGGGGATCATGCGCCTTGCGGATGCGATCACCCGGCTGACGACGATCGCAGCCTGGGCAGGTCAGTTGCTCTTGCTTCTGAACCTTCCGCTCATCTTGCTGACCCAGATTCGGGTGCCGTGGACGGCGATCGTTCTGCTCATCCTCTCGCCGGCCTTAACGGCGCTGGCACAGCTAGCGCTCTCCCGGACGCGAGAGTACGAAGCCGACCGGGCCGCCGTTCTCCTGACCGGCGACCCAGAGGGACTGGCTTCCGCACTCGCTAAGATCGAAAGGGTCCAGGCGCGCTGGTACGAATGGCTGCTCTTCCCCGGGCGGGGAGTGCCGCATCCCTCCTGGCTTCGGACCCACCCGCCGACGGAGAGGCGCATTCGTCGGCTCGCGGAGATCCACGAGGAGATGCTCCGAGAACGACTCCGGCTGCCGGAAAAGGCAGAGCTCCGCCTTCCGATTGCCGACCCCACCCATTTGCGCGCCCCGCGATGGCGGTGGAGCGGGCTTTGGTGGTAAACCCCGGATCAGCTCCTAGAGAGCCCCCTCGCGAACCAGGAGCTCAGCGATCTGAACCGCGTTGAGCGCTGCCCCTTTCCGGAGGTTGTCGGCGACTACCCAGAGGTTCAGCGCGTTCTCCGCCGAAAAGTCCTCCCGAACCCGTCCCACAAAGACCGGGTCCTTGCCGGCTGCTAGGATCGGCATCGGATAGACGTGGTGACCCGGATCGTCCATCAGGACGATGCCAGGGGCCTTCGCGAGGAGCTCCCGCGCTCGCTGCGCGGTCAGCTTGCGCTCCGTCTGAACGTTGATCGCTTCGGAGTGCCCCGTCAGAACCGGCACGCGAACGGTCGTCGCCGTTACCCGAATCGAGTCGTCCTCCATAATCTTAACCGTCTCCCGGATCATCTTGAGCTCTTCGTCGGTGTAACCGTGTTCGTCAAAGGGGTTGGAGCCGACGCCGTGGGAGATCTGCGGGAGGCAGTTGAAGGCGATCGGGTGAACGAACTTAGGGCTTGAAGGGATCGGTTTCCCGTCCAGAGCAGCAGCGATCTGTTGCTTGGCGTCCTCCACCGCGCGCGCACCGGCCCCGGAGATGCCCTGATAGGTCGAAACCACCACACGACGGACCCGCGCGGCGTCGTGAAGCGGCTTGAGGGCAACCACCATCTGAATTGTAGAACAGTTTGGATTGGCGATGATCCCCTGATGGCGCAGGGCGGCGTGAGGGTTCACCTCCGGCACGACCAGCGGAACGTCAGGGTCCATCCGAAAGGCGGAGGTGTTGTCTATGCACACAGCTCCAGCCTTGACAGCATAGGGCAAAAACCGCTTGCTGACCGATCCGCCCGCCGAGGAGAGCACCAGGTCCACCCCGTGGAAGGAGGACTCGCTTAGCTCCTCCACCCGATGAGGCTCCCCCCGAAACGGAAGGGTGCGCCCCGCGCTCCGCGAGGAAGCCAGCAACCGCAACGAGGCCACCGGAAAGTTTCGCTCCTCCAAGAGTTCGCGCATGACCGTTCCGACGGCGCCGGTCGCGCCGACGATCGCCACATGATATCCATCGTTCGCCATCTGCCGCTGCTCCCTGTCGGTGTTCCTCCTCTATGGAGGCGATGGTACCCCTAGCAACAGGACTTCGGCAACGGCAAGCACGGCACGAGAAGACCGCCTCAATCGCCCTGACGAAGCGCCTGGAGCCGCTCCAGCTCCGGCAAGTTCTCCAGGTCGCGAACCCGTTCCGGCGGATAGCCCAACGCTGCAAAGTCCAGAATCCCGTTAGGACGATGGCAGTCCTGACATCCCCATCCTTCTCGCTGAATCCCGTGGTTGACCATCAGTGTCGCCATCTGGCGCATCCAATGAGGCTCGACGTTGACGAGCTCCCCATCCTGGAGCGGATAAACATCCTTCCACTCCTCCACCCCAAAGTAAGCCATGAACTCGTCCATCATGTAAGCCTTAAACGGAAGCTGGTACATCCGCCGAACGATCGGATGCTGAATCGCCGCCTTAACCGCCGCCTGGGGGTCGCCCGTCTCGTAATACGTCGGATAGTCAAACGGAAGGATCATCGCCCCAAAAGGCCCCTGGTTGCTCATATCCTCGTACATCATGGCGTTGAACAGCTTGAACGGATAGATCTTGCTTTGGCCACGCTTCATCAACGGGCGAAGCTTTTCCTCGATCACCTGTCGCCGCTTTTCGACCATCTCCGGCGGCAGCGCGCTGAGCGTGTTGGCCACCTCCTGAACGTAGGTTTCCGGGTCCAGGTCCTCGTACCGTTTGCCAAGCTCCTCGAGGACGGGCATCAGCGCCTCCCGGAGCTGATCAGGGTCCAGACGAACCAACTGCTCCATCAGCGGGTTGTATCCGTCGGGGTTGACCGGGTTGGTGCCCAGTGCGTTAGCCAGAAAGGTCCCGTAACCGTTGAACCAGAGGTAGGTGAACCCCTTCCCGGCCTCGCCGGTCCGATAGACGTCGGTCGGGACGTACATGCCCTCCTCTTCATCCCAAGTGGGATGGACCCAGTCGCGGAGAACAACGTTGGTCGGCTCCAAGGCCTTGATGTGGCAGGTCTCGCAAGCCAAGCGGGCAACGTGGCCGTTGAGAATGACCCGGTACTCCCCCTGAGTGTGGGGCGCAGTGGTGTGGCAGTTCTCGCAGGCGACCTCCACACCGGGCAGGTCGTTCGCGACTAGATCGGTCCCTTTGGTCCCGCGTGGAATCTTATGCCCTACCGGACGGTGGCAATCGGTGCACTGAATTCCGGCGGCGGCGTGAACGTCGCTCTCCGGACTAAACGGGTTGGCCCGCTTGGCCCCACCGTGGAGAATGCGCGGGTTCTTGTAGCCCAGGTTCTGCGCGGCGACGTTGTGAGCAAACAGGTCCCCGCCCATGTTGTGCTGGTGACAGTAGAGGCAGTTCTTGCTGGTCGGTAGGCCGACCGTCATAGCGGCCCGCATCGTCCGGTCCTGATTCCAGCGGAGCCCGTGCTCGTCCTGGATGACGTACCGATAGTTCATGTCGTACGTCTGAGAGTGGCAGATCAAACAGTCAATCCCCTGCTTGACCTCCTCAGGCACATCCCCAATTGGCATCATCTTTTCGGTCGCGGGGTGGTAACCCCCGCCGATGTGGCACTGACCGCAGCCTTCGCTCCGCAGCACCACCTGGTCGCTCCCGTGGGGCCGCGTCCGGATCAGCGCCGCCCATCCGGTCCAGGAGAAGCTCCCCGGAATCCCACAGGCGCGGTCAATCTTCCCAACCGGAATCGGTCGGCTCTCCTCAGCGTTCACCTCACGACCGTCGTAGCCGTAGGTAGTGAAGCCGGGAGCCGTTCGCTGGAACTTAAAGTGAACGCTCTCCAGCACGTCCTCCATCGTGTTCACCCGTTTGAGGGTTCCCTCCGGCGTCCGAACTGTGATCGTTTCGTGACAGCGAAGGCAGGTCTTGGGGCCCTCATACTGGCGAATCCCCGCCTCACGGAAGTACTCTATGTGCCGATACTCCCGTTCCGGTCGGAAAGAAGGGGTACTCATCAGAATCTTGATCCGCAGCTCGCGGGTAAAGGGGTCCTGAACATCGGCAGTAACCGCCTCCGCACGGCGCAAGCGGGCCTCCCGCGTCAGCTCCTCAGCAAGCGCCTCAAACTCAGCCTCCGTCAACCGAACGCTGGAGTCATAAGTCAGTTCGGCGTTCACCACGCCCGTATAAGCCTCAAAGAAACGGGGATAAGCCACCCGATAGAGCAACAACCCTCCCAACAGGATCAGCAATAGGACCACCGCCGCCTTACCGATCCGACGGCTCCAAAGCCTTCGGATCCAAAAGCGCATCCTTTCCATCGTCGGCCTCCTCTGCAGCAGCAACTTCGTGCCATCCCCGAACCATCGCACAAAAGTTCTCCGCAACCCGCTCCCCCGTCGTCGCCAAGTAGAGATGGGCAACGAGAAACAGCGTCAAAAGGAAGGCGACCCCAGAATGGGCAACTGCCATCGGCCAGACCCCTCCCCAACCGAGCACTCGCTCCGGCGCCCACTCCGGGAACAAAAGAAGCACCCCTGTCCCCACCAGGAGAGGCATCAGAACATACATCACCACCAGGTAGGCCACCTGTTGAAGGGGGTTGAACTTGCTCCGCTCCGAAGGGTGAAACGGATGAGGCTCCCCCCGAAAGATGCCGACCAGGTAATAATGAAGCTGCTTCCGAACCCCTCGAAACAGCCCCCGACACGGGGGCACGTAGTAACGCCAGTTCCCCGAAACCGCATTGCCGATCAGGAATCCCAAGTAAAGCAGGGCCAAAAGGATACCGGCAAGATTGTGAAGGACCCGAGCCACTCGAAAAGGGACCCAGGGCGACGTGAGATCGGCGTAGTGCATGCTGATTCCGGTCAGGATCAGCACCAAAAAAAGAACGGCGTTGCTCCAGTGCCACAGCCGCAACCAGAGCGGATAGAGGTACAAACGGATCACCGTCCGCCTTGTCGGCGCCGCGCGAGCCATCTTCCCATCCCATGAAGACCTAATCCGAGAACGGTCAGCCCAAAAAGAACGACGCTGAGCCGGTCCAACAGCAGGTTTCGCGTGGCCCCGACCAGATAGGCGTCGTTGAGAATCACCGAGTTCACAAATCCAAGCCGCTCCCGCGCCTCCTGAGTCCGATGCCGATAAAGCTTGGTCAAAAGGATGGAGTTCCTCGAGTGGCAGGCAACACAGTTCTGTTCCGCCTCCTCCGCCGGCAAAATGCGGTGAGAGAGCCGCTCCGTGTGAGGGGTGTGACACTCCACACACCGGACGTGTCGCCAGTGAAGTTGAGCGTTCGGCAGCCATCGGTGGCTCCGGATCAGCTCTGGGAACTCTCGATCGGTGAGCGCCCGAAAGGTAATCGGCGAGGCGTGACAGCTCAGACAGATCCCGTTGTCCGTTTCGACTACCCGCTGCACGTTTGGCTCCTGCCGCGTGACGCGAAAGAGGTGGGGCTCGTGACAGGAGAAACACGAGAACCGATCGCCTAGCTTTCGGACGTGAACGCTGGCCTGAAACTCCTCGATCAACTCCGGAAAGCGGTACTCGGCCAGCTCTTGATTCTCCTGGTGGCAGTTGCGACAGTCCAACCGCTCAGCCTGGAGGGAGGAGGGGTGGGGATACTCCCCAAACCCCGGATCGTGGCAGTCCACACAGCTCAACTCACGATGGTTCGAACGGCCAAAGGCGACCGGGTCCACGAACAGCGAGACCAGTTCCCCTGTCTCCGGGTCGAGATACCCCAGGGTCTCCATCCGATGACAGCGGAAACAGAAGGCGTTCTCACTGTTGGCCCCAGCAGACGAGAGCAAGAAAAGGCCTAAAAGGAGAACCACCCCTGAACCGCTCGGCTGCCCAGCCATCGCCCAATCCTAACTATCTTCAAACATTGCAAAGTATGAATAGCCAGGTCTGAGAGAAATGGCAACGGCGATCGTGGACGATCTCGCCTCCTGAGCCCCTTAGTGCCGAGCCTCAGAACGCGTTACAATGGAGCTGAAAGGCTCGAAGGGGATCAGGAACATGGGGTTTGCCGGAAGCATGAACGGACCATCGATCCTCCGGGCGGCTTTGGCGATCGTGAGCCTGACGCTTGTCATGTTGGGGTGTCAGCGGCGCCAGGCGATCGAACACTACAACCGAGGCATTCAGCACCTCCAAGCGATGGAGTACCTTCAAGCGGTGGCCGAGTTCCAGGAGGCCCTGCGGCTTCGGCCCGACTTCCCGGAGGCACACAACGGGATCGGCTATGCGTACAACCAGCTCGCCCGCTACTCGGAGGCGATCGAGCATTTCCAAAAGGCGGCGGAAGACGAGGACTACTCGCAACGCCACATCGCCTATTTGAACCTGGGGACCGCCTACTCCAACGCCCGGCAGTACGACCAAGCCGTTGCGGCCCTCCAGCGCTCGATCGAGCTAGAGCCAACGGCGATGGCCTACTATACGCTCGCCCAGGCGTTAACGCTCAGCGGGGCCCACGCAGAGGCGCTGAACGCCCTGGAGGAGGCGGTCCGGTTGGACCCCGAACGGAAGTTTCGCGCTGCTAACGATCCGATCTTCGATCCGTTGCGCTCCGACCCGGGGCTTCAAGAGCGATGGAAGCAGGTGACCCAATGACCGAGCTAGTCTGTCATCCTCACGTTCGGCGTCTCATTCAGTTAGCCCTTGAGGAGGACTTGGGCTTCGGCGACGTGACCTCGGTGGCCTGTCTTCCTCCTTCGGCCAAGGCTCAAGGGGAGATTGTCGCCAGAGAGTCGGGGACACTCGCCGGACTGGAGGTCGCGCGGGCCGTCTTTGAAGCGGTGGACTCCCGGATCGAGTGGCAGTCGAGGCTTCGAGACGGAGCCGTTCTGGAGCCGGGGCAGCAGATCGCTCAGGTGAGCGGCCCAGCGTTGAGCGTGTTGGCCGCCGAACGCACCGCGCTGAACTTCCTGCAACTGCTCAGCGGCATGGCCACCCTGACCGCTCAGTACGTCCAGGCGGTGGCTCCGTTGCCCGTTCGGGTGGTGGACACGCGCAAGACAATTCCCGGATGGCGGCTGCTGAGCAAGTACGCCGTTCGCGTCGGCGGGGGACACAACCACCGGATTGGGCTGGCGGACGGCGTGCTCATCAAGGACAACCATATTGCCGTGGCCGGATCGGTTCGCGAGGCGGTTCGCCGAGCGCGGGAGAACGCCCCCCACAGCCTTCGCGTCGAGGTAGAGGTCGAAACGTTGGACCAGCTTCAGGAGGCTCTGGAGGCTGGAGCCGACGTCGTCCTCTTGGACAACATGGACCTGGAGACGCTCCGCCGTGCCGTGGCGCTTGCCAAAGGGCGCGTCCTGCTGGAGGCTTCCGGTGGAATCGATCTAAAAACGATTCGAGCGGTGGCAGAGACCGGCGTGGACCTAATCTCGACCAGCCGGATCACGCTGGACGCTCGACCTGTAGACTTCGCATTGGAAGTAGTCGTGCAATGATCGAGCCTCTCGATCCGGATGCGATTCAAGCAGCACTTCCCACCAAACGCTTGGGCCGCCGGGTGTTCGCCTTTGGCCGCACCCCTTCGACGCAGGACGTGGCCCGCGAAGCGGCCCGCTCCGAGCCGGACCCCGACGGGCTGTTGGTCATCGCTGAGTATCAGACCGCCGGACGAGGACGGCTGGGGCGGCGGTGGTTCTCCGGAGTGGGGCAGAACCTGTTGTTCTCGCTGGTGCTCTGTCCGGAACGCCCCGCTCCCGGCTCCCTCATGGATCACCGCGGCGATGGGGATCGCCGTCGGAGAGACGCTCTGGGAGCTGGCCGCTCTCTTCTACCTTCTGAAATGGCCTAACGACGTGGTGGTCCACGGAAGGAAGATCGCCGGCATCCTGACCGAAGCGGGGACGTCGCCCCGACGGACGGCCCTACTGGGTCGTCGGCGTTGGCCCTCAACGTCAACGCCGAGGAGGTGGACTTTCCCGCCGAGCTGGCGGAACGGGCCACCTCCCTACGTATCGAGACAGGAGCCGAGTACTCCCGTCTCCAGGTGCTTGCAGGGGTCCTCACCCGCTTTGAGGGGCACTATGCTCAGCTCCAGGCCGGAACGACCGAAAAGATCGCCGAGACGGCCCCGCCGTCGGAGCGCAACGCTAGGCCGACACGTCCACCTGGAGGCCGACGGCCGAGAGGTCGAGGGGGTGGCCTTCGACCTAGACGAAGAAGGGGCGTTACTGGTCCGCACAGCGCTGGGGCGAGTCTACCGCCTAACGGCCCTCCCGTTGGAGGAAGAACCCCTCCTTGAGAGCAGGTTGCGTCCTACTAGCTCCCAACGGAGCGCCCGCAAAGAAAGTCCTACGTCGTAGAGAAAAAAACACAGCGAAAGGATCAAACATCCCAAGCTAAGCGTGAAAAGCGCAACGGTCAGCCAGCCGGTTCGACGACCAAGTAGCAAAAGAAGGAAGTTCCCCACGATCAACCACGCGACGGCCAAAACGCTGACAGTCGCAAAGACGACCGCCGAACGGAGCGCGGTTGCCCTCCGGTAGAGCACCTCGATCTGCTTCCGGTCCAGCTCTTCAAGGAAGCCCGCCTGGCCGATCTCCCGAACCCGATCGGCAACCCGACCAAAACGGTTGGTCATCGAGAGAATAAGCAACCCCACCCCGGAGATGAGAGCCACCGGCGCAATCGCTGGAGCCAACAGCTGATCGACCGCCTCGATCGTCATTTCAGGAGCAACTCCTTCGCCTTTTTGTTTTTCGTCGATCCGTGGCACACTACGGCCTGGAAGCGTCCTTACCCTAGAAAGGTAGCGGACGCCGGCGCCTTTTGAAGGGTCTAAACCGCAACGCGAAGGGAACAGCGATGGCGTTTCGTCTGGGCGTGTTGACGGACGAGATCAGCGAAGACCTCGAAGAGGCGATCACAATCGCCAAAGCGTGGGGACTCGACGAGATCGAGCTTCATAACGTCTGGGGGAAGAACGTCTGTGACCTCTCAGACGCTGAGCTGAGCCGTGCTATTCGAATAGTGCGCAAGAGCGGCCTGCCGGTGACCTGTATTGATTCGCTGACCCTTCGCTGTGACCTGGACGACGACGAGGCCTACTCCCGCCACATCGCTCACCTTTGCCGCTCGATCCAGATAGCGCCCCTCTTTGGCGCTCGGATCGTTCGCTTGTTCTCTTTCTGGAAGCTCAACCATAAGGATGAGCTCACTTGGGAACGGATCTGGGAGAAGCTGGAGCTGCCCATCCGGATCGCCGAGCGGGAGGGGATCACCCTAGGCTTTGAAAACGTCTCCTCAGGGAACATCGGCACCAGCGCAGAGCTGGAGCGCCTCTTCACCGAGTTCCCCTCCCCAGCTCTTCGACTCATTTGGGACCCCGCGAACGCGGCCGCCGCCGGGGACCCCCGTCCCGCCGTGGAGGGCTACGAGCGCCTCAAAGAACACATCGTCCATGTGCACGTCAAGGACGTGGCCTTTGTGAACGGCCAGCGGGAATGGCAACCAATAGGGAAGGGGATAGTAGACTATCCCCCGATGTTCGCAGCGATGCTCCGGGACGGATACGACGGCGTCGTCGCCCTGGAGACCCATTGGCGGCCCGCCCAGCGGAAGCGCAGTGGCCGCCTCAGAGGAGTCCCTCCGGGGGCTCCGGCAGGCGATCGCTGCAGCCGAACGGCTCCTTCAAGCCTCCTGAGCGGCGACAGGGCCTGAAGTCATCCCGCCGCCCTCGCCGCTCCGTTTGGGCACCAAACGAAACGTCCCGGGCGTTCCGTCCGAAGAATCCCTGCAACGGACGGCACGACGGGTTCGTCCAGAAGTAGCGAGGAACGCGGGGGCCTTTGGCTTCCGAGCAGAAGCATTCTCGCGAGACACTGGGCCCAACCGACCGGCTCGGAGGAGGCGATGACCCAACGCAACGGATGGTGGGCAGCTCTCTTGCTCTCCCTTCTTTGGACCGTCTCGGCTCGAGGTGGAGGTGGAGAAGAGGGGCTTGCAGCCTACCCGGCGGTCGGCGCCCGCTCGCTGGGGTTGGGAGGAATGACCGCCCCGCTGCGCGGGAACGCACTCGCCCTCTTTGGAAATCCGGCCGGGCTGGGAGACCTCGCAGAGGGAAGAATCAGCGCCGACACCACCCAGAGCGCCTATGCACTGGTGGTCGGCCATCCCATCTTCGGCGCGGCGGCCGTCGGGGCGATGGACCTGATCAGCACCGATCGGTTCTGGATGCTGGACTCCAGGAACCCGATCGGCAGCTTTCTCTTTGAGCGGAATCGCTATGCGATCGGCTACGGCATCGCGCTCCATGAGGAGCTTCGCTTTGGCTTCTCTTGGGACCTGTGGTACCACCGCCCGGGCCGATGGGCCTCCAGCTGGAGCCTTGGCCTGCTGATGAGCCCCGCTCCCGTTCTAGACCTAGGCTTGGAGGGGCACCAGTCCCCAGATGGGCTTTGGAGCGGACGAATCGGCTTCCGGTACCACCCACGTCCCTGGTTCCAAGTCCTGGGACAAGCAGGACGGCGTCAGCTTCAGATAGGCGTTGAAAGCGTTTGGGACCCGTTTGCGCTCCGAGCCGGGCTCCTCCTTCAAGGCCGCTCCTGGGAATCGCGCCGCGTGCGGATCACCGGCGGGCTCTCCGCGACGGTCTACCGGGGGCTAACGCTCCACTACGCCTATCTAGCCTCGCCAGAGAGTTGGAACACCGGCGTGCACTGGCTGACGCTGGAGGCGCCGATCCGCGCGCTGCTCCCCGCTCGCTCGCTGGAACCTTCCAAACCCGAGAGGGAGGAGCTCCGCGGTTCAGGAGCCCCGAGGCCCGTGGACCCCGGCCGACCGATCTTAGAGCCGGAGCCTTCGCCGGAGCCGGTCCCCTCCGACGACCGGCCGAAAGAGGAGCCTGCCGTTCAGGCACCGCGGACGGAGCCGCCCCCCGAGCCGATTCAAGCAGCGCCGATGCTGCCCTCCCCCGCACGGATCGGAGGGAAGCCCTCCGCTCGAAAGCCAACGCCCAGGGAGCGAAGCAGCTCTCGGAAGCGGCCTCGCGCCCTGGGCGCCGCGTCCAGGTGCCCGCACAGCCGACCCTTACCCAAAACCTCCCCGTCGGAGTCGTCGAACGGGCCATCGATCCCTCAACTGGACATCCCCCCGCACGTGAACGGCTCCGTCCGGCGGCTGATCGAACACCACGCGGAAAAGTACGGAATTCCGATTCCCGCTGATCCTGGCGCTGATCCACGCGGAATCCGGATTCGATCCCCGTGCGGTCTCGCCCTCTCAGGCGGTGGGACTGTTCCAGCTCCTCCCCGCAGCAGCGCGAGACATGGGCGTCCCCCTCCGGGACCGAGACATCCTAACCCCTCGCGACCCGCGCTTCGACCCGGTGGTCAACGCCGATGCAGGGATCCGCTACCTGGCTCATCTGCTCTATCGCTACGACTGGAACGAGGCGTTGGCCCTCGCCGCCTATAACGCAGGACCGGGGAACGTCTCCAAGGAGATCCCCCTCCGGCGAGAGACCGAACGACATGTCGCCAAGGTGATGAACTACTACTACCGCTACCGCTCCAACCCCCAGGCGCTCGCCGAAGCCTGGGCAAAACTGGAGGCGATCGACCGCTCTACAAGCCAGTGGAGAGGGCGCTGAACGATTACAACACGCGTCGAAACTCGGAGGGGTCCAACTTCCAGACGGGCACGCCGCAGAACCGATCCCCTTCGGGGCAGTAAGGGGCCTCCGGCGTTCGGGCGCGGAACCAGCAGGGCGCGTGGAGATACCGCCCGATCGTTGGGTGCACTTGGCGAACCTGAAGCACCTCCTCCACAGAGGCGTGAAAGATCTCCTCCTGGGCCGTAAAGCAGAGCCGCGAACGCCACTTATGGTGGAGATCCAGCAGTGATCCTGACTCGATCGTACGAATCGCGTAGGCGTTCGGGAGCAGATAAAGGGCGTACTCGGGCGGCACGCCCATCTCTAGCAGCCGATTGATGTTCTCAAAGGCCATCTTATTCGTCCGGTGGAACAGCTCTTGAGCCTCCGGATTCTCCTTCAAAAGCCGCGGGGTGACCGTGTCCACCTCGCCGGTGTAGACGGCCTCCAGGACCGGTCGGACCGCCGGAACGGTACGATGGCGCTGATCCTGAGAGTCGGCAGTGTGGCTCAGTTTTTTTGCAAAGGTGTAATGCACCTGAGCCATCGCGCGGGAGAGCTTGGTCAACGTGTGAACGTTTAACGTTTCCGCGTAGTACCGATTCAAGGCAGGGTCCAGCAGGAGCCGAAGCGCTTCCAGATCGGGCCAGCTCCTCGCGCGTGGCGCCCAGAGCTAGTCGCACCGACTCGGCGAGCGTCTCCTCGGCACGAGGGGAGTAGTCCAACAGCAGGGAGCTCCGCCCCCCAAGGCGCGCGTCAAACTCCCGATGAAACGTCGGCGAAGCCCGCCGCCCCGACGCGCGACGAGTCTCTAAAAACCGGTACTCCGGCGTCTCCTCCAGAGGAATCGGGTCGTAAACCTCCCGCTCAAGGAGCGGATCGAACGCGATCGCCGCCTGAACCATCTTTTGAACCAAAAGGCGCTGTTCGGTGGGCATGTCATAAAATTCGGCCAGCCGCGGCGTAGCGAAGCAGCGTCAGCGCGCTGACTGTGTGGTACAAATAGGTGTAAGTCGCAATCGGAAGCACATAGCGAGCCACCTCGTAGGCCCGCTTGGGAAGCGTTCGTTCCCACCGCTCTGGGCGCCTCCTTCGAGCAGGAAAGACCTCATAAAACAGACGCTCAACGGTCGGAAGTAACAGTTCGATTAACCGCTGATAGGCGGCCATCTGCTCTCGAACCGTCCGACGGTAAAGCTCCAACGCCTCAGGCTTAAGGTCCGGGACGACCACGTGTTCCGGCTGCACCGGGACGTACCGTTGGCTCACCTGCTCCGAGTTGTAATACGGATGGCTGTGAAGAAAGGACCAGACGACCGCGCGGGAGACGTTCCAGATCGCAAAGATGAAGGTCGCGTGCTGGCGGGTGGTCAGATGGCCCGCCGCCAGCGTACTGGCGGCGACCCGATCGCGCACCTCTCGACTGCGCCGCGTCCGGGAGACCTCCTCCGGCAGAACGATCCCCTTGGAGGAGTAGCAGGTCCGAGCCGCGGCCACAGCCGTTTCAAACGGCCGCTCCGTGGCGTCGATCAGTCGAACTTCAGGCGGACTGGAGAGAAAGGCCATCATCCTACCCCCTGGGGGACGATTCTACCCTTCTTCAGGCGGGCCGCTCAAGGGCTTGCTCGCCAAGCAGCTACGTTTCGTTCACCGGTGCCGTTCCAAGGGGAAGGCCCTCGACCTGATGACATGCAGCCAGGAGTGTATTGTAGGCCAGCATCGCTGTCGTCATCGGCCCCACTCCTCCAGGGACAGGGGTCACAGCAGCAGCCACCTCCCGGACCGAATCGAAATCCACATCGCCGACGAGGCGATAACCCCTCGGAGCGTCTGGATCGTCTATTCGGTTGACCCCGACATCCACGACGACCGCTCCAGGACGGATCATCGCACCGGTGAGCGTGTTCGGGCGACCGGCGGCAACAACGACGATATCCGCTTGTCGGGTGAAGGGAGCCAGGTCGGGCGTGCCGGTATGGCAGACGGTAACGGTTGCGTTTTCTCGCTCCGTCTTACGGGTGAGCATGTTCATCAGCGGCTTGCCAACGAGATTAGAGCGCCCGACAATCACCACGTGCTTTCGAACGGGCGAGTGGCCGGAGCGGTGAAGCAGCTCGACAATCCCCCGTGGGGTGCAGGGTTCCATCGTCGGCAGCCCCAAGGCCAGCCGACCGACGTTGATCGGATGAAAGCCGTCCACGTCCTTTCGCGGGTCGATCGCCTCGAGGATCCGTTGGGTGTTCACGTGATCGGGAAGGGGTAACTGAACCAGTATGCCGTGAACTCCAGGATCGGCGTTTAACTTTTGAAGGATTGAGAGCAGCTTTGCTTCTGGGGTCTCGGCGGGGAGATGGAGCGTTTCCTCCTCCACCCCGACGGCGGCGCAGGTGCGGGCTTTGGCACGAACGTAACTGTGTGAGGCGGGATCGTCCCCCACCAGAAGGACGCGAAGCGTCGGAGCTGCTCCAGTGCGCTTCCGGAAGGCCTGCACGGCGCGGTGCAACTCGTGTTGAATCTGGCGCGCGATCGCTTTTCCGTCGATAATTTCAGCGGACATGGGCCTCTCCCTCGCTTGGACGGACACGGCTAAGAAGAAGCGGGCGTTCCGATGGCGAATCAGACATTTCCGCGTAGACGACAGGCCGGTCGAATCGCCGTTCTTACCTCTCTTATCCTTCACGGACTCCTTGCACTCTGGGTCTCCGTTCAACTGGCGCATCGGGTCTTCCCCGAAGAGACCCACACGGACACCCCAATCGAGATCGTCCCGCTCCGCGAGCTAACGGAGCGGAGACCGCTCCCGCGAAAACTGCCCCAGTCGGTGGTTTCGCCGGTGCCCAGCCTCCGACCAAACCTCCGGGTGGATCAGCCGTCCCCGGAAATAATACCCGAAGTCGTTCGACGAACCACGGAGTTGGTCGAGCGGAGCGTCGAGGTCTCCGATCGGCCAATCGATGCGTTGCAGATGCCCTCCCAGCTTGCAGCGCCGATCGACCTGCGGCTCTCCCCGCTCAGCACAGGACCCGGGGCGCTCACCTCCACTCCACGAGGCCCAGAGTCGGGGCGAGGGGTGGAAACCGGACGAGTCCGCGCAGCGGGCGTCTCCCCGAACCGGCTGGGAATCGGTTTGGTCGAGTCGGCAGGGGTCCAGACCCTCAGCGTTGACGCCCCCAAGTTCATCGACACCTCCGCTCTGATCCCAGAAAACAAACTCGGCGCCGCCGTTGTCGGCCGGGGACGGGACATCGTCGCTCGCATCCGGATCATCCGGGTCAAACACCAGCTCTCCGACTGGTGGCAGGACCCGACCGCGATGGACAGCCTGATCCAGTGGCTTAACGAGAACACTCAAATTCGGGCCGATATGAAGTTTGCCGGCGGAGCGCTTCCCCTCTGGGACGACCGTATCCTTGACGCGCCGCTGCTGATCATGACCGGCCACGATCGAGACATCACGCTGTCGCGAAAGCTCGTCCGGGAAGGGCCACTCCTGGACAAGATGTCGGCCAAGGAGATGGCCAACCTACGTAAATATCTCATCGAACGGCGTGGCACGCTCTTCTTCGATGACTGCGGCTTCAATGGCCTGTTCGCCAAGGAGGTGGAGGGACTCCTCAAAGAGGTACTTCCCGAATACGATCTGGTCAACATCCCCCACGACCACGAGATTTATACGATCTACTATGAACTTTCCGGTCCGCCCAACGGGGCCGACGTTTTCTGGGGGTCGGAGAACAACCCGCGCGTCTCCCCCTTCAAGTATCAGAAAGGCATCTTCATTGACGGCCGGTTGGCGGTGATTTTCAACCGCAAGGACTATTTGTGCGCCATGGAGACGGCGGAGATTCCCAGCCGGACGATGCTCCGGCTGCGCCGCTCCCCCGATGTGTACCGCTTTATGACCAACCTGGTCGTTTACGTCTTGAAGTACGGCGGCAACGTGGACCGGACCCACTATTCGGCCCGATGACCTGAGGCGTCAGCGGCGGCCCGAGACGGCGCGCGTTTGACCAGTCCGAGTCGGGATCGGTATGATAGGCTAACAGTTTTTAACGTGGCGGTGAGAAGGCAGGCGAGGACGCGATGGGTTTTGGATTCGATCGCCCCTGGTTTCCCTGGCTGGTGTTGAGCGTTCTTTTGGCAATCCTGGTCGCCGGGGGGGCCTACTGGCGCTTGGGCTCTCGGTTGGGGCTGCGGGAGCGGATACGGCTCGCCTCACTCCGAGCGCTGGCGCTGGTGCTGTTATTGGGGGCCTGGTTTGCGCCCAGCCGGATTCGGGCGATCAGCGAGCCGATCCGAGCGCAGGTGCCGATCCTGGCGGATCGCTCCATGAGCATGAGCATCGACGATGAGTCGGAAGGTCAGACACGCTGGGAGCTGGCCCGTCAGGCCGCCGAGCGACTCGCGCAACGACTTGACGAGCGGTTCGACGTCAGACTGTATGCCTTCGACCGCACGCTGCATCTGTTCTCCGAGGAACAGGAGCCAATAGGCCGATCCACGGCGATCCTCGATACGGTCCGCTCAGCGATGGAGATGGCCGCTGGGAGCCCGCTGGCCGGCGTGATCCTCCTCACCGACGGCATCCAAACGGTCGGGGCTTCTGAAATTCCCCAAGATTGGCCGGCGCCGATCTTCGCCGTCGGCCTGGGAAGCCCGATGCCCCCCAAAGACGTTGCGCTTCTCCACGTGGAGGCGGAGCCGGTCTACTACCTGGGCGAAGTCGCCGAGGCTCGCGTCCGCGTGCGAGCGGCAGGCTATCCGGGCAGAAGCTTTGTCGTCACGCTCACCCAGGAGGGCCAGCCGTTGACAACGGCGCGATTCTCTCCAGAATCGGCAGAGTCGGTTCAGGAGCTGCAGCTGCAGTGGAGACCGGAACGGGAGGGAGCTTTTCAATATGAGCTGGCGATCGCGCCGCTTCCGGACGAGTTCTCTCCTCGAAACAATCGGCTGAGCTTCACCGCACAGGTCCTCCCGGGAAGGATTCGGGTGCTGCTGGTGGACGCTGGCCCTCGGCTGGACTTTGCGCTCCTCCGGAGGACGCTTCAACGACTGCCGATGGTCGAACCGACCGCTGTCCTGCTAACGCCGCCAGAGGCGCCCCAGACGGAGGAGGCGCTCCCGATCCGGCTCGGCGTCTACCCGCTGGACGGAGAGTCGCCGCGGCTTCCAGCCGGACCGGAGGAGTGGAACCGCTACGATGTGGTGATCGTCGGAGACGTGCCCCCCGATGCTCTGGAGGCCCGCGGACCGGGAGGCCCTCCGGAACCTCCTCAGCCGCCCCGGCAAGGGAATCGTCTGGCTGGCCGGAGAGCGTTGGCTGAGCCGTCCCTTGCAGGCGGAGGCGCTTCAAGGGATGCTACCGGTGCATATCGTCGGTGGAAGGGCGGCGGTCGCCGCCGAGCCGTTCGCCCCGATCCCCTCAGCAGAGGGGAGAGTTCACCCCGTTACCCAACTGGCCGAGGAGGTAGAGAGCAGCGTGGAGGTCTGGCAGCGGCCTGCCCCTCTGGGAGCGGCGGTTTGTCGGCGTTCGCCCCAACCCCACCGCGACAGTGCTCCTGGAGGACGCTCGAAGCGGCGATCCGGTTCTCGTCTTCCAGCGTGTGGACGCCGGGAAGGTGGTCTACATCGGCACCGATGCGCTCTGGGTCTGGGCGCTCGGGGCGAAGACCACCGGCGACGGTGCCGTTGTGGAAAGCTTTGAACGCTTCTGGAGCCAGCTCCTCCGCTGGATGGTCACCCCCGCCGACGCCAAGCAGGTCGTCTTGCGGTTGGACCGCTCCCGCGTCGAGGTGGGCGATACGCTAAGCGTCCAGGTGCGGGCCTATGACGCTGGATTTCGACCGGCAGCCGGGGCCCTCGTTGAGCTCACCGTGACCGATCCTCGCGGCGAAGCGGCGCCGATTCCGGTCCAGGAGGTCGAGCCGGGACGGTACCAGGCACGGGTTCCGGTCCGTCTAGTTGGGAACCATCGGTTGGAGGCCTCCGCGCAATCAGGAGGGGTGCTGCTAGGGCGCGACGCGCTTAGCTTCGAGGCCCAAGAACCGCGCCTGGAGTTCGAGCGAAATCGCCCGTGACGACCGCTTCCTCCAGGCTCTCGCTCAGGCCTCCGGCGGAAAGGTGATTCCAAAAGAATCCCTCGATTCGGTCGTTCAGGAGCTCCGAGAGAGTCAGGAAACCCGAACGGTCCGAGTGCGCGATGCGCTGTGGGACCATCCACTGCTCTTTCTGGCCGTGCTCGGGCTGCTGGGAACCGAGTGGTTCCTCCGTAAGCGAAAGGGGGCTCCTATGAACCGAGGGGACGGTTTTGGGCCTTCTGGTCCTCTTGCTGGGGCGGTTCGTTGCCGGAGACGCGCTGGCCGAAATGCCCCTGGCCATCGGACAGGTACAGTACGACGGAGGCGGCGACTGGTACTCTAGCACCGCTTCGATGGTGAACTGGCTCCGACACGTCCGGGAACGGGTCGGGATTCCCACCGAACCGAACCCGCGCGTCGTCCGACTGACCGATCGAGACCTGTACCGCACGCCGCTGCTGTACATCAACGGGCACGGGAACATCCGTTTCTCCGATGCGGAGGTTCAGGCGCTCCGGCGCTACCTTGAGGGGGGAGGGTTTCTCTTTGTGAACGACGACTACGGTCTCGACCCCAGCTTTCGGCGGGAGATCGCGCGGGTCTTCCCCGACGCGCCGCTCCAACCGATTCCTGCGGAACACCCGATCTATCACTGCTTTTACGATCTTCCCGGGCTCCCAAAGGTGCACGAGCACGACGGCGAGCCGGCGCAAGGGGTACGGCGTCTTTGTCAACGGACGGATGGTCGTCTTTTACGCTTACAGCTCCGACATCGGAGACGGGTTAGAGGACTACGAGGTCCATCGAGACCCGGAAGAGGTCCGAGAGGCAGCAATCCGGATGGCAGTGAACATTGTGGTCTATGCGCTGACACATTGAGGAACCGGGACGAATGAGTGTTCAGGCGTCGCATCTCCCTTCGATCGAACAGGTGATTCAGAGGCTGGATCGGCTGGCCCTTCGGCTCTGGCTCTGGCGGCTGGTGGGGGGCTGGGCTCTTTTTTCTAAGCCGGGCCCTTTTCGCCCTGGCCGGAGCGCTGATGGTCTCCCAGTGGCTGCCCGCCTGGTTCCGCCCGGTGGTGGCGTTGGGCTGGTTGGGCGGTGTTGGTTGGGACCTGTGGCGAGGACGAAGGCGGTTCCGTTGGCGGAGACCTTCGCGAGAGGAGCTCGCCGCCCGGGTCGAGGAACGCCATCCGGTGGCGGCCACGCGACTGTTGGGCGCGTTAGACCTATACGCTCATCGCCAGCAGGCCGAACGGCTCGGCTACGAGCCGGGTCTCATTGAGGCCTCCATCCGGCGAGGGGTGGAGTCCTTCCCCGACCCGAAACCGGACACGCTCTTTTTACCGGAACGGCGGGAAGCCTTCCGGCACGGCTCCCGGGCCGCTCTGGCCGCGGCGCTCTGCGCGTTGCTGCTGGCGATCGGGGTCGTCCGACCGACAACGATTCGCGACTGGACCCGACCTCCGACCGAAGCGCTCCGCGTGACGATCCACCAGGTCGAACCGGGGAGCGTCAACGTCCTGCGCGGCGAGGACCTGCCGGTGTTAGCCCAAGTTCGAGGGACCGGTCGCCGACGGCGTTCGGCTGGAGGTGCGCGAAGAGGGGGCCGACTGGACCACGCTTCCGATGTCCGATCGGGGCGAGGGTTGGTACCGAGCCGTCCTCTCCGATGTCGTGGCTCCGTTGGAGTACCGCGTTGTCGCGGGGAAGGCCCTCTCGGAGACCTATCGAGTCGGCGTGATCGTTCCCCCAACGCTGGAGGCGCTACGCGTCACGCTTTACTTCCCGGAGTATTCCGGCTTTGGCTCGAAGGTCCTTGAAGAGAACCAGGGAGATATCACCGCACTCATCGGCACACGAGTACAGATCGAGGGGACCAGCGCAGCGGCTCTGCGCTCGGCGCTGCTGGACTTTGGTGGAGGCGAGAACGTCCCGATGGAGGTGGAGGGCGCCCAGTTTCGCGGCGAGTTCTTCGTCCAGAAGAGCGGGCGGTACGCTCTCCGCCTGGAGTCCGTCGAAGGGCTCCGCGACCCGGACCCGCCCCGCTACACGCTGATCGCGATCGCCGACGAACCGCCGGAGGTCCGCCTGTTGCAGCCGGAGCGAGAGACGGTCCTCAACGACTCGATGCGGGTGCCCCTCCTGGTGGAGGTGGTGGACGACTTCGGCGTCGCCGACTTGACGTTGCTTTACCGCTGGACCAACGGGCCCGGCGAAGAGCAGGTTCTGCTCCGGCGCTTCGATCCCCCCATCCCCTTGGAGCGGGTCGGACACAGTTGGGACCTCTCCCACTTGGACCTGTTTCCCAACGACGTGGTGGAGTACCGGTTCCGAGTGCGGGACAACGACACAGTCTCTGGGCCCAAGGAGGCCTTCTCGCCGACCTATCTCCTCCGGTTCCCCTCCATGGTGGAGCTGTTCGACCACGCTGGCTTCAAGCCAAAACACCCAGGAGGAGCTGTTAGAGGCGATCACCCAAGCCCACGATGAGGCCGGAGACCTGATCGGCTCTGCCCTGGAGCGCATCCGTCAAGAGCACCAGCTGACCGTCAAAGAACAGAAAGCGATCGAGGAGGCCATCCGCAAGGAACAGGAGGCCGACGCCCTCCGGCAACAGCTCGCTGAAGAGATGAACCGGATGCTTCAAGAGTCGATGGAGAACAACCTGCTCGATCTGGAGACGTTGGAAAAGGTCGCCAAGATGCAACAGCTCCTCGACGAGGTGGCCTCCGAGGAGCTCAAGGAGGCGATCCGCAAGCTCAACGAGGCGCTGGAGGCGGTGACGCCCCCCGAACAGGAACAGAAGCTCTTGGAAGCTCAGTTCGACCGCGAGGCGTTTCAGCAGCGGATCGAGCAGATGATCCGTTCCCTGGAACGGCTCAAACGTCAACAGGAGCTGGAAAAGGCGGCACAACTAGCCAAGACGTTGGCCGATCAACAGGAGCGGATCGTCCAACGGCTCGAAGAGTGGCTCCAGCAGGCTCAAACGCCCCCACCGCGAGAGATGGCGCGGCTCGGCGATCAGGAAGGCCGGATCGCCGAGGAGTTTCACGGCCTGACCCAACAGATCGAACGAGCCGCTGAAGCACTTCAGGAGGAAGAGTCCCTCCGCTCCGTCGGTCAAGAGGTGGAACGGATCGCCCAGGAGGCTGTCGAATCTCCGACCCGTCAAGCCCTGCGCTCCGCCCAGCGGTCGCTGGAACAGCAGAACCCCGAAGGGGCCCAGCCGTCCGCTTCAGAGGCCTACCGGCAGCTTCGAACGCTCCAGCAGCGCCTGGAGATGGCGATGGAGGCGATGCGCGGCCAGGACGCTTCGGAGCTGGTGAGCGCCTTTCGCCGGGCCGTCGGCGAGCTCCTGGACGCCTCGCGCATGCAGGAGGAGCTCGCTCAGGAGACGCGCCAACTCAACGGGCGAAGCGGCACCATCACGTCGGCCCAACGGAAGCTCCTCGGACAGCTGGCCCGTCAAGAACAGGCATTAGCCGAAAGCGTCGACGCTATCGCCCGGCGGCTCCAAGAGACCACCCAGGAGAACCCGCAAGTACCGATGGAGCTCCGATGGGAGGTGCTTTCCGCTGCCGACGCGCTCCGCCGAGCGGCTCAAGCCCTCTCCGAATCGGAGGTGGGCCGCGCCCTGCCGATCCAGCGGGAGGGGATCGCCGCTCTCAACCGGGCCGCCCTGCGCCTTCTGGACAACTTGGACGCCTTGAGCCAACAGATGCAACAGGCCGGCGCAGAAAACCTCCTCGAGCAGCTCCAGCAACTGGCCGAAAGTCAGGGCGACCTGAATCGTCTGGCTGAACAGCTCCAACAGATGATGCAGCAGGGACAGTCAGGACAGTTCCAGCAGACCCTCCAGCGGATGGCCTTCGAACAGCAGTTGATCCGACAGGCGTTCCAACAACTGGCCGAGCGGCTAGAGCGGATGGAACAGATGCTCGGCGAGCTGGCCGGTCTGGGCGAGGAGATGGAATCGGTCCAACGCCGCCTAGAGGCCGGAGAGCTGAACCGCGAAACGTTGGAGCGCATGCGCCGGATCGAAACCCGAATGCTGGAGAGCGCCAAGGCCTTAGAGCGCCGACAGGTCGGCCGAAGCCGGAAGCGTGAGCTGGCCCGACAGATCTTCGGCGAACAACAGGGCGAGATGGCCCAAGAGTGGAGCCAGGTCCAACAAAAATTCGCCGGTGAGTTAGGCCGGGTTCAGGAGGCCGAGCTCCCAGAGGCCTACCGTGCGCTCATTCGGGCCTACTTCCGAGCGCTCAGCGAAATGGTCCAGGAGGAAAGACCGTGAGGCGATCCCGACTCAAAACCTGGCTGAGCCCGATCCTGATCTTGGCTTTCCTAGGAGCTGGAGAGGTCGAAGCCCAACATCCCCCCACGCCACCAGTCCCCAGTTCCAACGGCGCTGAAGCGATGCAAGCCCTCCAGGCCGCGGAGCGCCACTACTTCCAAAACGACTACGAGGCCGCTGTCCGAGCCCTGAGCGAGTACATCGCCCAGTACCCCGACAGCCCCTATCTGAACCAGGCCTATCTTCGGCTAGGCCAAAGCTACGACCGCCTTGAGGAGGACGCTAAGGCCCGCCAAGCCTTCGCTCAGGCCGTCGCCTTGGAGCCGAACGACCCGCTAGCCATGCAGGCGGTCTCCTACTGGGGAAACCTCTATGTCCGCCGGTACCAGTACCTCGAGGCGGCGGCCATGTGTGAGACGGTCATGCGCACCTATCCCAAAACGCGAGCCGCCGAGATGGCCCATTACCTCCTGGGGAACTACTACTATGCCGCCAACCGGATCGAGCAGGCGATCCAGGCCTACCGCTCTTTCCTGGAAGAGCACGTCGGCTCGATCTACTTCCGATCGGCGTTCCGACAGTTGATCTCCCTGCTGCTCTTGGACGACCGAGCGGCAGAGGCCGAAGCGTTCCTGGATCGTTTTTTGAGCGACAGCCCAGACGACGCCCAGCTCATCGAACAATTGGCGGAGGTCTACCGACGGCAGAAACGGTACGAAGACGCTGTACGCCTGCTCTCCGGCGCGCTAGCGAAACGGCCTAACGACACCGCCCTTTGGCAGGCGCTCGGAGAGGTCTATGCCGAACAGGGCGACCGGCAGGCCGCCCGCGAGGTCTGGAGCCAAATGGCTCAACACGGAGAGGCCTCCTACTCGACCTACCAGCAGTTGGGAATGCTCTACCGCCGCTACGAGTACTTCGACGAGGCGGCCGAAGCCTTCCGAAAGGCGATCCAGATGCAGCCGGGCTACGCCTATCTTTACATCCAGCTGGCCGAGGTGTACGCCATTCAGGGCAAGCGAGAGGAGGCCTTGAGGGTCTATCTGGACGCTCTGCTGCAGATCGGACCGATCTACGCCAACCGGGCGTCGTTGGTCTCGGCGCTAAGCGAGCTGTTCCCACCGGAGCGATTGAAAGAGCGGTTGGCGGAGGCCGAAGCGAAGCTGAGAGAACGATCCGGGCAGTCTCAGGACGCCAACCTGATCCTGACGCTCGCTGAGCTGAACTTAATCTTGGGCCGAGTGGACCAGGCGATCAAGGACTTTGAGCGCTTGGCGGCTCTGTTCCCCGATCGGGGGCAGCTGCTTGTTCAGTATGCTCAGCAGTACCGCGAGGCTCATGACCTGAGGACGGCACGAGCCCTCTATGAGGCGGCCGTTCGATTGTTCCCCGAAGCGTCCCGAGACGCCGCTTTGGTGGATGGCGTTGGGCGAGATCGCCGAGCAGGAAGGCCGATGGTCGGAGGCCTACGCCGCTTACCAACGGGCCCAGGAGCTCGACCGCTCCGGACGGACTCGAGGGGAGGTGAGCGCCCGGCTGCTTCGGGTCCTTTCTGAGCGGCTCCGGCGCCCTCAGGAGGCGATCGCGCTGGTGAACCGGCTGTTGGCCGACCCGGCCCGCGCCGGGGAGCGCCCTCTCCTTCAGCTTTACGCTGCGCGGGCGTGGATGCAGGCGGGAGACTACGCGCGGGCCGAAGATGCCCTTCAACAGGCCAGATCGCTCCGACCGGACGAGGCCGCCGAGATTGAGTTCCTGCAGGGAGAGCTGGCCTTCTTTCAGGAACGCTGGGAGGAGGCGCTGGAGGCCTATCGGCAGGTGGTCGAGCGGTTCCCCGCCGCCGGCGTCTCCAACGACGCGGTCGCCCGCATGGCGTTGATCCAGGAGTACCGCTCCCGCGAGCCGCTCCTGCAGGGATATGTTGGGTTCCTTCGCCTGCTCCAGCAGGGAAAAAACGCCGAAGCCTTGGAGGCCGGCCGTGCGCTGGTGGCGAGGAGCCCGACGGCATCGTTGGCGTCGGAAGTACGGCTCGCCCTCGCTGAGCTCCTGGAAGCCCAGGGCCGAACGGAGGAGGCGATCCGGGAGCTGGAGGCCGCTGCTCAGGGAGAGGGGGCCTCGGTCGCCGCGGCGCTCCTGCGGCTGGGTGCGCTCCAAGCGGCGCGAGGGGAGACCGACGCAGCCCTGGACGCCTACCAGCGCCTTTTGGAACTCTATCCCGACGGCGCCTATGCGCTCCAGGCGCAACAGGCGGCCCGCGAGACGATCGAACGCAGCTCGGAACAACCCGGAGCGAGACGATGAACAGGACGCAGATTCGAATCGGATGGGGTCTCCTCCTTCTCGTTGGATCTCTGAGCGCCTGGGGACAATGGCTGCTAGTCCCTATGGACCAGGAGCAGACGGACCACCTGCGCGCTTACGGCCTGACCTACTGGACGCTTCAGGAGCCTAGGGCCTATCGCGCCGAGTGGCTGCTGAACTACCGGGGCGGAGCGTTTCTCCTTGAGGACCATCCGGACGTGAGACGACGAGCGCTGACGATGGGCGTTCGGGTGGTGCCGATCACCGACGCGGACCTGCAGGCGATCCGCCGGATCATGGAGGACGCCAACATGGACAACGTAATCCTAGAGAAGGCGCCCAAGATCGCCGTTTACGCCCCTCCCGACGATACGATCTTCCGCGACCAGTGGGACGATGCGGTGAAGCTGGCGCTGGACTACGCCGAGATTCCCTACGATATTCTCTGGGACGAGGAGGTCCTCCGGGGCGATCTGCAACGGCAGGAGTACGACTGGCTGCACCTCCACCATGAGGACTTCACCGGCCAGTTCGGCAAGTTCTACGGCAGCTACGCCGGAACGGCTTGGTATCAGCAGCGGGTGCGAGCCTTCCGGGAGGAGGCCCGACAGCTGGGATTCCAACGCGTTGCCGACCTGAAAGGGGCTGTAGCGCTCAAGATTCGGGAGTACGTTGAGAACGGAGGGTTTCTCTTTGCGATGTGCTCCGCGCCGGAGACGATCGACATCGCGCTGGCAACCCAAGGAGGGCGGGTGGACATTGTCGCGCCGGAGCTGGACGGCACACCTATAGACCCAAACTATGCCCAGAAGCTGGACTTCTCGCTGACCTTTGCCTTTGAGAACTTCACCCTGATCCCCGACCCCATGGTCTACGAGTTTTCAAACATCGATAACCCGCAACCGGCGTTGACCGACGACGGCTCAGAGGACTTTGAGCTGTTCCAGTTTTCGGCTAAGTACGACCCGATCCCGACGATGCTCACTCAGTGCCACGTGGCTCGCGTTCGAGGGTTCTTAGGCCAGACGACCAGCTTCCGCCGCTCGCTGATCAAAAAGAACGTGGTCATCCTGGGAGAGATTCGAGGGACGCCTTACGTCAAGTACATTCACGGAAAGCTGGGCCGCGGAACCTTCACGTTCCTTGCCGGCCACGACCCGGAGGACTACCGACACAATGTCGGGGAGCTACCGACCCAGCTAGAGCTCTTTAAGAACTCGCCGGGCTACCGGTTGATCCTCAACAACGTGCTCTTCCCGGCGGCCAAGGAGCGACCCCAGAAGACCTAATTCGCTTGCCACGCGGTGCGGGGATTCCCCCTGCGTTTGGGAGGACCTCACACTCAAGAGGCGCCCGTCTTACGCCTGAACGGGGGCGGGTTCTTCTTCCTCCTTGACGATCCAGGTCTCGCCGCCCTCGAGCAGCTCCATCAGGTCTTGGTCGGTTGTGGAGGCCGAGGCCTGCTCGACGAGCCGGTGGATCTCCTCTTCATAGATCGGCCGCTCGATGTCGCGGAAGACCCCCACCGGACGCGGAAATCCGGGCCGTTCTTGGAAGGAGGCCAAAATCTCCGCCAGAGCACCGGACGGTTCCTTCTCGTCGTGAACCAGCAGGTCGGAGACGCTCCATCTCCCGTCGCTCAGCGAGACTACCTGCGGCTGAAGCCCGTCCAGTCGAATCCCCTTGTCCCGGTTTTTGCCGAAGACCATCGGTTTGCCGTGTTCCAGATAAAGCACGTGATCGTCCCGCGTGGCCTTGTCTACCAAGTCCTCAAAGGCCCCGTCGTTGAAGACGATGCAGTTCTGATAGATCTCCACAAAGGAGGTGCCCCGGTGCTCGTGGGCGCGGAGAAGGACTTCGGCCAGATGCTTCTGATCCCGATCGATCGTCCGAGCGATGAAGGCCGCGTTGGCCCCCAGCGCCACCCGGATCGGATTGAAGGGCCAGTCCAGATTCCCGTAGGGCGAAGAGTAGGTCCGCTGTCCGTGCGGCGAGGTGGGCGAATACTGGCCCTTCGTCAGCCCGTAGATCTGGTTGTTGAACAGCAACAGCGTCACGTTGACGTTTCGCCGGCAGATCTGAAGCGTGTGGTTGGTCCCGATGCTCAGACCGTCGCCGTCCCCGGTGATCACCCAGACATCCAGCTCCGGACGAGCCAGCTTCAGGCCGGTCGCAATCGCGGGCGCCCGCCCGTGAATCCCGTGAAAGCCGTAGGTGTTCATGTAATAGGGAAAGCGACTGGAGCAGCCGATCCCTGAGACAAAGACAACGTTCTCCCGGCGCACCCCCATCTCCGGCAGCGTGCGCTGCACCTGCGCCAAGATCGCGTAGTCGCCGCACCCGGGACACCAGCGCACCAGCTGGTCCGACTGAAAGTCCTCGCGGGTGTAGGTGGGAACCGCTTTGGGCGTTGCCTGCTGTGCCATCGTAGCTTCCTCTCCGGCCTCAGCCGATCAGTTCGCGAATCTTCCCTTCGATCTCGTGGGTCCAGAAGGGCAACCCCTGAACCTTGCTGAACGGGATCGCGTCCACCAAATACTTCGCCCGGATGAAGGTGGCCAGCTGTCCGCTGTTCAGTTCGGGAATCAACACCTTCCGGAAGCGCCGAATGATCTCCCCCAGGTCCGAAGGAAACGGGTTCAGCCAACGGAGGTGCACCCAAGAGACCGAAAGCCCGTCCGCCTGGCAATCCTCCACGGCGGTTCGGATCGCCCCGTAGGTGCTCCCCCATCCGATCACCAGCAGCTCACCTTCCGGCTCGCCAAAGACCTGAGTCGGCGGGATCTCGCGGGCGATCCCCTCCACCTTTCGGCGGCGGTACTCGACCATCTTCTCGTGATTCACCGGATCGTAGCTGATATTGCCCGTTACGTCTTCCTTCTCCAGGCCGCCGACCCGATGCTCCAATCCAGGAGTGCCGGGAACGGCCCAGGGACGGGCCAGCGTTTCCGGATCGCGCGCATACGGCGCAAAAGTCTCCGGATCGTCGGCAAACTTCACCTCGATCGGCGGCAGCTCGTCCAGGTCCGGAATGCGCCACGGCTCTGCGCCGTTGCCGATATACCCGTCCGAGAGGAGCATCACGGGAGTCATGTATTTCACGGCGATCCGGCACGCCTCATAGGCGACTTCAAAGCAGTCCGCCGGCCGTGAGGCAGCCAAGACCGGTACCGGGCTTTCGCCGTGCCGCCCAACCATCGCCTGAAAGAGATCGGTCTGCTCGGTTTTGGTCGGCATCCCGGTGCTGGGACCAGACCGCTGGATGTCGCAGATCACTACTGGTAGCTCGACCATCACGGCTAGACCGATCGCCTCCTGCTTGAGGGCGATCCCTGGGCCAGAAGAGGCGGTCACGGCCAGTGCCCCCGCCGTAAGCCGCTCCGATCGCTGCGCACATGGCCGCGATCTCGTCCTCCGCCTGAAAGGTCTTGACGCCAAACTTGGCGAGCCGAGCCAGCTCGTGAAGGATCGGGCTGGCCGGCGTGATCGGGTAGCCGGCATAGACCAGCGGCAACCCCGACTTCCGCGAAGCGGTCACAAATCCTAACACCAAACCGGTGTTCCCGTGAAGGTTCCGGTACTTCCCCGGCGGTAGTTTGGCCGGCTTCACTTCGTACTGGGCGTGGAACAGCTCGGTGGCCTCGGCGTGGGCGTAGCCCCCCTTCAAAGCAGCGATGTTCGGCTCGATGTACTTCTCTCGCCCAGGACGACTGAAGTACTGGCGGATCCATTCGATGGTCGGCTCCAAGGGCCGGTGGAACAGCCAGAAGACCATCCCCAGGGCGAACATATTCTTCGCCCGCTCTACTTCGCGGGGGGACAGCTCCTTGAACTCCTTGAGCGCCTCTTTGGTCAGACCGGATAGGTCCACTTCGTACACCTGGAAGCCGTCCAGGGAGCCATCCTCCAAGGGGTTGGTCGTGTACCCGGCCAACCGGAGGTTGCGCGGCGTAAAGGCGCTGGAGTCCACAATGATGATCCCGTTGGGCTTCACCAGGGGTAGGTTGACCTTCAAGGCCGCCGGATTCATCGCCACCAGCACGTCTACGGCGTCGCCGGGTGTGTGGATGTCCACGCTGGCAAAGTGAATCTGGAAGCTGCTGATCCCTTCGGGCGTCCCTGCGGGGGCGCGGATCTCTGCCGGGAAGTCCGGCAGCGTGCTGATATCGCTGCCAGCCAGCGCGGAGGTGTGGGCGAACTGGTCACCGGCCACCTGCATTCCGGCCCCTGAGTCGCCCGCAAAGCGGATGGTCACGTCGCGGAGCGTCTTGCGTTCTTTCGCGGGCATGGTACCCCAGCCTCATCTAAGACGATGGATTCGACCTCTCGACCACTGCGGCGTGGAGAAGACCTAACCACGGCGCTTCCCGAGCGGTAGCGCGGCGTTCCTCTCGGCGAGCATCCCGGGGGGAACGGCGTACCTCCGTTATTAATTATGTCCCGGCGATTTTCGAGAATTCAAACGGCCCGGCTCTGCGGCCGGTTCTCTCCGCGGGCGCGCTCCGTCTTGATCTCCAAGGCCAGTCCGTACCCTTGCGTTGGGGCCCCAGAGGCCCGACAATCCTTTCAACCTGGGATGCTGGTCCGGAAGGACTACCACCGGAGGAGGAACCGATCGTGTCTAGCGAGAGCGGGAGCGGCCCGGTTCGCATCGGGCTGGTCGGCTGCGGGGGCATCTCGCGGGCGCACGCACGAGGCCTACGGGCGCTAGGCCCCGAGTGGGCAAAGGTTGTGCTTTGCTGCGACTTGGACCCGGACCGGGCGCGGCTTCGGGCCGAGGAGCTGGACGCTGAAGCCTTTACCACCGACTGGGACGAGGTGTTTGATCATCCAGAGATCGAGGCGGTGGACCTCTGTCTGCCCCACCATCTGCACGCGGAGGCAGCGATCGCCGCGGCTCAGGCGGGGAAGCACATTCTGATCGAAAAGCCCCTCGCTCGCACGCTCGAGGAGGCCGACCGAATTCTGAACGCAGTCCAGCGAAGCGGCGTTCTGTTAATGGTGGCCTTCGTCGAGCGGTTTGAGGCGGATCACCAACGGGCCAAAGAGCTCCTGGACGCCGGCGCCATCGGCCGTCCGATGCTGGTTCGAGTGGACCACAATCAGAACCTGCTCCTTCCGCCGGACAGTTGGATTCGGAGCGCCGAGCTGCTTGGCGGCGGAGCGTTGGCTTCTGCCGGATGCCACCGCCTGGACCTGCTCCGCTGGTGGCTGGGCGAGGTGGACTCCGTCTTCGCCTGGACGCTGCACGAGCCCAGCCGCATGGAGGGGGGAGATCGCAGCGGCAGCGACGTTGCGCTTCCGCTCGGGGGCGATCGCGAACTTTGTGATCAACTGGATGTCCTACGATCCACCCTGGCACAAACGCTTCTGGATCGAGGGCACCAAGGGATCGCTCCACAACTACGACGGACTCCGGCTTCGCCGGAGCGACCGGGACGAAACGGAACAAATCGAGATCGTTCCGCACGACCCGTTCGCTGAAGAGATCCGGCACTTCCTCGATTGTGTCCGGACGGGACGACAGCCGATCAGCGATGGGATCGCCGGCCGGAAGGCGATCGCCATCGCAACGGCGGCCTACGAATCGGCTCGAAGCGGTCGCGCGGTCCGCATCTCCGAAGTCGAATGAGTCCTAACGAAGAGGAACGAAAGGCCAAGCACGATGGAACCGGTTCGCGTTGGAGTGATCGGATGTGGGGTCATCGGGCGGCATCACCTAGCCACGGCGGTTGAGTCGCCGGAGGTGGAGTTGATCGCTGCCGCAGACCTGATCGAGGCTAACCGCGAGGCGGCACGGGATCAATTTCGCCCCCGGCGAGTCTACGCTTCCGGCGACGAGCTCCTGCACGACGAAGAGGTGGAGGCGGTGGTCCTGGCCTTCCCAACGCGAGGGCGCACCGAGATGGCTCTAAAGGCCTTCTCGGCCGGGAAGCACGTGCTGACCGAAAAACCGGTCGCCATGAACGCTCAGGAGGTGCGCCGGATGATCGCCGCCAAAGGGGAGCTGGTTGCGGCCTGCTGCTCCTCCCGCTACCGCTTCACCGAGGGGGCCCGCCGGGCGACGGAGTTCCTCGCGACCGGAGCACTCGGGGAGCTGCGCGTCGTCCGACACCGGAACCTTCAACCCGCCGGCCCTAAGCCGGAGCAGCCTCGCCCCGAATGGCGCTTGAAAAAGGCGCTCAACGGCGGCGGATACCTGGTCAACTGGGGATGCTACGATCTGGACTACCTTTTGGGGATCACCGGCTGGAAGCTGCGTCCTCGGACGGTCTTCGCCCAAACCTGGCGCTGCCCGCCCGTCTTCGAGTCTCATATCGCCCCGGGCTCGGACGCAGAGACGCACTACATCGCGCTGGTGCGGTGCGAAGGGGGAACCGTCCTCAGTCTGGAGCGAAGCGAGTACACACCAGCGGAACGGGACGAAGCCTGGGGCATCTTCGGCTCTCAGGGGTCGCTGCAGCTGTTCATGACCGCCCGACGAGAAAATCGCATCCTTTACACCGCCGGGGACGAGGAGGAGGGGGCGCAAACCCAAGTCCTCTGGGAAGGCACGGAGACCCGCTCCGTTCACAGCGGACCGCTGCCGGACTTCGCCCGCGCAATCCGGACCGGTCGCGAACCGATGACCTCCCTGGAGAAGGCTCTGATCATCCAGCAGATCACCGACGCGGTCTACGCCTCGGCCGAGCGCGGAACAGCGGTGGAGATCGAGGAGTAGAGGAGACAGAGGATGCGTTACGCGTTCATGACCTTTTCAACGCCCGACCTAAGCCTCAAGGAGGTGCTCGACCTGGCGCGGCGGCTGGGATACGACGGAATCGAGCCGCGCGCCGCAAGCGGCCACCGCCACGGAATCGAGTTGGAGACCACTCCAGAGCAGCGTCGAGCGATTCGCGATCAGGTTGAAGCCTCCGGCGTCTCGCTCTGCTGTCTGGCCGTCTCCTGTCGGTACGCCGACCCGGCCACGCGGACGGAGAATCTCGAGCAGACGCGACGTTATCTTGAACTGGCCGCCGATATCGGCTCTCCGCGGCTTCGCGTCTTTGGCGGAAAGATCGGAGAAAGTCTCTCTCGGAGCCAAGCCATCCAACTGGTCGCCGATGCGTTGGCCGAGCTCGCCCCCTTCGCCGCTGAGCACGGCGTCACCCTCTGCATGGAGACCCACGACGACTGGTGCCATCCCCGCGATGTCGCCGCGGTCATGGAAGCAGTAGACCATCCCAACGTCGGGGTCAACTGGGACGTTCTCCACCCGGTGCGGCGGAAGTTTGCAACGCTGGAAGAGTCCTTTCAGGTCCTCCGGCCCTGGATCCGCCATCTCCACGTTCACGACGTGGACCCGAACACCGGAAAATTGACCCCAATCGGAACTGGAATGATCGACCATCGGCGTCTTCTGGAGCTCCTGGCTTCCTTGGATTACGACGGCTACCTCAGCGGAGAGTGGATCCGCTGGGAGGTGCCCTACTCCGAGCACCTTCCCCAGGAGCTTGCGACGCTCCGGCGCTACGAACGCGAGCTAGGAATCTGATCTATGAACGGAGAGCCGTCCCCGCTTGAGGAAGGCTCCGGACAACGGCTCACCCTCTTGGCGCGGGCAAAGATCAATCTCCACCTGGAGGTCCTCGGCCGGCTACCCAACGGCTATCACGCTGTCGAGACGCTCCTGCAGTCGGTGGAGCTGGCCGATCGGCTGACCGTCGAGACGACCGACTCTGGCATCACGATTTACTGCGATGATCCGCGCGTCCCCCGCGACGAGTCGAACTTGATCGTCCGGGCGGCGGAGGCCTTCTTTCGCTTCTCTGGATGCCGAATCGGCCTGCAGGTCCTCCTGGAGAAGCGCATTCCGATGGGCGCAGGGTTGGGCGGGGGCAGCGCTGACGCGGCGGCGATCCTGGTCGCTCTCAACCGAATCTGCCAAACTCACTACCCTCAGGCGGTGTTGGAGCGAATCGGGGCGAGCGTTGGGGCGGACGTCCCGTTTCAGATCGCCGGCGGAACCCAATGGGCCTTTGGGATCGGGGCCGACCTGGTTCGCCTCCCCTCCTACGGGCGGCTGCCGGTGGTGATCGTCTTCCCTGGATTTGAGATCTCCACCAAGAAGGCGTACACCGCGCTCGGTTTGGAAGCGCTGGGCACCGAACGGCTTGGATTGACCTTCCGGCGGCTCAATGATAAGATTTGGAAGGAATGGGTGCGTCTCTGGGCTTCAGGGAGACCTTCAAAACGCTGGAGCGAGACGATCCGGAACCGCTTCGAAACGGTCGTCTTTGAGTGGTTCCCTCAACTAGAGGCGCTCCGAGACGAGCTGATCGCCCGCGGGGCGGTGGCGCACCTGACCGGCTCCGGGTCGGCGGTCTACGGCGTCTTTCGGAGCGGAACGGAGGCCCAACGAGCGGCCCAAGCGCTCCAGGGACGGTTTTCAGTGGTTCTCCTGACTCAGTTTGCCGAGTGCGGCGTCTCCCTGGCTCAGGACGACAGCTCCAGTGTTGGCCGGTAGCCAAGTGGTAAGGCAGCGGACTTTGGATCCGCCATTCGTAGGTTCGAATCCTACCCGGCCAGCCATTTTTTTGTGCGTCGTCCGGCGTCAACCCAACGACCGGCTCTCCAAATCCGTTAGGCCCCAGCGGGGCGCAGCGTGATAGGGCGAGAAAACCATGCATCAAGTACACCTGGAAGCGAAGAAGCGAAGTGGACGAGGAAAGGGCGCAGCCCGCGCCCTGCGACGGGAAGGGTGGCTCCCTGGAAATCTCTACGGAGGTGGTGGCCCCAACGTGCCCCTCCAGCTGGACCGCCGCCGATTCTGGACCGCCCTGACCCGCGAAGACATCGAACACGCCTTGGTCAACCTCAACGTGGAGGGAGAAGAACAGACGCTCGCCGTCGTCAAGGAGATTCAGCGCGGACCGGTGCGCTACGAGCTACTCCATGTGGACTTCCAGCGGGTGCGCGCCGACGAAGAGATCACCATGGAGGTCGCCGTGCACCTGGTCGGAGAACCGATCGGGGTGCAGCGGGGCGGAATTCTGGAACACCTTCTCCGCAACCTAGAGATCCGCACGATCGTCTCGAACATCCCTGAGGCGATCGAGGTGGACGTCTCCGGCCTAGACATCGGCGATTCCCTTCACGTCGGAGAGATCCCCGTTCCAGAGGGAACGACAATCCTCAACGATCCTGAAGCGGTCGTCGCCGCGGTGGCGGCGCCGCGCGTCGTCGAGGAGCCGACCGCTGAAGGCGAAGAGGAAGAGGAGGAACGGGAGCCCGAACGGGTCGGCGAACGACAGAAAGAAGAGGAAGGCTAACCGCCTTCAAGCAACGATACGTAACCGACTATGAATCGAGCAAAGAGCGAGCAACAGACCTCTCGACGGTCTTCCCTGTGGGCCGTCGAGATTCTTTTTCTCTTGGGAACGCTCCTGAGCGCCCAAAGCGTGGAGGTCGTCGGCCCAGAGGGAGCCGCCCTTCTCCCCTTGGAGACACGGGCGATCGGAGGGGTAACCTACTGCTCGGCAACGGCGCTCCGGGCGCTTCTGGATGGTCAACGGACGCCGTTCCGGGCTCAGTACCGCTACACAGCCCCCACAGGGAGCGTCTCGTTGCGCGTTCTTGGTCCCCAGACGGAAGCGACGCTGCGGATGCGGATCGGCTCTCGGAGCGCCGAGCTGCTCGGCGGCGGAACCGTCGAGTTGGCCGCCCCTCCCTTGGTCCGCGAGGGGGAAGTTTGGTTTCCAATCCAGCTCCTCAGCGAACTGCTCCCTCAACTGATGGGCTTTTCGGCCACCTATGAGGTTGCCAACGATCGACTGCTCCTCGATTGGACCCAAGCGGTACCGCCGCTTGTCCAGCTCCCTGAGGAGGCGGAACCCTTGCCGATTCCTCCTCGCTTAGAGCTGCCGTTCCGGTCGATTCCACCGGCTCCGGCCCGCTGGGTGAACTTGCGGCCCGTCCTCGATCCCGGACACGGCGGCGGAGACCCCGGCGTCCAGGGAAACGGGCTGATCGAAAAGGAGTTGACGCTCGCTCTGGCCCGACAGATCGCTTCGATCGGAACAGCGATGGGTGTTCGCTGCGTCTTGACGCGAAACGGGGACCAAGAGCGCACCCTCCAAGAGCGACTGGAAGCTATCGAACGCAGCAACGGGACGGTCCTCCTCTCATTGCACTTCAACCGTTCCCCCAGCCCGTCCGAATCCGGCTATCGGGTGGTGGTCCCAACCCTTCCGCCACGAGGAGGACGCCAGATCGTTCCTCCTGCTGGGATCGAGGCCACCGGGGGGAGGGACCCCTTCCTTGAGTCACAACGGCTGGCCGAGCTGATCGCTCAGTCGTTGAGCGAGGCGGGGTTTGTCGGAAAAGTGCTTCGCCTCCCGGTCGCGCTCCTTCACAGAAGCCCCGTTCCGGCGGTTCACGTCGAGCTGGGCTACCTGAGCAACGCTCAGGAGGCCCAGTACTGGAGCGATTCCCGGACCGTACAGCGAGCGGCGGAGGCCTTGTGGGCGGCGCTCGCCCGTTATCTCCCCTCAGGGGAGGGCCGATGAACGAACGCAGCGCGCGTTGGAGAGCGCTTCTTCCTTATCTGATCGGCGCAGCGGTGGGACTCGCCTTGGTCGGTGGGCTGATGCTCTCGCTGCTGCGTTCCCCGTCCCCCTCAAAGGGGAGTTCAGCAGTTCCGCCGGATGGCCCGTCGGAGTCATCCACCGCTTGGGCCAAGTACCGGCAGTTGAGCGCCCCGACAGTGCGGGAGCGTCGCCTCATTCTGATCCTCTTCGAGCCGACACAGGACGGATGGGTTCAGGAGGAACGTTCCCTTGCCGTCCCGAACTCCGAAGCGCTCCGTGTCCGCGCGGTGGTTGACGTCTGGCTGGACGCCTGGAGACGACGAGCCCCGGACAGGGAAGGAGTTCGGCTCCTGGCCGCTTTTCTTCCGAACCCTCAGACGGCCGTCTTGGACCTCTCCAGTCAGGTCCGCTCTGCGCTTGTGGGCCTAGACGCCGAGCTGTACTTCCTTCAAGGCCTCTCCCAGACGCTGCGGGCCAACTTTCCCACCCTCCGACGGTGCCAGGTCCTCATGGACGGAGAGATCGCCCTGACGCTTGGCGGCCATCTAGCCATCGAGGAACCGTTCGCGATTGAATTCTTTGCGGAGCCGGAACGATGGGAGTGGAGGTCGCGCTGATCGGACTGGGAAACCCGGGGCCCCGGTACGCCGAAACCCGACACAACCTCGGCTTTCGGGTCGTAGACCGGCTTCTTTCCCGCTGGGCGCCAAGGGCTACCCCCGAAGCCGCCTGTCGGTCTCTCCTGTACCGATGCCAGATCGAAGGCCGTCCGGTGCTGCTGGCCAAACCGCTCACCTACATGAACCGAAGCGGTGAGGCGGTCCTCCAGATCGCAGACCGGTTCTCACTGCCCCCCGATCAGCTCTGGGTCCTGGTGGACGACTTCCAACTTCCGCTGGGAACACTTCGCATCCGCAAAAAGGGAAGCGACGGCGGACACAACGGCCTGGCTTCGATCACCGCTGCCCTGAGAACCGAGGCCTTTCCTCGCTTCCGAATGGGTATCGGCCAGCCCCCTAACAAGCGCGAAGTGATCGCCTACGTCCTCGGCGAATTCTCCCCGACCGAGATTCCAATCGTCTCCCGTCTGCTGGACTGGACAGCGGATGCAGTGCAAACAGCCCTGAAAGAGGGAATCGAAGTCGCCATGAGCCGGTTCAACGGACCGGTTCCCGAACGGCCTCCGTCCCCCGACGCCCCCGAATGACCGAACCGGCCATCGTTTCCAGGAACAACGCCAGCGTTAGGGCGTTCAGCAGCGCCCCCCACCGCTGCCCAGAGAATCCCACCACGAGGTCCCCGACCACCCGAAGCGCAACGGTCAGCTCCAGCAGCACCAGCGGAACGTAAAAGAACCGTCCAAACGCCACCGAAACTCCCAGAATGGACGGAAAGATGATCGGCGCGTGCGCAAAGATCATCGAGAAGACAAACCCCAAAAAGAACGCGTGGAGCGCGGCATCCTGTGCCATCTGTCCCGGCCATCCAGCCCACAATAGCCGAATCAGTCCGGCCACACCCAGCCACCCGTACCCGACCAGCAGAGCTAACGCCGTATAACGAGACAGCCCCGGTTGGCGAACCGATCGGCGGGCCATGTCGTAGCGCAGGAGCCAAAAGCTCAGCAACAGGTAGGCGGCCCCCTCCACTCGAATGCCCAACCCGTAGTTCCAAACGCTCAGGAAGTAGCCCGCAACGGCGAGCAGCAGAATCAGAGTGAAGGCTACCACCGCCCCTCGAGTCAGCCGCAGAAGTCGGGACAGCTCCAGCCGCTCCCCGGCGATTGTCAACACAAGAAATCCCATCCACCACGGGACCAACTGCCCATAAGGGAAGCCCAGCATCCAGAGCCCGTGAGCAACCAACAGACAGAGAGCCCCAGCCCCCATCACCCGCATCTCCAGGCTCGGTCGCCTCCGGTAGAGCCGCGCGTATAGCCCCCCTAGCAACGCGGAGGAAAGGAGAAACACCCCTGCCGACCACTGTCTGGGCGCCCCGCCGATCAGAAGCGCCGATCCAACCAATGCCAAGATCGGAGCTAGATAACCCCACCGCCGTCCCCAAGCTACGGCCCGTTCTAAGCCGATCAGCGCCCCCAGGAATCCGGAGACCATCAGCGCCCCATGATGTGCCGCAATCCGGCCCGTCCAGACCCCCACCGGAAGCCACCCAACCCGCCCCAATCCGCCGAGAACGCCCACAACCAGCAACAGTATCCCTAAAGCGATCAGCATCCGACGTCCAAACCGAGAGGGCATTTGCCGCCTCCTTCCCAGACCAGAACGCTTACCACACCCTTCACCCCAAATAAATGACTTAAGAGTATGAAGTTGGGGGAGGGTCTCCTCGTCCTTGAGGCGCAACGAAGGGCTTGCGCCCCAGAATCGGCGCGCAAGCCCTTCCCGCTCCGCTCACTGGCCTTCGAGGAAGGGTCTAATCCAGCTGGTGGTGCTCCACCTGGTTCCCACGGAGGGAGACCACGGCAAAGTGCCCTTCGGCAAGGCTTCCCGGCCCGACCACACGCGCGGTGCCTAGCACCTCCTCTCGAGGCGCCTTGCCACCGATCAGCACGAGGCGGGGCTGATGGGTCTTGATCAACTCGGCGAGGACGGCGCTTCCCTGCTCTCCGAGGCCCTTGTGCTCCGGTGCCGAGTGAAAGAGGAACACCTTCGGATAGTCCTTCAATTCTCGGAGGAACTTAAATCGATACTCGACCTCCCAAGCGGGATAAAAGAGCCGTCCGTCCTCTTTGCGGAGGGCCTCCGGGTCGTCGGTGACCTCGCCGCCAAACCCAGCGAAGACGACAAACCCCGGAGCGATGGCAAACGTCCCGTGGACGCCGTGAAGATGAGGGGCGACCGTTTCGATGTTAGCAGCCTCGCGCAGATAGGCGCTCATTGGAACGTCCTCGGGGCCTGGAACAAAATAGGTCGGAACCGAACTTTCGGCCAGCGTTTCAAAGAACTGAGCGAACTCCTCTCCTCCGGCCTTTGAGCTAAGCAGGTTTCCTGTGATGGCTAAGGCATCGGCCCTCAGCTCAAAGAGTCGGCCGATGAGTCGTTTCAAGGCGGCCAGCTCGCCCTGGGGCTCCGCAGCAACGACAACACGTCTCACCGGATTCAGCATACTCCGCCTCCTTTCAGTCAAAAGTGTTGTTTTCAAGCTTCAAGAGCTACTGAGAATTGTGGTTGCTTATCAAAAGTAATTCCATAAAAATAATAGCAGCGATGGGATCGAGCGGATGCCAGAAAGACGCCCTCTTTCACGCGTCGCCTTCTGGGTTTCGCTCGCTTCCAAGCGGAAGCTGAGGCCGAAAGAACCGCAGAGGTCTCTCCGAAACCGACGTTCGGGAAATTCCGTTGCACTTAAAAAATCGGTGCGATAAGCTAGAAAAGAATTGAGCGGGCGCAAGCGCTTAGGAATGAGCCGAGATCACAGGGCGGCAAATCCGTGAAAGTGAAGTTTTGGGGCGTCCGAGGTTCTATTCCGACGCCGCTGACAACCGAGGATTATCTGAACAAGCTTCGGCGCGTCTTGCGTCGAGCGCACGGGGTAGACCTCTCGACGCCGGAGAAGGTAGAGGCCTTCATTGCGAGCCTCCCCCGTGAGGATCGCGCCGTTGTCGGGGGGAACACCACCTGCGCGGAGGTCTGGGACGACGAGACACGAATTATCATTGACGCGGGTTCCGGCCTCCGGTTGTTGGGGCAGAAACTGCTCCAAGAGGGGTTTGCTCAAAGCCCCCAACCGTTGCACCTTCTCTTCACTCACCACCATCACGACCACACAAACGGATTTCCCTTCTTCGTTCCGGCCTACCTTCCGACGGAGATTCACTTTTACGGCCTTCATGAGCGACTAGAAGAGCGGATGGTCGGCCTGCAGGTGCGCGAGTACTTTCCGGTGCCCTTTCACGTGATGGCCTGCAAGAAGGTGTTCCACCACCTGGAGTTAGGGGACAAGCTCCAGTTGGGCGAGTTCACGATCACAACGACCCTTTTGAACCATCCCGGCGATGCGTACGGCTACCGTTTTGAGTGGCGGGATCGGGTGTTTGTTTTCGCCAGCGACGCGGAGTATAAGAATCCCAGCGAAAAGGAGTACGAGCGCTACCTTCGGTTCTTCTCGAACGCCGATCTGCTCTACTTTGACGGTCAGTACACACTTTTAGAAGCGTTCATCAAAGAGGACTGGGGGCACAGCTCCGCGCTAGTAGGAGTGGACTTTGCCGCCCGTGCCAACGTCAAGCTGCTGTTAGTGGGGCACCACGATCCTACCTACTCGGACCAGACGATCATCGAGCTTCAGGAGCAGGCGCGAGAGTACTGCGCCTTTATGTATCCGGACTCCAGGCTGCGGATCGAAGCGGCTTTTGAGGGCGACGCTTTCGACCTTTCCGGTCCAGAGCCAGTTCGGATTGAGGGCTAACCGATCTCAGCGCCGTCGTGCACCTTTTGGAGCGGATGGCCGTTGACCGCTCCGTTCTCAAGGCGCCGGAGGAGTCGTCCGGCCGCCTCGGGATCCAAGATCAATCGGCAACGAGGATGCCTCCGGAGAAAAGAGGCTGGAACCTGCGCCGTCTCAGGACCACAAACCGCCGCCTCAAGGATCTCCGCCTTGGCGCTTCCCTTGGCCAGAAGGATCAGCTCGCGCGCCTCCAGGATCGTCCCGATTCCAACGGTGATCGCGTGAGTCGGCACTTGCTGCGGATCGCCGCCGAAAAAGTCGGCGTTGGCCCGTCGAGTGCTCTCCTCCAGCCGGATCAGTCGCGTTCTTGAGTCGGGTGGCGAGCCCGGCTCGTTAAAGGCGATGTGCCCGTCCTGACCGATGCCTAAAATCCAAAGGTCCACCCCGCCGGCGGCCCGAATCTGGGCCTCATAATTCCGACAGGCGGCCTCCACGTCCTCGGTCAGCCCCGGCGGCACGTGGAAGCGGTCCGGCGGCAGGTCGACATACTGCATCAGCAGCCGCACCATCGTCGCCCGATAACTCCCCGGATGGTTTGGAGGAAGCGCGTAATACTCGTCCAGGTTGAACGTTCGCTTGTCAGCGAAGGAAAGCCGCCCTTCGTAAAAATACTGAACCAGCCAACCGTAGAGTCCCTCTGGTGTGCGACCGGTGGCCAGCCCCAAAACGCGCAACTGCGGCCAGCGACGCAACAAGTACTGTGCCGTAACGCGGTCTACATCGGGCGTCACAAAGATCTTCACGGGACCCCCTCCGGTGCCGATCCGATTTTAGGTTTGTCCTTCCGTCTACCGGCCGAACTACTCAACCGACAGCTCGCGAAGCGTGCCGTTCCAAGAGGAGTCACGGGGAACCAGGGCGCAAATCATCCCATCTAGAGGCGGACGCTCCTGCGCAACCACCCCCGTGGTACGCTCCGCCGTCAACCCCTTGGAGACCAGCAGATAGACAACCTCTTGGCAGAGTCGCCGAGTGGTGTACCAGTTTCCTTGGCCCTTGGCAACCACGAGGTCGGCCCCCCGAAGGGCGTTCCAGAACGCCGGAGTGGCGTGATACAGATTGGTTCCTACCGTCCGAGAACCGGAGCTGAGAACTCGGAACGTCCCGCAGGCCATCGCCTCGCGCAGAGTCACAAAGCGGGGATGCTCCAGCACCGCCCGAAGGTCAGTCTCCGTCGCGTCGTTAAAAGCCGGCCCCCCACGCGCGGCGACGGTCACCGAATGGCCCCGTTGAACCAGCAGCTCGAGAAAGGCAAAGTCCAGGACCGCTTCGCCATCGTTATCGGTCAGCCAAAGAATCTCCAGGGGCGGACCAGAAAGCCGCTCCCAAAGGTGCGGCGTCGAGTCGATCGCTAGGGAGGACTCGAGCGCCCGTTCCAGCTCCTCCCGGTCCAACTCACCAAGGAGTGCCACATCCGCGGAGTCCAACATTCGCCGGCTGGTAAAGTCGATCAGATTGCCATAAAGCAACAGCCGAACCCAGCTCTCCCAGTCCTCTGGCGCTGGGGCGTGTTGCTCCAGGAGTCGAAAGGCCCAGCGTCGGGCAAGGCGCTTCTCCCGCCGGTACGGGTCCCATCCCTCCCCCCGGATCAGCTCAAGCACCTCCAACAACAAGCCCCACAACTCCTCCGGCGTCCACGCGTCCAGGGAGAAGACGGCTTCCCCAAGGATTGCCTCGGTCGCCCACTCCCACCGCCGCCGGTCCTCCGGTGCGAAGTAGGCACGGGGACCCAGCTCCTCGAACGCCATTCGCCGGATGTGATTCAAAAGCCGATCCCACTCGTCGGTGCCCCGCTTCTCTCCGAAGGTGAACGCGCCCGGCAGGTAGTCCGACGAGGCGACCTCCCAGAGCGCCGGAGGCCAGCGCCGAAGCCCGAGCGTCGGATCCCGGCGCATTCCAAGCCGCCGATCGCGGACCTCCAGCCCCGGCGGAACAACCGCCCGCTCCCCCCGAACGCGCACCAATCGCGCGCCGCCGCCGACCAGTGTCTCCCAAAGCTCGGAGTCCACCACCTCCGTCGTCGCGATCAGCTCGTCGCCCGGTCCGCCGATCGGAGCCCCGTCGTCGTAAGACTCGACCCGCACATCCAAGAGCCAAGAGCCCCGAACGGCAGCCCGTCCCCCAATTCGGGTTCGCCCCAGCAGTTGCGAGTCCTCCACCAGGGAGAAGGCCTCCACCCGGGCGCTCTGCCCCAGCACCACCCGTCCCCGAAGCCGAACGCCCGCGGCAACCGGCGATGTCTCCTCGCCGAAGCGAGGAGGCCACCAGAGCACCGACGCAGCAGGATGAACCCATCCTCCGGCCTCCTGGAGCCGTTCCGCCGTCCGCCGATAGGCCTCAGCCTCGCCAAGAACCACGTTCCTCCAGCGATTGACCCCAGAAGGAATCTCCCGCTCGTAAACGTGTGCGTGGGTCCTCAGTCCGTCTTCATAGAGGAGGCGGAAAAGGTCCACGTGGTGGTACTCCGTCCCTCCTTTGTGGAGCCAAAGCCGATCCAACCGCTCAAGGGCCGCCTCCCGGCGGAAGAGCGAGATGCCCGTGTTGGTGATCGCCTCCCCGCGCTGGAGCTTTACCTCCATCTCCCGTTGTTCCTGGGGGGTCATGTCGTACCACTCTTTGGTTCCGACAAAGCGCCCGGCCGCGTCGAAGAACAGCCCACCCTTGGCGGCGACCGCTTCGGGGCGCTTGCCACAAAGCGTCCCGTCCGCCCCGTGAAGCAGATGAGCAATGAGCGTCTCTAAGTAAATCTCCGGCTCTAAGAAGGGCTCATCGCCAAAGGCGACGCCCAACAGCTCCGCGTCGGAGTGGGCCAGCAGCGGAGCCGCTGCCTTCAAGGCGCCTCCTGTGCCGTTTGGCACCGGCTGAACAACCACCTGCGCCCCAGGGACGAGCCATCGGGCAACCCGTTCTGGGTCCAACTCTTGATTCGAAAGCGCCCCAGACCGATCGGTGAGCGGATCGGACAGCCCCGCCCGCAGGAGACGACGCGCCATCATCGGGTTGATCACCAGAATCGGCGGACGATCGGTAGGAAGATGGGCAACGGAAAGTTGAAGGACGTTCCGATCCCCCAACCAGATGTCCAAGAGCTTGTTGAATCGGCCTGAGGGGTCGATCCGAGAGCCGGCCCCAGCGGCTAGGACCACCCACTGAGGGGAGAGCTCCCGCCGTAATGTCGCCTCAGAAGGGAGTCGCTCCCAGCGTTGAAGAAGCCAGGCCTCCAAAGCCGCCGCCCGATTCGGCAACAACCGACGAATCGGGTGGCCCCACAGCCGTTCCACGCGGTCCAAAAGGGAAGAGTTACCCATTGGCGGAGGTGTAATGCCGCTCTAGAAGCCGAACGATCGCCCCGGCCAGCTTGAGCGGCTCATGGCGGAGCACCCGGAGCGTCTCGTTTCGCTCTCGGATGACCGTCTCGTGAAGCAGCGGCTCCTGCACCACCTGCGCGGGGATCCGGTGGTCCACGTCCGGACGATAGAGCACCTGAATCCGCGAGCGGTCCGCTTCAGGGAGCTCCGGAAGACGGCTCAGGTCCAACCGTGCCAGCAGCTCCGCATAGGAGAACCGATCGGTGTCCAGCTCCAGCCCCTGAAGCCAGTGGTACTGCTGGATCATCTCCGCTAGCTGGTACTGGCGGATCAGCTCCTCGGAAGCGTGCTCGGAGTTGAGGAGGACGTAGTCCAGCTTGAAATCGCCGTGCCGAAGGATCGCCTCCACGTGATCGTAGGCCGAAAAGCCGTCCGTCTCCCCCGGCTCGACCATCACGTTACAAACGTAGAGCTTCACGGCTGAAGAGCGTCGGAGCGCCTCGGCAATGTCTGGAACGGCCAGGTTGGGAAGGATGCTGGTGAAGAGGCTCCCCGGCCCGATCACCACGGCGTCAGCCTCCTCGATCGCCTTAACCGCCTCCGGCAGCGCCCGGATCGAGGGCGGCTCGCCGCTTCCAGAGGTCCCAGCCCCTCGAGGTTCCAAAAAGACGCGTCGGATCGGCGCTCGATTCCGACGCTTGGGGATCGCCGACTCCCCCCGGACGACCGTCCCGTCCATCAGCTCCGCACAGAGCACGGTGGACTCGAGGGTGACCGGCAAAATCCGCCCTCGAACGGCCAGAACCCGCGAAGCCCTCCTGAATCGCAGCCGGAAACGAACCAAACAGGTCCGAGAGTGCGATCAGCAACAGATTGCCGACGCTGTGCCCCTTCAAGTGCCCGTTGCCCTGAAAGCGGTACTCAAACAGCCGAGAGATCGTCTCCTCCTCATCGGCCAGAGCCACCAGACAGTTGCGAATGTCCCCCGGCGGCAGGACGCCGAACTCGTCAATCAACCGGCCGGAGCTCCCCCCATCGTCCGAGACGGAGACGATCGCTGTCAGGCCGTCCATGTCCAGCTTTTCTTCCCCCTCCTGGAGCGCGTATCGGCGCAGCCCACGGAGAAGAGTGGACAGCCCCGTTCCGCCCCCGATGCAAGCGATCCGCAGCTTCCGCGTCATCTTTCAACCTCAAACGGTGGAATCCAGAACCCGCCGAACGGCCTGCGCCGTCCGGCGAACCAGCTCGTCGGCTCGCGCCGGATCGTCTGCCTCCGCAAAGACCCGGACGACCGGCTCCGTCCCCGAAGGTCGAACGGAGACCCACGCTCGCTCGTCCAGTAAAAGCTTTAGTCCGTCAATACGCTCCACAGCGGCGCCAGGATACAACTCGGCAACAGTCTGATAGACCCGCTCAACGGAGAACCCCTCCGGAAGCGGAAGCTTCGCCCGCCGCATCCAGAACCGAGGCCATCGGCCCACCCACTCGGAAAGGGGCTCCCCTCGCCGAACCATCCCAGAAAGGATCACCGCCGCCGCGGCAATTCCGTCGGTCGTCCGCTGGAGTTGGGGAACGATCACGCCGCCGGTGCTCTCCCCCGCCGACAACGGCGCCGGTCTCCTCCATCCGCTGGGCGACGTGAGCTACCCCAACCGGCGTCCGATAGATCGGCACGCCGTGAGACTGCGCGACGGCGTCCAACAGCCCACCGGTTACCACCGTCGTGACGACCGGGCCGCGAAACCGCTCCAGGATCACATCGGCAACCAGCGCGAAGGTGTACTCCTCAGGCACATACCGCCCTTTTTCGTCCACCAAGACCAGCCGATCGGCGTCCCCATCGTGGGCCAGACCCAGCTGAGCGCCCGTCTCCAAGACGGCCTGCGCCAGTGGCTGGAGCGCCTCCGGCGAGGGCTCCAACGGCCGAGCGAAGCGCCCGTTCAACTCACAATGCAGCGGGACCACATCGCAGCCGAGCCGCCGGAGCAGCCGCGGTGTGCTGACCGCTCCAGCACCGTTGCCCCGCATCCACCACAACCCGAAATCCCGCCCCTCGCACCGCCTCCAGGTCCACAAAAGGAAGTTCAAGGATCGCTTCCAGATGCTGATCCACAGCGTGGGGCAGCGGTGAGCAGACCCCCTGCTCGTCCCATCGGGTATAGGCCGCCGACTGGGCATAAAACAACCGATGCAGCTGCTCCCGCTCGGAGCCGTTCAGGAGCCGTCCGCTCCGTGAGGCGGCTTCAATTCCATTCCAGTCGGGAGGGTTGTGGCTCGCGGTGATCATCAACGCCCCGTCGGCTTCCAGCCGAGCGGCGGCATAAAAGACCGTCGGCGTCGGCGCAACCTGCGCGTCGTGAACGGAAAGGCCGGAGGCCAACAACCCCGACAACACCGCGTGAAAAGCGGCCAGCCCACTGGGGCGTGTGTCTCGACCCAAAACGACCGTTCGCCCTCCCGACTGGGCTAAAAACGCGGCAAACGCGTTGGCAAAGCGCAAACAGCTCTCCGGCGTAAACCCCTCCCCTACCCGTGCCCGGTACCCGGAGACGCTCAGCTTGACCGCCGATCCGACCTCAACCATCCGTCCGCCTCAAGCCAACACCATTCCTTTGGGAATGACCACAAGCCCCGACTCGGTGATCTTGAACCCTCGCGAGCGATCGCGCGGCTGGCCCCCGATTCGGTCCCCCGGCGGCACGACTACCTGCTTGTCAATGATCGTCCGCCGCACCTGCGCGCCCTTGCCGACCCGTGTCCCTTCAAAGATCAACGAGTCCTCCACCACCGCGCCGGGCTCCAAGACCACGTTGGGCCCCAGGATAGAACGCCGGACTGTCGCCCCTCGGACGACTGCGCCCGGTGAGAGCATCGAGTTCTCAACGACCGCCTCCTGCCCTTCGGAAACCACCCGAGCCGGCGGAGCCGGAAGGTAGTAAGTCCGCACTGGCCAGTCGGGATCGTCCAGTCGGAACGGCGGCTCCGGCTCAAGCAGATCCATGTTGGCCGCGTAGTAACTCTCCAGCGTTCCGATGTCCCGCCAGTAGTTGTTCTCAGGTCGGCCCGGCTCGTGAAACGGGTGCGCGTACACCCGCGCGTTCCCCTCGACTAGCGCCGGAATGACGTTCTTGCCAAAATCGTGCTGGCTGTCGGCCCGACGCGCGTCGGCGATCAACGACCGAACCAGCGTCTCGGTCGTGAAGACGTAAATCCCCATCGAAGCGAGCGAACGGTCCGGCTTGCCGGGAATCGGCTTTGGATCGGCGGGCTTCTCCGCAAAGGATCGGATCCGTAACGACGCGTCCACCTCCATGACGCCAAACCGCTTCGCCTCCTCACGGGGAACCTCGATGCACCCGATCGTCAGATCCGCCCCCGTCTCCTCGTGCTGGGCGATCATCTGCCGGTAGTCCATGCTGTAGACGTGATCGCCCGAGAGGATCAACACGTACCGTGGCCGCTCCTGATCTAACAGATAGATGTTCTGATAGATCGCGTCGGCGGTTCCCCGATACCACATCGCCTGAGTCCGCTGTTGAGGAGGGACTAGGTCAATGAACTGGCCCAGCGCCGGAACGACAAAGGAGCTCCAGCCGGCCTGGACATGGCGATGAAGCGAAACGGAGCGGGTACTGGGTCAGCAGAAAGATTCGCGTCAGCGTCGAGTTGATACAGTTCGAAAGCGTAAAGTCAATAATCCGATAGGCCCCAGCAAAGGGCACCGCCGGCTTGGCTCGGTGGCGGGTCAGCGGGTACAGCCGTTCCCCTTGCCCGCCGGCCAGGATCATCACCACTGTTTCCCGAATGATCGCTTCGTTCATGGGCCTATCCGTGGTGGTCGACTTGGCTCTGCTGCGACCGGCCTAGATGCTGGCGGATCGCCTGCTTGAGGTTCTCAAAGTCGGAGGACTTGACGACATACTCCGCCGCCGACCAGGTCATGAAGTTGTCCTTGTAGGCCGAATAAGCGGTGTGCAGAATGACCGGAATCGAACCGCGCAGCTCGACGATCCGGTTGAGCGTCTCCACGCCGTCCCGCCCCGGCATGTTGATGTCCAAGACGACCAGGTCGGGAGGGTTTTCCTGAACAAAACGGATCGCCTCATCGCCGTCGTAGACCAGCTCGACCTGATAGCCTTCCTCCTCCAAGACATCCTGGATCAGCAACGCCATCGCCTCTTCGTCTTCAACGACCAAAATCCGCGGCTTGTTCGCCTCAGGAGTCGTCATGGCCCCTTCTCCCTTCATTCGCTATTCCTGTGCGCGGGGCAGGCGGATGGTAAACTTCGTCCCTCCGCCCGGCTTGCTGCAGACCTCAATGGTGCCCTCATGATGCTCGACGATCCGTTTGGTGATGGCTAGCCCCAGCCCGCTGCCGTGCCGTTTGGTCGTGAAGAACGGCTCAAACAGCCGTTTCTGGCTCTCCGGATCAATGCCGACACCGGTGTCTTCCACCTCGGCCACCACCTGTCCACCCTCTGGGTACAGCCGGAAGGTGAGCGTGCCGCCCTCCGGCATCGCCTCGATGGCGTTTTTGGCCAGGTTGTGAAACACCTGCTTCATCCGGTCGGCATCGGCTCGAACGGGCGGCAGATCGGGCGCCGCCTCCACGACGATCTGAACGTTGGCCTCCTGAGCGGCCACCAGGATCACATCGCAGACTTCGCGAACCAACTGTTCCAGCGAGACCGTCTGGAAGCGCATCGAAGTGAAAGGCGACGCAAAATCCATCACCTCCTTGAGGATCAGCTCCAACCGCTCGGCCTCCCGGAGGATCACCTCCGCTCGACGAACCGCCGTCTCGTCTCGGCTGGTCTGACAGATCCGCCGCGCGTACCCACCGATCGCCACAAGGGGGTTCCGAATCTCGTGGGCGACGTGCGCCGCCATCTGTCCGATGATAGCCAGCTTCTCCTGTTGGGACAATCGGTCGCGGGCCTCTTGGAGCTCCTTATAAGCGGCCTCCAGCTCGCGATAGGCCAGCGCGTTAGCCAACGCTAAGGCCGCCTGGCTCGCAAACGCCGAGAGCGTCTCCAGCATCTGAGCATCAATCGCCTGCCGAGTGATCAGGTTGTCTGCGACGATCACTCCCAGCAGCCGATTCCGGGCGATCAGAGGCATGATCACCACTTCCTCGGCAGTAGAGAGGGCCCGGAGCGCCCGAACCAACGACGAGGACTCCGCCTCGGCATCGCGCACCAAAAACGGCTGACGCCGCGCAACTAACGCCCGCACCTCCCCATCGGTCGCGCGAATCTGCGTGTAGCGCCGATAGATGCTCACGTCCGACTGAACCGTGTCCCGACGGGCCTCCTCGAAGTACTCTTCTAGCCGCTGAAAGGGGATCCGCTGCCAGATGTCATAGGCCTCCTGGGCTGAAGAGGGGCCGACGGCGTGCCGCTCGACAAAGAGCTTCTCCTGCTCGTCGTACAGAAAAATGACCGCCCGGTTAAGACCAAAGCCGGGGCCAGCCGTGACGCTGGTCAAGATCAGCCGACAAAGGGCATCCACGTCTAAGGTCCGCTGAAGCTCCATCGCCAAGCGGTGGAGCTTCCGCATCTGGTTGATCTGCAACACCCGGGAGGTCACGTCCTGAACGATCAGAATGTACTCCGGCGGCTCGGTGTCGGTCCGACAGAGCCGCACGTCCAGCCGTCGGCTCAGGTCGCTCGGCTCGATTTTGACTTCGGTGAGCATCCCGCAGCCTCGCACTTGGGCGAGCTGCTCAAAGAGCGACTGGAGCCCTTGCTCGTAAAACAGATACGACGGGACTACCTCCGAAAGCGGACGAAAAAGCAGATTGGACGGATCACACCGAAAGAGGGCCAGAAACTGGGAGTTCGCATAAACGATCCGCTGTGAGGAGTCCAGGTGGGCAATCGCCGCCGGCATTGTGTCCAGCACCTGCCGGTTGAACTCCTCAAAGTGGCGTAGCTCCTGAATGCTTCTTCCCGTCCGGACGATCTGCCCCAGCAGTCGAGCCAACACCTCCAAGGCGTCTACGTCCGCGTCGGCAAAGGCTCCGACCGTTTCGCTCTGAATCTCCAAAACCGCCGCCACCTGCTGCCCAACAAAGATCGGCAACGCAAGCTCGCTGCGCACCTGCAGATCGTGCGGAAACGGATTGATGTAGTACGGATCGTTCTGAACATCGTTGGCGACGTAAGGCTGACCTTCGCGGGCTACCAGTCCAAGAATACCCATCTCCACCGACTGGACGTAGTCCAAGTTTTGGTAATAGGGATAGCGCCCCGCGTGGGCGACCAATCGGAGCTGACGTGCCTCCCAGTCCACCTCCAGGACAGCCACGTCGTAAAACTGGAACCGCTCTTGAATCAACTCAACCGCCCGCTCGTACAGCCTCCCGGAAGAAAAAAGCTCCGCAATCGCCGCCGTGCTGATGTCCCGGATGATTCCGGTGTGAATCCGCCGGAGCTGATAGGACTGGTGAAGATGCACCAGCTGAAAGACTAAAGCCAGGACGGGAAGCCACACCTCAAGGCGTCGGAGCGCCTCCTCGTTGTACTGTCCCCCTTGAGAATGGTAGAAGCCTAGGACGACCGCGAAGGACTCATCCCCGACCTTGGCACCATGAACCACAGGGACCACCAGTACCGACCGGGCGCCGCGCTCGCGCAGGTACCGTTCAAACTCACTGGCGATGGAGACCGGTTCAAACTGGGAGAGATCCCCCCACCAGCGAGCGGCACAAGTATCAGCAACGCCGTCCAAGAAGGGGCACCGAGAGAACAGATAAAGCGGGCGATACCCTCCCTCCTGACGAGCAAACAACCGATAGATGCGGGCCGGAGTCCCAGAGACCGCCGGCCGGGAGACCACCACAAAGACGAGCCCCTCCATCGGGACCCGGTCCTGAAGAAATCGCTCTACCCGATCGAAGACCGCTTCCCAGGACCAGTCCTCCAGGGCTAGAAGCTCTCGAATCGGCTGGGCCGGCTCTAAGACCTGCTCTACGTCCGTCATCGGCGCCTTCTGCCCCTCTCTGCCCGTAACCTTACCCCCCGACGCCGTTCGTAGTGTACTCTGTTTTCATTGGTAAATCCAGAAGCGGGAAGCCCATGCGTCAGCGACTCTGGAAAGATGCCGCAATGCTCTCTTCCGTTGTGGGAGTGAGCCGGGTGCTGGGCCTGGTGCGAGAGATGGTCTTCTCAGCGCTATTTGGGGCCAGTGGATCGGTCCTGAGCGACGCCTTCTTTGTCGCCTACCGAATTCCCAATCTCTTTCGAACACTTCTCGTGGACGGGGTGCTGAGCGCCTCGCTGGTGACCACCTTCTCAGCAACGCTGGAGCAAGAAGGCCTCAAACGGCTCTGGGTGCTCGCAGGACGGGTGATCAACTGGCTCTCTCTTCTGGTCGGCGGGCTGGTGCTGTTTGGTATCTTTCAGGCCCGCTGGATCGTCAATCTGGTCGCCCCTGGATTTGCCAACACGCCGGAGAAGGACGCGTTGACCGCCCAACTGACCCAACTCCTTTGGCCGTTTCTCTTTTTTCTTTCGTTGGCTTCGGTGGCGCGGGGGGTACTGAACGCGCAGGATCGCTACCGGCCAATCGCGCTCTCTCAGTTGCTGTTTAACCTCTCCTGCTTTGTTGTGGGGATACCGTTGGCCTGGCTGCTCGACCCGAGCTTTGGCCGCCCGGCGATCTTTGGGTGGGCGACCGGCGTGCTGTTGGGGGGTGCGGCTCAGGCGCTGGTGTTGTTCCCGCTGCTCTTTCGGAGCGGCTTCCGGCTCCGGCTGGAGCTGACGTTCCAAGACCCCGGCCTGCGGCGCATCCTACGACTGATGGCCCCGTCTATCCTGGGCGCGGCGGCCACGCCGATTAATCTCGTGGTCAACGAGCGCTTCGCCTCGACCATTGCCAACGGCGCAGTCTCGTGGCTCTACTATGCTTACCGACTGATCCACCTTCCGCTGGGGATCTTCAGTTATGCGATCGCTACAGTGAGCGTGCCCAGCCTCTCGCGGGCCGCCGCACGAGGGGACCAGGAGACGTTTCGGCGAGAGCTGTCCTCGGCGCTTCGGCTGATCCTGTTTCTCTTTTTGCCGACGATGGCCGGAATGATCGTCCTAGCCGAACCGATCGCCGCGGTCGTCTACCGGAGGGGACGGTTTAGCGCCTTAGACGCGGAGATGGTGGCTCAGGCGATTCGGTTTTACGCCCTTGGGCTGATCCCCTTTGGAGCCAACGGCCTCTTGGCGATGGCCCTGTACGCTCTGGACGACGCCCGCCGTCCGTCGTTGATCAGTCTGTTCTCCATCGGGACGAACTTTCTCCTCGGCTGGACGGCCACCTATCGGCTTGGATGGGGCCATTGGGGGCTGGCGTTAGCGCTCTCGCTGTTTGCGTGGATCAACGGCGGGCTGTTGCTTCTGGCGTTGCGACACCATGTGGGACCGCTACGGGGTTACGGACTATCCCGGGAGGGGGGGAAATCGCTCCTAGCCGCTGCCGGCATGGCTGGAGCGACCTGGGCGGTCCAGAGCGTACTCGGCGCAGTCCTGCCCCTTGACCGATTTTTCGGCGCGCTGCTGATCCTGCTAGGTGCCGGAACGGTAGGGCTGTGGGTATTCTATGAAGTAACGCGACGGCTTCACGCTCAGGAGCTCAGCGTTGTGCTTGGGCTGCTGCGTCGTCGGCGTCCTCGGAGGTCGTCCCCTCAGAATAAGGAGCCTGAGCAATGACAATGCACATCTTGGCGATCTCCCATCCGGCGGTGGCGCCCGCCTACCGGCGGAAGTTCGAGCTGATCGCCAGAATCGCCAGAGAAGAGGGGATCGTTCTGCGAGTGATCGTTCCGGAGGCCTGGCCGGAGGAGAACCGCCGAGTTTTTGCCCGTTGTGAGCCACTGCCGGAGTGGGTCTCCCCGTTGCCGATCGTTTGGGAGGGTTACTACGCCCGGTATTTTTACCGCGGTTCGGAATGGGGACGCATCTGGCGGAGCTTTCGTCCCGATCTCGTTCACCTGGAGGAGGAGCCGTACAGTCTCTGCGCCGGGCAGACCTGGTGGGCCATTCGCCGATGGGTGCCGGAGGCCCGTTTTCTCTTTCGCACCTCGATCAGCCGTCCGATTCGGTTGCGCTGGTTCGGGCGGGCTCCGGCGCGGTGGGTCCAGGCTCGCGTCTTCCGCCGTGCCGACGGAGCGTTTGTGCTCAGCAAGAGCGCAGGGGAGCTGCTTCGGGCGCAGGGGTTCCGAGGACCGACGCACGTCCTCCCCAACGGAGTGGACACCCGAATCTTCCGCCCCCTGGAACCGGAACGGACCGCTGCGCTTCGGGAGAAGCTCGGCGTCCCGGAGGGAGTGTTTCTCCTAGGCTATGTGGGGCGCCTCATCCGGGAAAAGGGGGTAGACTTCCTGCTCCAGGCTGCAGCGCAGGCGTCGGGCGTTTGGCTCCTGGTCGTCGGAGACGGCCCCCTGCGCAAAGAGCTGGGCGAGCTGGCAGAGCGGTCAAAGATCGCAGATCGGGTGCGCTTTTTAGGCGCGCAACCGCCAGAGCAGGTCGCAGAGCTGATGAACGCGATGGACGCTCTCGTCCTTCCCTCTCGGAGCACGCCGACCTGGGTGGAGTTCTTCGGACGGGTGCTCGCCGAAGCGATGGCCTGCGGAACGCCGGTCATCGGCTCCAGCTGCGGGGAGATCCCCACCACGGTCGGAGACGCCGGGCTGATCTTCCCCGAAGGCGACCTGGACGCCCTTCTAGACTGCATCCACCGGCTCCGGGGCGATCCGCACCTCTACGCCCTGCTTCGCCTGCGCGGACTCCAGCGCGTCCGCGAGCTGTACGCTTGGGAGGCGATCGCTCGTCGGACGGTGATCGTTTACCGCGAGCTCCTCGCCAAAACCGACCGCAGCAAGGCTCTCCCCTCCTGAGCCTCAAAGCCAACCAAGGACAATTAATACGCGCCCTTGGTTATCCCCTTCCATCGAGCGATCAGCCCGATTAAAAGCAGGGCCAGGCCAAAGGTACAAACGACCACCGCGCCCGTTGGAAGGTCCCATACATAGGAAGCTGTGATCCCGACCACACTGACAGCAACCCCTATGCCCCAGCCGAACAACAACCGATCGCGTAACCGCGAAGCGAGCAGCGCACCAGCCATCGCCGGCACCACGAGAAAAGAGAAGACTAACAGAACGCCGGCCACCTGAACCGACTTGGTGACGACTAACGCAAACGTTGCATAGAACAGGAAGTCCCAAAAAGGCCAAGACCAGCCCTCCCGCTGAGCCCGCTCGGGGTCAAAGGAAAGGGCTAGAAACCGTTCTCGTCGAGACCAGTGGAACCAGCCAACAGCCCCGTAAAGTAAGGCCATCGTCCCGATCTCTGACCAATTGACCCAGAGAATCGAACCGACCAAAAGCGCTTGGACCGCCTCGGCGCCGTGGGGGGCCTGCGCAGTCACCAACACCATCGCCGCAGCCGCAGTCGCGTAGACGACCCCGATCACCGCCTCCTGGGGAATTGGAGCCCGGCCGGGGCGGGAGAAGGTGAGCACGCCGGCCCCTCCCAGCGCAAAGAGAAGCGCAAATAGGTAAGCCTCTCGACCATCTGGAGCCAAGCCCAGCAGCGCGGCAACCGCCATCCCCAAGGCCGCTACCTGGGCAAGCGCCAGGTCCACAAAGATGATGCCCCGCTGAAGGACGTGAATGCCCAAATAGGCGTGAATCCCTACCAGCACCAGACAAGCAACAAAGGGGGCTACCATGATGGACAGAAACTCGCTCATGAGCCCTCTCCAAAGGCCTCTCTGAGCGTCAAAACGATCCGGTCAAAAAGCTCCGGATAGCTGCGGACATCCTCTCGAGCCTCGACCGAAGCCGGAAGGACCACCAAGCGGATCCCCGCACGACGAGCGAACGCCTCGAGGCCCCGAAGCGGGTTGTAGTGCGCCGCAAGAGCCACTTGAACCCCTCGAGAACGGACCAGCGACTCTAGGATCGCAAGGTGCCGGGGGCCCGGTGGGATCCCGGGCTTCTCTTCAAAATATCCCACAACGTGGAACCCTAACCAGGCCGACAGGTACGACCAAGTCCGGTGGTAGGCGATCACTTCTAAACCTCGGAGGACCTCCGTTTCGCGTTCCCATCGGGCAATCCGCTCCGCCATCTCTTCGGCGAAGCGCTCCGCACGAGCAAGATAACTCTTCTGGTGGTCAGGATCTATTTGGCCAAGCCGCTCGGCGATCGCCCGTGCAACCTGGACCCCATTCCTTGGATCGAGCAAGTAGTGGGGATTCCCCAACGGATGAACATCTCCCTGGGAACGGTCTACCTCGCCTTGAGGGACCTCAAGCTTCACCTCCACCGCCTCGGATGCGTCCATGAGCCCCAGACTTCCAGGCAGGAGCCTGGGGTTTCGAGAGCCCTCGATCAATAACGGAAGCCACCCGATTTCAAGCTCCATTCCGTTATAGATCAGCAGGTCAGCGCGATTCAGTCGGCGGATGTGGGTCGGCTTGGCTTCCACGTAATGGGGGTCCTGGAGCCCATTGACAATTGCGGTGACCTCAACCTGCTCGCCCCCCACTTCACGGGCCAAGGCCGCCAAATCGGGCGTAGTAGTCACCACTCGAACGAGAGCCTCCGCGCCAAGTGCGGGAAGTAAGGCCAGGATCACACCGGCTGCTCGGTACCACCAGTATCGCCGCATGGGTCATCCTCCTCTGAGAAGATCGAACTCAATAAGCATGGGCCGGATGGGAGCCGATAGTAACGTTGTACTGAACCGCAACTCGATGGTCGGCTTCGACCTCTTCTCCGCTCGTCCAGGCAACGGAGTATTGAAATCGGATCGCCTGAAACTCCGTAGGAGCAAAGACCAGAGCAAAGCGAGCTCGAGAACGAAATGCCTCCTCACCAAGCCAGTCGAACCCCCCCTGAACCCACCAGGGTCGTCCCAGACGAACGCGAACCAACCCGTAGCCGCCAAACAGGGAGTGGCCCTCCCGATCTTTGCCGCTCACCACTTCCGCCTGAAAGACGGCCGCTCGATGTCGTGCCGTCTCCAGCGGCGTCCACTTGACAGTCCAATCAGCGCCTAGCGCTCGGCTCCACCCTCTCCCCTCTTGACGCTGAAAGGCCCCCGAAAGGCCCAGTTCCAACGTGGTCGTTTCGTTCCAATCAAAGAAGTTCCGGACTCGTCCCGAATAGGCGAGTCCCCGCTCCAAATCGAACAGACTCGGATTGTCGCCGTTTAGCAGGGCCCCTCCGACCTCTGCGTACCACGGCAAGGGAGTTAGCCAACTCACCTCAATCCCGACCTCGTTGAGCCCCTCCTCCCCAAAGAGGCGCTCATGGACCAATGGGGGCTCCACAAAGGGAAACTCGTGGGTGTGGAGAGGGTTGTGCTTTCCAAAAGGAACCAAGAACTTTCCGCCGCGCACCAGCAGGTTGGCCGGCAAACCAAGCGTCTGGACATACCCCTCTTCGAGCTCGACGCCTTCCGCTCCGTGCATCGAAAGGGTGAGATCAGCTTTGACGTGCGGATCTGCGAACGCAGTAAACCGGACCTCCACCTCCTGAACGAAAAGTCCTTCCGTCCCGAGGGAGTGTCCGTGCGCTTCATGGGCCGTCTCCTCGTCCAGAGATTCATGGGCGTGTTCATCCGATCCTTCTAAAGGCCCAGGAGTGTGGTCGGCGGACTCCTCTGGGGCGGTCTCACCGTGCGAACCTTCCCCCGTCTCAAGTTGTGTCATCCCCAGAAGAAGGGCGTTGACGCTAATTGCCGGATTGAAGGCCCGAGAGACGCCCGTAACCGTCGTTTGGGAGACGATCCGCTGTTGCCCCCACCCAACGGAGAAAACAAGTAAAAAAAGCCAAACAGACGTGATCATCCAGAGAGCTCGCAATACCACGGCATCCTCCTCACAAGAGCACACCTCTATCAAGAGGCTCAGACGAAGAACTCGTCAGGATTTCGTTTAGAAAAACAGGGAGGGGATCACGACCGCCGGCGGGGCTCGCTCAACAGGCCGACGAAGGAGAAAGCTGAGAGGACGGGATGCGCCCAGAACCGGCCCGACAAATAAGCCAGCGCTTGGGGTCAGGAGCCAGATTCCAAACGGTACCACTAAGGAGACAGAAACTAGGTGATAGAACAGACAAAGGGCACAGCTAAGCCCAGAAGCGTGATGGCCGACAGCATGTCCAGCCGCCACAATCGTCAGCGCCAGCAGCCAGACAACAAGCAGAGAAACGAATAATGACCAGCGACGTTTTTGAAACAAGCCCATGGTCAGCATTCGCTGGGCAGTATTCCCCTTACCAACATGACCAACGGCGCCATCATAGGTCAAGCAGAGACGCCTAGCTCCGCTCTCGAACCGGCAACAGGAGCCCCGTCAGACCGACGGCCATCACCGCCCACAGCCGGGAGGGGACCCACTCCGGTGCCCCAAACCGCCAGGCATCCCCCAGCGGAACCCCAAAGAGCAGCCCAACCCAGAGCAACCCTAGCAACAGCCCCAGGGCAAAGCGACCGTTACCCACCAGATAACCAATCGCGCTCCCGTCCACCGGCTTGAGCTCCTTGATCAACAGCAGCCCAGCGGCCAGCGTCCAGGCAAAGGCCGCCCCAACCACCCCAGAACGCTCGATCGCCTCGTGAACCGGAAGATAGGCTTTCAGAACGCCACCCACCCCCAGCGCCAACAGGCCTAAAAAGACCCCGTCGCGCGCCACTTCGACCCAGTGCACTTGGGAGCGAACGTTTCGATTGGCAACATACCACCGGCTGGAGGCAAGGATCGTGAGGCGTGAGGCCGCAAAGGCCAAGGGAATCGCCACCGTGCCGATCTCCAACCAGAGTAGATCGCTCAGTTGCCAGCGCGGAGCAGACATCAACCCCATTGCCCCTAAGGTCCACCCCAGCCCGACGGCAATCGCGGCGGAGAGGTGCCAACCCACCACCCACTGGACCAGACGCCGCACGCCCCTTCCAGCCTCCTTGGCGAACAACAGCAGCCGGTAGAGACTCCGCAGGGAAACCTCTCCCACGAGAACGTCCGCCTCATGGGCCGTTGCGTCGGTGCTCCCCTCGATCGGCACCAGAGCCACAGAGGCCGCGTGCAAGGCTGGAATGTCGTAAAGCCGCCTTCCCACGAACGCCACCCGATGCCCCTGCCGCTCCAGAAGCGAGATCACCCGCGCCTTCTGATCCGCCTGGAGCCGTGCGTAAACGGTAATCCGGTCGAGCAGGCTTAACAGCTCTGCGTCGTCCTTCCGGCGCATCTCCTCATCGGTGATCAACTGGGAGCGGTGCTCCAAAAGCCCGCACTCCCGCGCAATCCGGGCCACCACCTCCGGTTCGTAGTCGGAAAGGATGATCAACCGCAGCCCCGAGCGCCAGCAGGCCTCAAGCGTCTGGCGCAGGTCCGAATGGGGGGCGTCGCGAAGGCTAAACAAACCGATGAGCGTGAGCTCCGTTTCGACTTCCTCGGCCAAGCCCCAGTCCATCGGGTCGCCCCGGAACTTCCGATAGGCGACGGCGACCACTTCGTTGGCCGACTGACGAAGCAACTGGCTGAGCTGGACCATCCGGTCCTTCTGGCGCGCCTGGAGCACATCCTCCTCGCCGTAAAGCCGGATTAATCGGCATCGCTCAACGACGCTCTCAGGCCGCCCGATGACAAACAGCGTCCCCCGCTCCTCGCTGGTCTCGAAAAGGACGCTCTGACAACCCCGCTGCGGGTCGTACGGAAAGGCGGCCACTTTGGTCAGGTGAGTCCGATAATCGCTCACGTCCACACCGACCTGCTCGGCCAACCGCCGAAGCGCCCGGAGCGCCTCCGGTTCTAGGGCTTCAAAGCCCTCCTCCCCCGGCTCGTTCTCCTCGGCGGCCAGCAGCGCCGAAAGGAGCAGCAGATATAGATCGCTGGGAACCGACTCCCCAGGAACTCGCAGCCCCCGAACCCCAGGAAGGATCTCGGTCTCGTCCGTCTCCCCAACGGCGCGCTCTTCGGCATCACGCTCCTCCCCTTCGCCTTCGCGGAAGAGGGCAACGAGCCGATCGGCCTCCAGAACCTGGGCGTCCAGGAGAAGATGGTGCACCGCCATCTCCCGGCGGGTGAGCACCCCCGCGCGGGTCAAAACAGAGCGCCGTCGTCGCGCTGAGCGCTTCCAGCGATTCTGGCCGCTGAACGATCGTCCCGTGGCTCTCCAACTGACGGAGTCCCTGGACAAACGGGATCGCTCCTGTTAACTCTAAAAACGCCGGAAGCAGCGCAAAACAAAAGGCCACGCCGGCTCCCACGCCTCCCACCGTGGGTCCAAAGGCAAACCCTCCCAGCGCCGACACCAGAAGCGCTAAGGCCACCCCTCCTACCGCCCCCACCCAGGCAAACCGAGTCTGATACTTCTGGAGATGAGAGACGATCGAAGGCACCGGAAGCCGAAGAGTGCGCCGAGCATGAAGAAAAGCAATCTCTCGACGATCCCCGGTCGCCACCACCACCGCCTTAGCAAAACCCGCGGCAATGTAGCTCCCTGCAAACAGCATGTTGCTCTGCTCGGAGAGAGGACGCGGACCCTCTAATGTCTCCTCCGTCTTGACGATCAGATCGGAGATTCCCGTCAGGGCTGACTCGTTAACCAGGAGCTCCTTTGCCTGAACGATCCGCGCGTCGGCCGGGACGTAATCCCCCGCTCGCAGCCACAGCACATCCCCCGGCACCAAGTCCTCCGGATCGGCCTCGCGCAGATGGCCGTCCCGAAGCACACGAGTGCGCCGACGGGTGCGATGCTCCACGCTCCGAAGATGCCGGCCGGTAATCCGGTGCTGAAGAAGCCGCAACACCAACGAACCGCTCGTCAACGCCAAGACGAAAAGCGAGCTGAAAACCGACAGCGAAGCCCCTAACCACGCCCCAACCAAAAGAGCGATCCCGTAACCGTAGGCCAGAAGTGTCGCCGGATTTTGGATCAGCTCCCCCAGCAAGGACAAAAGCGGCTGTTCGCGGTAAAGGTCTCCCGCGCGGTTGGCAAACTGCCGGAGTCGAATCTCCGCCTCGCTGCGGGTGAGACCGGTGTTCAGGTTGGTCTTGAGGACGTTCACCAGTTGGAGGACATCGGTGGCATACCACTCCGCCGAGCCGGACTGGAGCGATTCCTCCAGGCTCCCGGCGGCAAAGTCCTTGTCCTCTGAAAACGTGCGCTCCTGGTTCACAGGCGTTCGGCTTCACTCCCAGAAAGGTTTCTCAGGCCGTTCCGATCTTTCTTTTGGGTTGTGCTACTCCTCGAGGGCTACCGTCGCTCCCCGGAAATCGATCCGGGCGATCAGAGTTTCAGCAGCGACGCCCTCAGCAGAAAACGCCTCCCGCATGGCCTCCCCGACGGCTTCGGCGTCGCCGGTGCACAGGGCCACCACCGTCGGTCCGGAACCGCTGAGCGCCGCCCCCCAGGCCCCAGCCTCCTCGGCCGCCTGGATCACCGCGTCTAATTGGGGGACCAGCCGCTTTCGATACGGTTGGTGTAACCGATCCCTCATCGCTGCCGACAAGTAAGCATATTCGAACCCGGCCAAAGCCGCAACGAGCAGCGCAACGCGCCCCACGTTGAAGCGCGCATCTTCAAAAGGCACCTGCTTGGGAAGCAGCGTGCGGGCCACGCCGGTTTGAACCTGAACGGTAGGAATCGCAAAGACCACCTGAAGGTCGTCCGAGCAGGGCACCGGAAGGGTCAGCAACCGATCTCCGTCCCAACAGACCACTCGCAATCCTCCGTAGAGCGAAGCGGCCACGTTGTCCGGATGGCCGTCCATGCGAGCCGCTTCCAGTAGGATCGCCTCCAAGCTCAGCGGCTCGCCTAGCCAGGCGTTCGCCGCTAAAAGGCCGGCGAGAATGGCCGATCCACTCCCCCCCAGCCCACGCTCCAACGGAATGCCGTTGCGAACGTGCACCGACAGGCCCGGAACCTCCACCCCCCGCTGCTGAAACAGCCGCACGAACGCCCGATAGGTCAGGTTTGTCGTGTCGGTGGGAATCTCCGAAGCGTGGAGCCCTTCAACGTGGATCTCCAACCCGCGTCTCCGGGCGTCACAGGTGATGTCGTAACGACTGTGCACCTGGACGGCCAGCCCAATCGCATCGAAGCCCGGCCCCAGATTCGAAGTGCTGGCGGGGATCTGAACGCGAATGACGCCAGAGCGACGGGCGGCCATCCTCAACCCCCTACGAAGGCGGTTAGCCGTTCGAGGCTCTCCTCCAGAACCTCCATCGCAGTGGCATAAGAGAACCGAAGATAGCCCGTTCCGTAGCGGCCAAACGAGGATCCCCACAGCGCCGCAATTCCGGCCTCCTCGAGCAGTCGTCCGGCTAGACGGCGATCGTCCGGGTCGAGCTGCGCCGTGTTGGGGAAGGCGTAAAAGGCCCCCTGAGGCTTCTCGCACCGAATTCCAGGAATTCGGTTCAAGCCGTCAACGAAGCGATCGCGGCGACGGTGAAATTCGGCTCGCATCGCGGCAACACAGTCCTGCGGCCCCTGGAGCGCCGCCACGGCGGCGTACTGGATAAATGTGGCCGTACACGAGTTTGAGTTGACCATCAACAGCTCGATCGCGGGCACCAGTTCTTCAGGGAGCACCCCCCACCCCAGCCGCCAACCGGTCATCGAATAGGCCTTGGAGACGCCGTCCACCAAAACCGTCCGGGCAAGCATCCCAGGCAACTGAGCGATGCTGGGAGCCGTTGTGTCATAGACCAGCCGGCTATACACCTCATCGGAGAGCACATAAAAGTCGTGCCGTTCGGCCAGCTCCGCGATCGCCTCCAACTCCTGGTGGCCCAAAACGCCCCCGGTTGGGTTCTGAGGGGAGTTGAGAATGACCAGCTTGGTGCGCGGGGAGACCCGTTCGGCCAGCTCCGCGACCTCAAATCGGAAGCCTAACGCCTCGCGGAGCGGAAGGGGCACCGGCTTTCCCCCCGCCATCCGGATGACCGAGGCATAAATCGGAAATCCCGGATCGGGATAGATCACCTCGTCGCCAGGCTCCACCAAAGCAAGGACGGTAAAAAACAGCATCGGCTTGGCGCCGGGCGTGATGGCCACCCGATCGGCGGAGACGGAAACCCCTCGCGTTTGATAAGTATACTGAGCGACCGCCTCGCGAAGCTCCGGAACCCCCAGCGTGGGCCCGTAGCCGGTCTTCCCCTCCCGAACGGCCCGAAAAGCCGCCTCAACGATGTGCTCCGGCGTCGGGAAGTCCGGCTGCCCGATCTCCAAGTGAAGAATTCGACGCCCCTGGACCTCCAAGGCGCGGGCGCGACTGAGCACCTCAAATGCCGACTCGTTCCGCAGCCCCTCGATCCGCTTGGCTAACGACGGTGGCATCCGATCGCCCCGACCTACTCTCAAACTGGCGCTCTCCGGCGTCCGGCAACAAAAGAAGGCCGCCTTCAGAATGCGAAGACGGCCCCCTCTATACCACGCTCTTAGGGCAACTGCAAGCGCAGAACGCGGCCGAAGTCGGTCGTCGCCCAAGCAGTCTTGCCGATCGCGACGATCCCCGGCACCCGAACGGTCAACGGCTTGAGCGAACCGAACATGTCCACCTGGACCGGGACGGAGTTCCAGGTCTGGCCGCCGTCGGTCGTATAAGCGATCGTCCCGTAGACGCCGCTGATCCAGACCGTATTGGCGTCCGCGGCGCTGACTGCAAAGAGGTCCTCTTCAGTGCCGCTGTTCTGAGGCGTCCAGGTCTGGCCGCCGTCGGTCGTGGCGTACAACTCGCCGTACTTCCCGACCGCCCATCCTCGCTGAGCGTCGGCAAAGGCTAGCCCAAAGAAGTTGTCCACCTCCTGCGTCTCGCTGCCCGTGAGAACGACGCTCCAGGTCTGGCCGCCGTCGGTCGTCTTGAGGATCACTCCCTGCTCGCCGGCGCCGACCACGATCCCGTTTCGCTCGTTGAAGAAGTGGACTCCCATGTACATCACCGCACCCTCGCCGACCTCGGAGCTCTTTTGTCCCCCTTGAAGGACGCGCCAGGTGCGACCCCCGTTGGTGGTGCTGATGACGGTGCTGTTCTCCCCAACGGCCCAACCCCGCTGGGCGTCCAAAAAGAACGCGTCGTAAAGGTCCGCCGTGACCTTACTGGTCTGAATGTCCCAACTGGTGCCCCCGTCTCGAGTGGCCAACACGGTTCCAGCCTCGCCGACCACCCAGCCGTTCCGATCGTCCAACATGAATCCGCCCAGCAGCCGGCCAGGGGCCATGTCTTTGTGAAGCGTCCAGCTCTGACCGCCGTCGTTGGTCACCGCAACGGTCGCCTTCGTCTCGCTAAAAACGTCCTCGCCGATCAGCACCAGCGTATTGGGCGAGCCGGCCATAATGGCCGAGTAGCTCAGCTCAGTGTCCGGGTCCCGGATCTGTTCGTACTGGACCTGCTGCGCCCGGCCGATCGCTGCCAGGGCCCCTAGCGCAATCCAGGCCTCCACCGTCAGCAGCGCCGTTAGCCATCGTCTCTTCATCGCCTTCTCCTTACCGAGTCACCTTCCGCCGTCCAAAGGACGACCCTGCGGAACTATCCTATCCCAGGGCCTGCGTCGGAACAACCGCCGGCGAAACCGCTCCGGCGCTTGAGAAACGGACAATTCGACCAAAGGCGATTACCCCAAACGCCATCGGGTCTTGTCCCCTCCCTGGCTCTCTTCGTATAGTGTTCGCGGCCTCCAAAGACGGGATCCAAAGACCAAAAGAACGGGAACGCTCTCCGATGAAACGCCTGACCGCCGAGCACCGACGCCTGCTCGACTCGCTCGAACGCCGCGCCGACTGGAAGCACTGGGGTCCTTACCTCAGCGAGCGGTCCTGGGGAACCGTTTCGCGAGGACTACAGCCCCGACGGCAGCGCTTGGGACTACTTTCCCCACGACCACGCCCGAAGCCGCGCCTATCGCTGGAACGAAGACGGCTTGGGAGGATTCTGCAACCGCTTTCAGAACATCTGTCTCGCCCTAGCGCTCTGGAACGAGGAGGACCCGATCCTGAAAGAGCGGCTCTTTGGCCTCTCCGGTACCCAGGGAAATCACGGCGAAGACGTTAAAGAGTACTACTTCTACCTGGACGGCACGCCGACCCATTCCTACATGAAGATGCTCTACAAGTACCCTCAGGTCGAGTACCCCTACGACGGGCTGGTCTGGGAGTCGCTCCGACGCACCCGCCAGGACCCCGAATACGAGCTGCTCGACGTGCTTCGACCCGACTTTGAAGAGGGACGCTACTTTGACGTGTTCATCGAGTACGCCAAGGCGGACCAGGAGGATCTCCTCTGCCGAATCACGGCAATCAACCGGGGCGAGGTGCCGGCCCCGATCCACATCCTCCCTCACCTGTGGTACCGGAACACCTGGTCTTGGGGGTATGGGCGTCCGCGCCCCAAGCTGCAAAAGCTCCGCGCCGGGACCGTCTACACCAACCACCGTCACATCGGCGAGCGCTGGTGGTTCGTCACCGATCAGGACGGACTCCAGGACCCCCCACTGCTCTTTACTGAGAACGAAACGAACTACGAGCGGCTTTTTGGCGTTCCCAACCCTTCCCCCTACGTGAAGGACGGGATCCATCGGGCGGTCGTCGAGGGGCGCAGGGAGTGCGTCAATCCGTCGTTGGAGGGGACCAAAGTTGCCGCTCACTTCCAGCGGATTCTGGAGCCGGGCGAAAGTTACTCGGTGTGGGTGCGCTTCTCGGACGTGCAGCACACCGAGCCGTTTGGGGATTTCGAAGAGATCTTCCAACACAGAATCCAAGAAGCGGATGAGTTTTACGCGACCGTTCACCGTCCCGAAATGACGGAGGACGAGCGTCGCGTGCAGCGACAGGCGCTCGCGGGGCTGCTGTGGACCAAGCAGTTTTACCACTACAGTGTGGAGCTTTGGCTCCAGGGCGACCCGGGAATGCCCACTCCGCCCGCCTCTCGGTGGCACGGCCGGAACGTTGAGTGGATGCACCTGTACAACCTGGACGTGCTCTCTATGCCGGACAAGTGGGAGTACCCCTGGTACGGCCGCTTGGGACCTTGCCTTTCACTGCGTGCCGCTGGCAATGGTGGACCCGGAGTGGGCCAAGCGACAACTGATCCTCCTGCTCCGGGAGTGGTACATGCACCCCAACGGCCAGATCCCCGCCTACGAGTGGAACTTCAACGACGTGAATCCCCCCCGTGCACGCCTGGGCGGCCTACGAGGTGTACCGGATCGATCGGGAGCAGAGCGGTGTCCCAGACACCGATTTTTTGGAGCGCGTCTTTCACAAGCTGCTGCTGAACTTCACCTGGTGGGTCAACCGAAAGGACCACGGCGGGAACAACATCTTCCAGGGCGGCTTTTTGGGGCTGGACAACATCGGGGTTTTCGATCGAAGTGCTCCGCTTCCGACCGGCGGCCATCTGGAACAGGCCGACGGCACCGCTTGGATGGCGATGTACTGCCTGGACATGCTGCGAATTGCGATCGAGCTGGCCCAGAGCCGCCCTGCCTATGAGGACGTAGCGACCAAGTTCTTTGAGCATTTCATCTACATCGCCCACGCCATGCGCCACATGGCCGGCGGGGAGCACAGCCTCTGGGACGAGGAGGACGGGTTCTTTTACGACCTACTCCACCTTCCCGATGGAACGCTCATTCCGTTGAAGGTGCGCTCCCTAGTCGGGCTGATCCCTCTTTTTGCCGTTGAGGTCCTCGAAGAGAAGGCGCTGGAGCGCCTGCCGCGTTTCAAGCGCCGGATGGAGTGGTTCATCAAGTACCGGCCCGGGTTGGTGGACAACATCCATTCGCTGACCGAACCGGGAGCCTCCGGAGGACGGCTCCTCTCAATCGTCAACCGGCGGATGCTGGAGGCGATCTGCCGGACGATGTTTGATCCGGAGCACTTCCTTTCCGAATACGGGCTCCGCTCGCTCTCCCGCTGGCATCGAGAACACCCCTATCAGTTCACCTGCGACGGGGGGCGTCTTTACCGTTCGATACGAGCCGGGCGAGTCGGAAACCGGGCTGTTCGGTGGGAACTCCAACTGGCGCGGCCCCATCTGGTTCCCGATGAACTATCTGATGATCCGCGCGCTGCGGAAGTACGCGGCCTACTTTGGCCGCTCGCTTCGGTGTGAGTTTCCTGTCGGTTCAGGGGTCTACCTGACGCTAGACCAGATCGCCGAAGAGCTGAGCCGCCGTCTCATCCGGCTGTTCCTCCGAGACGAAACAGGGCGCCGTCCCGCTTTGGGTGAGGAGCCCCTTTTTCAGGAGGACCCCCACTGGCGGGATTCTCTCCTCTTCTACGAGTACTTCCACGGAGAGACGGGCCAAGGACTAGGCGCCAGCCATCAGACCGGTTGGACGGCGCTGGTCGCCAAGTTGCTGGACGAGATCGGAACCACCCAACGGCAGGAGTAAAGAGAAAAGCTTAGGGAACAGGCCCGCCGACGCCACCAAACCGGCGCTCCCGGCCTTGGTAAGCGAGGATCGCCTCGTACAGATGTCGCCGGCGAAAGTCGGGCCACAGCACCGGCGTAAAGTAAAACTCTGCGTAGGCGCACTGCCAAAGTAGAAAGTTGCTCAATCGCTGCTCTCCGCTTGTCCGAATGATCAAGTCCGGTTCGGGAAGCGGACCGGTGTACAGATAGGAGGAGAAGCGCCGTTCGTCAATCTCCTCCGGCTGGAGCTTACCGCTTTGGACCTCCTGAGCGATCCGCCGGACAGCTTGGAGGATCTCCTGCCGTCCGCCGTAGCTGAGGGCCAGGTTGAGGATCAGGCCGGTGTTGTGACTCAGCTTGCGAATCGCCCGCCTCAGCTCCCAGCGGACGGTCAAGGGGAGGCGATCCAGCTGGCCGATCGCCCGGAGCTGGACGTTGTTCCGCTCCAGTTCGGGAAGCTGGCGGCGGAGTTGCTCGCGTAGCAGGCGCATCAGGGCCCGGACCTCCGGGGCGGGGTCGCCTCCAGTTCTCGGTCGAGAAGGCGTAGAGCGTCAGCACCTCCACGTGAAGCTCACCACAAGTCCGCACCACCTCCTCGACGGTTCGGACCGCCGCGCGGTGGCCCTCGATCCGGGGAAGCCCTCGTTGACAAGCCCAACGTCCGTTGCCGTCCATCACAATCGCAATGTGGCGAGGAATGCGTTGAGGGTCGAGCTGAGCGAGAAGCTCCTCTTCGGAGAGTAGGGCCCCAGAACCCACGCCAGCAGATGGGGTGCGCACCGGCATGCTCATCCTTGTCCCCTTAGGCGGTCTGTTCGATATATGCACAGGGAGCACGACGAGGCAAACATACCACTCCGTCTCAATTTTGTCAAGACATTTGCCAAGGATCAAACGGTCGGGTACACTGTTGTTGCATATCCGCACACTATGGAGGGATCATGGACCGCCCAGACCCGGTCGCCCAGCAGATCGTTACCAACGCCCGGAGGCTTTTAGAGGGCCGCTCCAAGTCGGAGATCGCCCGAAAGGCGCGTATCGAGCGGACCAAGCTTTATCGGTTCCTCAACGGACAACAGATGCTCCGCGCCGACGAGCTGCACCGGCTCGCCGAGGCCCTCGGGGTGGAGGTCACCGCCTTCTACGGTCCTGCCGCCGCCTCACTCGACTTCCAGAGCGCCTTTTTGCAGGCGGACGACTTCGCCCTTCAGGTCTCCGGATGGCTCCTGAACGCCCCAGAAACCTACCCCGTCCGGGAGACTAAGCACCTGCTAGCGCTATTGGAGGAGGTAGAACCGGAACCGGAAGCCCTCCGCCTGACGACCGACCTGGGAACGGTTGCTCCGCAGTCCGGCGCTCTCCGCCTTTGCCTTCCTGGGCGCCTGGGTGGTGCTCTGGCAAAAGATGACCCTGAACGAGGGCATCCAGCTAGCCAAAGCCCTCCGCCGGATCGTCCCGTACCACGAACGGCTGATGGCGCTGGCGGCCCACGATCCGTTACCGAAACGACCGGGAGCGCATCCGGGCGCTCCTGGAGGCGCTGGGAGAGGTGGAGCCCCATCCGCTCTACTTGCGCGGCGTGGAGCTGCTCCGCTACGCGTTGGCCCCAGAGCGCATTGACCAGTGCGCTACGCTGGCCCATCGAATCTTGGAAAAACATCGAAAACGCTCCCGCCAATCGGTCCACCGGCGGCTGGTGACCTTCAAGCGCACTGTAGACGCCCCCGGTGCCGATGAGTTCTGGGCCAAGCTGCTGACCTACCTGGACCCGAACATCCCCGAGCCCTAACCCTTCCATCTCCCAAGCCGTCCCAAGTTCTCGTTCCCGTCAACGGGAAAATTCCCCTATGATGGAAACACGGGCTGATCGCCCGTCAGAAGCGACTGACCTCTCAGCAGAGACGGGAAAACGGATGCGAGAGAATCGGCTCAAACGACAGCTAGAGGCAGGCGAAACGGTCATCGGGACGTTCTGCATCCTTCCCAGCGCCACGGCAATGGAGGCGTTAGGCCTGGCCGGCTTGGACTTTCTCATTTTAGACACCGAACACGGACCGCTGACGATTGAGACCTGCGAGGACCTAGTACGAGGCGCCGAGTGCGGCGGAGCGACGCCGATCGTTCGCGTGGCGGACAACCGCCCGGAGCTGATCCTCCGAGCGCTGGACATCGGCGCCGGGGGCGTGCAGGTCCCCCAGGTCGGCTCCCGCGAAGAGGCGCTTCGCGCGGTGCGCGGGGCTAAATACGCGCCGATCGGTGAGCGAGGCGTCTCCATCTTCACGCGCGCTGGAGGCTACGTCGGAACGCCGGACCACCCTCAGCGGTGCAACGCCGAACAGCTGGTGATCGTCCACATCGAAGGTGTCCGCGCGGTGGAGAACCTGGACGAAATTCTCTCCGTAGACGGGATCGACGTGATCTTCCTGGGGCCTTACGACCTCTCCCAATCGCTGGGAATCACCGGGCAGGTGGACCACCCACGCGTACGCGAGACGCTGGTTACCTGTACTGAACGCGCCCGCGCCGCAGGAAAGTTCGTCGGCTCCTACGCCAAAGACGCAGAGATGGCCCGCTGGCTAGCCTCGATCGGCGTTCAGTACATCGCAACGCTGGTAGACGCTGCCGCAATCGCCCTTTTCTACCAGGGGCTGGTCGCCACGATCCGACGCGGAGGATGACTCCAGAGACTCGAAGCCGACAAGCAGCGCTTGCCGGCTTCGAGGACCGAATGTCGACGGGAGGATGGACGCCGACACCGGAGGGAGGAAATCGAACCACACGTTACAAAAGAGGGTCCTCCAGATGGTAGGCGTGCGTTCCGTGCTCGCCGATGTCGAGACCCTCGACCTCCTCTTCGGGCGTGACGCGCAGTGCGCCGGCGGCCCGAAGAATTCCAAACAACACACCGCTGGTGACCAACGTCCACACAGCGATGACCAAAACTCCGTAAATCTGCGGCAACAACTGCGACAATCCGCCGCCAAAGAACAGCCCCGGGTTGGCCCCGCCGTCCGAAGCGAACGGCTCCTGAGCAAATAGCCCTACGGCCAGAGCGCCCCAAACCCCGTTGATCCCGTGCACGGTGATCGCGCCGACCGGATCGTCCACCTTGAAGACCGTGTCGAACCAGCGAACAAATAGAACACAGAGAACCCCCGCGACGATCCCGATAATCAGGGCCGATCCCGGCGAGACCACCGCGCACGGGGCGGTGATCGCCACCAATCCGCTGAGCACACCGTTGAGCGTCAGGCCGATGTCCGGCTTCTTGACCAAGATCCAAGCGAAAAACATCGCGCTGACACCGCCCGCGGCCGCCGCAATGTTGGTGGTCACCGCGATCCGGGCGAAGCTGGGGCTTGCCCCAAGCGTCGAGCCGGGGTTAAACCCAAACCATCCCAGCCAGAGAATAAACACCCCCAGCGCGGCGATCAGGATGTTATGCCCAGGAATCACCCGCGGACGACCCTGAGCGTCGTATTTTCCGCTCCGAGGACCGATGATCAGCGCCCCCATCAGCGCGGCCCAACCGCCCACGCTGTGCACGATCGCCGAACCGGCAAAGTCGTGGAACCCTAAGTTAGACAGCCAACCGCCTCCCCAGGACCAATGCCCTTGGATCGGGTAGATCAGCCCGCTGATGATCGCGCTGTAAATCAGATAGGCCCGAAACTGGGTCCGTTCCGCCATCGCCCCGGAGACGATCGTCGCCGCGGTCGCGGCAAAAACGAGTTGGAAGAAGAACTCGGCGTACTCCCAGTTGTTGATCGTCTCCCCCTGAACCGCATCGGCCAAAAAGAAACGGCTCCCGCCGATCCATCCCCCTACCGACGCGCCGTACATCAGCCCAAAGCCGATCGCCCAGTAGAGAATGGATCCAACGGAAAAGTCCATCACGTTCTTCATCAGGATGTTGACCGTGTTCTTGGCCCGCGTGAAGCCGGACTCCACCATGGCAAATCCGGCCTGCATGAACATGACCAGAAACCCGGCCACCATCATCCATAAGTAATCGGAAAAGGTGTGCTCGCCGTCGCCCTGAAGGGCCTCCTGAACGTACTGCTTGACCGCCTCGGGCACCTCGTCCGATTGGGCCAACAGAGGGGGCAGCCACCCCAGCGCCAGAACAAACAGAGCCGCTAAAAAGAACCCCCAGAGACGGCGATCTGAGCGGTGAAACTTCATGGGAACCTTTCCCTCCCTAGAAAGTCGTCGCCAACGACGCGTGGCCGTGTGCCGATGCCAGCGCAGCGCCTTTTTCAGACACCCCCGAAGCCGCTGTGGGCTCCGACGGTCTGAACGGAAGTTGGCAAGAGCTATGCCAAGGGAGGAAAGGGCGAAAACCGGCGCTGTTCAGCCTGAGGTCGGAGGGGATTGCTGAAACGGTACGCGCAGAGATGCCTATTAATTAAGCAGATCGGGCCGAAGCCCAGCGGCTCCGGCCCAAAGACGTCGGAACGTCCGGCAAGATCGGAAAAAGAGGCTAAGCGTCAGGACGAAAGCTCTCTTTCAGCGGCAGCTCCACCTCTCGGCCGAGCTTTCCTGACCAGTAGATCGCGTTGAACAGCTCGACGGTCTTCCGGCCCTCATAGCCGTCGCAGGTGGGCCGGGCGCCTTCTCGAAGGACGCGGAGGCAGTCTTCGGTCGTGTTCCGAGGACCCGGCTCGACCTCCACGTCTACGCCCTCCTCGACGAACTCCCAGACCTCCGGGCCGGTGCCGACGATTCCACGCGGACCGTGAACCTGGACCATCGTCTGCTGGTGCTTGGGGCAGGTGGTGGTCGTCAGGATCGAGCCGAGGGCCCCATTTTCAAACTTGATATAGCCCCAGACCAGGTCCTCCGTCTCCACCTCGCGATGCTCCTCACCGCCATAAACCCCGTAGTGGCCGTAAACGGCCTTTGCCGGTCCGAGGAACCACTGAATCAGGTCCAGTTGATGGACCCCCTGATTGGCCAGCGAACCGCCGCCGTCCAGCTTCCAGGTTCCATGCCAGCCGTGATAATAACCGGCGCTCCGCCACCACTTCAGCCGCATCTCCGCAAGGATAGGATGGCCCAGCAGCCCCTCCTCAATCGCCTTTTTGATCTTTCGATTCCGAGGACGAAACCGCTCCTCAAAGTCCACCATGAGCTGGACGTTATTCTTCTCGCAAGCAGCAATGAGCGCGTCGCAGGCCTCTAAGGTGACGTCCATCGGCTTGGTCGTGATCACGTGCTTTCCGCAGTGAGCCGCCTTAATCCCAAACTCCGCGTGCAGTCCGCTCGGCAACATCACCCAAACGACGTCCACGTCGTCCCGTTCGATCATCTCTTGATAGTCGGTATGGGTTGTCGCAGCCAAACTCGGCCTTGGCCCGATCCAGGCGCTCCTGCAGCAGGGTCACAGACGGCTACCAGCTGAGCCCCCCTCCGTCTGAAAGACCTGCCGCGCGCGGTTCATCCCCATCCCTAGCCCAACAATGGCAAAGCGTACATCGGCCATTGGCTTCCTCCTTTCTTCAACTCAACGGCGCCGACTCTCTAACTGGCCTCCGGAACTGCCGGCTCCTCTTCCCAGCGATCTAGCCCCAGCAGCCTTCGGCCCAACGGGGAGAGAACGGCCGTCGTTCCGTGGAGCTCCTCAACCCGACGCGGATCGCCAGGGAAGGCCCGACCCCCCGGACAGAGCCGGTTCTTCCAAAGGTGAATCCTCCGCTCCCGCTCCGCTTCATTGTCCTCCCGCGCCGGCCCCATCGTGATGTACTGAGCCAATCGAGGGCGATCGGAGACGTTGTGCCCATTGCCGTGAGGGAGCGCAACGTGCCAGATCACAAAGTCCCCCGCCCCGACCAGGAATCGGCGTCGGAGTGTACTGCTTTAGATCGGGGAACCTCAAAGGTCCGATCCTCCGGATCGCCTGGACAACGGGGTCAGCAGCCGATGAAGCCCCGGAATGCACTGGAAGCCCCCCATCGTCTCGTCTGTATCGGTCAGATAGAGCACCCCTTGCAGCCGAAAGGGCAGCGGAAGCCGAGAGACGTCGGCGTCCCAGTGGATAAACCCTTTGTGGTCGTACTCCGGATGCGCCGGATGGCGGGGGCGGCTTCATGTTGGCCCGGTCCATCGAGACCCAGAGCTTGTGCGTCCCCAACAACTGACGGAAGGCGTTGTAGATGCGCGGTGCCTGGCGGTTGTTCCAGAGCGCCTGATGCTGATACATCTCCACCATCCCCCCGACACGGTGGGGAGGGGGCGGGTACCAATCCTCCGGATCGTTCGGGTCCATCCCCAGGAAGTCCCAGATCGCGTCTACGACGGCCTGAAGGTTCTCCGGCGGAACAGCCTCGTGCAAGACGACGTAGCCGTTCTCCCAGAAAAACGTGATCTCCTCCTGGGTGAACACGTCCTCAAAGGGGATCATAGGAATCTCCTCCTCTCTTCCGGTTTGTCCGGAAGATACCGGCAAGAGAGCCGCGACACAAGTAGCGAAGACAGCAGCGTCTCAAGGACTGCAGAGCTCCGACTTAGGGCCGCCTGGCCGGAGTCGTCGGCCCGACGGGAAACCGCCCGGTCGAATGGAACGGATTGACGTTGTTCTCCGGCTTGGTGTAGTCCACAAAAACGGTCGGGTCGGTCCCGTTGAGATACTCCTCGATGTTGGTGTAACCGTCGCCGTCGCGATCCTGGGAACCGTCGGCGGGGTCTTGAGGATCGAGGCCAAAGCCCTCCTCCCAAGCGTCGGGCATCCCGTCGCTGTCGGTATCGGGCGGTGCCGGTTCGGACTGCAAGGGAGGCCAGCCGCCGACCGCCGTCGGTGAATTGATAATTCCCTTCCCCCCTCCGCCGTAGGTCTCGCCAAACGTGGCTGTCCCAGAGCGCACCTCCTCGACGATCCGGGCGTCCACCGGGTCCCGTCTGGGTAGGGTGGCCCCTGCGTGCTCCAGGACCAACCGGTACGCCTCTTCCGCCGTCTGTTGGTGGATCGGCATCGCCTCCCAAGGGGCCTCAAGCTTGAGGACCTTGAGGTAACGGTCGCCCCCTTCAGGCTGAACCCCACCCGCCCAGTTATCGGCGCTTATCTCCGGATAGCCGTGGACGTAATTTTCAGCCACATACCACAGGCCAAAGCCGTCGGCACCATCGTTGGAAGAAGGGTTGACGATCCGGTACCTCTTGGCACCAGCAGCAGTAGCAGGACCTGGCTTGTAATAGTTAGCCACCAGATTGATCACTGTGAAGTCAAGGCGGCCACGCCGTTCACCGCCGTAGGCGTTGTTGTACCCCCAGTTATAGACGACGTTGTTTCTGTAGTCCACGTAGCCAGCGCCTGCGGCGAATCGGGGAGTGCGGCTGGAATGATGTGCAAACAGGTTGTGATGATACGTACTGTAATTGGACCCCCAGATGCCCCCAAACCCATGGGTCCCCTTCTGATGAACCGACTCATAAAGACTCTCGGCGATCAGACACCACTGGACGGTGACGTATTCACAGTGGTAGACCGACATCGTCTCGTCCACGCTCCAGCTGGCCGAGACGTGATCAATGATGATGTTTTTGTGGTACCTGGCCGAGAGGGTGTCGTGAGCCTCGCCCGACTCGTCGCCCAGCCGCAGCCGCAAGTAGCGCAGAACGACCTCATCGGCGTCGATGATCAACGGATATCTTTTAATCGCGACTCCATCGCCGGGCGCCGTTTGGCCGGCGATCGTGATGAAAGGATTGCGAATGACCAGTCGACTTTTCAGGTCGATCGTGCCCGAAACCCTGAAGACCACAATGCGAGGGCCCTCAGCTTCGATGGCGGCGCGTAGGCTGCCCGGTCCGGAGTCGTTCAGGTTGGTGACGGCAATCACTCGGCCGCCCCGACCACCGCGAGCCCTAGCGCCGTAGCCCTCCGCGCCTGGAAACGCGGGCAAGAAGTCCAACCGCGACCCTTCCCACGCGGGCCTCGTTGTCCGATCCGCTCGATCGCCCCCCTGAGCGACCGCTGGAGAATTCGGCAGCACCTGGGTCAGCACGAATAACGCGAGTAGGCAAAGCGTCCACCGCATCGGACTCCCTCCAGGACGTTCTCTGGAATTAAGCGCTTCGTTCTCAGCTTTTCCTTGTATACACGGTAAATCATTTCGAGGACCAAAAGTGTTACCCGCGGCGGAAAAGAGTACAAAAAAGTAGGCACCATCCAAAGACGCGGCCACTCATTGGCGGTGTCTTGCAAACGACGCCCCGTTTCGGCACTCTGCGAGTAATCCACCCCCTGCGACTCCGTCGGAAGGGACGGAAAACAGAAGTAGGAGAAAGACATGATCCACATCGAGAATCCTTATGCCCAGCCCGGAAACTGGTGGCGGGGCAACGTGCACACCCACACCACGCATAGCGACGGCTCACGCCCTGTTGAACGAGTACTGGAAGATTACGAAAGCCGAGGGTATGACTTTTTGGCGATCACCGATCACGATGTTTTGGTAGATCCAGCCCCTTGGCAGGAGAAGACGCGTCTAGCATTGATTCCCGGCGTCGAGGTCTCCCGTGGGGGTCCCCATCTGCTTCATCTGGGAGCCACGGAGCTGATTCCTCCCGATCCCGACCGTCAGACCGTTCTGAACCGCATTCAGGAACAGGGAGCGCTGGGAGTGGTCAACCATCCCAACTGGGGCCGTAACTTCAACCACTGTCCCCACGAGCTGATGGAATCCTGGAGCGGTTATATCGGCCTGGAAATTTACAACGGCGTCATCGAGCGCCTCCCCGGTTCGCCTTACGCGACCGACCGGTGGGACCGGCTGCTCTCTCAGGGCCGGAAGGTATGGGGTTTTGCGACCGACGACGCCCATCACGATCGGGACGTCGAGCTAGGATGGATCGTCGTTCGGGCGGAGCGTTGCGAGCCAGGGCCGCTTTTAGAAGCGATCGCGCGTGGGAGCTTTTATTCCTCCACCGGCGTGCGGATCGAACGGATCGCAGTGGAGGACAGAGCCATCCGGATCGAGGCGCCGGACGCTCAGCGGATCCGGTGCTTCTCCAAGCACGGCGTCCTCCGAGAGGTCGTCGAGGGGAGTGAGGCTCGTTTCTCCCTTCCTGATTCGCCACAGGAGGCAGAGGCGCTCGGCTATCTTCGCGTGGAGTGCTACGGTTCTGGCGGTCGAGTCGCTTGGACCCAACCCTTTTGGCTGAACGTCGAAAGGGCCTAGGGTGTGCCTGCACCGTTGATTCAAGTGGAGGATCTGACCAAACGCTTCGGGGCGACCGTCGCTCTGGATGGCGCCAAGCTGACGATCCTCCCCGGCGAAGTGCACGCGCTCTGCGGCGAAAACGGCGCTGGAAAGTCCACCCTGATCGGCGTCCTCGCCGGCGTCTGGCCGTCGGGCAGCTACAAAGGAGAGGTGCGAATAGAAGGAAGACCGGTTCAGTTCCGATCGGTGCGCGATGCTCAGGCCGCCGGAATTGTGGTGCTCTACCAGGAGTTCGCGCTTGTCCCGAACCTCTCGATCGCGGAGAACCTGTTCCTGGGACAGGAGCGTTCCCGTCGGGGATGGCTCCTGCGCCGAGAAATGGAGGCGGAGGGCCGCAGAATGGCTCCGCCGACTGGGCGTCGAACGGGACCCGCGCACGCCGGTCGGCGAGCTGGGCGTTGGAGAGCGGCAGATGGTCGAGATCGCCCGCGCGCTCCGACAGCGAGCCCGGCTGCTGATCCTGGACGAACCGACGGCGGCCCTCACCGAGGCGGAAACCCAACGGCTGTTCCACCTCCTTCAGCGGCTCCGAAAACAGGGCGTTGCCCTCCTCTACGTCTCCCACCGACTGGATGAGGTCTTCCGACTGGCCGACCGGATCACCATCCTCCGAGACGGTCGCACTGTGGGCACCTGGCCGGTCGGAGAGATCACCGAGACGGAGGTGATCCGGGCAATGGTGGGCGGAACGGTGGAGGCCTACTATGCGCGGGACGAATCCGTCCTCCGGCGCTCCGGGGAACCGCTCCTCTCCGTGGAAGGCTGGACCCTCTGGACCCCATCGGGGCGCAGACGGATTGAGAACGTCTCCTTTGAGGTCCGAGCCGGCGAGGTGTTGGGGATTGGAGGCGTCGTCGGCGCCGGACGCAGCGAGCTGCTTCTCTCCCTCTTTGGCGCCTGGACCGGTCGAAGGGAGGGCCGCCTTCGTTGGAAAGGGCAGGAGGTCCAAATCCGCAACCCTCAGGAGGCGCTCCAACGAGGGATCGCGCTAGTCCCAGAGGACCGAAAGCGCCAAGGCCTCATGCCGGACGCTTCCATCCTGGACAACCTGGCGCTTCCCAACCTCGAACAGTACAGCCCTGGAGGATGGATTCGTTGGGAACGAGCCGTCGCGGCAGCGCAACGGGCCATCGAACAGCTCCGTATCCGAACGGCGGCGCTGACCGCTCCAGCGCGCCACCTCAGCGGCGGCAATCAACAAAAGTTGGTCCTGGGGAAGTGGCTCCCCCGGCGGCCCCGTTTGCTGCTCCTAGATGAACCCACACGCGGAATTGACGTGGGGGCAAAGGCAGAAATTCACGCCTGGATCGCCCAGAGGGCCCGTCAGGAGGGGATCGCGGTCCTGCTCACCTCCTCAGACCTGGCGGAGCTGATCGCTCTTTCCGATCGGTTGGTCGTCTTGCACGAGGGCCGGATCGTCGGGCGGTTTGAGACGACTCAGGGACTGACTCCGGCCGAGGGTGCTCGCCTGCGCGACGGGAGGGACTGCCCGGTGAAGGGGCGTCTTCACTGGCGCGCGTTTGCCATGCTGATCGCGCTGGCCGCCTTGTGGGGGGCCTTCACCTGGGCGACCGAGGGAGTGTTCCTCAGCGGGCGCAATCTGCTCAACCTAGCCCGTCAGGCGGCGGTGGTGGCCGTCCTGGCTTGCGGAATGGTCTTCGTCATCGTTGCCGGGCAAATCGATCTCTCCGTTGGCTCGTTATCGGGGTTCCTCGGAGCCTGCGTGGCCTTAAGCATTCGGGAGGGGCTCCCCAGCGGCGGAGCGATTCTACTAGCGATCGCGCTTGGGCTGGGACTGGGCTGTTTCCACGGCTTTCTAGTCGCCTATCAGCGGGTTCCGGCCTTCGTCGTGACCCTGGGCGGCCTGATGGTCTACCGAGGAGCGATGTTAGCCGTCACCCAGGGCGAGACGATCCCTCTTCCCTTGGAAAGCTCCGTCCGGGCGATCGGAAACGGGAGCCTCCCGCCGACCCGATGGGGGCTGCCGGTGCCGCTGCTGATTGTCGCGCTGGTGGCGACGGTCTTCTGGGTCGTCGCGCAGAACGTCCGCTTTGGCCGCCACGTCTACGCCGTCGGCGGGAACCGAGAGGCGGCCCGTCTCTCCGGCGTCCGGGTGGAGTGGATCACTCTCTGGGTCTTTGGGCTGATGGGGGCCCTCTGCGGCATCGCCGGGACGATTCTCACCGCGCGCGTCGGAAGCGCCAGCCCCGAGGCGGGCCGGCTCCTGGAGCTGGACGCGATTGCCGCCTGTGTGATCGGCGGCTCCAGCCTGATGGGAGGACAAGGAAGCATCCCCGGCGCGCTGCTGGGAGCCCTGATCATGGAGAGCCTGAACAACGGGATGAGCCTGGCGAACATGGGGCCCTTCTGGCAGGATATCGTCAAGGGAACGGTGTTGGTGCTCGCCGTTTGGTTCGATCTGCGGGTTCGACAAGGCAGAGGGGAGGAGGGATAAGGCCCATGCCGCAACTGGACGCCGAAACGCTCCGAACGTTCCTCGCACAGATCTTCGTCGCCGCGGGGAACGCCGCCGGAGGACGCCACGACCGTCGCCGAGGTGCTGACCGAAGCCCATTTGGCTGGGCACGACTCCCACGGCGCTATTCGAGTGACCCAGTACTGCCGGGCGATCCGTCGGGGCCGGATCGTCCCCGGCGCACCGATTGAGACGCTGCGGCTGACGCCGACGATCGGCATTTTTGATGCACACTGGAATTTCGGGCCGGTGGCGATGCGGCAGGTGCTGCAGGAGGCCCGTCTCCGGGCGCGGGAGGTCGGCCTTTTCGCCTACGGTATCCGGCGGTGCAACCACATCGGCCGACTGGGACATTACACCGAACGGGCCGCCCGAGAGGGGTTTGTCGCGTGGCTGACGGTCAACTCGATCGGACCGGCCACCCGGGTGGCACCCTTTGGCGGAGCCGAAGGCCGACTGGGCACCAATCCGATCTCGGTCGCCTTTCCGGCTCCGGGGGACCCCATCCTGATCGACCTGACCACCAGCGTGGTGGCTGAAGGAAAACTCCGCGTCTACCGGAACGCAGGAAAGCCGATCCCTGAAGGGTGGATTCTGGACGCCCATGGTCGCCCCTCCACCGACCCGAACGACTTCTACGGCCCGCCGCCGGGGGTGCTGCTCCCCTTTGGAGGCGTAGCGGCCCACAAGGGGTTTGCGCTTAGCATGATGGTGGAACTGCTCAGCGGTACGCTCACCGGCGCGGGCAACGTCGGCGGGGCCGGAGACCACGTCGGAAACGGCGTCTTTGGCCTGTTGCTCGACGTCGAGGCGTTCCGTCCCTTGGAGGCCTTTCAAGAGGCGGTCGCCCGCTTTGCCGAATACGTCAAAAGCGCCCGTCCCGCCCCTGGCTTCCAGGAGGTGATCTTGCCCGGCGAACCGGAGGCCCGCACCCGCCGACAACGCCTCCAGGAGGGAATCTGGATCGACAAAACCACCTGGGAACAGCTGTGTCAGGAGGCGGTATACTATCAGGTAGAGGTCCCGATAAACATTTCCGATAAGGAGCCCGTCTAAACAAGCGGTGCTGCCGGGTAATAAGGCCGTTCTCTACCTTTCCGTTTAGCTTTATCGAGGAAGTGGTGCCCTTAAGGCCAGCAGCACGGACGTTGAACAGATCGGTGTATCCGGATCGAGGAGGAAAAGGGTCGTGTGGAGACAAGAGTTTTTTAAGCTGATCTATGTGGGGGTCGCCGGGGCGATCGGACTGATCGGCGGGTTGGCCGGTTGCGGTGAGCAGAGCCAAGCCCGCGCCCCTCGGGCGCGCATCGAGGAGGCCCGAATTGCCCCCTTTCAAGTCCGGGTTCAAGAGTCCGGGCAACTCGAAGCGTTAGTGACCGTCGAGGTCAAATCGAACGTTGAGGGCGAAGTCGTCGAGCTCAACGTGGAGGAAGGCGACACGGTTCAGGAGGGACAGGTTCTCCTCCGAATTGATGACGAGCAGATTCAGGAGGAGGTCCGCCAAGCGGAGGCCAACTACGAAGCCGCCCTGGCACAACTGGAACGGGCCAAGGAGGACACCGAAGTTACCAAGCGTCGCCTGAGCTCGCAGCTCACTCAAGCGCTGGAGTCGGTACAGGCGGCGCGGGCCAGTCTGGAGGCGGCCAAGCAGCAAACCCTCCAATCGCTCTCCCAGGCCGAAACGGACATCAAAACCGCTGAGGACCAACTGGAGCGCGACCGGATCGCACTCAATCAGGCGGAGATTCAACTGGAACAGCTTCGCATCCGCTTGAACCAGCTCAAGAGCGACCTGGACGCCTCACGGGTGAGCTACCAGAACGCCGAAGCGGAGCTCCAACGGACGCAGGAGCTGTACGAAAAGCAGTTTGTCACCAAAAAGGCCCTGGAGGACGCTCAGCAGCGCTTCGCTCAGGCTCAAGCGGCCTACCAAAATGCCGAGCAAAACGTCCAAAGCCAGGAAAAGGCGATCGAAGCGCAACTCGCTTCGATCGAGGCGCAGAAGCGGCTAATCCAGTCCCGCGAGACGACGCTGGAGTTTTTGCGGGCAAACTACGAGACGCTCAAGGCGACCCGCGCCGCCGCAGAACGGCAGGCACAAGCCAACCTCGCTTCGGCAGAGGCCCGGCTGAAAGAGATCCAAGAGACCATGGACGCAGAGATTCGGATGGCAGAGCATTCGGTCAAGAGCGCCGAGGCCTCCTTGCTCCGGGCCGAAAGCGCTCTGGAGACGGCGCGCCAGCGGCTGGAGTGGACCGTCGTCCGGGCGCCGATGAGTGGAACGGTTACTACACTGGACATCGAGGTCGGAGAGATCATCACCTCGGGCCGCTCGGCTTTCTCGTCGGGTCCGGCGCTGATGACGATCGCCGATCTCTCCCGGATGATCGTCCGCGTGCCGATCAACGAAGTGGACATGGGCCAGGTCGCCGTCGGACAGCGGGCGGAGATCGCCCCTAGCGCCTTTCCGGAGAAGAAGTTCCCCGGCCGCGTTCGGGCGATCGCTCCAAGCGGCCAAATCTCCGAGAACATCGTCCGATTCCAAGTCGAGGTGGAGGTTCTCGGCAACCCACAGGAGCTGATGCCCGGCATGTCGGCGGATGTGGACATCTACACCGTCGAGAAGGAACGGGCGCTCCAGGTGCCGATCGAGGCGGTCCAAGAGGAGCGCTCCTTCGCGATCCTCATCGAGCTGGAGCCCGAGGAGCAGCAAGGGCTGAGCGTCGGACAACAGGTGGAGATCGAAACACGGCTAGGGCGAAAGGTCCCAGCGCGGGTCAGCGCGGTTGGAAAGCCGGTCCGTCTGACGCTGCTGGGCGATCCGCGTGGTTGGCGACCCGGCCCGGTGGACTTCTCGCTGACGCTGCCGGACGGAAGGGCGCTGCGCAGCCTCTCCGGACGCGTCGTGAATCGAAGTCCTATTTCGTTGAGGTTCCAGAGGGCGAGATCGGTCCGGACGGCTCGATTCCTCCGGTGAAAAAGGTCGCGATCGAGGTCGGCCATCAGAACGAGTCCTTTTACGAGGTCCTCTCCGGCATCGAGCCCGGCACCAAAGTGCTGATCCGTCCGCCGCAGTTAGTCTCCCAGAACCCGTTCGGACGCTAAAGGATCGGCGATGGGTATTCTGGAATCGGTCGCGCAGGGTTTTCGGGCCATCTTTGAGAACAAGCTCCGCTCCTTCCTGACGCTGTTGGGGATCACCATCGGCGTGGCGTCGGTGTTAGCGATGGTCTCCATCAGTGACGGAGCCCGGCAGATCGTCATCCAGGACATCGAAAAGCTGGGCGGGAGCGCCTCCTTTAGCGTCGTCCGAGCCCGCTGGATCCGTCGCGGCGGGCGGTGGATGCGCAACTCCAGCGCGGAGTACATCACCTACGACGACGTGCTAGCGATCGAGCGGGAGTGTCCCTCAGTGGCTCACGTGGTGCCGCGCGTCGCCCAGTGGGGCGGCGTCCCGATCCGCGCCGGCCGGGGCTATACCGCTACAGAGACCCGAGCCGGATACCAGGGGACCACCCCTCCTTTACCGAAGCCTTGGAGTGGTATACCGACGAGGGGCGGTTCTTTGAAGAAGAGGAGATGGTGGACTGGGACAAGGTCGCCGTCATCGGCTACAGCGTCGCGGTGGAGCTGTTCGGCGAGGACGCCGACCCGATCGGTCAGCAGATCACCGTCAACGGTCAGCGATACACGATCGTCGGAATCATGGAGCCGCGCGGCACCAGCATCCAGTACGGTTGGAACCTGGACCAGACGGTGATCATCCCCTTGACCACCGCGCAAAAGCGCTTCCAAGGCTCCGACGAGATCCCTATGATCCAGGTGCAAGCCGTCAGCACCGAGAAGATTCTAGACGCCATGGCGGAGGTGGAACGGGTGCTGCTCAAGCGGCACCGAAACGAACAGTTCTACCAGATTTGGGCGCCGGGCACCCAGAACCTGGAGTTCGTCACCAAGCTGAGCAAGATGCTACGCGTGGTGCTGGGAGGGATCGCCGGATTTTCGCTCCTGGTTGGTGGGATCGGCATCATGAACATTATGCTGGTCTCGGTCACCGAGCGGACGCGGGAGATCGGCCTTCGGAAGGCCCTGGGCGCCAAGCGGCGCGACATTCTCGTCCAGTTTCTCATCGAGGCAACCGTCCTCTGTCTGGTCGGTGGTTTCATCGGTCTGTCGCTGGGGCTGGGGTTTGGGTACGGCTCGGCAAAGATCATGTCCAACCCGAGCATTGGAGGATTTATCGGCGGACTGCTCGGCTTTCGAGGCGATTGGGTGGCCTGGCCGTTCGAGGTGCCGATTCCCTGGACGATCATCAGCATCGGAGTTTCAGTGGCCATCGGAGTGTTCTTTGGCCTCTATCCGGCCTGGAAGGCCTCGCGTCTGACGCCGATCGAGGCGCTCCGCCACACCTGATCCGCTCGACGGGAAGGGAAACGCGATCATGGACGTGATGCTCCTTTGGAAGATCGCCTACTACGGCTTGATTCTGATGGTCGCGGCGGTGATCCCGATCATCATCGGCTACGTGCTCTCCACCCGCGCCGGTCGCGAGGCGCTCTGGATGGGGATCATGAACCTTCTCCGGAGCCCCCTGCGGACGATCCTGACAATGATCGGTGTGGTGATCGGCGTCGGGGCGGTGGTTGCGGTCGTCTCGATGGGCGATGGGGCCCGGGAGATGGTCGTTCAGGAGGTCGCCCAGGCAGGCGGGCTGAGCGTGATCGAAGTCTACCGAGACGAGTGGGACCAACAGGGCGGAAGCACGATCACCTCCCGCACCCGAACCCGTCGCTGGGGGCGCTGGGGACGCAACCGAGCCGAGCCGCTCAACATCCGGGACTACCGGAACCTCCGGATGTACCTGACCGACGTGGAGGCGATCTGCGCTGAGGCCGACTTTGGCCGCGGCGTGATCTTTCAGTACGGCGAAAGCCAGAAAGACTCCGGCCTCTTTGGCACCACTCCCGGCTTTCAGGAGGTCTACAACTGGCGCGTCGAGCGGGGACGGTTCTTCACCGAAGAGGAGTTCGAACAGGGGGCCAAAGTGGTCATCCTGGGCGCTCAGATCGCCGAGGACCTTTTTGGAACCGAAGACCCACTCGGAAAGGAGATCCGTGGCCAGCGAGCTTGGGGACGAAACCAAGAAGCTGTCCGCTACACGGTGATCGGGATCCTCGCCCGAAAAGGGGCCAGCGCTTCTACCGAGGGATGGGATGACCGCGTCTATCTGCCGTTGACCACTTTTCAGGAGCGGGTTGCCGGCGATGACGAGGTGGAGCGAATCCGCATCAAGGCGCTCACGGTGGAGGACGTGCCCTATGTGATCGAACAGGCCAAGCGGATTATCCGCCGAGAGCATCCCGACCCGGAGGCTTACACCTTCTGGACGGCCACCGAGGAGATCGCCACCGCCGAGCGGTTGGGGACGATCATGAAGCTGCTGATGGGCGTCATTGCGACTATCGCCCTAGTTGTCGCCGGCATCGGGATCATGAACATCATGCTGGTCTCCGTCGCTGAGCGAACGCGGGAGATCGGCCTCCGGAAGGCCCTAGGCGCCAAGCGGCGTGACATTCTTTTCCAATTTCTGATCGAAACGGCGGTCCTGACCATCATCGGCGGAGGGCTGGGAACAACGCTGGGCGTCCTGATGGGCGAAAGCGTTGCCGTCGCCTTGAACCGGCTGGTCCTCCAAGGAAGCCAGTGGCCAGCGGTGATCTCCTTAGAAGCGGTCGGGCGCGGCGGTCAGCGTGGCCTTCCTGATCGGCGTGCTGGCCCGGCGTCTATCCGGCCAACCGCGCGGCCCAAGCTGACCCCTGTTGAGGCTCTCCGGGTCGAATAGGCTCCTTCAGCGGAAAGGCGAAGAAGCTACAAGGCGCTGAGCTCCACGGGCGCCCCTCCGCGCCGGGAGGACTCGTAGATTCCAAAGACGATCCGCATCGTGTTCAGGTTATCCCGTCCACTGGTCAGCGGCTCCTTTCCCGTCCGGCAGCAGTCGGCCCAGTGGAGGATTTCGTTGACGAAGCCGTCCTCGGTCTCCAGCCCATCGAAGAGGGGCTCCAACTCCTGAAACCCCCCGTACTGCCGCTCCGAACCGGAGGCCTCAACCGGCGCGTTGGTCTGGAAGCGATGGCGGTGTTCTGAACGGCTCCCCTTTCCCCAAGCAGGAAGAAGCGGGTTCCCCAGGGCATCCGATAGCCGGAGTAGGTGGCAAAGTGACTGCCAACGGCGCCGTTCTCAAACACCAGCGTCGCGACCCCGCGTAGTCCTCAGCCCCGTGGATGAACTCAGGGCGCCTCACCCGACACTCGGCGCTCACCCGCTGCACCTCGCCGACGAAGTAGCGCAACAAATCCAGCACGTGCACGGAGACAGAGATGATCACCCCACCCCCCGCGATCCGTCCGTCAAACAGCCAGTCGCCGGGCGGGCGAATGGCACGGAGATTTTGCATCGCCGAAGAGTCGGCGGCGTAGAGGGTTCCCAGCTCGCCGGACTCGATCGCCCGCTTGACGGCCAGGTGTTTGGGCTGGTACCGGAGGCACTGGGCGACCATCAAGACGACGCCGCTCTTGTCGGCAGCGGCGGAGCATCTGGCGACACTCCTGCATCGAATTGGCCATCGGCTTTTCGACAAGCACGTGCTTTCCAGCTTCAGCAGCAGCAACGGCTAACGGGGCGTGTTGATCGTGGGGCGTACAGATATCCACCGCGTCTATAGGGGCTTCGCGGATCATTCGGTACGGATCGGCGAAGACGGCAGCCC
>BPJZ01000014.1 GCA_026004875.1 Candidatus Poribacteria bacterium | reverse complement strand
TCAGATCGCTGACGATCTCTTTGAGCGTTCCGACCGACTTCAGCGGAAGCTTTGCCTCGTCCAACCAGCCGGACTCTTCGATGATCTTGACGAATCCGTAGGCATGGCGCCAGCCGTTGTTGTCGTGGAAGCCACGGCGGTGCGCCTCCTGACGGAGCTGGAGGATTCGCCACAGCGGTTCGGTGGGCTTAGGACAGGCTTGGACGCAGTTAAAGCAGTGAGCGCAGTCCCAGATGCCCCCGTACTCGCTGAGCTTCTTGAGGCGCTCGTCGGTCGCCAAGTCGCGGGTGTCGTGTACAAAGCGTTGGGCCTTGGCCAACGCCGCCGGACCGAGGAAGTTCTTGTCCACCTCGTAGCTGACGCACTCGGAATAACAAGCGCTGCAGAGGATACAGGTCGAGGCGGCGTCAATCTTTTCAAAGTCCTCCGGCGCCATGCGAAACTCGCCCTGCTCCGGCGGATTCGTCGTTGTGTAGGTACGGCTCGACGGCCTGAATCTTCTCCCAGAACGGACGTTGATCCACCACCAGATCTTTGATGATCGGGAAGTTGCCTACCGGCTCAATGGTGATCGTCCCGTCCGGCTGGACGTGATCCACCCATTGGGCGTTGCAGACCAGCTGACCACCCCCGTTGACCCGCATCGCACAGGAGCCACAGATCGCACTCCTGCAGGACATCCGATAGGTCAGCGTCCCGTCCAGGTGCCATTTGATGTGGTTGAGACAATCCAAAAGCGTCGCGCCGGCGGGAGGTTCAAACCGGTACTCCTGCCAGTACGGTTCCGTATCCTTCTCCGGGTTGAACCGGCGGATCCGAAAGGTCACCTCCCCCATCGTCAGTACTTCCTCTCTTGTGGTTGGTACTTCGTGATGGTGACCGGCTTATAGCGGAGCTGAGGAATTCCGTTCTCTCCGCGATAGGCCAGCGTGTGTTTGAGCCAGTTCTCGTCGTCCCGGTTGGGATAGTCCCGCCGTGCGTGGCCGCCGCGCGACTCCCGTCGAGCCAGCGCCCCAGCAACGATCACCTGAGAGACCTCGATGAGGTGGTCCAGCTCCATCGCCTCCAGCAGCTCGGTGTTGAACCGCCGCCCGTGGTCCTGGATGCCGGCCTTCTGGAAGCGCTCCTTCAGCTCCAACAGCTCGTTTTGCAGCTCGGCGAGCGTCTTCTCCTCCCGGAAGACGCCACACTTTTTCATCATCGAGTCCTTCAACTGATCGCGAATGTGGGCCAGCCGCTCGGGGCCCTCCCGGTTGCGGAGCGCCTCGACGTACTCCTGTTGCTCGCGGAGCGCCTGGCGGAGCAGCGCCTCTGAGTGGGGCCGATCCCGGTAGCTCTCTTTGAGATAACGGGCAATCGTGCGGCCGGTCCCGCGTGCCGTAGACGGTCGCTTCCAGAAGCGAGTTGGTGCCGAGCCGGTTCGCGCCGTGTACCGAGACACAAGCACACTCTCCAGCGGCAAAGAAGCCGTCCACCGGCGTGTTCTTCTCGTCGTAGACCACCTGGCCGTCGGTGTTGGTCGGAATGCCGCCCATCGAGTAGTGGGCCGTCGGCTGAATGGGGATCGGCTTCTCCACCATGTCGATGCCCAAAAAGTCGCGGGCCAGCTGCCAAATCTGGGGCAATCGCTCCATGATTCGCTCTCGACCCAGATGGCGCAGGTCCAGATAGACAGCGCCGCCGTCCTCTTCGCCGCCGCGCCCCTCTTCGATTTCGGTCTGCTCGGCACGAGCGACGATGTCGCGCGGAGCCAGCTCCATCCGTTCCGGCGCGTACCGCTCCATGAACCGCTCACCCGCGGGCGTTCAGCAGGTAGGCTCCCTCACCCCGCGCCCCCTCGGAGGCCAAGATCCCGTGGCGATACAAGCCGGTCGGGTGAAATTGGACAAACTCCATGTCCTCCAGAGGGATTCCCTCTCGGTAGGCGGCAATCACACCGTCTCCGGTGCTGGCGAAGGCGTTCGTTGTGATCCGAAACGCCCGACCGTAGCCCCCCGTCCCGAACATGACGGCCTTGGCCTTGATCGCCTCGATCTCACCGGTGTCGATGTTCATCACGATCACGCCGTGGGTCTTCCAGTCGTCCACGACCAGCTTAAGCAGATACCATTCGGAGTAAATCTTGACCCGATACTTGAGGATCTGCTCGAACAGACCGTGCAAGATCGCATGCCCCGTCCGGTCGGCGGCGTAACAGGCCCGGGGGTTGGTGTGTCCGCCAAACGGCCGCTGAGCGATTCGCCCATCTGGCATCCGGCTGAAGACCACTCCCATGTGCTCCAGCTCGTAGACCATGTCCGGGGCGCTGTAGCAGAGGATCTCCGCCGCGTCCTGATCTACCAGGTAGTCGCCGCCTTTGATCGTGTCGAAGGTGTGGATCTCCGGATCGTCCGGAGCGGAGTTGCCTAGCGCTGCGGCGATCCCGCCCTGGGCTGCGCCGGAGTGGGATCGGACCGGATGTACCTTTGAAACGATCGCAACGTCCCGCGCTCCTCCGCGCAGCGCGGCCAACGCGCAGGACTGCCCCGCTAAACCAGCACCGACGATCACACAACGTCGTGCTCGATCATCTCCCTGACTCCCGCTTGGCGCCCTCTCAGGGCGCGTCCATGTTCTCCACGATCGCCTTGCCAAACTCGGAAGTCTTCAAGAGGGTGGCCCCCTCCATTTGCCGATGAAAATCGTAAGTGACCCGCTTCTGCTGGATCGTCCGCTCCAGGCCGCGGACGATCAGGTCGGCGGCCTCCTGCCAGCCCATATATTCGAACATCATGACGCCGCTGAGAATCACACTGCTGGGGTTGACCATGTCTCGACCGGCGTACTTGGGCGCGGTGCCGTGGGTCGCCTCAAAGATCGCGTGGCCCGTTTCGTAGTTGATATTCCCTCCTGGGGCGATGCCGATTCCGCCCACCTGCGCGGCCAGGGCGTCGGAAATATAGTCCCCGTTCAGGTTCAGCGTGGCGATCACGTCGTACTCAGCGGGTCGGGTCAGAAACTGCTGGAGTGCGTTGTCGGCGATCACGTCTTTGACCAGCAGCTTTCCAGCCTTCAGGGCGGCCTCCTGTTCGGCGTTGGCGGCCTCTTCGCCCTTCTCCTGGGCCGTTCGGTTCCACTGAGACCAGGTGTAGGTCTCGTTGGAAAACTCTCGTTCGGCCAGTTCGTAGCCCCCACTGGCGGAAGGCTCCTTCAGTGTACTTCATGATGTTGCCTTTGTGGACCAGCGTCACGCTCTTTCGTCCGCGCTCCAGGGCGTACTGGATCGCCGCCCGAACGAGCCGCTCGGTGCCGGGGCGGCTGACCGGCTTGAGCCCAATCCCCACCTCCTCGGGGGCCTGCTCGCCGAAGCGAATCCGTCGGAAGTCCTCCGGAAACTCAGCGCGCAAGAAGTCCAGCAGCTTCCTCGCTTGAGGCGTCCCGGCTTGGTACTCGATTCCCGCGTAAAGATCTTCGGTGTTCTCCCGAAAGATCACCATGTCCACCAGCTCCGGTCGCCGCACTGGAGAGGGCACCCCTTGAAAGTACCGAACGGGGCGAAGACAAACGTACAGGTCGAGCGTCTGCCGGAGAGCGACGTTCAGCGAGCGGATTCCTCCGCCGACCGGCGTCGTCAGCGGCCCTTTGATTCCGACGAGATACTTTTGAAAAGCAAGGATCGTCTCGTCGGGAAGCCAAGTGCCAAAACGGTGATAGGCCGCCTCGCCGGCGTAGACCTCAAACCAGACGATCTCCCGTTCGCCTCCGTAGGCCTTCTGGACGGCGGCGTTGAAAACCGTCTCGGCAGCTCTCCAGATGTCCGGGCCGGTTCCATCCCCCCCGAATGAAGGGGATTATCGGACGGTCTGGAACCTGTACGCTCAACCCTTTTCCGACCTTGGTGATGGGCTCCCCACGGTCGGGAGGGGTGATCGTCTTGAACTCGCTCACGGGTGTGGCCCTCCGCTTCTGGTACTTTGGTAGCGCGCCTTTGGTCTGGGGAGATGGCAGTCCGAATCTGGCCGAAATATAGCACACCTCCCAGGGGCGTTCAAGCGAGGCTTGGGGCCCTTCCAGTCTCCAAGCTCGATGGAACGGAGAAAGCCCGAAGGGCTCGCCTCCGGGCTTTCCGTCACGCCTCAACTGGGGATCGACTTAGGCTCCCGACTCCTCCTCCGCCGGCTGCGAGCTGCGCTCCGGACGCGGCGCTGCGAGCGCCTGCTCCAGCGCCTGGATCAACTTCGGATCGTCCGGGGTGACCCGCGGATGGAACCGGGCGATCACCTGTCCGTCCCGCCCGATCAGAAACTTGGCAAAGTTCCACTCGATCTCTCCGCGCAGCTTCTCGTTGGGTTGCTCCTGGGTCAAAAACCGATAAAGCGGATGGATCCCCTCCCCTTTGACGACGATCTTGGAGAACATCGGGAAGGTCACCCCGTAGTTGAGCGTGCAGAACTGTTTAATCTCCTCGTTGGTGCCCGGCTTCCTGATTGTTAAACTGATTGGCCCGGAAAGCCCAAGACGGCAAACCCTTGATCCTTGTACTTCTCATAAAGCCGCTGTAACCCCGCATATTGGGGCGTTAACCCACATTTGGAGGCAACGTTGACGATCAGGAGCACGTCGCCTTCGAACTTCTCCCCGAAGATGAACGGGCTTGCCGTCGATATCGAGTACCGTAAAGTCGAGCACCGATTTCACCGTATTTCCCTCCTGAGTCGCGGGCAGGACCTCCTCTTGGGTGGGCTCTGCCCGCAAAGCCCCTCCCCGTCCAGAACAGCGCGATTCCTACAGCGATCCACGCCACGGTGCGCATCGTCGTTCTCCCCTCCTTGCTATAGAGCTAAATCGCTTCTTTTTTTGTTCTACGCCGCTGGAGCAACGCAAAGCAACTTTCAATCGCTTCAAGCTGGTATCGATTCATCCGGACGAACGGCCGGGCCTCTCGAACCCGTTGAACGGACTCCTGAGGAGAGAGGCCGCGCAGCAGGTAGTAGACCGCAACGAGCGTCGGGGCGCGGCCTACCCCTGCGTGGCAGTGAACGTAGACGCCGTGGCCGGCGTCCAGCTGCTGGCGGATGAATTCGGCGCCCAGAAGCAGCTGTTCGGCGACTGGTGGCCTCCCGTCGAAGCTAGGGAGCCAAAGGTGTGCCCGAAAGGGCCCCATCGGATCTAGAGCCTCCGATTGAAGGCTGATCACCGCCTGAACGCCGCGCTCTTCCAGATAGCGCGTCCGCGCCGGGGTCAGCTTGCCGCCAAGATAGAGCCCTTTTTCCACCCGGCTCACCCGTAATCTTCGATCGATCAAGCTCCACAAGTCCTTAGCCGACCGAATGAGCCGGTAGCGCCAAGCGATATACCACGGATAGCGGACGTTTCCGCTCATAGCGACTCCCGTCGGTAAGGGATGCCCAGCTTGGCCGGGGCTTGGGTTCGTCCTGCGTAGCCGGCGAGCACCGCCAGCGTCAGCAGGTAGGGGAGCATCTTGAGGAACTCGTCGGGAATGCCGACGCCCACGGCTTCCAGCCAAAGCTGAAGGCCGTCCGCCGCGCCAAAGAAAAGCGATCCCAGCAGAACCCCCAACGCGCTCCAACGCCCAAAGATCACGATCGCAATCGCAATGAACCCCCGCCCGGCGGACATGTTCTCAATGAAGGTGGGGACTTGGGTCAGCAGGAGGTACCCTCCGGCGGCTCCAGCCATCATCCCCCCAAAGGCAACCGTCCCCGTGCGCAACCAGCGCACCGAGACCCCCGCCGTCTCGACGGCATGGGGATGCTCTCCCGCCGCTCGGATGGCCAGGCCTAGATGAGTGGAGCGCAGGAACAGGTGCGTCAGAATGGCTACCAGAAAAGCCCCACCGAAAAGCCCAGCACGCCACGAGGGACTAAACCCGCTCACGCGTACGACGTCGGCATACCCCTGTTGGTTGAGAAATCCGGTCAGGCCGAGCGCCGTCAAATTGATCGCCGTTCCGGTGACGATCTGGTCGGCTCCTCGCCAAACGCAAAAGTAAGCGAACACCAGCCCCCACAAAAGGCCGATCAGCAGGGCTAAGCTCAGCCCTGCCCACGGGGCGAACCCCGAGGTGCCCAGCGCGTGGGCCCCGGCCATCGCCGCAAACGCCCCGCTGAGCAGAATCCCCTCCACTCCGATGTTGATAGCTCCAGAACGCTGGACGATCACCTCACCGGTCGCGGCCAGCAGAATCGGAACCGAAAGCCGAATCGCCGCGGCGATCAACGAGAGTACTAAATCCCCCATCCTTCTCCCTGCTCCTTAGCCCTATATACCTGAGAATCGGGGAAGGGACAAAGAGAACCTCAACCACGCGGATCGGGCTCTCATCGCTTGAGGTCGGCCCATCGGACCGCTAGCTTTCCCTGGGGAGCAACCGCCAGCTCCTCTTCGGCAAACTCGGACGGCTCAAACTCGCCCTCATAAAATCGGACGTAGTCCACCCAAACCTGGCCCTTCGGCGTGTCGCGGAGCTCCAGGTAGATGCCGACGATGTCGTCGTTCTGGTTGATGTTCGCGGCAACCCAGAACTCCTTCCACTCAACATCGATCAAGATGTCCGTCGATCCGTAGACGGTCCAGGGGGCCTGGCGGTGGTTGACGATCATCCGTGCCTGGCGGACGTTGTCTGCCTTAAGCCAAAGGGCAAAGGTCATTCGCTGTCCCTGCTGAAGGTTGAAGGGGTTCTGATGGAGCTCAACTCGTTGGCCGTTTCCAGCGCCGAAGATGTCGATCAGTAGGCTTTGCTTTCCGTGTACCTGCTCCCAAGGGTCCACGTCCCACTGGACACCGGCGGCCCCCTCCACCCAGACCGACCAGCCGACCTTTCCCTCTTCGAACGAGGCGTTGCGAACTAGGTTCTGAGCCTCCTCCTGGGCGAATAGATCGAGCTTCCCAATCCCTAGGAGTGTGAGAATCAACAACCAGAAAAGTTGTGACTTCCGTTCCATGGGCCTTCCTCCTTGTCATCCGAATCGTTTCGGGGAGCGTTTTTAATCGTTGCCCCTCTTGGGGGTGTTCACGGTTAGTGAACGTTCAGGGATCGGAGCTCCATTATACTTTCCCCGCGGAGAGAGAGGAACTCAGAGGATCGCCGGAGAAGAGTAGATGTTTCCAGAGCCGATCGCCAACGACTTTGGGCGTGCGGCAGGGGATGGGACAGCCCTTTTCGGCGGGAAGGGTTGCTTTTGAGGACAAAGGTAAGACATCCTTTGCAATCGGTTTTTGTATTTCACTTTTGGGCGTCTATGTAGTATTCTCTTAAATGTTACTGAGCGCGGGGAAGGCGATACGTCTCGGATGAGAAAAGAGACCATGCGCTCTTCGAAGTGCTCAAATGGCGGAACGCCCTCAAATGAGGGATCCGATGGGAGGCAAGGCGTTCAGTGCGCCTGTCTTGCGGAAGAGCGGAGATTCTGCGGAATCCCGCCGAACAAAACGGTACCAGTGACGGCCCTTTCGCTTACCGGGAGGGCTGGGAGAGTATTTCGAGTTGTCGCCGGTCCTTTGAGGACGGGCGCAGCGTAGGACAAGGGGAAGTGAGAATGTTTACCTTCGCGGAGTATCTTCGGCATCGTCGCCTTTCGCGGGGGATGACCATGCAGGTGCTGGCTCAGCAGCTCAACGTAACGCCTCAGTTTGTGAGCCTGCTGGAGTCGGGACGTCGTCGTCCTTCGGGGGAGTTCATCGAACGGTGTGCGGAGCTGTTTGGGGACAACGTGGACTACCTCCGCTTTTTGGCGGAGCCGATCCCTGAAGAGCAGAAGCGGGCGATCTATGAAAGTCCGCTGGCCCCTGCTTACATTCCCCGTCCCTCCGCCGAGCAGACGGTCGAAGGTCGGCTGGATGATCTGTTGATTCGTCAGATGCTCAACCTGCCGGGGATGCCGAAACCGGAGGAGGACACGCCCTATCACGGCGATGCCAACTATACGGTCTCTGAGGAGGCGCTTCGGTTTCACCGTCAGCTGGTGCGCTATCTCTTGGAGGGGGACTACAGTCCCAACATCAAGGGTTGGGCACGGTTTTACGACGCTTACTACACGCGTTGGACGGAGGGGCGAGCTGCGGCGCGTCCGTCGCTGGAACAGCTCATCCAGTCTGTAGAGCGGGCGGAGTCGGGGACCTATCCGCTTCGTTGGGCCTACCTGGTGTGGCTTCACACCGGTCTAGCGCGGCAGGAGGCCGGCGAGTCGGAGGCCGCTGTTCGGGCCTACCTTCGCGCCGCCGAGTGGGCCGATGAGGCGCGGGACGGTGAAGGGGGGTTGATCGCTCGCTGGCTGGCCGCTCAGGTGGTCCTGAGTCAGGGGGATATCTTTCGGTGCATCGAGCTGCTCCGCGCGGCCGCTCAGGCCAAGGAGGCCCCGCCGGCCGGGATCGCGCGCGCCCGGACGGAGCTGGCCGACCTGCTGTTGCTGATGCACGAAGACGAGGCTGCGCTCAACGAGGCCATCGAGGTGGCCCCCCTCTGGCGATCCAGCACGCTGGACCTCCCGCAGGGGATGAAGACCTCTTCCCTCTTGATCGGCGAAGTGGTCGGGACGGAGGCGCTCCGGCGCATGGGCCGGGATCTGGAGGCCCGCCGCTGGCTGAATCGAGTGCGATCGGTTCGAACGCGTGTGGACGCCGATCTGCTGACCGACCTGCGGCTCCGGATCGTCGCCGCCGAGCTACTGGCCACCTCGAACCGGTTTAACCAGCGCCGCAAGCGCTTCCGAGAGATGATGAACGAGGTGGACAAGCTCGGGCACGACGAAATCTCCGAGTTCGTCCGCGCCTATATCCGCGCCCGGTACGCCGAAACCCAGTTGGAGGAGAAGAACGTCGAAGCGGCAGAAGCGGCCCTGGAGGGACTCCCGTTGGAGCCCGGCGAGGGGCTGTTGCCCCGCCGGTTGGAATGGCTGGTTACCGTCGGGCGCGCCAAGGTCCGACTCCTCCAGGAGCAGGGGCGAGAGAAGGAGGCTCGTGCTCTGGTCGAGGAGATCAAACAGAAGGCCGAAGAGCTGCTCTCCATCGACTCGCGGTGGCAGGGCTCCCGCTTGGAGCAGTACGTCCGCCGTCAGTTGGAGGAGATCGAGGAGCCGCTGTTAGTGACCAACTGAGCGGGTCGTTTTAATCTTGGGGGGACTCTTCCCATCCAAAGGCGCCGACCTTCCAGTCGGCGCCTTTCTGTTGGACTTCTACAAAGAAGGTGCGTCGATGAGGCGCTCCGCCCTTGGGACGGTACTCCACCGCGTAGACAAACCGCCATCCGCTCGGCAGCGGCTCGCTCCGAAGCAGCTCCCGAGCGATCGGGTCCCGGTAAGGGGCTGCCTGGGCGCCAAAAAGGTACTGCTGGACCTGTCCGGCCAGCGCGGGATCGGCGTAGCGTTGGGCGGCCTGAGCGTCCTGAGCGAACAGGAGGGTCTCCATAAAGGCCACGGCGACCTTCTCCGGAGCTCGGGAGCGCTCGCATCCCGCTGGGAGCCATAAGACGCCAAGCGTCAGAAGCAAGGCCACTCCAGCGCCGACCGACGGCCACCTAGAGCCGAACATCGCCGCAAAGGTGGACCTGAATCCCCAGGTCAGCCATCAGGGCGGCCTTGGCCGCCAAAGCCCGATCGGCAGATTCGGCGGAGTCGCCGTAGGCCACCTGGAGGTGGTTCGCCTTATGGCGGGCCATCATCTGATCGCGGGTAATCCCGTGCAGAACCGCGTGCATAATCGGCCACTGGGGCGTGGTGGCCTGCCAACGGCGTTCCGTCTCCTCGCGGGGGAGCTCCACGACCGTCGCCCGCCCGATGTCGCAGTGCAGCTGGCCGTCCTCGATGAAGAGGCGGCTCCAGACGATCTCTCCCGGCTTGCTGATCCCTTTGAGCGTCCCACCTCCCAGGGGGAAGTACATCGGCGGCTGACGCTCGCTGACGGCTCCAGCCCAACCTCCAATAAAATGGGACGGTGGGGCAGCGCCGGAGATCTCGAAGACCCAGACGAAGTCGTCCACCCCCTCGCCGGAGTAGTGCTCTCCCCATCGCACATCGTGGAGCGTTGTCGCCGGGTCCAACCCCATCGCCTTCCAGACCCGGTTGGTCAGCAGGGCGTCCACACCAGCGCACTCGTCCACTTCGTTGAAGTGGGGTAGCGCCTCGCCCGCGTACAGCTCCTTTCCCGTCTCCGGATCGTAAACCGGCGGGCGTTCGACGTTGTTTAGGATACCCTCCACCAGGTCGGAGGCTGGAGTCATGTCTTTCAGCCCCTGCTGGTACTGGATTCCGATCGCATCGCAGCCAAACTCGTGGGCGATCCGAACGGCGGCGATGTACATCTTGCACTGCTCCAGCACCTGCCGTTCGGTCAACTCGGTCTCTTCGTCGGTGCCCAGTTGGAACTTCATGCCCTTGTTCCGGAGCCAGTCGTAGACGGCGCGGGCCTCCTCGTCGGAGACGCGTCGCATTGCCGCCACCAGCGCCGACTGGCTGAGCCGCTCTTTGTAGATCCCCAGCGGGTTCATCAGTTCGTCATCAATGATGGCGTTGTACATGCCCATACAGCCCTCATCGAAGACTCCCAAAATCGCCTTCTCGCGGCGGAGCTGACGGGCCAGCGCGCGGGCCAACGCGTCCTCGTCGCCGGTCACCCGGTCGCGTTCAAAGGGCCGAACGTGGCTGATGTCGTGCTCGATTCGTCCTTCGCGGAGCCATTGACGAATGCCGTTCCGGAAGAACTCGTCTTCAAACTGTTCGCTCCAGATGGTGCTGTACGGACTTGCCGATCTTGGTCAGGCAGCCGTTGAGGTTGAGCATGCCGACCAGCCCCGGCCACTGGCCCGACCAGTTTGCCAGCGTCAAGAGCGGTCCCTGATGATCGCGCAGACCGTGGAGAATGTGATGGCTGTATTGCCAGACGGCTTCGGCAACGATCAGCCGCGCCTCCGGGTGGACGTTTCGAAAGACGTCCATCCCGTGCCGTTGGCTCCAGATGAAGCCGTGCCCGAGCTCCGGATCGTACGGGTGAGCCCGGACGACCCGATAGCCCTCCTCCGCGAAGGCTGCTGTGACCCGCTTCTCCATCTCGGCCTGGGCGGGCCAGCAAACCCGGTTGGCCGACTGGCGCAGATCGCCGTTAGCGACTAAAAGAATCTCGTCCGGCTCGGGACGCCGGGGCTCGGCAACCGTTGGAATCCGATACGCTGCCACGGTTCTGTTCTCCTTTCTCAGGCCCTCCGTTCACCGGCTCCCGTTGTAACACGTCCAGCCCGAGGCAACAAGCGTCCGAAGGCTCCTGGAGGCCGCTTAACCTTCTTCGCGCTTCTGTTCCAGGATCACCATGTAGCGGAGCATCGTGGTGCCGGTGTTCTCGATTCCGTGGAAAACGTTTGAGGGGATGAAGATCGCCGTGTTCGCCTCGACGGGGATGCGCTCCTGGCCCAGGGTCATCGTGCCCTCGCCTTCGAGGACGTACATGATCTCCTCTTCGGGGTGCTGGTGGGGTGGATGAGCTCGCTTTCCGGGGCTGATCACCGAGACGTGCATCTGCAGGCGCTGGGCGCCTAGGGAGCGGTTCACAAAGAGCTTCGCAAACCCGTCCGGGTCGTCGGAACGGGGGCGGGTAGGGGCCTTCTCCCAGGGGATTACGGGCATTGCTCCTCTCCTTTCTCGTCAGGCATTTGTTCCGTCGGGTCGCCGACCCAACGGGCGCCGCCTTCGGCCCAATGCTCCCGCTTCCAGATGGGGACCTCCTCTTTGATCCGGTCCATCAGATAAGCACAAGCCGCAAACGCCTCCCGGCGGTGGGCAGCGGAAACGGCGATTGCGATGCTCACCTCGCCGATCTTCAGCCGACCGACCCGGTGGACGACGGCGACTCGTTGGAGCGACCAGCGCGAAAGCGTCTCCTCGGCTAAGGACCGGAGGACCCGTTCCGCCATCGGGACGTAGGCTTCATACTCCAGGCCGACGACGGGGCGGCCTTCGGCGTGGTTCCTCACCACACCCAAGAATAAGACGATCGCGCCGGCCTCCGGCGTCTCTACCAGAGGGCGAACGGTCGCCTCCTCGATCGGGTCGGCGGTGATCCAAGCCCAGACGGGGCCGGCACCGCCCGCAACCGGTGGGATCATCGCTACTTCGTCCCCTTCTTGGAGGAGGCGGCCTTCGGAGACGTAGTCCCAGTTCACGGCGTATCGAACTCGACCGGCGTAGGGCTTTAGCTGAGGGTAGTGGGCGATCAGGAGCCGCTCCAGGTCGGCTACCGTTGCCCCTTGGGGGACCTGAAGGGCAACCGCATCACTGCCGACGACCTCTCTGCAACCGGCGAAAAATCGAACGGTGATCTCCATCGTCTCTTTATCGGGTCGTTGGAAAAGATGTCTCCTGGCCCGTTCGACGGTAACTTATTATAGAGGCCAGAGAGGGAGGGGGCAACGCAGTGGAACTCGCGCCGTTCGAGACGATCGTGCTGTGCGCCGTGGGGCTGAGCGTCGGATGGCTTCTTTGGGGAATCGTAGACGGCCCCCGGGGAGCTGGGATCGGTGGGGCGCTCTTTGGCTTGGTGTTAGCGCGGCTGGTCGACCATCCTTCGCCTCTGCTCTTGGCCGCGTTTGGGGCGATCGGCTTTTCCACCGGCGGGGCGTTGGCCTATCTCCAGAACCTTCGCCGCGTAGACCGCTCCCCAACAGCGGCCGATTTTGGGTGGGGGATGTTCGGCTTGACGCTCAAAGGGGTCCTCTGGGTCGGAAACGGTGGCCTTTGGCTGGGAATCGGCTCGGGATTTCGTGCCTACTCGGCCGGAGAGTTGATCGCTTTGATCGCCGCACAGTTTCTCCTGGGTCTGCTCGGCGGCCGGCTACTGAACCGGCCCCATCGTCCGCCGGAGGAGATGCCCCGGCTCTACTTCTCCGACTCCCAAGACGAAATCCCGGAGCGGGAGCATTGGGGGGCGCTGGGAGTAGGATACCTGCTTTTACTGGTCTATGTGGTCGCGGTCAAACGGGACTGGTTTGCGCTGGGTCTGTCGGTCTTTGGGGCGGCAGGGGGATTGGGGTTTCCCGTTGGAAAGTCGCTTCAAAGCTGGGGAGCCCTGCTGGTTCCGACCTCGCTCCGGGAGTGGCTCGACTGGGATCAGATCATGCGGGGGAGTTTTGGTGCCGTCGCCGGCGCGGTCCTCGGCGCCGGTTGGTGGTTCCTCGAAGCTTCTGGGCTCCGCCTGGGGGTACCGGTAAGCTCCTGGATGCCGATGAGGCTCAGCGTTGCGGTGCTGTTGCTCTACGTGCCGTTCTTTGCCGGATCGGTGCTGTATATTCCTCCGGCGCGGTGGCTTCTCAGCCAGCCGTTTGGGGAGGGGCTCTTCTGGCTCCCGATCGCCCTCGCGGAGCGGGGCGGCCCTCAGATGCTCCTAGGCGGTGTCCTGGCCGCCGGATCGGCGGTGGCCAACGTGCGTCCGTACTTCTGCGCGGAGGTGCTCACCTTCTCTCAGGGAATGCTGGCAGCACTGACGTTGATCGGATTGAGCGCCTTTTTGGGATATCGCTGGGAGACGGCCCCTCTGGAGACCTGGCTTCGGTTCTTCCTGTGGTACCAGGTAGCGCTCTCTTGGCTGGGCAAGGCGATTCCCGACAAGGAGCTTCCCGCCCAGTTGAGTTATTGGCGTCGGCTAAACGGCTCGGCTCCGGTAGCGGTCGCGTTGCTGTTTTTTGCGCTAGCGCTCACGGCGTGGACAGGGGTTCGATGAGCCGGAGGTCCTGGGTGTTGGTCTTTTATCTGGCTTGGGCGGTCGGAATAGCGGCGTTGCTCGCTGGAATGGTGGTGATCGCCGCGGTCAAAGGGCGAGAGTTGGGCCGGAACCCTGCGCTCCGAAGCGTTCCGGTGCGTCCAGTGGACCCCGTCCAGCTCCGGCGAGCTGAAGACGTCGCGATCGTCCTCTTGGTCGCTCAAGCGGGGCTGGCCGGCACGGCCGCCTGGACGCTTCGGAGACCCTCTCCGCTAGGAATTGCGCTTGTACTGGCTTGGATTCTCGTTCAAGCGATTTTTGGCCTGCGCGGACTGCCCTCCGGCATGGTCTCCTCTCCTCGCGCGGTGGGGATCGTCGCTCTGTTCCTCGGGGCACAATTAGTAATGGGAACGGCCTTTATCTTTGCAGAGATTGCGGTGCGAAAGCGATGACACGGGTGAAAGCCGATCCAAAATCGGAAGTCCCAAAGCGGACCCCCCCGCAGGAGCACGTCTTTCGGGCGGTCCTGCGGGGCCGGGAGTTCGTCTTTCACACCACCTGGGGGCTTTTTAGCCCCAAGCGAATTGATCCAGGGACGGCGCTCCTCCTTGAAAAGATCGAGGTGGGCGAGGAGGACGTCTGTCTTGACTTGGGCTGCGGCTACGGAGCGGTGGGGGTGGTGATGGCCTCGCTGGCCCCTCAGGGACTCGTCTACCTCGTGGATAAGGACTTTGTCGCGGTTCGATACGCCAAGAAGAACGTCGCGGCCAATCGGCTTCACAACTGCCGGGTGCTCCTCAGTAACGTTTATGAGGAGCTTCCCCCAGAAGTGCGGTTCGACGTAATTGCCGCCAACCTCCCGGCCAACGCCGGCAAGCAGGCTGCACTTAATGATCTTTCACGGGGCACAAGAGCGCCTCAAGGTCGGAGGAAAGTTTTACGTCGTCACCGTCAACGGACTGCGCCAGTTTGTCAAGCGAAACTTCAAAGAGATCTTCGGGAACTACAAGAAGCTTCGCCAAGGGCCGAACCACACCGTTGCGCTTGCCGTGCGGGAGTTCTAAGTCGGCCGTTGCGTTGAGGGGAGCCATTCGATATAGTCGGCGGCATGAGCGTGCGGGCCTGTCCTCAAGCGAGGGTCGCTTCGAAGGTCTCTCCTGCGCTCTGGCGGGAGATCGTCGTCTACTTTTGGCTGTTCCTTTTTGCCGGCCTGGGTGGGATCCTGCTGGTTAGCAACTGGCCAGAGGCGATTGCTCGGCTGACGGTGGGGTTTGGCGCGTTCACGGCGTTGTTCTGGAAGGGTCGTCCGCTTAGGGCTCGGCTTTGGGCCTCCGGTGGATTCTTATTGGGCGCGATGCCGGTCGTTGCGCTCGCGGCGCTGGAGCGATCCCTGGTCTGGGCGCTTCTGTGGGCAGGAACGGCGCTGCTCGCCGTTGTGTTGGCGTGGGGCTTCGACTTAACGGTCGGGCTCCTGGGTGTTAGTGGCCCTCTGGTGCGGAGCGCTGGGAGGCCTGCTGACTCCGTTGGGGTGGAAGGGGTTGAGCCTCCTGGACTGGTTTGCGGGCCCCACCGCTCTGGGAGTGGAGCTGATCCGATGGCTCGGGCCGGTTGGTGCAGCGGCGGGCGTTCGTTGGTTCCGGTCGGCGGTCGGTCTCTTTGAAAGGAGGAGAGCGAATGGCTGAACGCGAAATCAAGGGTGAATCGGCGGAGGAGCTGATCGAAGAGGTGAGGCCCTCTCACGAGAGGTCGGGGGCTCCCCGCCCCGCTGGCGGAGGGGAAGGAGGCCTTCTATCGGGGCGATTTTGAAGCGGCTGTCCGGCAGTTTGAGGCCGTTCTGGCCGATTCCAGTTACGACCAAGACAGTCGGGCGACCGCTGCTTACTATCGAGCAGAAGCGATGCTGGAGCAGAACTACTCCAAGGAGATCATCGCTCAGTTCGAGGCGGTCGCTGCGGAGTTTCCTGATCACTACCTGGGCGCTGCAGCCCAACGACGCGCTGAAGCCCTCAAGCGATACTTCGAAGAGATCGAACGGTCCTACCAAGAGGGATGACGTGAACCCGATCGACCTGCGGAGCGACACGGTAACCCGACCCACGCCGGCGATGCGCCAGGCGATGGCCGAGGCCGAGGTGGGGGACGACTGCTACGGCGAGGACCCAACGGTCAACCGCTTGGAACAGACCGCAGCTGAGATCATGGGCAAGGAGGCCGCCCTGTTTGTCCCCTCTGGGACGATGGGCAACCTGACGGCTCTGCTGACCCACACACGGCCGGGGGAGGCGCTGCTCCTAGACGCCGAGTCCCATATCTACTACTACGAACAGGGAGGGCTGGCCGCCTTTGCTGGGCTGTTGCCCGTCTTCTGGGACACGCCAAACGGCTGCCCGTCACCCGATTTCGTGCGCTCGATGCTTCATCGCAATCCGAGAATGTACCCTCCCGTTGGGCTGGTTGCCTTGGAGAACACCCACAATCGACGCGGGGGATGTGTGATCACGCCGGAGGAGATCGCTGCCGTGCACGCCGTGACCCAGGAGGCAGGGGTACCTCTTCATCTGGACGGGGCGCGCATCTTTAACGCGGCGGTGGCGTTGGGGATTCACGTTCGAGAGATCGCCCGCCATGTGGAGACCCTTTCCTTTTGCCTCTCCAAGGGGCTGGGGGCTCCGGTGGGCTCGCTTCTTGCTGGTCCAGCGGTGTTCATTGACCGGGCGCGACGGGTGCGGCGACGGCTGGGCGGGGCGATGCGGCAGGCGGGGGTGTTGGCCGCAGCGGGTCTGATCGCCCTGACGGAGATGCCCAAGCGACTCCACGAAGACCATGAGAATGCGCGCTTGCTCGCTCGGCGGCTTGCCGAGATTCCGGAACTGGGCGTTCAACCGGAACGGGTTCAGACGAACATCCTGGTCGTCCGTACTGAGCGCTTGGGCATCTCCGCCGAAGAGGTGGCCGCACGGCTTCGGGAGCGGGGCGTCCTGGTCACCGTCTACGGCCCGACGACAATCCGGTTTGTCACCCATCATGACGTCTCCCGGGAGCAGGTGCTTTTGGCCGCGGAACGGGCCGTCGCTCTCTTTCGCGAGCTGCTGAGCTCTCGGTCCGGCTGAAGAAAAGGAGGGACTTCGATGGATCGGTCTTGGTTTCCGATCGTTTCGGTGCTGCTGATCGTTTTTGCTTTCGTCGTCGGGCGGGTGACCGCCGGGGCCGGTGGAGAGCGGGATTATCGTGACTATTATGCGAAAGCGGCCGCGGCCTATCAGGAGGCGGTAAACTTGGACTCGCCCCCCGCGGACGCGAGCGATCCGGAGCGCTGGAATCGCGTCCTGGCGCTTTACCGCGTCGTCTTTGACGGTTATCCCGACAGCCCCTACGCCGACGACGCCCTTTATGCGATTGCCTCCCGAATTGACGTGCAGACGGACGCCGACACGGCCTTCATCCTTTATCGAAAGCTTCTCCAGCGGTACCCCGACAGCGAATATGCCCCTCAAGCGCTCAACGCAATCGGCGTGGCCCACTTTCAGCGGGAGGACTACGATCGCGCGGTGGTGGTCTTCGACGAGTTCCTCCAGCGGTTTCCGACCCATCCGCTGCGGGAAAAGGTGCTTCTCAACCGGGCCGTCTGCCAGATCGAGCGAGACGAATACAACGACGCCCTCCAAACGCTGGAGCGCTTCACCGAAGAGTTCCCCATGTCGGAGGACATCCCCGCTTCGGTCTTCTATGTGGGTGTGATCCACTACAAAAAGCAGGAGTTTGAGGAGGCGCGCAAGCAGTTCCGAAATTTAGTAGACCTGGGCGACCCGGAGTGGGCTCCAGCCGCTCTGTTCAACATTGGTCAGACTTACTTTGACGAACGACGCTACGACGAGGCGATCGAAACCTACCGGCAGGTGATCCAGCAGTTTCCCGAGGATAAGTTCGCCGAAGAGGCCGCCTTCCGGATCGGCTGGGCGCTGGAACGGCAACGGAAGTACGCCGAAGCGGTCGAGGCGCTTCGAGAAGCGATCGAGAAGTACCCTCACAGTCCCAACACGCCCGCCGCTCAGATCTTTATGGCCCAGATTTACAACCAAGGACTTAACGACGTGGAGAACGCCGTGGCCGCCTATCGGCCCATCGCCGATGGGACGATGGACGTCAGCCCGTTGGTTACCGACCAGATCTCTGAGTACGACATTCGGCGCGATGCTCAGTACCAAATCGGGCGGATCTACGAGGAACACGGGATGATCGAGCAGGCGATTGCGGAGTATGAGAAGCTCTTGAAGAACTTCCCTGAGCCGCACTCCAATCCGGCGCACCGGTCGAACGAGATTGATGAGGCAAAGATTCTCGACCTGCGGGCGCGGCTGAGCAGCGGGAGTTAGCAGTAAGGAGGGGGCCGCGTGAGGATTCGCGTGGGATTTCTCGGGGCAGGACCGCGAGGCCGGGCACACGCCCAGGCCTATGCAGGGTTGGTCGATCGGGTGGAGCTGGTCGCCGTCGCCGACCTGGACGCAGAGCGACGAGACGCCTTCGCCGAAGAGTTCGCCATCCCGCGCCGCTATGAGAGCTATCCGGAGATGCTCCAGACGGAGCGCCTGGAGGTGCTGCATATCGCCGCGCCCGTGACGGTTCGAACAGAGCCGATCCGCGCTGCGGCGGAGGCCGGCGTTCCGCTGATCGTCTCAGAAAAGCCGATCGCCGTTCACCGGCGCGAGTACGACACGCTGCTCCAGATCGTCGAGCGGGCTGGGGCCCAGCTAGTTATCAACCATCAGCTGCGCTATCAAACGAACTGGCAGAAGGTATACGAGGCGGTTTCGACCGATCGCCTGGGAGAGGTGCGCCGCATTCTGGTCTCCTGTCGGGGGAATCTGCTCTCTCAGGGCACTCACCTGCTCGACCTTGTGGTGATGATGGTCGGCGACCCGGGGCCCGGGAGGGCGATCGCGACGGTGTACGGCGAAGGGGACTTTGCGACGACCCATCCCTCTCCGGACAACTCGGTGGGCGTTCTTCTCTTCGAGAGTGGCTTAGTAGTGGATTGCTTCCTAGGGCCGGATGCGCCGCCGATTCTCGGAGAGGAGTCTTTCTGGTTGACCTTTGGAATGCGCGTTTTGGGCGAGGAAGGCCGGGCTGAAGCCTCCCTGGAAGGGGGGTATCGCCTCTGGGGACGAGGGGACTCCCGCTGGGAGCAGGAGCGGATCGACTACGGCAAGCAGGACCGGGAGGCCCAAGCGGCCTTCACCGCCGATCTGCTCCGCGTTCTGGAGGAGCCAGGCTTCCGCCATCCCTGCGACGCGCGGGTCGGTCGCATCTCCTACGAGTGGCTGGAGGCCCTCGCGCTCTCTGGCGGATTGAGCACGCCGGTTCGATTCCCGCTGCCGGAAGGAGTGTCCGGGCTAGCGATGCTGGCCGAGCGGGCGCGGGCCCGCCGAGCGCTTGGAGCTTTAACGGAGCCCTAGCGCCCGCAGAGGGATACAACATGATTCGGCGCTTGGAATGCGGAGCCTACCTGCTGGACGCACTCCAGGAGGAGACGCCCGGACGCTGGGAGCGCCTGAGCTCCGACTCTTCTCTCCGGGTCTCCTTTGGACCTCAGGGGCTTCAGATTCACGGTCGGACGGAGCGGAGCGGTCAACGCCGATGGGGAGTCCTCTCCTGTCGTCCCTATCCGCCGGATGCCGTCCTGTGCATTGACGTTTCTGTGCCCTCTGCGTTCCAGGGGAGGGGAAACTACGCCGTCTCTGTCCGTCTGTGCGGTGGGACGCCGGCGGGTTTGGCCCCTAAGTCCGCCGGAACCGGAGCGGACATCTCCTTTGGTCGTTACGCTGGACGGGAGGGGTGGTTCCACGGATGGTCCTCTCGGAGTCAAGATTTTGTCGTCCGCAGCGTGGACCACGAGCTCGGACTGCCCGCGCTGGGATGGGAGAACGTCCAGTTTGTGCCGGTTCGCATAGCCTACTCCGATGCCAAGCGGCTCCTAGACACCGCCGTCTGGGATGGGAGCCGATGGCAAGCCGTCGGGGAGACCCATCGCTACTTGCGCTCCTTGGTGCACGTCGCCCTTCAGGTAGAGACTGAGTCGGCAGGTCTCGAAGTGGACGCTCGATTCCGACGTCTGCGGCTGTACCCGAATCCGGAGCACTATCCGGTTCGACTGCTGACGCACGGAGGCGCCGAGAGCGTCTCCGTCCGACTGAGCGAGCTGGAGGCGCCCGATCGGGTGATCGCTGAGGGCCAGCCGGACGGGGCTCGTGGGCTCCTCCTCTGGCTTCCCCCAGACGCCCTCTATCCCCTGGGCGGAAGGCTCCAGCTCCTTCACCGAGGCCAGGTCCTGGCCGAGCACCTGGTCCGTCCTGAGGGCTTAAGCGGAATTTACCCCGGCGATGTGTACTCCACCGTCTGGGAGGTGTTCTACATCTAAAGGGTGGACTTCACTCGGTCGGCTCCGCTTGCCGTTCGAGGCTTCCGTCCGAAAAGCGCCATGAAGCCCCCTCCGGCGTGACGATCAGAACGGAGTCGTCTGGCGCGCGCTTCAGCTCGACGGGGCGGAAGTCCAGCGAGATCGCCCACAGGTAGCGGGTGCTCCGAGCCCGTCGTCGAAAAAGAACCAACGGGACCCGATCCTCAAGGTGCTCTCCGATTCCTGTTGCTGTGATTACTTCGGTCGGCTCCTCGGCCAGCAGAGAGACCGTCGCGTAGCGGTCCTCCTCAACCCGTCCCCGGAGCACAACCAGCTCGCCACCAGAGGCCTGCCGAACGGTTGCATCGCGAAAATAGCGGTACCCTGGTCGCTCCGGAGGGCTCCAAGGGTCTCCGGCGGGGAGCTCGACCCACTCGCCCAGCTGATGATAAGCGATGTCGTACCGATGCTCCTCCTCGGAGCGGACGACGTCCTCGATAACGATCGTGTGCGCGCCGATCAGGGCCACCGTTCGCTGAAAGCGGACCTCAGGGTGGATCTCTCCCGCGTCGGCACGAAGCAGCGTGTATTCCGGTGTCGTCTCAAACAGCAGGTCTCGACCGGTCGCCGGCTGCTGGTTCTCCTCGTCCACCACGAGGGTGTTGTGAGCCACGGTCGCCCGGTACCAACCCCCTTGAAGGGGGTGGCCGTAGCGGGCCGTCCCCGGATCAGGAGCGATCAGGCCGCCATCTGCGTAGAGGACGAAGTTCAACTTATCCGGATGCCCGTGGCCGCCCCCGTGAGGACCGTACTTCAGACAGAGCCAAGTGGCCGACGTCCCCGTTCCGAAGCTGAGGATCCCGTAGCCGGAATCGGGGTAGTTGGCACTGCTCCACCTCCGTTCTGGAGGTTCTGGAAGTCGAGGCTCACCGAACCAGACGGCGAGCTCACTCTCTCTCGGACCGCTCGCCAGGAGGGAGAGATACGCCGGATCGCGATAGCGGGCGTAGGCCAGCTCGTAGAGCGCCCGTTGTCCGTGAAGGTTCACCTCGCGGCTGTCGTTAAACGCCGGAAGCCGATCGTTGGGCATGGCAAAGCGAAGGGGGGCGTCGTACATCCGCTTCAAGGGATCACCGTAGAGGTTCAGGCCGTTGTTTTGGGCCGCTTCGGTGAGCGGCCAAAGAGCCGAGAGCGTGTAAAAATGGTACCCCCCAAGCGCCTTCCCACCAGACGCCGTCCGGCGAGACGCCGCCTTCCATCTGACGGCGGTAGCCCCGTTCGGGGTTTTCGATCGCCTCTCCGATCAGCTCCAGGTCGCCCAGGAGAAAGCCCACCAGTCCGATGGCGCTGTTCTTCCAGCATTGAATGTTGTGGACCCCTTGCTTGTGGGGAAGGATCACCTCTCGAACAGCGGGCTGGAAAAGCCGTTCGGCCAGACGGTTCCGCTCTGACTCGCTGAGTCGGCTCCAGATCAGATCGGCCCCTTGGGCGACTGGGATCAGCCAGGTGGCTTCGTCCAACGTCTGCGGCCCAACCCTTCCCCCGCCAATGCGCGGCTCTCCTCGGATAGTGTGCAGCGGATAGGAAAGATAGGCCTCCGCGTAGGCGAGGAGAATTTCCCGCGCCTTGTCCGCGTAGGCGGCGTTACCGGTGACGTGATAAGCAAGCCCTAGATCGCGGATCGCCCGCGCCCAACCGTTGTGCACCCCGGCGATCACGACTCCGTCGTAGTCGGTGGCCGGATTGCTGGGATCGCCTCGGTAGGTCTTTCCGGTTACCGGGTCTATGTGTTCCCACTGCCATTCTCCGATCTTGCGACCGGTGCGAAGCGCAGCGCCGGTCTCCGGTGAGGTGTAGTAATGCCACCAGTTCCCGCCGCGCGGGGGGAGGATGACCGGTTCTTCCAGTCGCTCCTCTGCCCGACGGAGAAGCTGCTCGCGATAGCGTTGCCCCTCCGGGGTGGTCTCCAGGCGCTCGTTGAGCCGCGCAATCCCCTCCGAGTTGAGGAGCAGCCGCGGATGCTCGGCAAGTTGAAGTCCTTTCATCTGAACTATCTCCTGAGAAGTCTGGGTTTGAGGATGACCGGTCAGTCGGATCCAGACCGGTACCGACCACCGATGGAGCGGTCGAGCCTTCTCCCAGGTACTCCGGTCTACCGGGTTGGGCGCCTCCCAGCGCCGCGTCTCGTTTGGGAGAAGGGCGATCGTCTGGAGAAGGCGGTCGCCTGTCCCAAGTTCGACGGCCAGCGGCCGATCGGTTCGGTTGTGCACCGTCCCTCCGATTGTCTCCGCATAGTCCCCTGGAGGCACAGGGTCTGGACGGAGCGTGACGCAGGGTCGAAAAAGCTCCAAATCCGCGAGGAGGACCGCTCCCCTTGCCTGCTGATCCCCCGAAACGCGGAGTGTTAAGTAGCGCCGATCGAGCACTGGTCGTTCACCCCAATCGTCCCAGCGTGGGCGTCGCAACGGCAGTCGAACGAAGGTCCATTCGGTCGGCGGTGGACCAAGTTGGGGCTCCCAGACCACATAGACGGCCTCCATGCCTCCCGCCAAAGGGGCGCTTCGCACTTTGATATAGAACGAACGGAGCCCCTCTCCCTCCGATCGCCACCAAAACTGAAGGGCGTCCTCCTCCTCGAAGGGGCCAAACTCAACGGGAAGCTCCAGGCTCCGAAACGAAGTTCCCGCCGCAAGCGGAACCGACACCACCGGTCCCTGCTCCGGGTCGGAGAGGATTGGTGCTTCGTCGCTCCACCTCCCGATCCCCTCTGGCGGCCCCAACGGGACGAGGCACGGGGGCTCTCCAACGTCTCCGTGACCCACCGACGCGCTCACCAGGGCAGCCAGAAGGGTGAGTGCTACGCTTCTCATTCCGAGTTCCTTCTTTCTCTTCCCAGCCGGAGCGTTCAGTAGAGAAAGCGGTACATAGGCCGTTCAATCGTGATCCCGATCAGGTGCCAAACGCTCCCAACGACGAACTCGCCGAGGATCAACCCCAAAAAGAAGGGGGTCAACCGACGATGCAGCACCAGTCCCCCCTGACGGAGAATGATCCACTTGATCACGCTGCTGACCAGAATCGAAAACCAAAAGACGTTCATGGACCAACTGCTGGAGATCGCAAACCCCGCCGGATGGAACGGCCACCAGACAAACCGCATCCGCATCGCCATCAACACCACCGTCTGAACAAACCCCAACACCGCCGCCACCAACGCCCCGTAGTCCGGGGGCCGGGCAACTGTCAGCCAGCTTTGGAGCCGGTTGAAAGGCCGCCAGGAAAACCAGGCCAGCGCTCCCTCCTTATAAGAGATGTGGTAATAGGCCCAGAAGGTGGTCAATGTCCCAAAGAGCGCCGCGAACATCATCGCAAAGACCAGCCGCTTGGCGGAGTAACCGCCTCGCTCGGCGAGCTTGAACCCCTCCAACTGGTGGGGCATCGGATGGCCCCGATGCGCTCGATTGAAAAAGAAATAGTAGGTGATCACCGTTAGGTTCCGGGGGCCTAACGCCCGCGTCCCAAACAGCTTGGGCAGCATCTCGTCCGGACCGATAAAGTGCAGATCGTGCACCGGAGACCCTAGCTCCGCGCGCATCCGAGTCACCGCCGTCGCAATCGCGTAATAGATCACAAAGAAGAGAACGATCGCCCAGGTGGACATTCCCGCCAGCTTGCTGAAGAGAAATAAAAAAGCCCCCGATCCCAGGAGCAGGAGAAAGCTGGTTCGATAACGAAGCGGTTCGTCGGCCTCAGACCGGGGGTCCCCCCGCCCCAGGATTCGTCGGGCCACTTCGGCCAGATGGCGCCGAGAGGCCACCAACGCGATCACACACAGCCCCAGATAAGCCCCAAACGATTGCTCATCCACATACGGAAAGCTGGGCAGGTTCCGCAAACCCAACGCTCCCCCCAACACCCGCTCCGCCTTCCAAAACAGATAGAAAAACCAGGCCGAAAAGGACAGGTCCAGCGGAATGAAAAAGGCCATCCCCACCGCAAAGGGAAACAGCCCAATCGGCGTCCAGCCCATCGCGTTCCACGGCTTGTTGGTGAAGAAGATCGGCTGCAGGTCGGTCAGCTTTCCGCCAAGGCTGGGAACGGACGGATACAGGAAGTTCAGCCCGTTGATGACGTCGATGGCGCCGGCCAGGAGGCTTCCGGCCCAAAGCCAGGGGGACCTCAGGGCGCCTTGGAGGCCGCCGCCTAGGGTGATCTCCCAGGGGAGCTGGATGATCGGGTAGGAGAGCTTTTCGTGTTCGGTCCACTGCTTTCGGACCAGAAGGTTGATCCCCAGCATCCCGGTGACCAGTGCAAACAAAAACCCCGTCCAGGCCAACGTCGGGGTCAGCCAACCAAGAATGTGCTCCCGCGTATAAAGGGTGGACTCTCCACGATAGAAGGTCTCCAGAAAGTCCCGATCCTTCACCGCGAACCAGTCGGGGATGTAGTGGTGGAAGAGCTCAGCCCACTCGTTCTCCGGTGTGGCGTAATAGAAGGCATGCCCGATCATAGGGATCAACACGCGGAGCATATCATGCCCGGCCAACGCCGAGGCGATGGAAAGCATCGTGTAGAGCGAGAGCAACTCCGCCTGCGAGAGCGTCCAGCGAGGAAAAAACCGGACAATCGCCGCGTTCAGGCAGATCAGCAGGAAGATGCAGAAGACGACGTTATAAAAAAGGGAAACGGTGGTCGGATATCCCTGTCCCGCCGAGTCGGTAATCCAGTAGGTGTTGAACGGGATCAGGACGAAGGCCAGCAGGATCGTTCGCCAGGTGACCCCCCGATCGCGCCAGTCGGCTGTCTTTGGTTCCTTGTTCATTGTCGTCTGTCAGGTCTTCAACCGTCAGAAGGACACCCCCAGCATAATCGAAGAGGCGTCGAGACTGCAATACCGGGCAAAGGGGCTGTCCTTTGCGCCCTCTCTTTGCCGACGACCTTCCGGTTGATCCGTTGCCGGAGTTCCGGTATAACAAATAAAACCTGAACGTTTGGGTGGATTCTCTTGAAAAGAATTGGGACAAGGAGGTTTCGGATGCTGGGTCCTCAGCACTTAGAGCACCTGCTCACCGACGAGGAGCGGAAGACCTTTGAGGAGCAAGGATATCTGTTCGTCCGGAGGGCGCTCCCTCCAGATATGGTCAAGCAGCTTGAAGAGGTGGTGGACTGGATTTGGCGCAATCCCCCCAACGACGATCGGGACCCCCGCGCGATTCATCCCCCCGCCGACCCGAAGCGGAACTTCTTCTTCCCGAACTTCCTCTGGCGGCACTCTTTGTTTTTGGAGCTGCTGGATTGGCCGACCACCTTCCCTAAGGTGTGGGGAATTCTCGGTTGGAACATCTACTCGTACCACTCCCACCTGATCGTGACGCCGCCGGAAGTGGATCGAGGCCAGCCGCGAAAGACCTTTGGCTGGCACCAGGACAGCGGTCGGGTCAATGTGGAGATGGAGTCCTCGCCTCGGCCGCGCCTGTCCTTAAAGATCGCCTACTTTCTGACCGACGTCTCCGAACCGGACAAGGGAAATCTGTGGATCGTGCCCGGCAGTCACCTGCAGGATCGGCTGGAGATCCCCAAAGACGGCGTCTCTCAGCCGGAAGGGGCGGTTCCGGTACTCGCTGAACCTGGGGATGCGGTCTTCTTTGATCGGCGGCTCTGGCACGCGCGAGGACAGAACTTCTCCGACCAGACGCGGAAGGTCCTCTTCTACGGCTACGGGTACCGGTGGCTTCGGCCCAAAGACGATATGACCATCCCCCGAGGGCTGCTGGAACGATGCGATCCGATCCGCCGGCAGCTGCTTGGAGACGGTACCTGCGGCAACGGTTATTATTCCCCCCGCGACGAGGACGTGCCCCTCAAGGTCTGGCTCCAGGAGCACGGGTTGCTGTAAGGCATTTCGCCTTGTAATTTGGGGGCAGGCCGGCCCTTTCCAGAAGGGCCGGCCTGTTTCGTTGTCCCGCGAGCTCTCGATCGCCTTGGATTCGTCGGGGACCGTCGTGAGACGAGGAGGATTTGTGAGCGTTCGCAGAGCTTGATAAGATCGAGACTTGGCGGCTTTGGAAAACTGAGACAGCAACCGCGCGGAGGAAGAAAATGGCCGGCAGACGGTTTCGAGTCTTCGGAGGAGAGCACTCGCGGAATCATGCGGTCGTGCGCGTCCCTGAAATGCCTTTTGAGGCTCCAGTCTGGGTGGTGGACGAGTCCAGCGGAGCGGCTTATCCGGCTCAGCCGGATGGGGGATCTTTAGTCTTCATTGTCGAGCGCCTGGAAGCCGGGGCGTCTCGGACCTTCCGCGTTTACGAGCACTCGGTTGAGTTGCCCGGAGTTCACTTCCGGGAGGAGCCCGAGGCCGTTGAGGTGCTTCTTGGAGATCGGCCCTTCACCCGCTTACTCTACGGCTCGGACTACTACCGTCCTCACTTCTATCCGGTTTACGGTCCGGAGGGGAAGGAGGTGACCGAGACGGCCCCGTCGGATCATGTGCACCACCGTTCCCTATACGTTGCCTACGGTGAGGTAAACGGAGAGGACTTCTGGTCGGAGCATCCCGCACGGGCCGGTCGCGTCGTGGTGCAGAAGCTCCAGACCGTCTCTGGACCGGTGTATGGAGAGGTGGCCCTCGAAACCGTTTGGCAGAGCGCCGCCGGGAGGCCGGTCCTCACCAACGATCAGGTTTGGCGAGTCTACAACCTGCCGGAGTTCCGGCGGGTGATCGAGGCGACGATCCGGTTTCGCGCGACTGAAGGACCAGTGCACTTTGGCGACACCAAGGAGGGCGGGATCATCTCCGTTCGGGTGGCCGCTCCGATTCGAGTTCGGGAGACGGGGAGGATCGAGAACTCCTTTGGCGGAGTGAACGAGGCGGAGACGTGGGGAAAGCGGGCCCAGTGGTGCGACTACTCCGGCACGGTGGAGGGCGTCCGGTTGGGAATCGCCGTTTTGGACCATCTGGAGAACCCCCGTCATCCATGCCATTGGCATGTCCGGAACTACGGACTGATGGCGACCAACGTCTTCGGGAGAGGTACCTTTGAGCGGGGGCGCCGACTCTTAGACGGTGACGGTAGCTATACGCTCCCAGCCGGGGAGGCGCTGAGCTTCCGGTATCAGGTAGTAGTGCACGCTGGAGACGCCCGCGCCGCCGATATCGCCGGTGCCTACCACAACTTTGTCTTTCCTCCCCGTGTGGAGCTCATCGAGGGGTGACGCCCGACTAGCGGAGCCGTTGAACCGCCCGGTAGAGGCGACGGAGTCTCGGTTCGGCGAAGTGCCAAAGGGCAGAACGGAGGGGTCGGAGCTCCTTCTGAAAGGTTCCAAAGGGCCGTTCCACGGCTCCCCAGGAGGCCTTGAAGTGGATCAGTCCGCGGTTCTCCGGCGGAGAGGCGCCAAAGTCGGCGAGCCGGCAACCGTTTTCGATCGCCCAGGAGAGCACCGAATAATAGAGCAGATGGTTAGCCGCAAGCTGCCGTCCTTCGGCGTTGCTGGCGTTCAGCCAGATCGTTATTCGATCGGCGAGGACCAGGGCCAACAGCGCCGCAATCGCTCTCCCCTCCCGTTCGGCGATCCAGAGCTGCCCAAGCGGCGGGCGGCTCAGCGCTGCGACCATCCGGAGCGGCTTGGCTAAACCCCCCAGCCGAGACATCGTCTCGACGTAGAGCCGGTAGCAGGCTTGAACGTCCTTCTCTTTGGTTGCTTCGCGGACGTTCACGCCGCGCTTTTGGGCCTTTCGAACGTCGGTGCGTACGCTTCCTTTGACCGAGCGCCAGAGCTCCTCCGGACGCTCCGGCAGGGCCAGATAATGGGTGCCTTTTCGCTCCACAAGCCGAAAGCCGCAGCTCTCCGCGACCGTCTCGGCAAGGGGGAACTGTTCTGGAGCTGGGGTCCAGAGCAGCCTGCAGACGCCCCTGCCGATCGCTCTCCTGCTCCCAACGGTGGAGCAGTTCGCGGAGAAGCACGGCGTCGGAATCTGCCTGGGCCGGGATCCATCCTCCGAAAACGCCCCAGATTCCCGCCTCGACAAGCTGCACGCCCGGGGCTGGGCGGAGTCGCGTTTCAACCCAGCCGCCAATCGGCGCCCCGTCCCGCTCGACCCAGAAGCGACGAGGGGTGTAGAACGGAAAAGCCCGCTGGATCGCCTCCTGCCAGGCGCTGTGAGCAAACGGAATCGGTAGCGCCGACGCCCCGAGGAAGCGGTCCCATTCGGCCCGGTCGGTTGCTGGAGTGAAGGTCAGGCTCACGATCGTCTCGGCAGAAGTTCGCTGAGCGCGCCTATTCCGAGCGCGTAGGTCAACACGACCCCGTGCAGCGCAAACCCAGAGGTGAGACCCGTGGGGCCGGAAACCCCGGCCTGAGCCATCGCCCAAGCCCAGGGTATCTCGACGGAGCCAAGGTTCGCAACGCCCTGAACCGGAAACAGATTCACCCAACTGGTGAACGCGAGGGCGAACAACGCCGCGCCAGCAGACACCTCTGGGAACATCCGGACGACCAGATACAGCTGAAAGCCGTACCGAAGCCCCAGCAGGAAGCCTGAAAGCAAAAGCAGCATTCCTAGGCGGCGCGGAGCGATCCGTTCGGATAGATACTGGTTGAGATCCATAAGGCGTTCGCGGAGCCGGTCTGGAGCGGCTTTGGCCGCAGCGAGTCGCCGCCCGATCGCTTCGATTGCCTGTCGAGAGAAAAGGAACAGAAGCGCCCCCACGAGAGAGATTCCAGCGGCCCAGCCGCTGAGCGTTCCGATCGTCCCGCGGTGCCCCGCTCCGCGAGAGAGGAGCAGGAGACCGGCTCCGCCGGTCACAGAGGCGACCCACCAGAGGTCCAGGAGCGAGGCCAGCAAGAGCGCTGAGGTTCCGTGGCGCAGCGCGACGGCGCCCTCCCGCCGAAGTAGAAGAAGATAGGCAACGTCTCCCGTGCGAAAGGGGAGCAAATTCGACCAGAAAGTGTGGAGCCCTACCGCTCGGAGGAGCACCTTCCAAGGAAGGTTGCCCAGCAGGACCCGGTAGCGAAGCGCCTTGATCCCCACAAAAAGGAGATAGAGCAGAAATCCAACGCCGGCGTCTAACGCCTGCAGTCGGGCCACTCCGTCGCGCACCTCTTCCCAGGCGCCGCTGCGGAACAGATAGCCCAGGGCGATCAGTCCCAAAAGAGTGATCAGCCAGGAGGTCCAGCGGGCGCCGGAGCGCCCCGGAGAGAAAGAAGAGGCCTCCGCCTCAAAATTCGAATCGGACCGACTGGAGCCGTCGGACGACCTCCTCAAGGACGGCCTCCTCGGTGGGCAGCTCGCATTCAGGCACCGGCTTGAGGGTCACCGCCCAACGGAGCCACGGTTCCCCCTCAACCGTGTAATGCATCAAGGAGATTCGAAGCTCCTTGCGAAACCATTGGGCGCACTCCAGAGCGTCGGCAAAAACGACCCCGTCGGCGGAGCGAGGCGCCGGCGTGAACTGACACAACCCCGCGTCCGGCATCGCTGTTTCGAATCCGGCCTTCCGCAGTCCCTCGTACAGCAGTCGGTGGAGCCGTTCGTAAGCAGCTCGGGTCTCCTCCGCCCACTCCGGATGCGCCAGGCAGGTCAGCCCTGCAGCGATGCTCGGGCCAAAGAGTCCAGAGTCCTTGACGTCGGTGACCTTCCGAATGGCGCGAATCACCGTCGGATGGGCGATCATCCAGCCAAAGCGCAGCCCGGTCGCGTTCCAGCCCTTGCTGACGCTCTGGAGGACGACGGCGCACTCCTCCCAACCGGGAACCGTCAGGATGCTGACCACCTCCGGCGAATAACAGAGGTCAATATAGGCCTCGTCCACGATCAGGATGACGTCGTTGATCCGCGCCCATTCGATGAGCTCCGCCCACTCCTTGGCTGTGTAACCGGTGCCCGTGGGGTTGTGCGGCAGATTGGCGTAAAGCACCGGCTGCAGCCCTGCAGGGATCGACACCCCGATCGGAATCCGCCAGCGCTGGCCCCGCCGCTGGAGCGGGACGTCCACCACCTCCGCGTCGTACCGGTTCATCGGGCTCTTGACGACCGGATAGCCAGGGGTAGGAAACAACAACACCGTCTGCGTGTCGAAAAAGAGCGTCGGAAGGTACTCGGCCAGCGCTCGCTTGATAGACCCCGGCGAATACTGAACCCAGTCTGCGGTGAACTCAACGGTTGCGTCGGGAAAGCGCCGGTTCAGATACTCGGCCAGCAGCGTGTGGGTGTCCCGGACGAATCCGGCGGAGCCGTCGCCGCGGATTCCGGCGTTGTCGGTGTACCGCGTCGCGTCCGGGCACTCTTCGTAGAAGCGTAAGGCGGCTTCCATCGCCTCCCGGCGCATCTTCCAGGTCGGATCGGCTACAGAGAGCGTCAAAAGGGCCGAGGCCGGGTCGCCGGGACGGTTGAGCCGAGAGAGCTCCCGTTCCTCGGCGAGAACGTTGCTAAAGGCGTAGCCGCCCCCCGGAGCGTCAAAATGAGCACGGCCGCAGCGCGCGGTAATCCGATTCCGCCAGAGCAGGTCTAAGTCCATGCTAGTTGTCCTTCCGCCGTTCGGGAGGTCGCCAAGTGAGACGAATCGTCACCCGTTTTAAACTTCCAAACGACTTTCTGCTCGGGAGACGAGAAGAGCGCTCCACTCCTCCCGCCGCCGTTCCTGAAGCAGAGAGAGCCCCTTTGCCATCAATGCAGATTTTACCTCTGATGTCTCTGCCGTGGTAATCCCAGAGAGCACGGCAAGGCCGCCCACCGCCAGCCGCTGGCAGATAGCAGGGAGCGCCGGTAAGATCACCCCCGCCAGGATGTTCATTAGGATCAGGTCGTACGGCCCAACAAGCGTCTCGATCGTTCCGGTTGTCAGCTTCACGCAAGAGGCGACGGCGTTTTTCTCGACGTTTTCGCGGGCCACCTGAACCGCATCCGGGTCAATGTCCACCGCCTCGACCTGCCGGGCGCCCAACTTGGCCGCCGCAATTGCGAGAATCCCCGAGCCGGTGCCCACATCGGCAACCCGCCACCCTCGAACGTCCAACGAGACGAGAAAGTCTAAACAGAGCTGGGTTGATGGGTGAGCACCGGTGCCAAACGCCATTCCCGGATCCAAAAGCACGACCGCCTCCGGCGCATCGTCCGGTACCGGGATCCATGTTGGCGTAATCAACAGTCGGTCGCCGAACCGCTGAGGGTTGAAATGGGACTTCCATCTTTCGTCCCACTGGTCGAACTCGACCAACCGGGCGGAGACACGAGCTGGAGCGATCCTCAGACCGAACGACTCCAGCCGATCCAGACGACGCTTGGCCTCCAAGAGTCGTTCCCCAGCAGCGTCGTCCAGAGGGAAGTAGGCGGTCAACAACACCGTCGAGCCGTCCGAGTCGAGGACCAGACCCTCTGCGCCCATCTCGGTGAGTTGATGGGCCATCGCCTCTTGAGCCTCTGGGTGGGTGCGGACCTCTAAGCGGACCCATTTAGGCATGACGTTCGTCTTTTGGTTCGCCGCTGAGCAGCTCCGCAATCGTGGAGAAAAAGCCGCGCCGTTTGCGCCGCTGGTTCCGGTGTTCCTGGCGCCGTGTGGCCTCGTCCTGCTTTTTCCGGAGCCGAGCAAACTCCTCAAGGAGCTCGCGTTCCTGGGGCGAAAGGTGGGTCGGCGTATCCACCACAATCAGCACTTTCAGATCGCCGTGGCCGTGTCGTTGGAGTCGAGGCATCCCCTTTCCGCGCAGGGTGATTATCTCTCCGGACTGAGTTCCTGGGGGCAGGCGGAGCTCTTCCTCTTCGCCGCTGAGGAGAGGAACCCGTACCGTCGTTCCCAACGCCGCGTCCACCATCGGAACATGCCATTCCAAGAACAGGTCGTCCCCTCGCCGCTCGAACAGTTCGTGCGGGCGGATGCGGACCCCGACCAGCAGGTCGCCGGAGGGAGCCCCCTGGATGCCCGCGTCGCCTTGTCCATTCAGCCGAAGGATCATGTTGTTGTCCACGCCCGGAGGGATGGAGACCTCCACCCGGGCCACGTCGTTGACCCGCCCCTCACCCCGACAGGTTGGGCAGTAATCGGCGATGTACTCACCGGTGCCCTGACATCGGGGACAGGTCTGCTGAACGGCGAAGAATCCCTGACGGAAGACCAGCTGTCCCCGGCCGCCGCACTGCGGACAGGGACGCGGTCGCGCCCCGGGCCGAAGGCCGGAGCCTTGGCAGGTGTCGCAGACCTCCTTGCGCGGGATCTCCAACGTAACCCGTGTGCCGCGGTAGGCCTCCTCCAAGGTCAGCTCCACGTCGGCGCGGATGTCGTTCCCCCGGCGCCCTCGCGTCCGCGAGCCCATCCCAAAAAGGTCGCCGAACTCGCCAAAGACTCGATTGAAGATCTCCATGAAGTCGGCGGTGGTGTAGTGGAAGGGGCCCTCCCCGGTCCCCTGCTGGAGTCCGGCGTGGCCGTACCGATCGTATCGGGCGCGAAGCTCCTTATTGCTGAGGACCTGGTAGGCTTCGCTGACCTCTTTAAAGCGCTCCTCGGCCTCCTTATCGCCGGGGTTCTTGTCGGGATGGTACTTCAGCGCTAGCCGGCGATAGGCCTTTTTGATCTGTTCCTCGGTGGCGTCGCGGGGAACGCCGAGGACCTCGTAGTAGTCGCGTGGAGCCATGAGCGTTCCGTTCTACCGGCTGTGGGCTTGGGCGCGGCCGACTCTCTACGGTTCCTGCTGATCCTTTGAGGAGGGCGGGGCGCCCTGGGGGTCTTTAGCTGCCGGTTCCCCCTCCGGCGGGACGGCCACCAGGACACCGGAGGGCCGCAAAAGGCGATCGTTTAGCAGATAGCCTTTGCGCACTTCGCTGATCACGTGATGAGCCGGGTGCTCGCTGGTCTCATGTTGAGCGAAGGCCTCGTGAAGCCTTGGATCGAACGGCTTGCCGATCGCCTCGATCGGCGTCACGCCTTCGCTCTGGAGGAGCTCGTCGAAGGCCTTGAGGACCATCTGAACGCCCTCTCGGATCGCCTCGACGTTGTTGGAGTCCTTCGTTGCCTCCAAGGCCCGTTCCAGGTCGTCCTTGACGGGGAGCAACTTTTTGAGGATGCGCTCGGCGCCGTACCGGATCTCCTCCTCTAACTTTCGTTCGGCCTGTTTGCGCAGGTTGTCGTAATGGGCCGCTGCACGTCGGAGGCGATCTTCGTTGGCTTTCAGTTCGGCGACCGCCTGCTCCAGGTTGGCCACCCGTTCGCGCAGCGCTAGGATCTCGCGGTGGGCCTCTTCCAGGGTTGTCGGGAGTGCTTCCTGCGCCGTCGAGAGCTCCGGCGTCGCCGCCTGGGTCTTGGGCTCCTGATCTGCCATCGTCTGCTCACTCCTCCCGCTAATAGGGATCCCTCATTGGTGTCTTATCCGCTCCGCAAGGTGGACGGCGCTGTCAGCGCCTGAGCCGTGTCGTGGAGCTCCGGAAAGTGGGTCAACAGCACTGCCGTGAGTTCGACCAGGGGGATCACGTTCAGGTAGCGCATCCGCATCGGGCCGAGCACGCCGACCACACCGTACCATCCCCCGCCCAGGGAGTAGGTCGCTGTGATAACGCTGCAGTGGGCCAGCCGCTCGTCGGGGATTTCGGTCCCGATCAGCACGTGCAGCTCTCCGGAGCGCGAGGTGACCAGCTGGGGCACGCCGACCGCCTCGACGAGCGTCTCTGGCGATTCGAGGGTCTCGAAAAAGGCCGCCGCCGTTGTCGCGTCGCTCATCTCTTCAACGGCGATCAGGTTGCGCGCCCCCTCCCAGTAAACCTCCCAGTCGAACCGCTCGGAAAAGGTCCGGCGGGCAATACTGATAGCCGCCTCTCGCTCTTCGCCTTCAAACATCTCCCAGAGCGTTCGCACCTCCTGAACCGTCCGGTAGATCTCCTCAAGCGTCTTTCCAGCAAAGCGCTGGTTGAGCAGCCGGGCGACCGCCTCCACTCGTGAGGTCTCCAAGGGAGCGTCGAGTCGAACGATCCGCTGCTTAACGACGCCGGGTCGAAGGATAAGCACAGCCAGCACCTGGGTTCGGTTCAGCGGCACCAGGTCCAGCCGCTCCAGGACGGTGTCCCGCTGCTCGGCGGCCACTACAACGGCCAGGTAATCGGAAAGCTGGGCGAGAATGTGACAGGTCGAGACGAACAGCTCTTCCCACTCGTCCGGTGTCAGGTTGCGGTACTCTTCAATGAGCCTCCGGCGCACCTCCACCGGGAGTCGCTGCCACCAAGACTGTGGGTGTTCCACCCGCTCTCGAAGGAGCCGTTCGGTGTAGATGCGATAAGCCTGTTCGGTCGGCACGCGGCCCGCCGAACGGTGTGGCTGGTTCAAAAGCCCGATCTCTTCCAGCTCCGCCATCTCGTTGCGCACGGTCGCCGAGCTGACCGGCAGACTGTACTCGCTGACCAGAGTCTTGGAGCCGACCGGCTCGCCGGTCAGAATGTAGTGCTCGACGATCAGTTGTAAAATCCGCTCCTGCCGCTCTGTCAACGGCAGAATCGGAGCTTGAGGCATCCTACCCCTCCTGAACGGCCCTCGGATGAGCGGTCCGTTTGTTCGCTGGAAGTCCAGATCGCGCATCTAATAATGTAGCACATCTTTTCGGCTGCGGCTTGGCCAAAACCGGCAGGGCTCCGACTTGACCCCTCCGGGCGTCCGTGTCAGGATGCCCCATACGGGAAGCTTCCTCGGAGAGGAGAAGCCATGATTCGCGAGCTGCTGGAAGCTTTAGAAGACTATGCCACCCTGGACCGCCGAGCTCAGACGGAGTTGTTGAACGATCGGTTTGGCTCTCGCTTGGCCGCCTGGGGATTTGGGCGAGTGGTGGTCGTTGGTCCCCAACGGTTGCTCCTGAACGTGCGGGGGCGCCTGCGGCAGAGCCCAGAGACGATCCCCGGCGTCCGATACGGAACAGGGGCCGTCAGCCTGGACGGACGGCATCTCCCCCCAGACCTCGATTTAGCCCACATCGCTGCCCAGTACGAGCCGGAAGGCGACGGAGCCTATGTCTGGTTCATCCCGGATGGCTATATGGCTCGGCTGAGCGAGGTGGAACAGGTCTGGGAACGCGAGGGCGGTGGCTACTTCTCCCACGAGTCCATCTGTGTTCTGAACACCGCTGAGCGTGCCACTCGGTGTCGGTTGGAGGTCTTCTTTGAGGAGAGCGGCCGAGCGCCGATCTCCGTTGAATTTCAGGTGGCGGCCAAGCAGTCCCTCCACTATCGGTTGGACAAGCTTAAGGACGCCCAGGGAAACCCGTTGATTCCCAAAGACACGCCGGTCAGCTATAAGATCACCAGCTTCGATACGCGGGTGGTGGTCCAGGGGTCGCGGATCCTCACCTCCGGTCGAAGCTCGGAGTTCGCCAGCTTTGGCACCGCCATGGCCTGGACGCCCAGCTGACGGAGCGCTCTGCCGTTCCCAAAACGCGGGGCCAAGGCTCTTCGTTTTAAACAGCCTCCCGCGTTATCCTCTCTGGGGGACGATCTCGCACGCCACAGCAGACAGTCGTGCTGACTTGGGAGGAGCAAGGCAGTGGCAGTCACAATCACTTGGTTAGGGCACGCGACCTTTCGAGTGGACTACGACGGGAAGGTGATGCTGATCGACCCATGGGTGGAGGGGAACCCGGTCTGTCCGACCCGCCTCAAGTCCTTTGACCGGATCGATCTGATGTTGATCACTCACGGGCACAGCGACCACTTCGCCGACGCCGTTGCGCTAGCGAAGAAACACGATCCGCTGATCGTCTGCAACTTTGAGATCTATCAGTACATGGCGGCCCGGGGGCTCCAGAAATTCAGCCCGATGAACAAGGGGGGCACCGTCGAGGTGGACGGCTTGCGGATCACGATGACTCATGCGTTCCACAGCTCGACGATCACCGACGAGAAGGGGAACGTCATCCCTGCTGGGGAACCGGCCGGATTTGTGGTCCGCTTTCCGGACGGCTTTACGCTCTATGACGCCGGTGATACGGCGGTCTTTGGGGACATGCGGATCATTGGGGAGCTGTATCGTCCGAGCGTGGCGCTTCTTCCGATCGGGAGCCGCTTCACGATGGACCCGCGCGAGGCGGCCTACGCCACGCGTCTGTTGGGGGTCAAACACGTCATTCCGATGCACTACGGGACGTTCGACCTGTTGACCGGAACGCCGGAACAGCTTCGGCAGGAGCTCCACGGTCAAGAGGTGATCGTCCACGCCCTCAAACCAGGGGACTCGATCGAATCCACCGCGCTGCGATAAGGGGTTTGAGTGCGCCGGACCTTTCTGTGGGGGCTGTTCATCGGGCTGGCCGCAGCGGCCGTCTCGACCGCTGCGGCTCCGCGCTTTACCGAAGTTGCTCAGGCGTGGGGGATCCAGTTTCGCCACAACAACGGTGCTTTCGGTCAGAAGTATCTTCCTGAGACGATGGGCAGCGGCGTGGCCGTCTTCGACCTGGAGGGGGATGGTGATCTCGACCTCTTCTTCGTCAACGGCCGCGATTGGCCGGGCCACCCGACGGGGCGGGATCCTCTTCCCCGACTGTACGTCCAGGAGGGGGGACCGCTGGGTCGACCGCACCGAGGCTGCTGGGCTCGCCTTCCCGGTCTACGGCTTGGGCGTGGCCGTTGGGGACTACGACAACGACGGCGATCCGGACCTGTACTTGACGGCGTTGGGGCCGGACCGGCTCCTGCGGAACAACGGAGACGGCACCTTTACCGAAGTGACCCACCGCGCGGGGATCGCCAACCCGGAGTTCGCCTCCAGCGCGGCCTGGTTTGACGCGGACAACGACGGATGGCTTGACCTATACGTTGCGAATTACGTCCAATGGTCGCCGGAGACCGACATCTTCTGCTCGCTGGACGGCGTGACCAAATCCTACTGCACGCCGGAGCCGTATCGAGGCGTCTCCGACCGCTTCTATCGAAACAACGGGGACGGCACCTTTACCGACGCGACCGAGGCCAGTGGCCTGTACGATCCGACCAGCAAGAGCCTAGGCGTGGTGGCCTTCGATTACAACCTGGACGGGGCGATGGACCTGTTCGTCGCCAACGACACGGAGCCGGACAAGCTCTTTGAGAACCTGGGGAACGGCACCTTTGCCGAGGTGGGAATGTTGGCGGGGGTTGCCTTTGATGAGAACGGCGTCGCCCGTGCCGGCATGGGTGTGGACGTGGGCGACGTTGAACGCTCCGGGCATTGGTTTTTGGCGGTGACCAACTTCTCAAACGAGATGATCAGTCTGTATCGAAGCGAGGGGAACGGGCTGTTCATCGATCGGGCACAAGCGATGCGAATCGGTCCGCCGTCGCTGCCGACGTTGGGCTTTGGGTGCTTCTTCTTCGATGCGGACGGGGATGGGTGGCTCGATCTGTTCGCCGTAAATGGCCACGTGGAACCGGAGATCGAGCGCGTTCAGCCGACGGTCGCCTACCGCCAGCGTCCTCATCTCTTTTGGAATCGGGAGGGTCGAGTCTTTGTGGACGTGGCGGAGGAGGCCGGGTTTACTGCGCCGTTGGTGGGGCGCGGCGCCGCTTACGGCGATCTGGACGGCGACGGTGATTTGGACGTGGTGATCACCGAAAACGGCGGCCCAGCACGGATTTACCGGAACGACAGCGAACGCGGCGCACTGCTGCGCGTCCGGTTGGTCGGTCGCCGGTCCAACCGGGACGCCATCGGTGCGATGGTGCGGGTTACGGCAAACGGTTTGGCTCTCACCCAGATGGTCCGCGGGGGTGGGAGTTACTGCAGCCAGAGCGAATACACTTTGACCTTTGGGTTGGGCGAGGGAACGGTTGCCCAGGAGGTGCTCGTTCGGTTCCCAAAGGGGACCGTCTATCGGCTGAACGAGGTTCCGGCGGAGCAGACGTTGGTTGTAGACGAAGAGCGGGGGGTCGTTCAAGTCCTGCCGTTTCGATCAAAAGGAGCGAAGGAATGAAACTGGGGTTGGGGCTGTACGCGGGGATGATGAACCGGGAGAACTTGCGATTTGCCAAGCAGATAGGGGCGCGGTACATTGTTCAGCACCTTCCCGGTGCGGAGACGCTCCCCTCAACTTCGGCAGGCTACTGGTCCTATGAAGACCTAAAACGGCTGGTCGACTTTGTCCGTTCGGAGGGGATGGAGCTTTACGCGATCGAGAACTTTCCGCCGGAGCACTGGAGCGACATTCTCCTGGACGGCCCACGGAAGCGGGAGCAGATGGAGAATCTCAAGCGCACGATCCGGAACATGGGCAAGGCGGGTATTCCGGTGATGGGCTACTACTTTAGCCTTGCGGGGGTCTGGGGCCGGGTGCGGGGTCCTTTTGCTCGGGGCGGAGCCGTTTCGGTGGGCTACCTCGAGGACCAGGCGCCGGAGCAGACGCCGATTCCTTTGGGTGAGGTCTGGGGAAGGCGTTACGACCCAAACGCGCCGTCGGGGACGCTTCCGCCTGTGAGCCGAGAGGAGATGTGGGGTCGGCTGGAGTGGTTTCTCCGGGAGTTGGTGCCGGTTGCCGAAGAGGCAGGCGTTCGTCTGGCCGCTCATCCAGACGATCCGCCCTTGCCAGAGCTCCGGGGGTACCGGCCGGCTCATCGTCCACCCGGACGATTACCAGCGCCTGCTGGCTGTCGTTCCAAGCTGGGCGAACGCCTTGGAGTTCTGTCAAGGAACGATTGCCGAGATGCAGGGCGCCGACGTGTACGAGGCGATCCGCCGCTATGCACGGGACCATATCGCTTATGTTCACTTCCGAAACGTGGTCGGCAAGGTCCCCAACTACAAAGAGGTCTTCATTGACGAAGGGGACGTGGACATGATTCGGGCGCTCCGACTGTACCACGAATGCGGTTATGAGGGGCTGCTTATTCCGGACCACACTCCTCAGGTGAGTTGCGAGGCCCCTTGGCACGCCGGAATGGCCTACGCGCTGGGGTTCCTTCGAGGAGCGATGCGGGCGTTGGGGATTCCGATCGAGGAGTAGGGGATGCTCAAGATGCTTTACGCAGGGGCGAGACTGCGGGCGGTTGTCGGAGTGATCGTTTTTTTGGCCCCGTGTGCCATCGGGCGAGCGGTCCCCGGAGCGCCGAGCGAGGCGATCGTCGAGCTGATGAATCGAGGCGTCGGACTGGTTGAGCAACACCGATTCTCCGAGGCGGCGGAGGTGTTCCGACAGGTGGTTGAGCGGGCTCCAAACTGGGCCGTTGCCCATCTGAACCTTGGGATCGCCTATCTGAACACCGTCGCCGATCCATCGGCCGGCGGGGACGCTCTGGAGCTAGCCCGTCAGGAGTTTCTCCGGGCGGCGGAGCTGGATCCTTCGCTTCCTCATCCGCACTATTGCCTAGGCCTTTTGGCCCGCTACCGAGGCGAGAGCGAGGAGGCGGTCCGACACTTTCGCGAGGTGCTCCGCCGCGACCCAGACAGCGCCGACGCTCTTTACTTTCTCGGCGCGATCGCTCTTCAAAAGGGCGAGGCACAGACCGCGCGGGACTACTTTCAGCAAGCCCTTCAGCAGAACCCTTATCTGCTTTCGGCCCATTACTCCCTGGCGCAGGCGCTCATCCGACTGGGCGAGCGAGAGGCCGCCATGGAGCGGCTTGAGCTGTTCCGCCGGCTGGATGCCGCCGGCGTTGGCGTCAAGCGAGCAATCGTCTATACCGAGATGGGGCCCTACGCTGAGGTGATTCGGGTCTTTCCTCCTGCTCCAGACGCCCCCGCTGAGGAGGACTTCCCCCTCGCCTGGGAGCGTCAAGACTACCCGATCACTGGGCTGAACGGGTCGGAGTTCCGCCCGGCCGAGGGCGTCGTTGCTGGAGCCGACCTGGACGGCGACGACGTTCTGGAGCTGGCGGTTCCCCTGGCTCGGGGGGAGGAGCGCTGGGCGCTAGGGCTGCTCCGTCGAACGCCGGAGGGTTTTTCGCTCTTTGAAACGCTCCCCACCGGTGAGATACCTCCTCAGAGCGCGCTTTTTGGCGACTGGGACAACGACGGCACGCCGGATCTGGCCCTCTTCGGACGGGGGCTCCTTCGTCTCTACCGCCAAGAGGGGGGTCGGTTGAAGGAGGTCACCGGTCCGGCGGGACTACAGGCCCCCATCCTTCCGTGGGTCGCTGCCGCTTGGGTGGACGCGGACCACGATAGCGACCTCGACCTGATCGTCCTCTGGGAAGGAGCGCTCCAGCTTTGGCAGAACCGGGGGGATGGGACCTTCGCGGAGATTGCTGGAGACTCCGGTCTTTTAAAGCCTTATTCGGAAATGAACGATCTGGTGCTAGCCGACTTTGACGGCGATCTGGACGTGGATCTACTGCTTTTGACCGGTGTGGGCCGGCCGTACCTGTTCTTCAACGAGCGGATGAACCGATGGAGCGACGGATCGGCTCGGTCGGGGCTCCCCGAAGCGATCGGTGCGGTTCAGGCGCTCAGCGGCGACTTTGATCGAGACGAGGACACCGACCTGTTCCTCCGTTATCGGGACGGGGCGCTGCGCTATTGCGAAAACAAGGGGGACGGCACCTTTCGCGTTCATCTCTGGGAAGGGCAGATTTCAAGCGGAGGCGGGCTTGTCCTGGACGCCGACAACGATTCCGACTTGGACGTGCTCTGGACAGCCCCGCTCCAGCTTCTCCGGAACGACGGACGGGGACGGTTTCGTCTGGAGTCGGGTCGTCAGGAGAGTAGCGCTCGTCTTTTTGCGCTGGACCTGGACGGGGACGGCGACACCGACCTGATCGGCGCGGGCCGTTCTGGGCTGAGCGGATTCCTGACCATCGGTCCGGAGCCGAACCGTTGGCTGCGGCTGGCTCTCCGCGGGACGATGGCCAACCGCTCCGGTTACGGTGCTACCGTCGAAGTGAAGGCCGGGAGCCTCTGGCAGCGCCTTGAGCAGTTCATGATCGCCAACCGGTACGGAGCGGCTAGCCCAGAGATCGCTTTGGGCTTGGACGGAAAGGATCACGCCGATTACGTTCGGATTGTTTGGCCGAACGCGGTGATTCAATCGGAGCTCCTGCTTCCCGCCAACCAACGGGTTGAGATCGAGGAGGTGCAGCGGAAGGCCTCCTCCTGTCCGGTGCTTTTTGCCTGGGACGGCGAACGGTACCGCTTCATCACCGATTTTCTAGGCGTGGGCGGCGTCGGGTTCTTCGTCGCGCCGGGGCGGTACGGGCAGCCGGACCCCACCGAGCGGATCAAGTTGGAACCCGGCGAAGTGCGTCCCAAAGACGGCTTTTTACTTTTCAGCGTCGCCGAACCGATGGAAGAGGTGGCCTACCTGGATGAGGTCACCCTCCTGGCGGTGGACCATCCGGAGGGAACGAGCCTCTATCCAGAGGAGCGCTTCGCCCTGAACGGAGAACTTCCCTCCGAACGGATCTACCTTTATCAAACGCCGATCTATCCCCGCCGGGCTGTGGACGGCCAGGGCCGCGACGTGCTGGAAGCCCTCCTCCGTCGGGATCGCCTCTATCCACCGTTGGAACGGCACCCGCGTTATCTTGGGTTCTTGGACGGGGAGGCCTCCTGGGTGCTCGACTTCAGCGGTGTTGACCAAGCTTGGAGCCCCGACCGTCGAAAGGTGCTCTTCCTCTACGGATGGATCGAGTACCCTTACTCGCATCTGGTCTACGCGGCCTATCAAGAGGGGCTTCAGGGGCGCGGCCTCCACGTGGACGTGCTCGACGCTTCTGGCGCTTGGCGAGAGGTGATCCAGGATGCCGGTTATCCGGCCGGCATGCCCAAAATGATGACGTTGGACCTCACCGAGTGGTTCGATCCGGAGCGGCCCATCTTTCGGCTGCGGACCAACCTGGAAATCTATCTGGATGAGGTCTTCCTTGCAGAGGACCTGGGGGAAGGGCTCCAGCGGGTTCATCGGCTCTCCGCCGATCGGGCGGAGCTGGGCTATCTCGGTTATCCGCGCGAATACAGTCCGGACGGACGTCTTCCACGCCTTTATGACTATCACAGCGTTGAACGGAGCGTGCCCTTTAAGATTCAGCGAGGACGATACACACGCTTTGGGGACGTGCGCGAACTGCTCAAGGCCGCCGACGATCGTTATGTGATCTTCGGGCGGGGGGAGGAGGTGCGGTTAGCCTTTTCGGTGGATCGGCTGCCGCCGGTCCCGGAGGGGTGGACGCGAAGCTACCTGCTGCACACCGACGGCTTTTGTAAGGATATGGACTTCTACACGGCCTATCCGTGGACGGTGGAGCCGCTCCCGTTTCACGGGATGAGCGCCTATCCCTATCCCGAGGGCGAGCGGTATCCCGATACGCCGGCGATTCGGGAGTACCTCCGCACCTATCAGACGCGCTGGAAGTAGGGCGGCCTTCCGCTATTGGTGATGGGGAACCGGCACGCTCTTGAGGAGCCGCCGGACGATCTCTCCGCTGTCGATTCCGTCGGCTTCGGCGTTAAAGTTCACCAGCACTCGATGGCGGAGGACCGGCATGGCGACGGCCTGAACGTCCTCTTCGGTAGCGTGGCTGCGGCCGTGGAGCAGGGCCCGGGCCTTTGCCCCCAGCACCAGATACTGCGAGGCGCGAGGACCGGCCCCCCAGGCCACCCACTGGCGCACAAAGTCCGGCGCTAGACTACTAGAAGGCCGACTCGCCCCCACCAGGCGGACGGCGTACTCCACCACGTAGTCCGGGACCGGAACCCTCCGCACCAAGCGTTGAACCCGTTCGATCTCCTCTTTACCGAGCACCGGCTCCAGTTCCGGCTCCAACGCCGAGGTGGTGGTCAGAACGATCTCCTTCTCCTCCTCCGGCGTGGGATAGTCCAGGTAGATGCTGAACATAAAGCGATCTAGCTGAGCCTCAGGGAGTGGGTAGGTGCCCTCCTGTTCGATGGGGTTCTGAGTCGCTAGTACAAAGAAGGGGGAGTCCAACGGGTAGGTAGTGCCCCCGGCGGTGACTTTGCGCTCCTGCATCGCCTGGAGGAGGGCGGCTTGGGTCTTGGGTGGCGTTCGGTTGATTTCATCGGCGAGAACGATGTTGGCGAAGATCGGCCCCTTCAAAAACTGAAAGTGCCGTCGGCCCGTCTCCGGATCGTCCTGGAGAATGTCGGTGCCGATGATGTCGGTCGGCATCAGGTCCGGGGTGAACTGAATCCGGCTGAACTTCAAGTCGAGTGCTTGGGCTAGCGAGCTGATCAACAGCGTCTTGGCCAGTCCCGGAACGCCGATCAACAGCGCATGGCCCCGCGAGACCAGGGCGATCAAGAGCTCGTTAATGACGGCGTCCTGACCGACGATGACTTTGTGAAGCTCTTTGAGCAGTCGTGTGCGGACCTCTGCGAAGAAGGCCAACTCAGCTTCTAGGTTGGCAGAAACGGTCTCCTGGGCCAACGTCGTTCTCCTCTGCCCGATGGCTTTTGCTGCTACGAGGAGTGTACCGGCCCCAACCCTACAGGTCAAATGGGACGAGCGGTCGAGCACCTCAAGAGCGCTTCGTCCCCGGTTTGTCTCCTGCTGCAGAATCGCGTAAGCTTCTGCTTGATCCTCAACGTCGGCAACCGAGGAGCCCCCATCGTGGACAGGGACGAAAAGCCGATCGAGCTGTCCGTTATCGTGCCGGTCTACAACGAGTCCGGGAACTTGCCGGAGCTTCACCGTCAGATTCGTGCGGCCTTGGACCGGCTTCGGTACCGCTCAGAGGTGCTTTACGTGGACGACGGCTCGACCGACGGCTCCGACCGGGTGCTGGATGAGATCGCCGAGTCGGACCCTTCGGTCACCGTGATCCGCTTCCGGCGCAACTTCGGCCAGACAGCGGCGCTTAGCGCCGGCTTCGATTACGCCCAAGGGCAAGTGTTGGTGACGCTGGACGCCGATCTTCAAAACGATCCAGCAGACATCGAACGGCTGGTTGAGAAGCTGAACGAGGGGTACGATCTGGTCAGCGGTTGGAGAAAACGGCGCCAAGACGGCTTTTTCCTCCGCAAAGTGCCTTCCTGGCTGGCTAACCGGCTCATCCGTCGGATGACGGGTGTTCCGATCCACGACTTTGGCTGTACGTTAAAAGCCTATCGGCGCGAGGTGGTCGAAAACATCCGGCTTTATGGCGAGCTTCACCGTTTCATCCCCGCCTTAGCTCACTGGGTTGGGGCCCGGATTACCGAGCTGCCGGTCAACCATCGTCCTCGGACTTGGGGACGCTCGAAGTACGGCCTTTCTCGAACGATTCGGGTGTTGCTGGACCTGATTACAATCCGCTTTCTGATGGGGTTTTCCACCCGCCCGATTCAGGTCTTTGGTAGGATCGGGCTGTACACGGGTTTCTTAGGGTTTCTGATCTGCGCTTGGCTCTCGGTGGGGAAGTTCGTCGCGCCGGAGCGTTACTCGCTCCTCCAGCGGCTGCCGATGCTCCTTTTGGGGATTCTTTTGATCCTGGTGGGTGTTCAGTTCATCTCGATGGGGCTGCTGGGGGAGCTGATGACCCGGACCTATCATGAATCGCAGGACAAGCCGATCTACGTTGTCCGGGAGGTGATTCGTCGCTCCGAGAGCCCGTGACTCAGGCCGCAGATCGGCTGGCGATCTCTCGAAGTGCCGCCTGGATCTCCTCCAGAACGCTCGGATCGCTCTCCTGGGACTGAGCGGCCTCCAAGAGCGCTTGAGCCTCCGGTCCGCCGATCTGCCCAATTGCCCAGGCAGCATGTCCTCGAACGAGCGGCTCCGGATCCTCCAGGGCCTTCTTGAGGATCGGAAGGGCCGAGGGATCGCCGGAGTTGCCTAGTGCAACGGCGGCGTTCCGGAGGAGGCCGCTTCGCTTGGCCCGCATTAGAGGAGTCCCCTGAAATCGCTCCCGAAAGGCCTCTTCGCTCAGACTGAGCAGCTCCTCTAAGCTCGGAGAGACGGTGCCGATCCGCGGGCGATAGTCCGGCTCTTGGCTCCGCGCCGCCTTTCGGTTCCAGGGACAGGCCTCCTGGCAGATGTCGCAGCCAAAGACCCAGTTTTGCATCTGCGGACGCAGCTCCCGCCGGAATCGGTCCGCGAAGTTCGATCGTCAGGTAGGAGATGCATCGGCGGGCGTCCAAAACGTACGGCTCCGGAAACGCCCCCGTTGGGCATGCCTCCAAGCAGGCGGTGCAACTGCCACAATGGTCGGTCGTCGGAGCGTCGTACCGAAGAGCGGCGGTCGTGACGATCTCCCCCAAGAAGAAGTAAGAGCCGTCCCGGCGGTTCAGCAGGAGCGTGTGCTTGCCAATCCATCCTAATCCTGCGCGGGCGGCCAGGTCGCGCTCCAACAGTGGACCGGCGTCCACAAAGACGCGGGATTGAACCGGTGTCGGGGCGTTCTCTTCGAGCCAACGGGCCAGGCGGCGCAGCCGCTTTTGAATCACCCGGTGGTAGTCACGTCCCCAAGCGTAGCGGGCGATTCGCCCACGTTGCGGGTCGGAGGCCGCTTCCGGCGGCGGCTCCTGGGTCCGGTAGCGGTGGAGCACACAGACGACGCTTCTGGCCCCAGGGAGCAGTCGCCGAGGGTCGCTCCTGCGCTCCGGATGGCGGGCTACGTAGGCCATCTCCCCGTGATAGCCGCGCCGAAGCCATTCCCACAGGAACGGCGCGTGTGGCGGAGGCTCCGCCGGAGCGATGCCGACGGCCTCGAACCCCAACCGATGCGCTTCAGCCCTCAAACGGTCGGTCAGGGTCCCTTCGGGGTCATTACCCGCTGAGTTCTGAAGCGTTGCGCTCAACGCAATCGCGTTCCAACGGCGTACTCCAGGCGCGCGAAGGCGACCAGTGCGTCGTGAAGCGCCTGATTATAGGACATCTGGACCTGGGTTCGTCCCAAGCTCCGCTTCGGCCAGCTCGACACCGGTAATGACGCCGTTAGCAAAGGAGAGGTTTGCGATCCGCAACGCCTCTTCAGCCTGGGAAAGCGCGTCCGCTTGGGCCTCCAGAAGCGTTTGCGCCTCAATAAAGCTTCGGTAAGCCCGCTGTACTTCAAAGACGATTCCGGACTTGAGCATGCTCAGTCCCTGCTCGCTCTGTCGCTTAGCGGCCTCCGCCTGGCGCTTTTGGGCGCGCGTGGCGACGCCGTCGAAGATCGGGAAGTTGATCCCTACTCCGACCGACCAGGTGTTTTGAGGGTTTTGGCGCTCGGTGTCGGTCCAGGCCCAGGTCGCCGTTGCCGCGACGATCGGCTTGTTCCCCGCGGCAGCGATCTTGATCAAGTACCGGTTGGCCTCGTCGCGATAAAGGGCCTCCCGGAGATCGGGACGGCTCAAAAGCGCCTTCTCGATCAACGGGTTCAGCTCGCCTTCAAAGGCGATCGGCTCTAGGTTGCCGATCGCCTCCACCCGATTGTTTGGGGCCAAACCCAGCGCCAGGACAAACCCCTGCTTGGCGATCTGGAGGGCATTTTCGGCGCGGATCCGCTGGGCCTGAGCTGTGGAAAGACCTACTTGTGCCTGAAGGACCTCCAAGCGGGTCGTCGTGCCCGCTTCGTAGCGCTTTTGGGCGACGTCGAGGCGGCGCTGGGCTTGCTCCACGGCGGCCTGGCTTACCTCCACGACCGTTCGGGCCAACAGGACCCCATAGAAGGCCTCTTGAACCTGAAGGGCGACCGTCTGCTTGGCCCGTTCCAGTGCGAACTCCGCCGCCCGGTGCTGGAGCTGAAATTGCCGATAGGCGTTCAGCGCCCGCCCCCAGGTGAACAGCGTTTGGCGGAGTTGGGCCGAACCCATCCAGTTGCGATGGGTCCCTAGCTCAATTTCGAATCGGTCCTCCATTCCGCGTTTCCGGGGCCTCGACGACCGGCCCTTCCTGGTCTTCGAGTGGGGGCTCCTCTCCTTCTGCGGGCGGTTCGGCCTCTTGATCACCTCCGCCGCCAAAGGGGAACTCCCCTCCAAAGTCCAGCACCTGCCGCGGCAGCTTTCCGTTGTAGGTAAACGAACCGTTCAGCGTGAGCTGAGGGAGCAGCGCTCCGATCGCCCGGGTAAGGTTCGCCTTCGCCTGGACCACCGTCTCTTCGGCGATCTTCACCTGGGGATGATGCGCTATGGCAAACTCGATCGCCTCCTGAAGGGTCATCGCCTCGGGAGGGGTGCTCTCCGGTTCCTGAGCCTGAGAGAAGCCAATGACAGCCATCAGTGCAATCGTCACAAACTCCGTGCGCTGCCACCGTCTGTTCACCGTGCGTGCTCCTTAGGTTAGAAGGAGTGCTTGAGGCCTGATGCCGTCTGTTAAGGGCATCTCGTCTTCGGGGGCCTGTCCCGTTGATGTTCCGCGCTTTCTGATCATGGTATACTGGCTCGGTGAGCGTTTTGGTTGCAAACGGAGTCCTCGGAGAGCCGACGTTAGGACGCCCTCTCCGGGCTGTCCGCTGCGTAAAGTAATCCCAAACTCTGACCCAAGCGTCAAGAGCGGCTCTCCTCATCCGGTTGAGAAAGGAAGTCCTCGATGGCAAACACGCGCGTCGGATTTGTCGGCTGTGGCGGTATGGCGGAGAACCACATCAAGGCGTTGGCTGAACATCCGGAAGTGGACCTCGTCGCCTTCTGCGACTTAAACCCGGAACGTTTAGAGTACGTCCGGAACACCTACGGAGGTCCCCAAACTCAAACCTTTTCGGATGCTCAGGAGATGTTCCAACGCGTCGAGTTGGACGCGGCCTATTTTGTGCTGCCGCCTTTTGCGCACGGTCCGGAGTTCTTGGCCGTTGAGGCGGGGATTCCCTTCTTCGTCGAGAAGCCGGTCGACCTGGACCTCAAGCGGGCGCTGGAGATTCAGGCCGGGGCGAAGGAAAAGGGCCTGCTGACCGCTGCGGGCTACATGAACCGTTATCGTCAGGGGGTTCAGAAGGTCCGAGAGCTGCTTCAGGAGGATCCGGCGATCCTGACGCTGGGTGGGTGGATCGGACGGACGCCACGGGGACGGCGGCAGCCGGGGGCCGGTATCGGCTCCTGGTGGCCGGTCAAGGAACGGAGTGGAGGCCAGTTCCACGAGCAGGTAACCCATACGGTGGACCTGGTGAACTGGCTGGTCGGTCTGCCGGTCGAAGTGCACGCCTACGGCGCGCGCGGCCTGAACCGAGGCACCGCTCCTCATTACAACATCGAGGACGCGATGGTTGTGAACCTGCGCTTTCCCAACAACGCAGTTGCCAACCTCTGGTCGAGCTGTTCCTCGAACGGGGGAGGGGGCGGTGTCTCCCTGAGTGTCTACGCCAACGAGACGACGGCCCTTTTTACTGGTTGGGAGCATTCGGTCCGAATCCTTCGAGAGGGCGGCCAATCGGAGGAGCGCATTCCCGGGGAGCCGGACATCTTTAAGATTGAAAGTTATGCCTTCATCCAGGCCGTCCGGACCGGCGACCGGTCTCTGGTCAAGGCCACCTACGACGACGGCGTGAACGCCATCCGTGTGACGCTGGCCGCAAATCGTTCCCTGGAAGTTGGCGGCCCTGTTCTGGTGAACGAATAGGCGCGCTCTCTTTACCGATCACCAAGAGGAGGCTTCAGATGCGGGAGATGCTGTGGATCGCCTTAGGAGTGCTCGTTGTGGGAGCGGGGAGCGCCCCCGTCGTGGCCCGGGGGGAAGAAGAGCATGCGATTCTCGCCCAGGAGGTCGTTTATCCCAGCGGAGAGGAGCAGGTCACCGGCTATCTGGCCCATCCCGCCGACGGAGAGGGGCGGCTGCCCGCGATCATCGTCATTCACGAATGGTGGGGTCTGGTGCCCTGGGTTCGGGAGAACGCCGAGCGCTTCGCGCGGCACGGGTACGTTGCTTTGGCGGTGGACCTGTACCGGGGGCGGAGCGCTTCGGATCGAGACGAGGCGCACGAGCTCTCGCGCGGCCTGCCGCGGGATCGCGCCCTTCGGGACCTGCGCGCGGCCTTCGACTATCTTACCTCCCGGCCCGACGTGAACCCAGAACGGATCGGGGTGATCGGTTGGTGCATGGGCGGCGGTTACGCGCTAGACGCGGCGATCTCCATCCCCGAACTGCGGGCGGCGGTCATCTGCTACGGACGGCTGACGGAGGACCGCTCGTTGCTTGACAACATTCGGGCGTCGGTGTTGGGGATCTTTGGCGGCCAAGATCGAGGTATCCCGGTCGAGGGCGTCCGCCGCTTTGAAGCGACCCTCCAGGAGCTGGGGAAGGACGTGGAAGTACACGTCTATCCCGATGCCGGCCATGCGTTCATGAACCCGAACAACCAGGGTGGCTACCGCGAGCAGGACGCCGCCGACGCCTGGGCGCGGATCGACACTTTCTTCGCCCGGACGCTGCAGCATGGCGAAGGGTGACGCTTCCGTCCAGGGAGTCCGAGGGGACCGGCGGGTCCTCTTGGGGTGGGTGATGTACGACTGGGCCAATTCGGCCTACGCGACGACGATCGTCGCCGCTGTGTTGCCGATCTATTTTGCCAGTGTCGTGGTTCCTCAGGGGGGAGCGGTCTTTTTTGGCCGCGCCTTTGCGGCGGAGACGCTCTGGGGGTGGATGGTCGGCTTGTCGGCGTTGGTGGTCTTTGCGACGGCCCCCGTCCTGGGGGCCGTCGCCGATTTCGCCAACGCTCGGAAGCGGATGCTTCTGATCTTCTGTTACACCGGCGCTGTGGCCACCGCCTTGCTCGGCACTGCAGGGGCCGGAGCGGTCCTTTGGACGGCCGGTCTGTTCCTTCTCTCCCAGATCGGTTTTGTTGGTGCGAACGTCTTTTACGACGCCTTCTTACCGCTGATCGCTCCGCCGGGGTCGGAGGATCGGCTTTCCAGTCGGGGGTTTGCTTACGGTTATCTGGGGGGTGGGCTTCACTTTGCGCTCTCGCTGGTGTTGATCTCCTTTCACGAGCGCTTCGGGTTGAGCGAGCCGGCGGCCGCTCGGATCGCGATGGCCTCCGCGGCGCTCTGGTGGGGAGGGTTTGCACTAGTTACGGCCTTTCTCCTCCGGGAGCCAGGGGCCTCTTCAGGTTCTCCGGCGAAGGGCGCCAAGCCTTCGTTAACGGGGTACGCTCGGCTGGGATTCCGGCGGGTCTGGAGGACTACCCTCCAGGTTCGGCGGCTGCGCGACCTGACGTTCTTTCTGTTGGCCTTTATGGTCTACAACGACGGCATTCAGACCGTGATCTCCATGGCGACGATGTACGGCAGGCAGGAGCTTCAGCTTGGCGCGCCGGTATTGATGGCCACGCTGTTGATGATCCAGTTTATCGCGATGGGGGGTGCGGTCGCTTTCGGGCAGTTGGCCGATCGGATCGGTGCAAAGGCGGCGATCCTCGTTGCCCTGGTGGGTTGGACCGGCGTAGTCGTCTCCGCCTACTGGATCACAACGGCAGTTCACTATATGGTGCTGGGGGCGCTGGTGGGGATTGTGCTTGGCGGCTCGCAGGCGCTCAGCCGGTCGTTGTACGCAGTGATGATCCCTGAACGGGCGTCGGCGGAGTTTTACGGATTTTATTCCGTCTTTGCCAAGTTTTCTGCGATCGGCGGCCCGATCGCGTTAGCGACCGTCCGCCACCTGACCGGATCGTTTCGGCAGGCGATTCTGTTTGTGATCGTCTTCTTCCTGCTGGGAATGTTGCTCCTGCTGTGGGTGCGGCCAGAACGGGCGCGCGAAGCCTCAGCAGCTTTGGAGGGGGAGCTCCTTCATGAGGGCATCTAGGGGAGCTCCCCCGCCCAAGACGCTCGAACCGGTCTACCGCGGCGGAACGCCAAGGTGCCGGTTGTAACGCGGCCACTCCTTCAAGGGCGGAAGCAGGCCGTCCTCGATCGTTTGGTTGCGAAGCTGGATCAGATGCTCGTAAGAGTCGCGGAGCAACGCCATGTCCTCCGGATCCCCCTCTGGGACACGGACAACCACACCGTTTCGAGTCAACGTCGTGTCGGCGGCCATCATCACCCCGGCAAACTCTCCCTCGGCGATATATGCCCCGCAGGGCCAAGGGTATTCGCTACCGTCGATCACCGACTTGAGCATGAGCGCGCTGTGATGGGCCGGTGACTGGAAGGAGCTTCGTCCGCGCAACTTGATAATCCGCGCTCCGCCGTTGCGGACGTGCTCCTGGACGGCCTCCCATTCCTCGCGGGGGAGCAGCCCCTCTTCGAGATACTCCGTCAACGGCTTGCCGTCTATTCGAATGGTGGACTTGAAGACGGCCATCTTCTCGCCGTGGCCGCCGTAGGTGCGGCAGCCGGTGACCTTGTCTTGAGGGACCCCGAACTTTTGAGCGAGCGCCGTTTGCAGGCGAGTGGAGTCCAGCGCGGCCAGCGTCGTAACCCGGCTGGGAGGAAGGCCAGAGTGCACCAGCGCCGTCAGACCGGTGATGTCCGCTGGGTTGAAGATGACGATTAAGAACTTCAGATCGGGAGCGTACTTGCGGATGTGCTCCCCCAGCTCCTTGGCGATCTTACAGTTGTCCCGTCGAAGGTCTTCGCGGGTCATTCCTTCCCGGCGTGGCGCACCGCCGGAGGTCACCACGTACGAAGTCCCCTCAAGCGCCTCGGCCAGGTCGGTCGTCCAGGTGATGGTCGCCCCGGGAAAACTGCAGTGGTACATCTCCTCCGCTGCGCCTTCCAGTCCAGGCGCGTAGGGATCGAACATAACGACGTTGTTCGAGATGCGCAAGGTCAGGATGATCTGTGTCAGGTTTGACCCGATCGCTCCAGCGGCGCCAAGAACGGCGACCCGTTCGCTGGTCAGGTACTCCATTGAGGATGCTCCTTGTTAGGTTTGCGGTGCGCGCCTGTAGCGAGCTCTCGGACTCATCGAGCGGGGTAGCCTCTCGTCCCCTTTCCTAGTGTAGGCCGCCCTCCAAGAGGGGTCAACGCCCGGCAACAGCCAAGATCCCTCCTGAGATCGTTTCTTAGCTTCCCGTCGACCGGTAGTGCCGAACGCCCAGCTCCCACGCGAAGAGGGCAACTCCCAAGAAGGCCATTCCCGCCAGCGGAGAAAGCCATCCGACCCAAAGAGGGGCCCCGAGCGGGTCCGGCTTCCCCAAAAGGGCCAAGATCGGATAGTAGTTCACGCAGGCGATCGGAACGCCGTAGGTCAGAAACTCGCGCAGCCAAGGACGATAGAGCGCAATCGGGTACTGCCCGGCCTCCACGCCCCCGTAGGTGACGGCGTTAACAACCTCCAACGTCTCAGTGGTCCAAAAGGCCAGCGTCGCTTGAAGAACAAAAAGGGCGTAGAACAAAGCCACTGTCCCGAGCAGGGTCCACAACAGCAGCAGACACCACTCCGGACTCCAGAGGACGTTCAGCTTCCAGCTGGCCCACCCGAAGACAACACACGACTGGGAGAGTCTCCCCACTCGCATCAAACGGAGCTCCTGAGCGGCAATCTGAAGGGCCGTGGACCGGGGTCGAATGAGGATCAGATCGAAGTCTCCAGAGCGCACCTTCTGACCGAACAGGTCGAAGCCTCGGTTAAACGCGTCGGCAATCGAGAAGGCAATGTTGATCGTGCCGTAGAAAAAGGCGACCTCTGGAAGCGTCCAGCCCAGCACCTGCCGGAACCGGGCAAACAGCGCCCAGATGGCCAGAAATTCCAAGCCGGTGTCCACCAGATGGGCTACTGAGTGCATCCAGAACGAGGCGCGATACTGCATCTGAGCCCGGATCGAGGCGCCGATCAACCGCCAGTAAAGACGAAAGCCGCTCATCTTCATCCCCCCTGAACGACCAGCCGCCGCATCCCCTGGCGAAGCGCGCTCCTTCCAAGGAGGACGAAAACACCAATCCAAACCCACTGACGAAGGATAACGGAGAAGACCGCCTCCGGCGGAAGGTGACCGGTGTAAAGGCGAAATGGTAGGTCCCCCAGCCCGCGGAACGGGAGCAGGTCGAAAACCGGTTGACACCACTCAGGGAAGAGCGGCAGAGGAATGTACAGCCCGGAAAGAAACAAGGCCACGGCGGGAACAAGCCGCGTGATTCCCTCCCCGGCGATTGTCCAGAGCAGGCTGACGGTCAAAAGAACGGAGATGGCCGCGCTCAAAAACAGCGCGCCGACCAGCGCCAGCGCCCACGCACCCAACGCCCCCAAGGACGGGGGGAACTGCATCCCAAAGAAGACCGTCGCCAAAACTGCCATCGGAACGGCCCGGAGCACTGTCGGTACGATCCGATCAGCAAGGGCGCGGGAGAGCCAAAACGCGTAAAGGTCCACCGGCCGGGCCATCTCATAAGCGACCGTCCCAGCGCGCATCATCTCCCGAACTTCTGGGTCCGGGCTCAAAAAAATCAGCCGAAAGAGACACTGTCCAAGCCAGGTGTAGGTGATCGCCTCGGGAAGGGAGAGGGGCGGAACGGCCTCCGCAGAGCGATAAAAGGCCTCTAAGACCATCACCCGGAGCAGGCCCCAAAAGGCCTGGGTGACCAGTCCGGCCGCCGCCGCTGCGCGATACTGCAGCTGCACCGTGAATCGGGCTCGAAACACCGACCAATAAGCCTTCATCGCTCCCGGTCCCGGTAGAGCTGAGCGACGATCTCCTCGATTGGCGGGTTCTCGACGAACAGGTCCCGAACGGGGTACTTAGCCGTGACGTCGGCGATCAGAAGGGGAGTTGGCGTCTTGGTCGGGTCAAAGGAGAGAACCCTTCGATGCCCTTCCCGTTGGATCTCCACAGCTCCTTCTACCCGGAGGGGGAGCCCGGGGTCCTCCAAGTCTACGATCAGCCGCCGTTCGTTCGTCACACGGGCGCGGAGCCCTTCTAGGGAGCCATCGTAGAAGACCTCCCCGTCCGCAATGACGATCACTCGGCTGCAGAGCGCCTCGATATCGTCCATGTCGTGAGTGGTCAGGAGAATGGTGACGTTTCGCTCTCGGTTGATCTCCCAGAGGAAGTCCCGAACGGCGAGCTTAGAAGCGGCGTCCAGCCCGATCGTCGGTTCGTCCAAAAAAAGCACCGCCGGACCGTGAAGCAGAGCGGCGGCCAGGTCGCAGCGCATCCGTTGCCCAAGGCTTAGCTGACGCACAGGAGTGTCAAGCAGTGGGCTCAGCTCCAGGCGGTCGACCAGCTCGTCCCGATGCTTTCGGTAGACGGTTTCCGGTACGCGATAGATGTCCCGGAGCAGTTCGAACGATTCGATCACCGGCAGGTCCCACCAGAGCTGAGTACGCTGGCCAAAGACCACTCCAATTCGCGCCGTGTGGGCGACCCGCTCTCGCCAGGGAACCCGTCCCAACACGCGACATCGACCCGAGTCGGGGACGAGAATTCCGGCGAGAATCTTAATCGTGGTGGACTTCCCCGCTCCGTTTGGGCCAACGTAGCCGATCAGCTCTCCTGATTCGACGGAGAACGAGACGTCTCGGACAGCGACAACCCTCCGATAACGACGACGGAAGAGCCCCCGAACCGCCCCCCACGGACCCGGTTCGCGCTCTGCGATTTGGTAGGTCTTGGTCAGCCCCTCGACGACGATCTGCGACATGCCTCCCCCGCGCGGCGAGCAGCAAGGCAGGAGCACAATAAGGTTCAGAAGCTGCGTTCCTTAATAATACACGGCTGGCGCCCCGTCGCCGAGAGGTTTTTAGGGCCTCTACGCGGCGACGCTCCACGCTTCCGGCTGGCGTAGTGCGACCTGATAGGTCTCCGGGTCCAGCCGCAGCCCGAATCCCGGAGCCTCGGGAACCACGAGCCGGCCCGCCTGCATTCGGTACCCTTCGGCGATCACGCCGGGCATCTCCATGGGGTCGATCTCGTCGGTCGCAAACTGAGGACAAGCTCGCCCAAAGTGGGCCACGTAAAAGCCGGAAAGGTGGGAACCCCAGTTGTGAGGGGCAGCCAGCGCCCCCGTCTCTTCTAAAACGGAACGGTATCGGGCCCATCGGGTCAACGTGTAGGCCCGCATGTCGAACTGGACGACATCAATGCCTCCAGCCCGGACGATCTCCGTGAACGCTTCCGGCTGGCTGGTCGCCCCTTCGCCGTCGGCCAGGAGGATGTTTTTGCCTCTCTCTTGGAGGAACCGCTTAAAGGCAAGGCAGGCTTCCTTCTCCTCTGGGAACGGCTCTTCGATCCACTCAAGCCGGCAGTCCTCCGTTTGGAGGATCACCTCTTGTGCCTCTTCCGGCGTGTAGCCGTTGTTTGCGTCAATCAGAAGGGTTCGCTCTGGTCCGATCTTCTCTCGGACGGCGCGGATCACCTCGATGTCTCGCCTGAGGCCGGCGGCCTTCTCCATCCAGCGGTACCCCCCGTCCGACTTTGACTTTGAAGGCCCAGAAGCCCGCCTCCAAACCGGTCTGAACGGCGTCCAAGATCGGCTGGAGCCCCTTGTCCTGGCCCGTTTCCGGATCGATTTCGTCAATGTAGATCGAGCCGTCGTAGACGGGCACCGGATGCGGACCGCCATCTCCCAGCAGCTTCCAGACCGGTTGCCCTAGGGCCTGTCCGACCAGGTCCCAAAGCGGAAAATCGAAGCTCAGGAACGGCGTCTTGGTGCCCTCCGGGAGCTGAAAGAGCTCCGCGGGACGTTTCCCGAGGAGCTGCCGAGCCTCTTCGTCCGTCGCGACCGACCAACCCCATCCTTCCAGACCGTCGGCGGTGATCAGGCGTACAATCCGATCGCGCGCGAACTGCCCGTGCACCGGCAACCGGGCGTTGCGGCCGATCACGCGGGGACGAGTGCCTCGCAAGACCACGCTTTCAACGCGCACGATCGGTCCGACCGATTCCACAGAAGGCATCGTTCACTCCTCCCTTGAGGGTGGTGTCTGTTGGGCTTCCGGTTCCGACCGCCAACCGCGGAGCGCCAGGATCACTGCCGCGTTGTCCCAGTCGCCCATTCCTCCGGCGATCAGCGCGTCCAACACTTCAGCGTGAAGGCGGGTCAACGGGAGGATCAAGCCCCGTTTTTTCGCGTGGCGGAGGATCAGCTCCACATCCTTACGGTGCTGCCGGACTCGAGACTCCGGTGAGAAGTCGCCCTGGATCATCTTCTGTCCTTTGGAGTCTACAGCCGCCGAGTAGGCGGGCGTCTGTCGCACTAGATCAAGAAAGGCTCCCGGATCGAGTCCGAGCGCCTCGGCGAAAAGGAGCCCCTCGGCCAGGACCAGTCGGTTTAGTCCCAGCATCAGGTTGGTGGCTAGCTTTGCCTTGGCGCCGCTCCCCGGCGGGCCAAGGTGAATCGTCCGGTTGGAGATTGCTTCTAACAGGTCTCGACAGGCTTCCAGCGCCTGAGGCTCCGCGCCGACCATCAGCACCGCCGTCTTCTCCCGAACCTGACGGCTGGAGCCGGAGATCGTCGCGTCGAGAAAGCCGACACCCCGTCGGGAGCACTCCTCCGCTATCGCTTCGGTTATCTCCGGGTCGCCGGTCGTGGTATCCAGGACGTAGCGGACGGAGACTTTCCCTTGCAAGGCGCCGTCGGGCCCCAAGAGCGCCATGCGTACCGCCTCGGAGTCCGGGAGAGAGAGCACGAGCCGGAGCGCCTTTTGAGCGACCTCAGCAGAGGAGCTGGCCGCCTCACCGCCGAGCGTCTCCAGGCGTCGCCGTGCCTCTTCGCTCAGATCGTAGCCCACGAGCTGATAGCCGGCGCGTATCAACAACTCGGCCAGCGCCGTTCCGACCAGTCCAATGCCGATCAACCCGACCGTTCGATTCTGGGGAGGGGACATCGGGAGAACAACCCCTTTCCGTAGCCCTCTGAGGCGCTCAACGAGTCCAATCGAAAGCGATGCAGGCGGTATGAGCCTTGTCGTTGAGCAATCGATCGTAGGCGTCCGGCGCTCGCTCCGGCGGGAGGACCTCTGTGGGAATTCCCAAAGTTGGCAACCGCTCGGTGGCCATCATCGCCAACAGCCAGCTCATCGCTCGGTCCACGTTCCATCCGAGCGCCTCGCCGATCGGAGAGTTGAGGAAGTCCCCGTGCGCCCCGATCACTTCGATGGAGCGCCGGTGTAGGTCCGGGTAGAAGTTGACACCGTCGGCCAGCCCCCGCGGGGAGCCGACGACGACACATTTTCCGCCGTCACGGGTCAGGGACATCGCCAGGGGCACCCCCTTGGGTAGACCGGTGGCGTCCGCGACAACCTCTGCGCGACAGTCGCCCAGAAGTGCCGCTGCTTGCACGGCGAAGTCGTCCGTTGTCGGGTCCAGTGCTGCTGTGGCGCCTCCCTGGAGGGCCAGTTGGCGCCGGTTCTCGTATAAGTCCAGGCCGACCACGGGATAGGCCCCCGCCGCGACAAACGAGCGAAGGGCAAACTGGCCGATCACCCCCAGTCCCAGGACAAAGACGCTACGCCCCATGGTGGTTCCGATCCGCGCGGCGGCCCCCATTCCGTACCGAGCGATGCAGGTGAAGGCGGACAGCTCCGGCCGAACTCCGTGCGGATCGGGCCAAACGGAGCGCTCCGAGAGGACGACGGTCGCTCCGTGGTTTCCCGCGCAGACGACCCGATCTCCGACACGAACGCGGCTCACCGCCTCTCCGACCGCCTCCACCACGCCGCTGGAGCTGTAGCCTGCTCGAAAGGGGAACCTCCAGTTCGGATAGTTCGGGTCGCTCAGCCACTGGTGGGTTCCCGTGTAGACCGCCAGCTCCGTCCCGGAGCTGATCGCGCTGTAGAGCGTGCGGATGCGGACCTGATGGGGTCCTAACCTTTCTGGGAGCTCCGTCTCGACCAGCTCAACCCGGTACGGTTCGATGATGCGAATCTCAGGTGTCTTCATCGAAACGCCGTCCTTTTCCCCAACGGTCGGTTCTTCGAGCTCTGCGACGAGTCGAGATTACCCCGATCGGGCGAGGAGGGAAAGGGTACTTCCGGTTGTGGCCGTCTTGCGTTGGCGAGACATTCTCCTGATAGTCTGAGTGAGTCGCGGCTGAGAAGAAGGAGGAGCCGAGATGCGAACGAGCCTGTTAGCGGTGTTGCTGGTGCTTGGATCGGCCGCAGGAGGGGTGCAGGGGCGTGAGATCCTCGTTGACCGGGGCCATCCGCTGGCAGACGATTCGAACCCCGGCACGCCGGAGCGGCCTTTGAGGACGATCGCCAAGGGCGCCGAAGTTGCTCGAGCAGGCGATACGGTGGTGGTGAAAGCCGGCGTCTATCGGGAGAGCGTCATCCTGACTCAGGACGGCGCACCGAACACGCCGATTGTGTTTCTCGCCGATCCGATCGGATCGGTGACGATCACAGGCGCCGATCCGCTCATCGGCTGGGAACGGGTCGTGGGGGAGGCGCCCATCTATCGGGTTCCGTGGCGCCATCGCTTTGTGATTAACACGGCTCCAGACGGGACGCCGATCGAGCACCACCCGGAGGACGCCCCCGTCTGGGGTCGGGCGGAGCAGGTGATCGTAGACGGGTTCCAGATGGTCCCGACCGGCGACCTGGAGGCGCTGAGCCTCGCCTATCAGGAGATGGGCCGGGGCGCCCGGCGCGACTCTGCGTACGGGGCTACCGTGCCCGACCCCCGAGACCCCCAGACCTGGCGCGGAGCGTTCTTTGCCGACACCGAGAACGGTTTCCTTTATCTCTGCCTTGCCGACGGGAGCGATCCGAGCGCTCATCAGGTGCTGGCTAGCACGCGCGGACTTCTCTTTGGAACCGACCCGTGGCGGGATCGGGGACGGCGTCTCGAACGTCCACGTGAAAGGATTCGTGTTTCGGTATGGGGCCACCTTTCCCCAGCGTCCTGCCGTTTGGCTCTACGGATCGGACAACCTTTTGGAGCGGTGTGTTGTTGAGGAGATGGCGGGCGGTGGTGCGATTGTGCACGGCGTCATGCGGGACTGCGTGCTCCGTCGCAACGGCCATATTGGCGGCGGACCACGCGGCGACGGATTCCTCGCCGAACGGTGCCTTTGGGAGGGGAACTCCTGGAAGCCGATTAACCGCGGCTGGGAGGCGGCCGGATATAAGCTCACCCGCGTGAACGGTGGTGTCTTTCGTGACTGTCTCTTTTATCGCAACGGCGGAAGCGGCCTCTGGCTGGATATTGACCCGCGAAACGTGCTGATCACCCGTTGTGCCTTCATTGAGAACGAGCTCTGCGGGTTGTTCATTGAGATCAGCCGCGAGATCACCGTTGTTCGGAATCTGTTCCTTCGGAACGGAATCGGGATCGTCGGTGAGCGGGGCGGTTGGGGCGATGGCGGACTGAAGATCGCCGAGAGCATGGACTGCGTAGTCGCCTTCAACACCAGTGTCGGCAACAAGGACGGGATCACCTTTCGGGAGCAGGGCCCTCGACCGCTCGACGGAATGCCGTTCTACAACCGAGGGCACGTGATCGTGGGGAATGTGAGCGCCTTCAACGAGGGGTACCAACTGGGTCTCTGGTACGACGACGCCTTTTTTGGCTGGCATCCCTCCGAGCGAGACAGCGGGGCTTACGAATCGTTAGAGGCCTTCGATGCCGCTGTTCGGCGGGAGCACCCGGAGCGGATTCACCACCCGTTGGAGCAAGGGTTAGTGATCGAGCGGAACGTTTATTGGAGTGAGGGCGAAGCACCTCCGTTTCTGTACGGCGTCCCTTGGCGACCCCGTCATCTCAAATTTGAATCGTTTGAGGCGTATCGGGGGCACACCGGCTTTGACCGGCAGGGGCGTTTTGCGGATCCGATGTTTGTAGACCGGGCTTGGGACGACTATCGCTTCCAAGAGGGAAGCCCAGTGCTCCAGCAGCGCGCCGGGTGGTATGACGTCCCCTCCGATTTGCGCGCTTGGATCACGGAGCTTTCCGACGTGAGTCCATAAGCGCTTGCCTTCGGGAATATCGTCGGTCGGTTCGGCTCAGGTAGGTTTATGCTCTGCAAAGTCGCAGCCAGACGGACATCTCCGAATCGCCTCGGTTGGCCCATGCATAATAGGGAATCATCCGGACAGACAGAGGACGCAAAGGTTCATGACTCAGCGGACGGTAGAGAGCGTCGTCCCAACGGCGGCTGGGCAACGCCCTGGCGGTCGCGTAGATCACCGTCACCCCTCCTAGGAGCTCCGGCTCGTGCTGTGGCGTGAGCTCCGCGTCCGCTGGAATCACCACCTCGTCCACGCGGACGCCTTCGGGCAGGTCAGGCGATTCAAGGCAGTAGACAAGGGGCCCTCGTTGAACGGCGACCTGATTGTACGTCTCCTCGACGTACGGGTGCGACTCGAAAAGCCGAGCGGGCATCGGGAGATCAAGCTGGAGAGTGTCGCCAACTCGCCATCGGCGCCGGATTTCGGCGTACGTGCCCGGTTTCGCGTCCAACTCCACCGGCCGGCCGTTGAGCCGGATCGTAGCCGACTCCGCCCATCCGGGAACTCGCAATCGCAACGCAAACGGGCCGTCGGGACACCGTTTTACCGTTACTCGGATGCGGCCCTCCCAGGGGTAGTTGGTCGCCTGAGTCAGCTCAAGAGGCCTTCCGTCCAACGTTGTGGACAACACGTTGCCGCCGTAAAGGTTCAGCCAGATGGCTCCATCCGACCGAGCGTAGGCGTACCGATGGACCTGAGCGATCGTTCGGAGGACGTTTGGAGGGCAGCAATAGGAGGTGACATACGGCACCCGTCTGCGCGACCAGCGAAGGTTGAGCGGCAGCGGAGCGACGTTTCTCAGCGGGTTGACGTAAAAGTACTCCGTCCCTTCCAGACTGACTCCTGCTAGGACGGCGTTGTAAAGAGTTCGTTCGATCAGGTCCACGTAGCGCGCCTCGCCGGTGGCTAGGAACATGCGCCAGTTCCAGAGGAGGCTGCCCACAGCGGCGCAGGTCTCCCCGTGAGCGGTCGTATTAGGAAGCTGATAGTTGTGCCCGTAGGCTTGGTGAACTCGTGCAATCGAGGACTGTTCCGGGGAGCCGTACGGCGAAGCACCGTCGTAGAGCGCGCCACAGGCGCCGGTGATGTACAGCTTCTTCTGGACCAGGTTGTTCCAGATCGCCTCAAGGGGCTTCCAGAGCCGTTCTTCTCCTGTCTCTAAGAACAGGTCAGCGGCGCCGGCATAGAGATAGTTGGCGCGGACGGCGTGGCCGACCGGCTCCTGTTGGTCGTAGAACGGAATTCGGTCCTGGTTGTCGTCGTCTCCGCCGCCGGCGCAAGCGCGGATTTCAAAGAGCCGTCGGGCTAGCTCTAGATAGCGCAGTTCCCCCGTCTCGCGGTAAAGCTCGACGAGCCCCATATAGTGAGAAGGGCACACGGCGTGCCGCGCGGGATCAAACATCGCGCCCTGAAGCGCTCGCTCGAGGAAGTCGGCAGTGCGGACGGCGATGGAAAGAAACGCCTCGCTTCCCGTCGCGCGGTGGTGGAGAGAGGCCGCCGTCAGGAGATGCCCCATGTTGTACATCTCGAAATGATGCCGGTTCTGGAACGGTTGAGCGCTTCGGTCACCATTCCGCTGGCGGATCAACACCGGCGTGTGGAGGTAGCCGTCTTGACGTTGGGCCTTCCCGATCGCTTCGATCGAGCGGTGAAGGATCTGTTTGAGTTGAGGGTCATCGGTGAGGGCGAGCACCGCGCAGACGCCCTCTAGGAACTTGTAAAAGTCGCCGTCGTTCCAGGGAGCGCCACGGTAGTCGCCGCTTCGTTCTCCAGCAGCGATCAGAAAGTGCAGGTAGTAGGGTTTGTACCGGTCGCCGCGCATGATCTCCCACATAGCGGGGATCGAGCGGTCTCGACAGACGGCAAACCGTTGTGCCCAGAATCCTTCCGTCCACCGTACCTCGCTCACCCCAACCGGGTGCACCACGGCGAAGGGGCTGGGTCGGCGCTCGCCAACTTCCCCCGCAACGGCTGTGAGCAGCAGAGGCCACAAGATGGGCATCGAGCGCTCCTCCGCACTGGGGTCTCTCAACGCTTTCCCCGGTTAAGCACCGGTGGGAAAAAGAAATCCCGCAGAGCTTGGGGCTCGTGCGGGATGATGAAACAAGTGGTCGGGGCGGTCGGATTTGAACCGACGACCCCCTGCTCCCGAAGCAGGTGCGCTACCGGGCTGCGCTACGCCCCGACAGACTCGCGCGACGGTTGCTGTTTGTCGGTGGCCTTCGTTTTTCGCTGCGTCTCGATCGCCGGGGAAGCGAAAATCGCTTCCTCCTCCGGCGGAGCGACGAACCCCACCGACATGATCAGTTTGATCGCGTCCTCCACCGCGATGTTCACCGGCCGGATCAGCTCCCGCCGGGCCAGGAACAGATACCCGGTCATCGGGTTGGGCGAGGACGGGACCAGCACGGCGACCAGCTCTTCCCCTTCCAAAAGCTGAGTCAGCCCCTCGGCGGTCACAAAGCCGAGCCGGTACATCCCCGGATAAGGATACTCGATCATCACGACCGCCTGAAAGAGCTGCCGTCGCCGCAGAGAGATCGCAGCGACCACCTGCTGCACGGCCAGGTAGATGCGGTTGAGGATGGGGATGCGGTTGATCAACCGATCCCAGACCTGCACCGCGCCCCGTCCGACGACGGTCGTAGAGATCGCGCCCACTATGATAATCAACGCTGCGGCGAGAATCAAGAAGACAAGGGGAAAAAGCAGGCCACTCCACCAGTAGGTTTCCAACTGGAGCTGGCCTAACACCCATCGGGTCGCCTGGCCGAGCTTGCGGTACAGGTAGTAGATCAACCAGACGACGACCGCCGAAGGGAGCAGGGAGACCAGCCCCGTTTTGAACCAGCGCCGCAATGTCCCGCCGAGACTACTCCTCTTCATTGGCCCCGTCACCCTCGCCGGGGAGAATTTGCATGCGCACCTTGCGCACCCGTCGTGTGTCGGCCTCGACCACCCGAAAGATCAGGCGATCTTGATAAGAAATGATATCTCCGGCCTGGGGGACCCGACCGGTCAGTTCGATCAGGAACCCACCCAGCGTATTCACGGAGTCCTCGGGAAGGTGCAGATCGAGCATCTCGTTCAGGTCGGAAAGGTGCATCCGCGCGTCGATCTCGTAGGTACGTTCGTCCAGAGGGACCAGCTCGACTTCCTCGCGGTCGAACTCGTCCCGAATCTCCCCGACGATCTCTTCCAAGAGGTCCTCCAGAGTGACTAACCCTTTGGTGCCGCCGTACTCGTCTAGGACGATCGCCATGTGCTGTCGTTGGCGGCGAAACTCGGCGAACAGTTCGTTGATCCGCTTGCTCTCTGGAACGACGAAGGGGGGCTTGTGGATGATCTCCCCCAGGTGGATGTCGGTTCTCCCCCAGAGCGGAATGAGATCTTTAAGGTGCAGGATGCCGACAATGTTGTCAATTGTTCCCTCGTAGACGGGGATTCGGGAGAATCGGGTTTCTTGGATGACCCGGAGGCACTCCTCAAAAGGGGTGTTGATCTCTAGACAGGTCATATCGGTTCGGGGGACCATCACCTCGTCCACGCGGGTGTCGGGGAACTCCAAGATGCGATAGATCATATCGCGTTCTTGGGGCTCGATCGCGGCCCGTTCTCCGTTGCGGAGGGCGTTTTCGGGCTCTTGGGTCTCCTCTTTGGTGGTGGAGGGTTCTTCGGAGCGTTCCAGTTCTTTGGACGGCAGGCGGAGCTCGCCGGTGCCGATCCAGCGTCCCATCGGCCAGGCGATCGGGAAGGTAATCCAATAAAGCCCTCGAGCGACTGCGACGGTCCAACGCAGAGGGCGACCGGACGGTTCTAGCGGGACGAACCGCTGAGGGAGCAGTTCTGCCACCGTCAGCAGCAGAACGCCCAAGAGCCAAGCGATCCAACCGGGACGGAGCCATTCCAGCAGCAGCCAGAGCAACAGTGCGGAGAGAGCGAACCGGAAGACCGCATAGGCGGCCTGGTACTCGGCACGACGGCGTACCAGACGACGCGTTGCCGCGTCCGATCGGCCTTCCTGGGCTAAAAGTGCATCCACCAGGTCCAGTTTTGTTCGGCGAAGGATGGTGGCCAGGTAGGAAACCGACCCGATGAGGACGGTCAGCAGCAGGAGCAGCCACCCCCTACTCGCAGGATCGGAGAGGTCGCTCATCGCTGTGGATTACCTCGTAGAGTATTCTCCAACCGGCTTTCCAGCTCCGACCAGCCGGGCAGCTGGACAACTCGTGCCATTAGCTCGGCCTCTCGCGCTTCCATCTGCTCGGCTTCCTGCGGCGTCTGGTGGTCGTAGCCCAGCAGATGAAGCGTTCCGTGCACCGCCAAAAACGCCAGCTCATACGCCAGTGAGTGGCCTTGTTCCTGAGCCTGACGCGCCGCGGTCGGAACCGACAGCACAAGGTCTCCCAACAGTTGTGGGTTCAAGTCGGCGTCCGGGCCTTCGCGCATCGCAAAGGCCAATACGTCCGTCGGAGCGTCCACGTTCCGATAGCGACGGTTCAGCTCCCGAATCTGAGCGTCGTCGGTGATCAGGATTCCCACTTCACTGGTCTCCAAATCCTCCCCTTCCGCTTCGAGAACGACCAAGACCGCCGTCTCCACGATCTGATGGATCCAGTCAAGCAGCGCTCCATTGGCGTTCCACTCGTTCTCCAGCTTATCCTTTTGCGGACTGGACACCCGTTTTTCTCTCCTCCTGATGGCCTTCTGAGGGCGTCGTCTGGGTCCGATCCTTGCGCTTGCGGTCCTCAGGGTACTCAATCCGGGAGTGGTACATTCCGATCAGCGTTCGCTGGAAGCTCTCTGAGAGGAGCCGCAGGTCGTTAAGCGTTAAGTCACTCTCGTCGAGTTGTCCGTCGAGGACGTAGTGGTTGATGATCTCGGAGACCAACTGCTGGCAGTCGCGCCGGGAGAGCGTGTCCAGGTTGCGGAACCGGGCTCGCGCCGCCGGTTCGATCGAGTCGGCCAGCATCAGGACCGCGGCAACGCGCGACTGGGGTTTGGGCCCTGGATAACGGAAGTCGGATTCCTCCACCTTCTCCCCCATCTGGATCGCCTTGTGGTAGAAGGGACGGATGAGCGAGGTTCCGTGATGCTGTTGGATCAGATCCACAACGGCCCGAGGAAGCTGATGTTCGCGGGCCAGTTCCACGCCGTTTTTAACGTGGGCGATCAGGATTCGGGCGCTCATCGTCGGCTTTAGCTGGTCGTGCGGGTTGGGGCCACCCTCCTGGTTTTCGATGAAGTACTCGGGGTAGTTCATCTTTCCGATGTCGTGGAAGTACGCCCCGACCCGTGCGAGCAAGGGGCTCGCCCCGATCGCCTCCGCGGCGGCTTCTGCCAGGCGGGAGACGTTCAGGCTGTGGTTGTAGGTTCCCGGGGCCACCTTCTCCAACTGGATAAGGAGCGGATGGTTCAGGTCGGCCAACTCGATCAGCTCCAGGTCCGAGGCGGTTCCGGCGAGATACTCAAAGACGGGGAGCACCCCCGGCACCACCAGGCTCACCGTGCCGCCGGCCAGGAGGGTCCAGCCGGCCACGCGGAGCACCGTTCCGCCCTGCCAGGAGCCGAGCAACAGAAGGCTTCCCAGCGCGACGACCGTTGCGCCAAGGGTCGTGTAGATGCCCGCAACAACCAGGTCCCGACGGTGATGAGCGCGTGGCACGATCGCCGAGGCGAACAGGCCAGTTGCCAGCAGCGTCAAAAACTGGGCCACAGCGGTTGCGCTTGCAGCCCCGCCCATCAGCGCGGCTAGGATGGTCAGAAAGACGGTTGCAAACAGTCCAAAGGGCACACCTAAGAGGATCGTGGCCAGCGAAGCGGTCAGCCCAACAGGGACCAGCAGAATCGGGTAGTCCACCGACGGAAGCCGATGAACGCCCCGGACTCCCAGATAGAGCATGCCGATGGCGAGAGCCGCCAGAAGACCGGTCGCTGCCAGCGGCCGCCAGTTTCGATGGCGCACGACCGGATGGGAGCTCAGGAACATCGCCCCCACCAGGAGGGTCAACCCCAGGAGCGCAGAGGTGCCCAGGTAGACCACCATCGGACGGTCGTACCGAGTGCGATAGACCGGCCGGACCAGAGCGGCTCGGCGCTCTTGCTCCTGCTGAGTGGCCACCGCATCGAAGGTGAGGTTCGGCTGAAGGAAGGCTCCAGCGAGCTGGGCGATCAGCGTTCGCATCCGATCTGCCACCTCCGGCAGCTCGGTCGTCGTGATCGGAAGCGTTCGGGCGCCGCGCTCCAGCTCCAAGAGTGCCGATTCGTAGTCCAGGAGGTCAGAGACAGCAGCGATCCGGTTTTCGGGCATGATCCGGATCGTCATCGATTCGACGCTGGCCCACTGGGTGGTGTATTTGGGGTCAAAGTAAGCGGCCAGTTCGCTCCAGAGGGTTCCCGTGCCCCTTCCGGCGACGACGATTCCTCGCGAGGCGGTCTGCCGAAAGAGCTGAACGGTCCGGTCGCGGACCTCCAGGAACTCCGGAGCGCTCAGCCGAAGGAGTAGTTGTAGCTGTTCCGCGTTCAGATATCGGCGGACCAAGGGTATGCGGAGCAGGTAGGCCTGCTGCTGCTCTGGGGTGAGCGCCTCCAGCTGTCGGACGGCGTGAACGTCGCGGAGCACCTGTTCCAGGTGGAGCTCCGGCGAGGGGTCGTAGCGGTAGATCGGGAGCGTGTTTTTACGGGCGATTTCTCGAGCGCGCTCGGTTGCCTGCTGGTCGAGGACGCGCCGGGAGAAGTCCGCCGGCCGCGCGATCCAGGTCAGCAGCAGGGTGATCAGGATGCCGACCAACCACCACTGTCGGTTTTCGCGCGTGGGGAGAAACGGCTCCAGTCGCTGGGTAGGGCCGGCGGGGACCGCCTTTGCGGCGTGTTGCCGCCGTCGCCCAGAACGGCGCAGTCGGCGAAGAAACCTCATAGACGCTCCGCTGTTGCCTCCGCCGCCAGGGTTAAGAGCCGCCCTCGGACGACGATGCGCGCGCTGTCGGCGGCTGTTTCTCCGTGGAGCGGTGGTGCTGCTCCCGACGGGCGGCGTCCTGATCGTACGCCTCGATAATTCGCTGAACCAGCGCGTGCCGGACCACGTCGGAGGACTGGAACTCGACGATGGCGATCCCCTCAATCCCTCGCAGGATCTCCACCGCGTGCACCAGTCCGGAGGGCTCGTCTCGGTCCAGGTCGCTCTGGGAGGCGTCGCCAGTAATCACGGCCTTCGAGTCGAAGCCCAGACGGGTCAAGAACATTTTCATCTGGGCGATGGTGGCGTTTTGCGCCTCATCCAGGACCACAAAGGCGCGGTTCAGCGTCCGCCCGCGCATGAAGGCCAACGGGGCGATCTCGATTTGACCCCGATCCATGAACTGTTGGATGGTGCGCGGGGGAAACATATCGTAAAGCGCGTCGTAAAGGGGTCGCAGGTACGGGTCCACCTTAGCCTGGATGTCGCCGGGGAGAAAGCCCAGCTTCTCGCCGGCCTCTACAGCCGGGCGGGTCATAATGATCCGGTCCACCAAGCCGCTTTTGAGGGCTGAGGCGGCCATTGCCATGGCCAGGTAGGTCTTTCCCGTCCCTGCCGGACCGACTCCAAACACCAGATCGTGGGTGCGGATCGCCTCGATATATTCCGCCTGGCGCTTGGATCGAGGCCGAATCGGGCCGTGTCTGGAGTGGATCGGAAGCACATCCAGTCCCCCCTCCTCGGGGGAGAGGGCAAAGGGGGAGGGGAGCTCCTCGGCCTCCCGGCTGGAGACCCCCGGTCGGTGATGGCGCACGTCGCGGATTGTGGCCTTTACCTCTGCGGCCCGGAGGCGCTGGCCTGCCCGAACGCGCTCCAGAAGCGTGTTGAGCACCTCGCTGACGTCGTGCACCGCCTGGGGCTCCCCGACGACTTCTAAATGGTCGCTGCGCAGCATCACGCGCGCCTTGAAGCGACCCTCGATCATCCGCAGAAAACTGTCCTGATTCCCAAACAACTGTTGGGCCTCCGCCATGCTCTGGAGGCCGATCCGCATCGTTTGAATCTGGGCCAATTTCACCTCTTTGTGTGCCAAGCCGCTTATAGCGTTGAGGTTCTGGGTTGTTCTTGATCCTCTCTCGATAACCCGCCCAGGCGCAGCGTCTGCCCCTGGGCAACAAGGAACTGCGTTAAAATTATACCCAATTCCTCGGACGCTTCCTAGCTGCTCCTGGAAGATACGGTACGCTTCTCCCGTCTGACGTGCAAGCTGAAGGGGCCCTCCGTTGCGTCTCAGAAAAGGTGGCGGTACGCTGCTTCCAAAGAGCAGATCCTCCAGCCCAAGGAGGTCGGATCGTGAAGAAGATCGCTGCCATCTGTACGGTTTATTACAAATACTCCCACGCCCAACACATTGTGGACCGGTTTTTGGAGAGCTACGGCTACGCGGGAAAGTACTACCGTCCGGAGCGGTGTCGGGTCGTCTCTCTGTACGTGGATCAGTTTCCTGAGAACGATCTCAGTCGGGAGCGGTCGGAGCGTTTTGGCGTTCCGATCTATCCGACGATCGCCGAGGCGCTGACGCTGGGCGGCGAGCGGCTCGCCGTGGACGGCGTCCTTTTGATCGGGGAGCATGGAAACTACCCGACCAACGAGAAAGGCCAACGGCTTTATCCTCGATATCGATTTTTCAAGGAAACCGAGGCCGTCTTCCGGGAGAGTGGGCGATCGGTTCCCGTTTTCAACGACAAGCATCTCTCCTACGACTGGTCGCAAGCTGTTGAGATGGTGGAGGTGTCGCGGGAGCTAGGCTTCCCCTTCATGGCTGGTTCCTCGCTACCGGTTACCTGGCGGATTCCGGCGCTGGAGTTCCCCCTTGGCGTTCGGTTGCGGGAGGCGGTTTGCGTCTGCTACGGAGGGGTGGACAGCTACGACTTTCACGGTTTGGAGACGATCCAGTGCATGGTCGAACGGCGGGAGGGGGGCGAGGTAGGGGTCCGTTCCCTTCAGGCCGTTCGAGGGGAGGCCTTTTGGGAGGCGCTTCGGGAGGGGCGCTGGGACCAAGAGTTGATGTGGGCTGCCATCGCTCGCAGCTTTACCCGCCGTCCGGCCAGGGAAGGGAGGCTCGATTTTGATCCTCGAACCGATCGGTTGGAGGAGGTCGTCCCCGACCCGATCGCTTATGTCATGGAGTACTCCGACGGCCTGCGGGCAACGATGATGCTGCTGAACCGCTTTGTCGAGGACTTCAACTTTGCCGCGCGGTTGGAGGACGGTTCGATCGCCTCCTGTCAGATGTACCTTCCGATGCCCCCTCGGCGGACGACGCTGGCCAGCTTCTTCACGCCGCTGTGCCAGGCCATCGAGCGGATGTTCTTGACCGGAAAGCCTACCTATCCGGTGGAACGGACGTTGCTGACGACCGGTCAGACCTACTTTGGCGTCGAGTCGCTTCATCGGGGCGGGGAGCGGTTGGAGACGCCGGAACTGGCGGTCAGTTATCGGCCTCCAGAGGAGTCGTTCTTCTGGCGCCAGTAGCCGGAGGCTGGGGGAGACCGTTCCACCGATGGGGGAGATCGGCTACTATAGCGAAGGCGCGCGCCAAGGCGCGTTCGAGGAGATCCATGCAGATCAATCGACGAAGGAGCGATGCACTCATGGCAGAGAAGGTCAAGGTCGGGTTTATCGGCACGGGGGGAATCGCCGGCAACCACTTGGGGAACCTGAGCCGTTTTGAAGACGTGGAGCTGGTGGCCATGTGCGATGTGGCCAAGGACCGGGCCGAGTCGCGGGCCAAGGAGTTCGGCGGACGTCCCTACACCGACTTCCACGAGATGTTCGAAAAGGAGGAGCTGGACGCGGTCTACATCTGTGTGCCCCCCTTTGCCCACGGCGAGCCGGAGTTTGCGGCGATCGAGCGGAGGATTCCGATCTTCGTGGAGAAGCCGATTGACATCACCCTGGACAAAGCGCTCCGGATTCGCGACGCGGTGCTGGAGAACGGCGTGATCACCAGCGTTGGCTACAACTGGCGTTACAGCGACGCGGTTCAGAAGGCGCGGGAAAAGCTGACGCAGTTCCGCGTCTTGGGCGCGCTAGGTGCCTGGATGGGGGGGATGCCCGGAACCCCCTGGTGGCGTGTTAAGAGTCAGTCCGGCGGACAGCACGTTGAGCAGACAACCCATATCTTTGATGTGGCTCGTTTCCTCCTACGGGCAGACGCAATTAGCGTTCACGCGGTGGCCGCTAAGGGTGGCATGCGGGACATCCCCAACTACGACATCGAAGACATCAGCTTCGTGAACGTCGTCTTTGACAACGGAGTGATTGCAAACATTCAGTCGGCCTGCTGTCTCTCCGGATGGGGTCGGGTGAAGATCGAGGTCTTCGGGCGCAACCTGGCCGCCGACATCACACAGGGACGGGCCGTCTTTGTCACCGGTCCCGACCAGCGGGAGGAGATTCAAAGCACGGTCAACCCCTACGAGCAGGAGGACCGCATCTTCATCGACGCGGTCAAGACGAAGGATACCTCTCAGATTCTCGCCCCTTATCCCGAAGCGGTCCAGACCCAAAAGATACAGGTGGCGGCTTCGCTGTCCATGGAGACCGGAAAAGTCGTCTTCATCCAGAACGATCAACTGGTCGTCGCCTAACCGATGTCGAGGCGCGCGGGCGTGTCGTTCTGATGTTCTCAAGCGACGACAACTCACAGGTCGGCCTCTGCTGGAATCGGATGGCCGACCTGTGTTCTTTGGAGCCGATCCCAACGGTCGAGGGAAAGGAATGACGGAGACGGGTCGAAACGAAGCGCCTTTTCAGCTACTGCTGGTTCCGTTCGTCGAGTGGAGACGGGAATGGTTGCTGCCGTTTGAATCCACGCGTTTCCGATGGGTTCAGGAGTTGGATCGTCTCCTGGAGCTGCTGGAAGAGCGGCCGGAGTTCCCCGCTATCGTGCTGGGCGGAGAGGCGATCCTCCTGGAGGACTACGCAGAGATTCGTGCTGGAGCGCGGGAGCGGCTCCGGCGGCTGGTCGCTTCGGGGCGGCTATTGATCGGTCCATGGTACGTTCAGGCCGGACCCGTTTCTTGTCAGCGGCGAGTCGTTGGTCCGGAACCTGATCGAGGGGCGTCGCGTCGCCGCAGAATGGGGGACGGAGCCGCTTCCGGTCGGGTGGCTTTACGGCTCTCGTTCCCAAATTGGTCAGATGCCCCAGATTCTTCGGGAGTTTGGCTTCTCCTGGGCGGTAATCTCCGACGGCCTGAACGCTCTGGACCCGGAGCTACCTCCTAAGACGCCCGATCCGATTCGGGGCTACCCGCCGGTTCTCCGTTGGGAGTCGCGCGGCGGACTTTCGATCTATGCGTTGTTTGTACCGCGCCGTCCTCAAACGGTTCTCTACGAGTGGGGAGGAGAGGAGGGGCTCGTTCTTCTGCGAGAGCTGATGGAGCGACTTGCCAAGCGCTCTCCCCTCAGACGTCTGTTGCTACTCTGTGGCGAGTTCTACCGGCTTCCCGACGGGGAGCTGCTTCGCTTAGCCGAGCTGGCCAGGAGGACCGTGTTGCCGGACGGAATCCGGACCGCAGACCTGAAAGGCGCCCTTTGGAGCCTTGAAGAAGAGGTCGCCGCTCAGCCGGAAGGGGATTCTCGGCTTCCGTCGGCGGCCGGAGAGCTTCGCAACCGGTACACTCCGGGATGGGGCACCGGCGACGGACGGCTGAGCGCCCGGGTGGGCCTCAAGCGGGTCAACTGGCGCTGTCAGCGGGACTTGGAGCACTGGGCAGAGCCGTTCTCAGCGCTGGCTTGGTTTTACGGCGCTTCGGATCCGCGCGGGATGCTCCGTTATCTCTGGCGGCGTCTCCTTGAGAACCACACGCCCCCAGCGATCGGAGGCTATGCGGCGGACCCGGTGCATCGACAGATGCGAACGCGGCTAGCGCAAGTTGAGCACGGGGTTGAGGAGCTGATTCAGGAGGCGTTGAGCCATCTCGCGGCACAGGTTCAGACTCGCTTTGGCGATGCCCCTGAGGCTCCGGCGGACGATCCGTCAACCGTTCGATTGGTCGTCTTCAATCCGCTGAGCGTTCGGCGTCGCGAGGCGATCGAAGTGGAGGCGATCTTCGATCCTTCCGTTCAAGTGAACGACGTCTCGGTGACCGATTCCTACGGGAACAACGTTCCGGCCGTCTGCCTGGAGGTGGAACGGGTTACCCTTTCGCCGGAGCTGGGCCGCCCACGTCCCCGACGGGCCCAGCGGGTGCGCTTTCTGATGATGGCCGACGTGCCGGCGGTGGGCTACGCCGCTTACCGGGTCCAAGCGCTCCCGGAGGAGCGCCAGCGAGGCTATCCCGGCGGGCCGTTTCAAAACGATTCGCTGATCGTCAAGATCGGAACGGACGGACGCCTGACGATCACCAACCGACAGTCGGGAGCCTCGTTTGGGGGGCTCCACTGGATTGAGGACGCTTCGGAGGCCGGAGACGCCCAGGAGTACCGTCCGGCAGAGTCGGACGAGATCGTCCACCTGGGCGAAGCAGTGGAGCCGCCTTATCCGGCTCTGGAGATTCGAAACGTGGAGCGGAATCCGCTTCGGATGCGGTACCGAATCACCGGCAGGCTGCCCACCTCCAAGGGGAACGTTATCGTTTCCAGCGAGCTAACGCTTGTTCAGGGGTTGCCTGCGCTTCAAATTGGGACCTCGATAGACAACGCCCGGTGGAACCACCGGATTCGAGCGCTCTTCCCCACGCGAATTGAGGCCAAGCGGGTGACGGTAGGGGGACAATTTGAGGCGGTCAAACGACCGATTCAGCCTTGGAGCGGTTGGGAGAATCCTTCCTATCTGCAGCCTTGTTACGGCTACGTGGACGTCAGCGACTTCCGGCGGGGGTTGACCGTCGCGGCAGCGGGGCTGACGGAGTACGAGGTCCTCCGCGACGGGCAGAACACCGTGGCGCTGACACTTCTGCGCGCCGTGGGACAGACGGACGAGCGTTGGGGAATTCCGACGCCGGACGCTCAGTCTCCTGGTCGTCATCACGCGGAGTACGCGATCATCCCGCACGGGAAGCGACTGGAGGAGTCCGGCGCCGTGGCGGTGGCCCAGCGCGTTCTCGTCCCGCTGCGGGCCGTTCAGACGGACGCCCACGCGGGTCGGCTGCCGCCTCGCGGGAGCTTTTTGGACCTGAGCCCGCGCCGGTTGGTCCTCTCGGCCTTCAAGCTGGCTGAGGATCGTGACTCCTGGATCGTTCGGTTTTACAATCCGTTCCGAGACGAGCAGACGGCGGAGCTTTCGTTTGGGCTCCCGGTTCGTGAGGTCTACCGGGCTCGAATGGACGAAACGCGTCTGGAGCCGCTTTCCCTTACCGAAGAGGGGAAACTGATCTTGTCCGTGGCCGGGTTTCAGATCGTAACGTTGGAACTGGTCCCTGGAGAGACGTAATGCGACGGCTGCCGATCAACTCTTATGAAGCTAGCGAAGCGCTCTGGGAGCGGCTGGAGGAGCGAATACGCGAGGCGTCGCGGCAACTGATCGAGCCGGTGGACGAGCTCCTTGAGCGGGAGGTCGAGCTTTACGCGGAGACCAGCGAGGTTTGGCTTCATGAGGAACTGTTCGACGAAGAGACGCCGCTGACGGTGGATTATATGGTGATCGGCTTTCCAGAGGGGATTCGGCGGGGCTTAGCGCAATATCTGCGAGGGCTGGGGCTGGCCGTCGCTGAAGCGCCGGACAACCGGATCGGGCACGCGAAACTGCGCGCCTATCACGCCCGAGCGGTTCTGTTCGACGCTGGCCGTCCGTCGCCGGGGGCATTTATTCAACTGGCTCACGAGATTCAGCCCCACCTGAAGGCGGTGCCTCTTGGGGACGCCAACAATCGAGAGCTCTTCGAGCGGATGCGACAACGAGGGGCAGCGGCCTTTTTGCCGACGGACACCCCCGCCGAGTGGCACGCCCGCGCCGACGCGTTTGATCAATGTATTTTCGCGATCCTCCATCGGCAGGCGGCGGTCTGCCCTAACTTTCAGAAAGGGCGCCCCTGTCGGGGGGAATGTGCCTTTCTAGAGCCTCGTCCGCCCAGACCCCCAATCCGTGGGGCTTCGATCCGATAGCGCTCCAGCGCTCTGAGCAAAAAGCCCTTAAACTAGCAGATAGAGCTGCCGACCGAGGCCTTCGTGTGTCGAGTCGAAGCAGATGAGCGTTCCAGAGCGGGAGGATCGGGGGTGCAGGCCACAGCGAAGCGGGCCGTGATAGCCTGGAGGCGCGTGGGACCGTCCCAGTTCCACCCGCCGTCCGGTGGGCACGTGAAAAAAGGTAGAGCTCCCGAATCCGGTCTGTCCCTTGTGGACGTGCTCAGACACAGCCTTCATAAGAGCGACCGATGATCTGGAGCAGCTCCGGGGGCCGGTTTCGCCCCGTGTATCGGCATCGGGCGTTCACGTAATGGAGTTGAAGGGCTCGACGGGGCCGATCGGATCGGTTCGGGCCGGTGCCGTGCACGAGAAGGCCATCGAAGACCAGCGCGTCGCCTGGCTCTAGCTCCACGGCAACCGCGGTCCGCTGAAAGACGGGATGGTCCTTGGGGATTCCGTAGTCTGGGAAGGCGTCCTCAACGATCGTCTCGTGAGGAATCGGCTCCCGATGAGTGCCTGGGATAACCTCCATACAACCGTTTTCGCGCGTGGCTTGATCCAAAGCGATCCAGAAACCGAGAACGCGCGGCGGCTCGATCGGGAAATAGGCGCAGTCTTGATGCCAGGTCTTGGGGGAGCCGACCTGGGGCGGCTTGAGCATCGCCATATCTTGAAGGAGCTTGACATCTTCAGCGAGCAACTCCCGGAGAAGCGCGGCGATCTTGGGATGTCGGGCGATCTCCGTTAAGATGGGACTGTGGGGAACGTAGCTCATCAGCTTTCGGACGGCCCACTCCCGCGAGGGCGCTTCTCGGATCCCCTTTTGAACCGCCGGTTCCACTTGAACCATGATCTTTTCAGCATACGGCACTCGCCCGTGGATAATCGCGGAGATCTCCTCCAAGGCGCGTTGAACTTCTTGGGAGCTGAGCACCCCCTCCCGAACGATGAGGAACCCTTCTTCCTGCAGGAGCTGCTGTTTTCGACTCATGAGTATTCCTTTCTCTTGCTGCCCGGTGCGGAACGGTCTCCCGTCGGAAGGGGAGGATACTACGACGGCGCCGATTTGTCATGACGGCTCAAAGGGGCGACAATGAAAACAGGAACGGCCGAGGAAAACCGATGCGTTGGAAGACCCTGCGCGATCTGATTCTTGCACGAGTGATTCGCTATCGGCGGGTACGAGTTCGTCCGGTGGCGGGGCGAGCGACCGTCTCCTGTCCTCTGCTCCAGGGGTTTCTTCGGGAGGCGGAGGACTGTAACGCCTGTCAGTACAACCTAGGAATCGTTCAGCGGCGGTGGGGGCCGGTTCGGCGATGTGGCTACGGGATTCCTGCGGCTCCGGCGTGGCCGCGGTGGGTCGAAGCGCTGTTGAGCCTTTATCGGCGACTGCCTCGGCCACGCCCGACAGTTCCGGCTCGATTCCAGTGGCGGCGTTCGAGCTCTCGTCCGATTTCCAAGATCGAGCAGCGTCGCCTCGAGCGCCGTCGCCGGTTCGAACAGGAACGGGCCGCTCGCCATCGGGCGTGGATAATCCGAGAACGCGCCCTTCAGCGCTCCCGCGAGTCGGGCTAGGCCGTTCTTTCCAACGAGTGTTGTTCGCCCCGCTTAGCCGCGCAGGGCAAGCTCCACCACTCCCAGCATCAGCGCCGAGATCAACAGAACACCGCACGACGCGGTAAAGGGAGTGGCGAGCGGTGGTCTTGAACTCCATGGCTGGCTGACTTTGTCTCCGTCTTTTGTCCCCGGAGGGACGGGCCTGTTCAGGCGTTCGTGAGTTCAAGCTAGGGCCGAAAACAGCCTAGAAGGTAGCATACCCTCCCTCTCTTGCTCGCGTCAACCTTTTGTGCAACTTAAAGGGACGTGGAGGGCGTAAGTCTCAGGGGAGGGGTGGCGTTCTTTACGAAACACTTGACTCCGTTTCCTTTCGAGCCGTAAAATAGGTAATGAAGCACGGAAGACCTCCCCGTGAGGCGTCCGCAGGTCGCTCGATCGTCCCAGAAAGCCTGAGTGTTTTTGCAGTCGCATTCCTCACAGATCGCAGGCAGGAAGTCCCACGTGTTGTTTGCCGCGCAGCAGAGCGAGGGGAACCGTCTTTTGAAAGCGCCTGTCCTGCGGACCGCTCAGATGCCCCAACGGCCCCGGTCTCCGGGTGGCTGGACGCTTGGCTGAAGAGCGGTGGCATCGGTGCGCCCCGGGAGTTCAGGCGATCAGAGGCTCAAGGTTTAAAGCGTCATCCCAAAAGAACCAAAGGGACTGGTCAGCCGGCGTTGTCCCGCCGTCCGAGCAGCCCGCCTTGCGATGAGGGAGGCTGACAGGCTCCAGAGAGATCGTCGCAAGCGACCGGTGACCGGGCTAAAATCGGCTTGGAACGCTCCCAGGTGGGGAAGAAAGCGAGAACTGGATGAAGAACCGAAGAAACGGAAGATACCCATCGCGAAACACCACACACCAAACGGAGACCGAGAGATTGAGCGGCACTGGGGTTGGGCTGGACGTCACCCAGTTGCAGAACAAGACGGTTCAGGAGCTCTACAAGATCGCCAAGGAGTTGGGGATCAGTGGGTACAGCGGCCTTCGGAAGCAGGAGCTGATCTCCAGGATCCTCGAGGCGCAAACGACCGAAGGGGAGCTGCTGGCCGGTGAAGGCGTCTTGGAGATCCTTCCGGAAGGCTTTGGGTTTCTTCGTTCGGCCAACTACAACTACCTTCAGAGTCCGGAGGACATTTACGTCTCTCCCTCTCAGATTCGGCGCTTTGGTCTGCGGACGGGGCATGTGGTTCCGCGGGCTGATCCGTCCGCCCCAAGCGGGGCGGCGAGAAGGACGAGCGGTTTTACGCCCTCCTGAAGGTCCTCAGCGTCAACGGTCGGGACCCGGAGGAGGTCAAGGACGCTCCCCTCTTTGACAACCTGACCCCCATCCATCCGACGGAGCGGTTTAAGCTGGAGATTCCGGGCACCACCTCGATTTCGACCCGGATCATTGACCTGATGGCGCCGATTGGCAAAGGGGCAGCGGGCGTTGATCGTGGCGCCACCGTTTTGGGGGCAAAACCTACCTCTGCTCAAGGACATCGCCCCATGCGATCGAGACGAACCACCCGGAGGTGGAGCTGATCGTCTTGTTGGTGGACGAGCGGCCCGAAGAGGTGACCGAGATGGAACGCTCCGTCCACGGGGAGGTGGTCAGCGCCACGTTTGATGAGCCGCCGGAGCGGCACGTTGCGGTCGCCGAGATCGTCATCGAGAAGGCTAAGCGCGCGGTCGAGTTTGGGAAGGACGTTGTCATCCTTTTAGACAGTCTGACCCGGCTGGCGCGGGCGTACAACCTCGTGGCCCCTCATACTGGCAAGACGCTGACCGGCGGTTTGGACTCCGCCGCTCTGATGGGGCCCCCGTCGGTTCTTTGGGGCGGCACGCAACACCGAAGAGGGCGGCAGTTTGACCATCCTGGCCACCGTCCTGGTGGACACCGGCAGCCGGATGGACGACTACATCTACGAGGAGTTCAAGGGCACCGGCAACCGCCGAGATCCACCTAGACCGGAGCCTCTTTGAGGAGCGGATCTTCCCGCCGATCGACGTGCTGAAGTCCAAGACACGGCGCGAAGAGCTGCTGCTAGGACCCCGATACGCTGAACAAAGTCTGGATTCTCCGGAAATTCCTCAATAAAATGAGCCCTGGGGAGATCATCCAGCTGTTCCAAGAGCAGATGCGTCGAGCCAAGACGAACGAGGAGTTCCTGGCCAACATGCGCAGCTGATCTTTTGGCAGCAGGAGTGGCCGGAGTCTCGAATTCAAGAACGGAGCGTGAAAACGACTATGAAGCGAGGGATTCATCCGACGTTGGTGCCGGCGCGGATTATCTGTGTCTGTGGCGCCACCTACGAAACCCTTTCGATCAAGCCGGAGATCCACGTCGAGATTTGCGCCAGTTGCCATCCGTACTTCACCGGTGAGCGGCGGGTGGTGGACACCGAGGGACGCGTTGAGAAGTTCGAGCAGCGCTACCGCCGCTTTCGAGAGCAGCAGGCTGCCTCTGCCCAGCGGTAGGCTCCTGGGAGAGACTCCCGCGTTCTGGGTGCCCGTCGGGGGCGGGAGGATCGCAGCACGGAAGCGCCGACGATGCTCCAGGAGCTGTTTTGGACCTTCTTGAAGCTGGGCACCCTTCATCTTTGGTTCTGGCCACGCGTTGGCCAGCGCTATGCAGAACGAGATCGTCGAGAAGCGCGGTTGGCTCACCGCAGAGCAGTTTCAGACCGGGTGGGCCTCCGGGAACGTCCTGCCGGGTCCGATCGCCAGCAAGGTGGTTGCCTACGTGGGATACCAGCGCGCCGGCTGGCTCGGTGCGTTCGTCTCGGTGATCGCTTATCTCAGTCCTTCGGTGGTTGGAATGGTACTGTTGGCCGCCGCTCTGAGCTACTCTGGCGGCTCCGGATGGGTCGGCAGGCTGATGGACGGGCTCCGGGCGGCCGTGCGCGGAATCAAGCCGGCCGTGTTAGCGCTTCTGGTGGACGCCTTTCTCAGCTTTACCGGTGTGGCGTTGCCGATCGGCGCCCAAGCGATGGCCTATCGATATGCGCTAGGATTGGTGTTCCTGGGAGTCTTTCTCAGCTTGGCCGGAATGGGGTGGATCGCTGCCTCCAACGGGACGGGACAGTTTCTCCTCCGAGACCTGCGGGCAGGGTTGATCTTCTTGGGGGCGCTGTCAGCGCTGTTGTTGTTCCGGCTGGATACGATCTACGTCATGCTGGGCGCTGCAGCGGTTGGACTGACTTATCTTTGGCTCTAAACGGGTGGGACGATGGCCGATCTGCTGGAGAAACTGCAGGACGTAGAAGCGCGCTTCCGAGAGGTAGAAGAAGCGCTCAGCGACCCGAAGGTCTACGAGAACCCCGCCGAGGCCCAGCGGTTGGGGAAGCTCCGGGCGGAGCTGCTCCCGATCGTTGAGGCAACGGTGACCTACCGGAAGATCTTGGAGGACCTGCGCTCCGCCCAGGAGCTCTTGGAGGCCGACGAAGAGCCCGAGATCGCCGCGCTTGCCAAAGAGGAGCTGGACCACCTGGAGGAGGAGAAGGAGCGGCTGGAGCGGCGGCTCAAGGTTCTCCTGCTGCCCAAGGACCCCAACGACGAGAAGAACACCGTTGTGGAGATCCGCGCCGGAACCGGCGGGGGAGGAGGCGGCCCTCTTTGCGGCCGACCTGTTCCGCATGTACAACCGATATGCCGAAAACCGAGGCTGGAAGGTGGAGATCGTTGACGCTAACCCGACCGAACTGGGGGGCTTTAAAGAGATCATCTTCACGATCTCCGGCGATCGGGTCTATAGCCGGATGAAGTACGAAAGCGGTGTACACCGCGTCCAGCGGGTTCCGGAGACGGAGGCCAGCGGGCGGATCCACACCTCAGCGGTCACCGTGGCGGTGCTCCCCGAGGCCGAAGAGATCGACGTAGAGATCGATCCGGAGGAGCTGCGGATCGATACCTTTCGCGCCGGGGGGCCGGGGGGCCAGCACGTCAACATGACCGATTCGGCCGTTCGGATTACCCATCTTCCAACCGGCATCACGGTCACCTGCGCCGATGAGCGCTCCCAGCTGAAGAACCGGCAGAAGGCGATGCAGGTGCTCCGCGCCCGACTGTACGACCTGAAGCTGCGGGAGCAAGAGAAGGAACGGGCCGACGCCCGCCGCTCGATGGTCGGCACCGGAGATCGCAGCGAAAAGATCCGCACCTACAACTTTCCCGATGGGCGGGTAACCGACCATCGAATCAAGCTGACCGTCTATCAGTTGCAGGAGGTATTGAACGGTAATCTGGACCTTTTGATCGATCCGCTAATCGAGGCCGATCAGATCGAGCGGCTCAAGCGGCTTTGAGGGCGGATCCCATGAGTGCCGATCCCACCTGGACCGTCCTGGCGCTCATCCAGTGGACCAGCGAGTTCTTTTCCCGGAAGGGGATCGAATCGGCGCGGTTGGATGCGGAGCTGCTTTTGGCCCACGCGCTAGGACGCGATCGGATGTGGCTTTACCTTCATTACGACACGCCGGTCGGCGAGCCGGTGAGAGGCCGGTTTCGAGAGCTGGTGCGCCGTCGCGCTGAACGCGTTCCGGTTGCCTATCTCACCGGGGAGCGGGAGTTCTACGCCCTTCCCTTCTGGGTGACGCCTTCTGTTCTGATCCCCCGTCCGGAGACGGAGCGCCTGGTCGAAGTGGTCCTGGGGGAGCTGATTCCCCTCCAAGGGGCGGAGCCGTTACGGTTAGTTGACGTCGGCACGGGAAGCGGCGTTTTGGCCGTTGTGCTGGCAAAGGAGCTGGGAGAACGGCTGGAGCGGATCGTCGCGACCGACCGTTCGCCAGAGGCGCTTCAGGTCGCGCAGAAGAACGCAATCCGGCACGGCGTCGCAGAATGGATCGAGTTTCGGGAGGGCGACCTGCTGGCGGCGTTGGCGCCGGAGGAGCGCGTTCACGGTATCCTTTCAAATCCGCCTTACGTTCCTAGTAGTGAGCTGGCCAGCCTTCAGCCGGAGGTTCGGCACGAGCCGAGAGAAGCGCTGGACGGAGGCCCTGACGGGTTAGAGGTTGTCCGCCGGCTCGTTCGGCAGGCTCCTGAGCGGCTGTGCCCTGGCGGATGGATCGCCCTGGAGGTCGGAGCTGGACAGGCGCCAGAAGTGCTGGCGCTCTTAGAAAAGGAAGGTTTCTCCAGCCTTCGAGCGTTTGAAGATTATAGCGGCGTGCCTCGGGTGGTCGTCGGCTTTTGGAAGGAAGGGGATTGATGGATCGCTTTGTCATCCGCGGGGGAAAGCCTTTGGCCGGGACGATTTCGGTCAGCGGCTCGAAGAACGCCAGCCTGCCGATCGCCGTCGCGGCGGCCATCCTCGGCACGACGGACAGCGTGATCCGCAACGTGCCGGACCTTCGGGACGTGCAGACGCTGCGCAGGCTGTTGCGCCATCTGGGGACGGAGACGGAGTACTCGCCGGCGTCGCACACGCTCTTTGTGCCCGCCTCCGAATCGCTGGGGGTGGAGGCTCCCTACGAGCTGGTCAGCCAAATGCGAGCCTCCATCTATGTGTTAGGGCCGCTGTTAGCCCGCTTTGGTCGGGCGCAGGTCTCCTTTCCTGGCGGCTGTGCGATCGGCACTCGGCCGGTGGACTTACACCTGCGGGGCATGGAGGCCTTGGGCGCATACGTTCGAGTGGAGCACGGCTATATTCTAGCCCAGGCGCGCCGATTACGGGGAGCGGAGTTTTCGCTCCGCGGGCCGAGAGGCTCCTCCGTTGGAGCGACGGCCAACGTGATGATGGCTGCCGTCCTCGCTGAGGGGACTACAGTCGTTCACGACGCTGCGCGGGAGCCGGAGATCGTAGACCTGGGGCGATTCCTCAATCGGATGGGCGCCCGCATCGAGGGGCTGGGCAGCTCCACTCTGGTGATCCAAGGAGTCTCGACGCTTCGGGGGGCCGAGCACGCGGTTATTCCGGACCGAATCGAGGCGGCCTCCTACCTGATCGCTGGGGCGATGACGCGGGGGGAGCTTCGGGTCTCCGGCGCAGAACGACGCCATCTGAGCGCCGTGCTCGCCAAGCTGACCGAAGCCGACGTTTGGGTCGATTGGGAGGGGGACACTTGTCGGGTGACCGTTCCAAACGGGATTCGGTCTGTAGACGTGACCACAGACACCTATCCGGGGTTCCCAACCGACGTTCAAGCGCAGTTTATGGGACTGATGTGCCTGGGCGACGGGGTCAGTCGGATTCGAGAGCGGATCTTCCCCGATCGGTTTATGCACGCGTTAGAGCTGCAGCGTTTGGGGGCGAACATTCAGCTTGGCGAAGGGGAGGCGATCGTTCGTGGGGTGCCCTATCTAACCGGCGCCCCGGTGATGGCCGGGGACCTGCGGGCGGGAATGGTGTTGATCCTCGCCGGACTGGTTGCGCGAGGGGAGACGGTCGTCTCGCGGGTCTATCATGTGGACCGGGGTTACGAGCGGGTTGAGGAGAAGCTTCGGGCCGTCGGGGCCGACATCGTCCGAGTTTCGGAGTAGGGACCATGTGGCGAATCGTTCGTTATCCCAGCGAGGAGGCGGAGGCTTTTCTTCGGCGACTGGAGGGTCGGAACGCCTGGATAGAGGAGGAGCGGACTGTTCAAAGGGTGCGGGAGATCCTTGAGCGGGTGCGTCGAGAAGGAGACGCCGCCGTTCTAGACTACACTCGGCAGTTCGACTGCCCCCAAGCGGAGCTCGACTCGCTCCGTGTGCCGGAATCTCAGATCGAGCGGGCGTGGGCGGAGATCTCGGCGGGGCTGCGGAAGGCGATCCGAGAGGCGGTGGAGCGGATTCGAGCCTTTCACGCAGCGCAGCTCCCCCGATCCTGGTTTACGGTGGACGCTCAGGGTTCCTGGATGGGACAGCGGTGGGTCCCGCTTGAGCGAGTGGGGATGCATATTCCGGCGGCTTCGGCGCCGCTGGTCTCCAGCCTGTTGATGGCGGCGATTCCGGCTCAGCTAGCCGGGGTTCGGGAGCTGGTCGCGACGATTCCGCCTCGTCGGGACGGCGAGATTCACCCGGCGATGTTGGCCGCCGCCTACGCCTGCGAGGTGCGAGAGGTCTACCGGTGCGGAGGAGCGCAGGCGATTGCGGCGATGGCCTTTGGCACCGAAACGATCCGCCCGGTGGACAAGATCGTCGGGCCGGGCAGCCCTTATTCTCAGTTGGCCAAAAAGGAGGTCTTCGGCGTTGTGGACGTGGACAAGCTGGCCGGGCCAAGTGAGGTTCTCGTCATCGCCGACGAAAGCGCCCGTCCCGACTGGATCGCGGCAGACCTGCTCTCTCAAGCAGAGCACAGCGACGACTGTTCGGCGCTGCTGATCACTCCTGCCCAGGAGCTGGCGCAGGCGGTCGGTGAGGCGATCGGGTTGCAGCTTGCTCGGCTTCCCCGCCGCGGGGTCGCCCGTGCGTCTTTGGAACGGTTTGGAGGGGCCTTCTGGGTCGACTCCTTGGAGACTGCCGTTGCGCTTTCCGATCGGATCGCGCCGGAGCATGTCGAGGTGCACACCCGCGAACCGATGTCCGTAGCCCTCCGTCTCCAGAACGCAGGGGGCATCTTCTTAGGCGAGTGGACGCCGGAGGCGTTGGGCGATTACGCCGCTGGGCCCAATCACATCCTCCCGACCGGCGGGACGGCGCGCTTCTCTTCGGCCTGCTCTGTGCTAGACTTTATGAAACGGATCAACCTGCTTCAAGCCTCCGCTGGAACGGTTGCGGACCTCACCGAGACGGTCGTCACCTTGGCCGAAGCAGAGGAGCTCCAAGCCCACGCGGAGGCGATGCGCATCCGCACCGGACGGGAGCCATGAACGGAACGCCCCATCCCTGCGAGCGGTTCCTGCGGGAGGACCTGCGCGACCTGCAGCCGTATCACGTGGAACCGTTCCCCCATCGGGTCAAACTGGACGCCAACGAAAGCCCCTACGATTTGCCCCCAGCGGTGAAGCGCCGGGCCCTTCGGGAGCTGGAGGAGCTGCCCTTTCACCGTTATCCCGATCCGGAGGCCCGCGAGCTGAAAGCCGCTCTCTCCAAGCGATTGGACGTTCCGGCCGAATGGCTAGCCGTCGGAAACGGCTCGGACGAGCTGATTCAGATGCTCCTGATAGCTCTGGCACGGCCGGGGACTCGGGTACTAGCTCCGGAACCGACCTTTTCGATGTATCGGATTCTAGCGCGGGTTGCTGGGCTTCCCTTTGTCGGGGTGCCGCTGGATGAGCGGTTCGAGCTGAACGCTGAGGCGCTCCGCCAGGAGGTCGAACGGAGCCCGCGGGCAATCGTCTTCCTGAGCTATCCCAACAATCCAACGGGAAACTGCTGGGACGAAGAGGTGATCCGGGACCTTTTGGGGGCGCCCAATGCTGTATTTGTCCTGGACGAAGCCTACTACGAGTTCTCACGGCGCACGTTCCTCCCCGAGCTGGGCCGCCGATCAAACGTGCTCGTTCTCCGAACCTTTTCGAAGGCTTTTGGTCTGGCTGGGCTTCGGGTTGGAATCTTGATCGCCGATCCGCGGTGGATCGGCTGTGTGGAGAAGGTCCGGTTGCCGTACAATGTCAATGGGGTTTCTCAACGGATCGCTCGGATCGCCCTGGAGCACGCCGAGGAGATTCAGCGGGTGGTCGAGACGATCGTTGCGGAGCGTCGGCGACTCTTTGAGGCGTTGGCGCAGGAGGCGCGGTTGGAGCCGTTTCCGAGCGAGGCGAACTTTCTGCTCTTCCGCGTCCGGGACGGCGCCGCGCAGGCCTTTCGTCGGCTGTTGGACGCGGGTGTTCTCGTCAGAAATCTAGATCGCCCTGGGCCGCTGAGGGACTGCCTTCGGGTGACCGTGGGACGGCGGGAGGAGAACGACCAGTTCTTGAAGGCTTTGGGAGTGCCAGCAAACCCATGAGGAACGTGCGCCATGTTGCGGTTGCCTCGACAGCGCGACCTGGACCCAGACCTGCGCCGGCGGCATCTGCCGTTTCTCTTTCGGCCAGAGTGGATTGTGATCCAGGTGCTTTTTGGTATCTTCTCCCATTTTCTTTGGGCGCTGCTGACGGTTTATCGCGAGCCGCTCTATTATCGGTTTTATCTTCGGTTGAGCGTTCCCTTGTTCGTGTTCGCCTCGCTGATTGGTTACAACTTCGCCCGGCTGGGGAGCCGATTCTTGGGCACCTCGTTGTTAAACATCCGGCGGGGTAAGGAACGGCTGTTGGACACCCGGCTGGGAAAGGCGACGGTCACCAGCGGCATCGCCTTGGCAACCCTGCCCCATCTGATCGGTTCTTGGGTCGCGGGCGAGGTGATGATCTCGGTGCCGTTTTACAGCGGGGTCGTCTTTGGAATGGGCTTTTCGTTCTTCCTGTGGGTCAGCGGCCTGCCCCGATAGCGGGAGAGGAGCCTCAGTTGGAGCGCGTAGGACAGGTGGTCCGCGAGACGCGGGAGACCCGAATCCGCCTGAGCCTGGTCCTGGACGGCCAAGGGATGGCGGAGGTTCGCACCGGCGTCGGCTTTTTGGACCATATGCTGGAGCTGTTCGCAAAGCACGGCTTTTTTGATCTCAACGTCGTAGCGGAGGGCGACCTTCACGTAGACGCTCACCATACGACCGAAGACGTGGGCATCTGCTTGGGGATGGCGGTCGCCCAGGCGGTGGGCGACAAGAGCGGTCTGCGGCGCTTTGGCGGCGAGACGGTGCCGATGTACGAAGCGCTCGCCCACGTTCACCTGGACCTGTGCGGTCGCCCTTATCTGGTCTGGAACACCCCTTTGGAGGGGGGAAAGGTGGGCGATTTCGACGTTGAGCTGGCTGAAGAGTTCTTCCACGGCTTTGCCAACCACGCTGGGGCAACGCTCCACGTGAACGTTCCCTACGGCAGAAATCGGCACCATATCATTGAAGCTGTCTTCAAGGCCTTCGGACGGGCGCTCGATCAAGCCACCGCGCTGGACCCCCGCGTGAAGGGAGTGCTCTCCTCAAAGGGGCGGTTGGAATGACCGCAATTGTGGACTACGGAATGGGGAATCTGCGCAGCGTCCAAAAAGGCCTAGAACGGGCCGGTGTCGCCGCCGTGATCACCGACGACCCGGACCAGATCGCCACCGCCGAAGCGATCGTCCTTCCCGGACAGGGCTCTTTTGGCGCTGCGATGGAGCGGCTCAACCAGTTAGGCCTCGCTGAAGCGATCCGAGACGCCGTCTCTCGGGAGGTGCCCTATCTTGGCATCTGCTTAGGACTTCAGCTTCTCTTCGACTCCAGCGCCGAGGCGCCCGGCGTTCCCGGATTGGGGTTGCTTCGAGGAACCTGCCGCCGCTTTAACGATGCCCGGGTCAAGGTTCCCCATATGGGATGGAATCAGCTTTCCATCCGGCGACGGGCTCCGCACCTCCGCGACGTGCAGGAGGGGGATTTCGTCTACTTTGTTCATTCCTACTACGGAGTTCCGGAGGACCCCGCCGTCGTCGCGACGGTGACCGAGTACGACGTTGAGTTTGCCTCCTCGATTTGGTGCGGTCCGCTGTTTGCGACCCAGTTTCACCCTGAAAAGAGCCAGCAGGTGGGGTTGAGCATCCTCCGGGCCTTTGGGGAGTGGCTCCGAGAGCGCCGGTGACCGCCCCTCAGAGCCGCAGGCCGCACCATTCGATCGCGGACGCGCCGTTCCCTGCAGCAGGGATGCGGATCGGCTCCTCCGAAGGGCTCTCGCTGACAGGAATCAACTCCACCCCGGTGACGATCTGCGAATCGAGAAGACGGGTGAAATCGAACGTCCGCCGTGGGCCGGAGTAGCAAACGCCGTCCAGGCGGATCTCTCCCTCCGCCTCCGTAGTCTCCCATCGGATTGGGTCGTTGCCGAACCGCCCGGCTCCGATGTGGACGACCGCTTTCCAGCCCCCGGCCTGAAGGAGGTAACGGCGTTCGTCCACCGCGTGGATGGAGACGCCGCGGCCTGTGAGCTGCCAGCGAAGCCGGAAGTCTTCTGCTTCGAATCGGTTGTCCGCGGGGCGGTCCAAGCTGAGGTGCCAGTCTCCGCCGCCAAGCCGGAGCCCAACGGTGCAGAGCACCCGATTGTTGCGCTGAACACCTTGGTAGGTAGCCGAGGCGAAATCGCGCCCGTCGTGGAGAAAGCGGAGCCGAAGACAGACGGCCAGGTCCTCCGGCGTCCGCCAATAACCGATTAGAGGCCGCTGTTGAGTCCAGAAGACCCCCCGATTGACCGAGCCCAAGGCCGCCTCCTGGGTGAACCAGGTGAATCCGTAGAGTCCTTTCGCTTCGGCGAGCAGTCGGTGGACCTCTGGGTCGCCGAAGTCAAGTTCCGGGTCCTCCTCGGCCCGAAGCAATCGTTGTCGCAAGAAGTAAGGGTCGGAAGGAAGACTGCGGAACCGCTCGACCAGCCGTTTGGGACACCGCATCGGCGGAACAAAGTGAGCTCCGTCCTCCGGGAGCTCCTCGGTAGACCGCGCGGAGCCGTCCGGCTGACGAATGAGGATAGGAACGCCGGTTCGTTCGGCGATCTGTCGAGCTTTGCCGGCGTCAAGCCAGTCGGCGTAGGAACGGCTGTGCGGGCCGACCCACTGGCCGGTCGAGGGGTGGAAATGCTCGGCGATCACCTCCCAGGCGACCTCCAGGAGCGCCTGGGCGTCGTCGCGCGCTTGGGCGTCTTGGACCAGGGCAAGGATGCGCTCTAGCTCGCGGAGCGCTACGAGCGTATAAGTGGGACTGTTGTACTCGGTGAAGGTCCCGTGGTAGGCGGTGAACTCCCGAATTCGGCGGAGCCGATCTCGCCCGTAACGGAGCAACGCCGGGTCGTCGAGGAGCTCCCCTCCGGCTAGCGTCACCCCTGCGCCCATGATCGCGATGTTGGTGTAGGCCGGGCCGACGTTTCGCCGTTTGATTGCGCGGCAGGCGTGGCCCAGCGCTGCGCGTGTTTGAGCCATCAGCTCGCTGGAGAGCCGGTCTCCGGCGCGGATCAGGATGGTTGCCAGCGTTGCGCCGATGAAGTCGGCCCAGTTCAAATCGGGCGGGCTCATCTTCTCCAGCGGCTCTTCCAGGTGCCACGGCCAGACTCCGTAGGTGCGGCTGTCCGGGTCGGTGTCCTGGAGGGAGAGCACGCGCCGGAGGACCGCCCATCCTCGTTCGATCCGTTCCGGCGTTCCGGACAGGAGTAGCGCTAAGGCGTACTCGGCCGACTCACGGGTCGGGTGCACCCAGGTCCCCGGCGGTGTGGTCGAGTGGTAACCGGGTCCGTGGAACCGAGCGCGAAGAAGCTGCACCTCCGGATCGTACCGGTTTTCTCGCTCCTGCAAGTAGTGCTCAAGAGACATCTTCGCTGACTCTTTGCCTCGTTGAAGGCAGTCGTTCTCCGTGTCAAGATATTAGCAAAGGCCCCCGTTTCTGACACGGGGGTTCTGAAGTGGCGGTAGCTTCACCCAACTGAGGAGCGGCCCGATGCGTACCCTTTCGCCGTTGGTCCTGTACGACGGAACGCCGGACCCCCCTGCAGAGCGCATCTTTCTACAAGCTGGGCCGATGCGGATGGTCTTTGAGCCGGACTGGGCCTTTCTTCGTTACCTTCGGGTCGGCTCGGTAGAGGTTCTGCGAGGTCTTTACGTTGCCGTCCGGGACGCCAATTGGGACACGGTGCCGCCTCATCTCGAACGCCTGCGCGTCGAGGAGGGGGAGGATTCATTTCGGCTCTCCTTTGAGGTGATCTGTCGGCGGCGAGAGATTCACTTCTTCTGGCGCGGAGAGATTCTCGGGGAACCGGACGGAACGGTTCAATTCTCAATGGATGGGGAGGCGCGTTCCACCTTTCGCCGGAATCGGATCGGGTTTTGTGTCCTTCATCCTGCAGAGTGCGCCGGTTCGGCCTGCCGAGTGATGCACACCGACGGATCGGTCGAGGAGTCGCGATTTCCCGAGTTCATTTCGCCCCATCAGCCGTTTTTTGAGATTCGGGCCATTGCCCACGAGGTGGCGCCGGGGCTTTGGGCTGAAGTTCGCTTGGAGGGCGACGTCTTCGAGATGGAGGACCAACGGAACTGGACGGACGCTTCGTTTAAGACCTACTGCACGCCGTTGGCGCTTCCCTTTCCCGTCGAAGTCCCGGCGGGCACGCGGATTCAACAGCGGGTGACCGTTCGGCTGTTGGGAGCTCTGGAGGGCTGGCGGGCTTTGCCTCCGCCTTCAGAAGGGCCTGGAGAGGTGGTGCTCGACCCGGCCCAGAGTTTTCCCCTTCCCCCGATTGGGCTGGGAATCGCCTCGCACGGGCAGCCGTTGAGCGCGCGGGAGGTGGACCGCCTTCGGCGGCTCCATTTAAGCCATCTTCGGGTGGATCTGTGTCTATCCGATCCCTCCTATGCCCGAAGGCTGGAACGGGCCTGGCGCGAGGCGGAGACGCTTGGGGCCGGCCTGGAGGTGGCCTTTTTTCTGAGCGAATCGCCCGTGCGTCAATTGGAGGACTTGATTCAGGAGCTGGAGCGCGTTCGTCCACACGTCGTGCGGTTCCTTGTCTTTCACGAGTCGGAGAAGGCCACTGAAGACCGCTGGGTGCGGCTGGCGCAACGGGCGCTGGCCGACTTTGATCCCTCGGTGCCGGTCGGCGGAGGGACGAACGCGTACTTCACCGAACTGAACCGCAATCGGCCCCAGGAGTTGGACTCTTACGACTTCGCCTGCTACTCGATCAACCCGCAGGTGCACGCCTTTGACAACGCCTCGTTGGTGGAGACGCTGCCGATGCAGGCGGAGACGATCCGAAGCGCCAGGACATTCCTGGACGACCTCCCGGTTGTGATCACGCCGATCACGCTTCGGCCCCGCTTCAACCCCAACGCCACCGGACCGGAGCCGGAACCGGAGGAAGGGGAGCTTCCCAGCCAGGTGGACGCGCGGCAGATGTCGCTGCTCGGCGCCGGTTGGACGTTAGGCAGCCTTGCTGCGGTAACCTCCGGCGGCGTCGCCTCGGTAACCTACTACGAGACGACCGGCTGGCGCGGTGTGATGGAAACGGAGGCGGGCTCTCCGCTGCCGGAGCGGTTTCCTTCAATTCCTGGTGGGGTTTTCCCGATGTACCACGTTTTTGCGGATGTGGGGGAGTTTGCCGGAGCGTCCGGGCTTGCGATTCGCGTTTCCGATCCGCTGAGTTTTGCGGCGCTGGCCCTGGAGAAAGAGGGCTGGCGCCGCGTTCTAATCGCCAACCTGACCTTCGAGCCCCAGACGATCGTTTTGCGGGCTGAAGGGTTGGAGGGGCGGCTACTCTTGAAGACACTGGACGAACGGAACGCCGAGTCGGCGATGGCCGCCCCTGAGGCGGAGCGGGAGCGGTCTCCTCAAGAGGTTCCAGCTCGAGGAGGGCGGCTTACGCTGGAGCTGCTCCCCTACGGGATTGCGCGGTTGGACTGGATTCAGGAAGGATAGGAGGCAATGGCCGATCGGACGTTACGGGGGGCGATCTTTGGAGCTGGGTTTTGGGCCCGGTATCAGATTGCCGGCTGGAAGGAGCTGGAGGGCGTTGAGTTAGTCGCCCTCTATAATCGCACTCGGGAGAAGGCGGAGCGGCTCGCCGAAGAGTTCGGTATTCCGGCCGTTTACGACGATCCTGAGCGGTTGATCCGCCAAGAGCGGCCCGATTTTGTGGACATCGTCACCGACGTGGACACTCATCCGCGGTTTGTCTTCTTAGCGGCGGAGCATCGGGTTCCGGTCATCTGTCAGAAGCCGATTGCACCTAACTTAGAGCTGGCCGAGCGGATGGTGCAGGTCTGTCGGGAGGCGGGAGTGCCGTTCTTCATCCATGAGAACTGGCGTTGGCAGCGTCCCCTTCGGGAGGTGAAGCGACTTTTGAACGAGCGGCGGATCGGGCGCGTCTTCCGGGGGCGGATTCAGTACTCCTGCAGCTTTCCCGTTTTTGAGAACCAGCCGTTTTTAAAGGAGCTGGATCAGTTCATCCTGACGGATATCGGCAGCCACATTCTCGACGTGGCCCGGTTCCTCTTTGGAGAGGCGCGGAGCCTTTACTGCCAGATTCATCGAGTCCATCCCGACATTCGAGGCGAGGACGTGGCCACCGTGATGATGCGGATGGGGGCGACAGGGACAACGGTCGTTTGTGAGATGAGCTACGCGAGCCGATTAGAACGGGAGCGATTTCCAGAGACCTTTCTTCTGATCGAAGGGGAGCGGGGTTCGATCGAGCTTGGCCCGGACTACTGGGTTCGGCTGACGACGGAGGAGGGGACGTTTGCGCGCCGCTATCCGCCGCCGCGCTACGCCTGGGCCGATCCGGACTACGGGCTCATCCATGCCAGCATTGTCGATTGTCATCGGGATCTGCTGCGGGCGCTCCAGACGGGCGGGCTGCCGGAGACGGACGGGGCGGACAACCTCAAGACGGCTCGGCTTTTCTTTGGCGCGTACGACTCGGCCCGCGAGGATCGGGTGCTGCACTTTGAGGAGACGTAAGGGGCATGGGCGAGGAATGGATTCGGGCGACCTACTGGGTCGAGACGCCGCTTTCGTTGGAGGAGGCCGCTGAAGCGATTGCCGGGGAGCAGTCTTCGGGAACCTTTGTTGCCGTTCCTGGGGAGACCGCAGAGCTCCGGGAGCGGCACCGGGCGCGGGTGGAGTCGGTTCGTCCCTTGGGGGAGGTTGACTGTCCAACGCTCCTGGGGGCGCGGTACCCCAACGTGGCGCAGAGGTTCCGCCGGGGAGAGGTACGGATCGCCTTCCCCTTTGAGAATGTCGGGACCAACCTCCCGACGCTGTTGGCGACCGTCGCGGGGAATCTTTATGAGCTTAAGGAGCTTTCCGGCCTGCGGCTGGTGGATCTCGAGCTTCCCGAGGCTTACGGCCGGGCCTATGCGGGTCCGCAGTTTGGCGTGGCGGGCACTCGGGAGCTGACCGGCGTCTTCGATCGCCCGGTGATCGGGACGATCGTCAAGCCCAGCGTTGGGTTGACTCCAGAGCAGACGGCCCGGCTGGTCCAAGAGCTGGCCGAGGCTGGGATCGACTTCATCAAGGACGACGAGCTGCAGGCCAACTCGCCCCACTCTCCCTTTGCCGAGCGCGCCCGAGCCGTTCTCCGAGCGGTTCACGAGCATGCCGATCGAACCGGAAAGCGGGTCATGGTTGCGCTGAACATCACCGACGATTTAGACGCGATGATGCGCCACCACGATCTGGTGTATGCGCTGGGGGGCACCTGCGTGATGGTCAGCCTGAACAGCGTCGGATGGGCGGGGGTTCACTACCTTCGCCAGCGGGCCGCGTTGCCGATCCACGGCCACCGGAACGGGTGGGGCATGTGGACTCGCTGCGAGCTTCTGGGGATGGAGTTTCGCGTCTATCAGAAGCTCTGGCGACTGCTGGGCGTGGACCACCTGCACGTGAACGGGCTGGACAACAAGTTCTGGGAGCCGAACGAGTCGGTCGTCCGCTCGATTCGAGCCTGCTTGACGCCGATCTTTCGGGATTCGGACTGTGCCATGCCGGTGGTCTCCTCCGGGCAGTGGGGCGGTCAGGCTCCGGAGACCTATCGCCAGACCCAGACGGTGGACCTGATGTACCTGGCCGGAGGGGGGATCATGGCCCATCCGGGCGGTCCTGCATCGGGCGTCCGAGCCATTCGACAGGCTTGGGAGGCTGCCGTTGGGGGGATTCCGCTGGAGGAGTACGCTCGCACCCATCCGGAGCTAGCCGAGGCGCTGCGCCGATTTGGGACGAGGGAATGAGTTTGCTGCTGAGCTTTTACGGCGACGACTTCACCGGTTCCACCGACGCGATGGAGGCGCTCGCCCTTGCGGGGGTGCCGACGGTGCTGTTCTTGGGGCTTCCGACGGCGGAATGGCAACGGCGGTTCCCGGGGGTCCGGGCGATGGGGATTGCCGGTTCCAGCCGAGCGATGACACCGGAAGAGATGGGGGCGCACCTGCCGCCGGTCTTCGAGCAACTGCGGGGGTGGGGCGCGCCGATCGTTCATTACAAGGTCTGTTCCACCTTCGATTCCTCGCCGGAGGTGGGGAGCATCGGTCGAGCGCTGGAGCTTGGTCGGGAGGCCTTTGGAAGGCACCCGGTCCCGATCGTCGTCGGGGCGCCGGTGCTTGGCCGCTACTGTGTCTTCGGCAACCTCTTTGCCCGTTCGGGGCTGGATAGCGAGCCGTTCCGTCTGGATCGCCACCCGACGATGAGCCGCCATCCGGTGACCCCAATGCGGGAAAGCGACCTCCGTTATCATCTAGCGGAGCAGTTCAGCGAGCGGGTGAACCCGACCGAAGCGGTCGCCCTCTTTGACGTGCTGCGCCTGGCCGAGCCGGAACCGGCACAGGACCGACACTGGGCTGCACTCTGGGAGCGACGTCCAAGGGCGCTTCTTTTGGACACCCTCTATCCGGAACACCTTCTGGCCGTAGGCCGTTTGCTCTTCCAGGAGGCCGAGCGGTCGGGTCCGTTGCTTGTCGTTGGCTCTTCGGGCGTGGAGTACGCGCTGACGACCTACTGGCGGGCGAGCGGAACGTTGCCGGAGAGCTTGTCTCGACCGGTGGCCGAGCCGGTCGATCGGATAGTCGTCCTCTCGGGGAGCTGCTCGCCGGTCACCGATCGGCAGGTCGGTACGGCGCTGACGGAGGGTTTTGAGGAGATTCCTCTAGAAACTCCGTTGCTGGTGGACCCTGCGACGGAAGGGAAGACGCTGCAGGCGGCGGCAACTGCGGCGGTCTCCTTTCTGAGAAAAGGAAGGAGCGTGGTGCTCCACACGGCGCGTGGACCAAACGATCTCCGGATTGAGCAGACACGTGACCGATTGGCTGCCCATGGGCTGCCTCCCCATCGGGCGGCGGAGCTGCTCGGTCGGGCTTTGGGACGGCTGGCCCGAGCGATTCTGGAAGCCGAGCCGGTTCGTCGTTGGGTAGTCACCGGTGGGGACACGTCCTACTATACAGCGCAGGAGCTTGGTCTCCGAGCGTTGACGATGCTCGCTCCGATCGCCCCTGGGTCACCGATCTGTCGGGCCTACGCGGACGATTCGAGCGTAGACGGCTTGGAGATTCTCTTTAAGGGAGGGCAGGTCGGATGGGCAGAGCTGCTGGGAGACATTCGCGCCGGAAGGCCGCGCTTCCGGCACGGCTGAAAGACACGGCTGAGAGAAAGGACCTGACGAAACCATGAGCGCTCAGAGAGAGCAGGGTCTCCGGATCGAGAAGCGAGCCGATCTCTGCTTTCGGCGGACGCCTCAGCGGGACCTCGGCCTAGACCTATATCTTCCAGTCCCTTTGCCGTCGCGGCCGCAGCCGCTGATCGTGTGGATTCACGGCGGGGCCTGGATGGGGGGCGATAAGGACCCGTGTCCTTTCTGGCATTTTGCTGGAGAGGGGTTTGTTGTCGCTAGCATCTCCTACCGCCTCAGCCACGAAGCGATCTTTCCGGCGCAGCTTGAGGACTGCAAGGCGGCGATTCGGTGGTTGCGGGCTCACGCTGGGGAGTATGGAATCCATCCCGAGCGGATCGGAGTAGTCGGCCATTCCGCGGGCGGACACTTGGCCGCGTTGGTTGGCGTCACCGGCTGGACGCGTCAGTTCGACCGGGGGGAGCACCTGGAGGAGTCCAGCGCAGTTCAGGCCGTCTGCGACATGGCCGGTCCGACCGACTTCCTTCAGAACGACGCTCATACCTTTGGGCCGTTGGCCGATCTTCCCGATTCGCCTTGGTCGTTGCTGATCGGTGGTCGGATCTCTGAGCACCCGGATCGGGTCGCACAAGCCAACCCGATCACCTACATCCGTTCGGAGTGTCCGCCGTTTCTGGTGATTCACGGGGAGCGCGACGAGATCGTTCCGTTCCATCAGAGCGTTCTGCTGGTCGAGGCCCTCAAGGGGTCGGGTGTTCCGGTGGAGTTCCTCGCCTTTCCGGAGGCGGACCATTCGCTGAACATCCCCGGACTGGATCGGAAGGTGCTGGAGTTTTTCCGCCGCGAACTCAACCAAGGAGCCGAAGAGCCATGATCACCTTGGCGCTATTAGGAGCCGCTGGCGCGATGGGGACCCGGATCGCCAATGCGCTCAAAGGCGATCCGGAGTTTCGTCTTTTTTACGTCGAGACGCCGGAGGGGGAGGAGAAGCTCCGCTCGCGCGGGCTGACGCCTACTCCATTGGCGCGTGCGGTCCACCAGTCGGTGGCGACAATCTTCGCCGTTCGGGACGACCTGATCGGCTCGGTGGCCGCCCAGGCGGTGCCCCACATGCGGCGCGGGGCCGTGGCCATCTTTCTGGATCCTGCCGCGCCGTATGCCGGGAAGCTGCCTAAGCGGAGCGATGTAGCCTACTTTGTCACTCATCCGGCCCACCCCCCGATCTTTCACGACGAGACCGACCCTCGGGCGATTCGGGACTACTGGGGCGACGGATACGCGAAGCAGGCGATCGTGAGCGCTTTGATCCAGGGGCCTGAGAAGGCCTACTCGGTCGGCGAATACATCGCCAAGCGGATGTTTCGGCCCGTCTCCAGGTCCTATCGCCTAACTTTGGAGCAGATGATCCTCTTGGAACCGCCGTTGGTCGAGACGGTGGCCGCCACCTGCCTGACGGTCATCCGGGAGGCGATGGACGAGGTGATCCGACGGGGAGTCCCTGCCGACGCCGCTCGAGACTTTCTTTTGGGTCATCTCAAGGTGGAACTGGCCATCGTCTTTAATGAGATCAACTGGGAGTTCTCCATGGGGGCCAAAAAGGCGATCGAAGAGGCGAAGCAGACGCTCTTCCAGCCCGACTGGAAGGAGCGGGTCTTCAGCCCGGAGGCGATTCGAACCAGCGTCGCCAAGATCGTTGGCGATCTTCCCACTTAGGCGGATCCGATGGAACAAAACCAGTACGGGTGGCCGAGCGTCCCGGTTGTCCGGCGAGCGGGGATTTACTCCTGCTTTCCGGACTTGTGTCGGGCCCCCTCTGGGGCGTTGCTTTGTGTCTATAGGGAGAGCGACTCCCATTCGGCGCGGGACTTTTCTCATCTTTCTCTGGTCCGCAGCGAGGACGGCGGCCAGAGCTGGTCCGAGCCGGTTCGGATCGTCGAAAGCAGCGCCGAGGACGGCGTTCTATTCAAGTGGAACTGTCCTCGGATCGGGCAGTTGCCGGACGGACGGCTCTATCTCCTCTGCGATGGCTATCCGGTTCCTCCTGGAGAGTCCCGGACCGACGAAAGCCGAGTCTTCTTCTGGTTGAGCGCCGACGAGGGCCAGAGCTGGAGCGGACCCCAAGAGACCCCGATCCGGGGGATCGTCCCCGACCGGTTGTTGGTCACTCAGCGGGGGAGTTGGATCGTCGCGACCCACTACCGCCGTCCCCAGACCGGGACGCTCGGCCAATCGGCTTGGCGCTCGCAGGACGGCGGGAAGCACTGGACAGAGGCGACCATCTGTGCCGACGCGCGCTATCACGCCTGCGAGGCCTCCCTCCTGGAAGCTCAGGACGGAACGCTGATCGCTTATATGCGGGAGAACTCCCGGCTAGGGCTCCCAGCGCTCAAGGCGATCAGCGTAGACGACGGCGTTACCTGGGAGGGGCCGGCGCTCACGCTGATCGCTGGCTGCCATCGTCCAGTGAGCGGATGGATCGCCGGGGACCGAGTCCTGATCACCTATCGCTGGCTGCTGGGGGGCCGATCGGCCAACCGGCACTTTTACGGATACG
>BPJZ01000013.1 GCA_026004875.1 Candidatus Poribacteria bacterium | reverse complement strand
GGCGGACCGGCTCGGGAGGCCGATGGTGGCCAATCTAGCCTTCGGCTCTCTGTGGGGCCCTCACAACGGACGGGGATTGATGCAGGAGGTCGATCTTCCAGCTCCTGAACGGCCGCGCCGGACGGGCGGCCGCGGCCGCCGCCGGTAACGACGGGGACACCTTTCGCCACGCCCGCGTCGAGCTGAACGGACTGGATCGGCCCCGGCGGCTTTACTTCCGCGCCGAGCCCGCCGAGCGGGGTGCTGTACATTGAAGCCTGGGCTAACGCCACCGAGACGGTTGAGGTGCGCCCTCTCTTTCCGCTCAACTCCCTTTCGAACTTCGATCCGATGGGGTTCGACTTTGTCCCCGCCGGCGGCGTGGCTGAGCGAATTGTGCCGCGCGGTCTGGTGCGGGGGCTGGACGCGCTGGTCGTCTCGACGCCCCGGCCCAACGTCGCCCCAAACAAGACCCACATCCTGGTCGCCCTGAGCAAAGGCGGCGACGACGCCGTTCCCCCTGGACGGCGGGCGATACGCCCTGGAGCTGCGCGGATTTGGAACCGTGGACCTGTACATCCACCGGGGCCGCTTTCTCCCCCCGTCTGGCGATCCGGACGGGGTGATGCCGGACAGCCGGTTTGTGGTGAGCAGCCCCGCTGAGGTCGAACTCGTCGTCGCCGCGGGGGGGCGTCCGGAGCGCCAACACCTGGGAGTCCTCGGTCGGGTTCCGCTTCGTCCCCGACGCCCCAGTCGGGGAACGGGTGGAGTACTCCAGCGTCGGGCCACGACTGGACGGCCTTGGAGAAGCCGGACGTGCTCGCCCCAACCGAGTTTGTCGTCGGACCGCTCTCTCCCGCGACGCGCTGGGGGTCGTCAGTCCGGACCGGGTGACCCCTGACGGGCGGTATGTGGTCTTCGCTGGAACCAGCATGGCCGCTGCCCACACCAGCGGACTGATCGCGCTTCTGTTCGAAAAACACCCCCGGCTGACGGCCAACGAGGTCGTCCAGCGCGTCCGAGAGGCGGGAATTGAACGGCGCCTGGACACCAGAGGAGGGCACCGGTGTTCTGGACCCCCTTCGCCCTTTTAGGGATTCCCGGGCCCCCGGTGCTCTTGGACTGGACGCTTCAAGGGCGCCGAGTCTTCCTCTTCTGGACGCCGACGACTCCAGAGCTCACGACCGGTTACCGCGTGTACCAGAACGGCGCCCCTGCGGAGGCGGTCACGGAGCTCTTTTGGAGCGCCACGCTCCCAGAAGGCCAGCGGGTGGAACTGTTCGTGCGCGCCGTCGGACCGGACGGGTCGGAGAGCGCCCCTTCGGAGACGCTCGTTTTAGGCGAAGAGGGGCTGAAGCTGGGGGCCCCGACCAACGTCCGAGTCACCAACCGGGACGGGGGCGTTACGCTGCAGTGGGACTTGCTGCCCAACGCCGTCAGCTATCAGGTGCACTGGGGTCTGGGGCCGGAAAGCCTGAACAACGTCGTCGAGGTTCCCGGCACGATGGTCTTCTTGGACGGACTGGCCAACGGAGTGGCCTACTTCTTCTCGGTGGCCGGCGTCGATTTTCAGGGACAGGTGGGCGAATTTTCCGAGCCGGTGCGAGGGTCCCCCCGGAGTGGACCGTTGGTCCCGACGGCGACGGTGCCGCTCCGGAACGGCTTTCCGGTCGAGGCCGGGGACGACTTTTTCGCCGCGCCGGTGGTGGTCGACCTGAACGGCGACGGACGAGCAGAGATCTACGCGCCCTGCAGCGATGGAAAGCTCTACGCCTGGGACGCCCGCGGACGACCGCTCAGCGGATTCCCCTTAGACCTGGGCGAGCCGATCGTAGACACGCTGGCCGTCGGAGATGTAGACCACGACGGCAAGCCAGAGCTGGTCGGAGCGGCGGGCCAATCGGTTTACGTTTGGAGGTCGGGCGGAACTCCGCTGCAAGGGTTCCCGGTTCGCACCCCTAACGTCATCCGAGCCCATCCGGTGCTAGCCAACGTAGACCTGGACCCGGAGCTGGAGATCTTCGTGGCCGTCGCCGAAGGGGAGAGCGGCGTTTATGCCTGGGATCATCAAGGGCAGCCATTAGAAAACTTCCCCCTGCTCCTGGAGCCGGGGAGCTATGTCTACGCTGCTCCAGCGATCGGAGACGCGAACTTCGATGGGCGGGCGGAGATCACCGTTGCCGCCTGGCAGGGTGCCGTTTATAGCTGGACGGTGGACGGCAACCCGCGGCCGGGCTTTCCGGTCCTCCCCGAAGGGGGCGTGGTGGACCGCTCTTCGCCGACGTTGGTTCCGCTGGACCCTGGACGGTTAAGCCTGCTCTTTGCTGGAGAGCTGGCCGGCGCTGTGGCCTATGAACCTCAAGGGGAGGTGCGGAACGGGTTCCCCAAGACGCTGCTCTCTGGAACCCCGGCTCCGTTGACGATCGGAGACCTAGACGGCGACGGCGAGTGGGAGATCCTGGCCGTGGACGAGGACGGGCTACTCTACGCTTGGAGGGAGGACGGAACTCCAGTTCCCGGCTATCCGCTCCGGCTGGGCACCGCCGCGCGGGCGCCGCTTTTGACGGCAGACCTGGACAACGACGGCGCCGACGAGGTGGTCTTCATCGCCAACGAGCCCCAAAACTCCGGCGCTTTGGTGCTCCTCTTGGAAGGGGACGGGTCCGCGCGCGACTACATCCAACTGGACGTGAACGTAGACGCCGCGCCGGTTCTTGCCGACCTAGAGGGCGACGGGAACGTCGAGCTGGTCCTAGCGACGCTTCACCGTCCGGAGAACCGGTTCGATCCGGTCAACTTCCCGGAGCTGGGAGGCCGTGTCTTTGTCTACGAATTGAGCGCGCGGATGAGTCGGGCCACGTGGACCCAGCTTCAGGGGAACCCTCAGCGCACCGGTGTTCCGATCGAGCTGCTTCCTCCCCCCAGTCGAACGGAGAACTTTCGCGCGTTGCGCCGACTGGACGGGGTCGCGCTCTCGTGGAGCTCCTCGCAGGAGCTGGGCAACCTAGGGTGGATCGTCTCCCGGAGCACCTCTCCGACCGGGCCGTTTCAGCCGGTCTCCGAGACGCCGATTCGGGCGCGCCGAACAACGGCGGGCGCTTCCGCCGCACCGCAGGAGTACCAGCTTCTGGACCGGAACGCCGACCCAAACCGACGGTACTACTACCTGCTGGAAAACCTGGGCTCGAACGACCGAACGGTTCTCTACGGACCGGTGGAGGTGGGTCCACTTGCTGAGGAGATCGCCTTGCTTCCCTGGGGACGACTCAAGCGCCTGGAGGTGCTCTCACCGTTTCCCAGCCCTGCCAATCCGGAGGTATGGGTTCCCTTCCGGTTGGGGGCAGACGCCTTCTTGACGCTGCGCATCTACGACCTACAGGGCGCGCTGGTGCGGACAATTCCGCTGGGGCATCTCCCGGCAGGGGATTACACCGATCGCGGTCGGGCGGCCCGCTGGAACGGCAGGAACGCCCTCGGCGAGCCGGTGCCCAGCGGCCTCTACGTCCTGGAGCTGGACGCCGGCGAGGTTTCGGCACGGCGACGCATCTTTATCGTCAAGTAGTTCACCAGGGCAACAAAGGACTGACGGCTGATGAGACGCGAGAGTCCGGGGACACTGCGGAACATTCAAGAGATTCCTCGCGCAATTCGCAGGGGGGAGGTCTCCCCCCTCTACGTGCTCTTTGGGCAGGAGCGGTACCTGCTGAACCGTCTTGTGGAGCTGGTGATCGAAGCGCTTCTGCCGGAGTCCGGACCCTGGCGGGAGATGTGCTTGGAACACCTGGACGGAGAGACGGCGACGGTTCCAGAGCTTATCGCCGCCGCGGAGACGGTTCCTATGGGCGCTCCTCGGCGCGTTCTGGTGCTTCGCGATCCAGCGTTCCTTTCCAGCACTGGGGCCGTCAACCCGGTCGCGCTCCTTCGACGGGCGGGAGAGGCCTTGGAGGCCGGAGACCCCTCTCGGGCGCTGGAGCTGCTCTATCGCGCCTTGGACGTAACCCCGATGCCGCTCACCGACCCGGAGTTTCGAAGCCGGCTCCACTCTCTCCGGGAACAGATCGCCGAAGAGGACCCCGATCTCCTGGCGACGTTGGACGCCCTCCCTGGGCAGCTTGCCGACCTACCGGTTCCCGAATCGAGCGGAAACGGCTCCGACCTAGAGACTCTCCTCCGATGGGTGCAAGAGGGAATCCCTCCCACCTCGGTCATCCTGTTTGTCCTCTCAGAGGCGCCCCCAGCCAAGCTGCTGAGCCGGCTCCAGTCGGTGGCCACACTCGCCAACGTGGACACGCTCAAGGAACAACGAGTCCGGGGGCAAGATGCCGTGGACCGGTTTCTGGACGATCAAATTCAAAGGGCTGGCAAGCGCATTGCACCAGAGGCAGCCCGACTGCTCCGCCACCGCACCGCTGACGATCTCCAAGCGCTCGTCGACGAGATTGAGAAGCTGATCGCCTACGTTGAGGATCGAGAACAGATCACCGTCGCCGACGTGCTCTCGGTCGTCTCCGACGAATCCACGGTCTCCCTCTTCGATCTGACCGACGCCTTCGGCCAGCGAAAGGCTCCAGAGGCCCTCCGGGCGTTGCACCGGCTGATTCAGCAGGGCGAGCCGGCGTTGAAAATCCTCGCCATGCTCACCCGCCACGTTCGGCTGATGCTTCAAGCGAAGCTCCTCCAGCAGGAGGGCACGTTGCCCCGCGTTTCGCCCCGGTTGAGCTATTCCGCCTTTCGGGAGGGCATCTATCGGCAGTGGCCCGAGGAAGCCGTCTCCCAGCTTCCCCAAGCCGCAACGCTGAACCTTCTAAAACAAAAGCCCTATGCCTGCTACGTCGCCCTGCGGGACGCGAACTACTACACGACCGAGGAGCTCCAGTCGGCGCTTCAGGCCATGGCGGAGGTGGACTTTCTCCTTAAATCCAGCCGGATCAGCGAGCACGCACTTCTGAGCGATCTACTTCTTCGCTGTTTGGGGTCTCTCGCCCCGGCTCAAACGATCGGAAGGTGAAAGCACAAAAAGTCGCCTTACCCCTTTAAGTTGACGAGTTTGAGTTGACGAGTGTTCAGGGTTTAGTTTAGGCTAAAATAGACGCTCAGTTAGAGCGATCGCTCTTCGTTCGGTTGAAGAGGCCGGCTGATGAAGAAAAGGTACCGCTTTCGGATCAGTGGAATGGACTGCCCGGGATGCGCTGAAAAGGTGGCCAATGCGGCCCGATCGGTTCCCGGCGTGCGGGCGGCCCAGGCCCACCTGATGGCCGGGCGGCTGGAGGTAGAGGTGGAAGACCCTCCCTGCCCGCCGGAAGCGATCTGCGAAGCCGTCCGGGCGATCGGCTACGGGATTGCGCTGGAGGCTCCTTCCAAGGCCCACGACCACAAACACGAGCACGCCCACGAGCCCGACCACGATCATGAGGGAGGGGTTTCTAAGAGGGAGCTGGCCGAAATCCTGATCGCCGGCGCGTGTTGGCTGGTCGGCGCTGGCCTTCACGCCTTCGGCCTGGAGGGGTGGGGCTCTCATCTGCCGTTGGCCCTGGCAGCGCTGGTTGGGGGATATCGCGTCTACTGGAACGCCGTGGTGGCGCTTCGTCAGGGACGGATCACGTTTAACCTGCTGATGACGGTCGCCGTTCTCGGCGCCGTCGCGATCGACGAGTGGAGCGAAGCGGCCGCCGTTGTGGTCTTGTTTGCCGTTGCGGAGCTGCTAGAATCGCTCAGCGTAGCGCGGGCGCGGCACGCCGTCCGGGCGCTGGTTCAAGAGATGCCTCAGCAGGTGCGCGTTCGACGGGGGGAGGAGATCGTCACTTTGCCCGTCGAAGAGGCGCAGATCGGCGACGTGGCGGTCGCCCGCCCCGGCGAGCGGATCGGGCTGGACGGGACGATTCTTCGTGGAGAGACCCAGGTCAGTGAAGCGGCCATCACCGGCGAGTCCCGACTGGTGCCTAAGTCCGTCGGCGATCCGGTCTACGCTGGGACGCTCAACGACGCCGGAACGATCGAATTTCGCGTGGAGCGGCCGGCAGAGGAGACGGTCCTCTCCCGCATGATCGAGCTGATCGCCCAGGCAGAACAGGCAAAATCGCGCTCCGAGCGATTTGTGGACCGCTTCGCGCGGACGTATACGCCGTTGCTCCTGCTGGTCGCCGCCGGATTAACCGCGGTACCGGTGTTGGCGTTTGGTGCGCCCTTTGAGACCTGGTTTTATCGCAGCCTGGTAGGTGCTGGTCGCTGGATGTCCTTGCGCGCTGGTGCTCTCGGCCCCGGTGGCCGTGACCTGCGGCCTGACCCGCGCCGGCCGAATGGGAATCCTCATCAAAGGGGGTGTCTTTTTGGAACAGTTCGGCCGTCTTCGGGCGTTTGCCTTTGACAAGACCGGCACGCTGACCCAAGGCCGCCCGTCGGTCGTCGGGCTGATTCCGATGGCCCTCAGCACGCAAGAGGAGCTTCTTCAGACAGCCGCCGAGATCGAGCAGCACTCGGAGCACGCGCTGGCGCAGGCGATCGTTCGGGCGGCCAAGGAGCGCGGGTTGAAGCTTGAGGATCGGGGCGAATTCGTCGCCCTTCCCGGACGGGGCGGAATTCTCCGCCAGGGAGACCAAGAACAGATCGTTGGAAACCGGCGCCTCTTCGAGGAGCTGGGAACCCCCCTTGACGCCTGGAAGCCAGAGCTAGATCGACTCGAAGCGGAAGGGCACACGCTGGTCCTCGTCGGAACTCGGGAGCGACTGGAAGGGGCGATCGTCCTAGACGACCCGCCTCGTCCGGAGAGCCGAGGGGCGATCGAAGCGCTCCGTCGGTTAGGGGTTCGCCGCATCGAAATGCTGACCGGCGACGCCGAGCCGGTCGCCCGTCGGATCGCCGAGCAGATCGGCCTAAGCGACTACCGGGCCGGTCTGTTGCCTGAGGAGAAGGTCGCCCGCGTTCAGGAGTTAGTCCGGGAGTTCCACGGCGCTGCGATGGTCGGCGATGGGATCAACGACGCTCCCGCCCTGGCCGCCGCGACAGTGGGGGTCTCGTTGGCCCACGCCGGCACAGACGTGAGCCGCGAGACTGCCGACGTGATCCTCCTGGGCGACGATCTGGAGAAGCTACCGTTAGCTGTGCGCATCTCTCGCGCCACGCGCCGAATGCTTCAGACCAACGTCAGCGTGGCGATCGGCTCCAAGCTAGCGATCGTCCTCCTGGCCGCCGTCGGGCTCTCCCCGCTCTGGCTGGCCGTCGCGGCCGACACGGGGATTTCGCTCCTTCTTGTCTCCAACAGCTTGCGCCTACTCCGATGGCGCCCCTGAGGCCTCCGCGCCGGCGTACTCGACGATCCACTTCTGATGAAGCCGTCGAAGAGTGCCGTCGGCCTTCAGCTCGGCCAGCGCCCGGTTCACCCGCTCAGCCAGGTCGGCGCGATCCTTCCGAAAGGCGATCCCGTACTGCTCGTTGGTCAACGGCACACCGACCAGTCGGAAGCCCCCCTTGGTCCGCGCAATCGTCCGAGAGGTCGGCTCGTCGTTGATCACTGCGTCCACTGTCCCGTTGCGGAGCGCCAAAAAGGCCAGGTCAATCGTGTCGTACTCGAGCACCGCTGCACCGGGAACGGTCTGAGCCAACAGAGCGCCGGTCGTGCCTCGCTGGACGCCGATCTTCCGTCCGCGCAGGTCTTCCAGCCCCGTGATCCCGCGCTGATCCTCTCGAACGGCGATTATCTGACCGGCGTCGTAGTAAGGATCGCTGAACAAAAAGGTCTTCTTTCGATCCTCGGTGATCGTCATCGCGGAGATCATCGCGTCGTACTGACCGGACTCGATTCCGGCCAGGCCGCCAACGAAGGGTTGATGGACAAACTCCACCTCAAACCCGGCCCGTTTGCCGATCTCTCGCATCAGGTCGATATCAAAGCCAACGATCTGCCGGTTTTCATCGAAGAACTCAAACGGCTGATAGGTCGCGTCGGTCACGACGACGATGCGATCTGTCCGCTCCTCCACCCTGGAGCAGGCCAACAACCCGAGTGCCAGCAACAAGACCCAGACCGGTCCGATCCGTCGCACAAACGCCCTCCTCTTTCCGTTCCGCGAGGAACCCGCGTCACAGAACGCCTAATTGATAGGATAACTTTAGGAACAGGGCGTTTTCGACGATCTCTTCGCGCGTTTCGGGCGTCTCGCCTTCTAAGAACCGATTCCGCTGAAAGACGATGAAGAGATAAGACTTGGGCCGATACTCGGTCCCCAGGAGGAGAAAGAACCGGTGAAGACCGTCCCGATTGGTCTCGTAGGAGCCGCTCAAGAAGGTGCGAAGGGTGAACCGATAACGGCTGGAGAGCCGCACGATGTGGTTAGCCACCTTCCAGGGCTCCTGCCCCGTCTTCCGACGGAGCTCCCGCTGTGCCGAAAGCTCCAACGACCAGGATTCGGTCGGCCGAAGGGTCAGCTCAGGACTAAGAAACCAGGAACGTTCCCCGTTTCGGTACCCGATGTTCTGAAAGAGTCGAATCCCAACGTAGCGCGGCGGAAACCAACCGGTGAACAGGTCCACCGTCTCGTCTTGAAACGTCCGATTCAACTCCTCGTCGAGGTGGTAGTACCGATTTCCCGAGAAGAAGGCGAAAAAGTCGCCGATCCCCACGCGCCCGCCCACTTCGACCCGCTCGTTGGTCAGGCGGCCGGTAGAGTCGGTTAGCCGCTCGTAGTTGGCTCGGGCCCAGAGGTTGTTAAGCAGCTTGTCGCTGCGGAACCCAAGGCCCCCTTCGGCAGAGAACCCTCGACGGTCCACGCGCGGGATAAAGCCGCTGTCCACCTCAAAGTGGGGGCCAACGTCCATGTAGTTCACCTCGAACTGGGAGTTGGGCCCTCGGCGCTCCGCATGGACCAGCAGCGCATGATCCCCTCGCCAAGAGACGTCGTCGCTTGAGTCGTGAGGATCGCCCGGATCGTCCGTCCAGCTTCGGGAATACTGGGCCAAAAGGGTGATCTCCCCGGGGAGACGCGCCGTCCCGTCTAGACCAGCGGCGCCGTTGATCCGGTTTGAGCGCCAAGCGATTCGATTGGTTCCCAGCAGCCCCACATCTAGCCAGCGGTTGACCGTCCGCCGGTAGCGGATGGCGGTAAAGTTGGAGCGACCTTCCCGCTGAAACGCCTCCTCGTTCAAGGGCTCCGCCTCGGCGGTAACGGCGGCGATCTCCTGACCGCCAAAGCGCCCGGCCAGCTTGGCCCCCAACTTCAGGTCCTCGATGCGACGGGAGTAGAACAGCTCCAACGGGGTTCGGTAAAGCTCCCCACCTTCTAGGAAGAAGGGCCGCTTCTCCTGAAGCCGAAGCTCGATGTCGCTGAGGTTCACACGGCCTGGATCGGCTTCAATCTGGGCGAAGTCCGGGTTCAGAGTGATGTCGAGTGTCGCCTCAGCCAGGGGATATCGAAGATCGAGGCCCGTCTTTGGAGAAAGTCTCCACGACCCTCCCGTCCGACTTTGCGGGCTGAGCGTCCCGTACGGGGTAATCCACAACCGAGGCCCACGATCCAAGCGGGAAGGATCAATCCCTATCAGCGTCCCGAACCGAGAGACGCTGTACTCCCGGGAGCCCACGTCCGCCCAGGAGTCTTCCTCCTCCCGACTTTCGATGGAGCGCCAGAAGTTGACCCCCCAACGGTCGCGATCGTTGGCAAAGCGCATCTCCGCGAACGGGATCGCCATCTCAACGCTCCAGCGATCCTCCAGCCGGGCAACGGCGGCCTCCCAGGTGGCGTCCCAGGAGGTGTCCCCGCCGCCAGGCCCGCGTCCGCGCTGGGTCAGTCCTTCATTGGTGATCCGCATGTCCCGCTGAGTGCCCAGCGGATTCACGTAAAAGGCGTACGCATTCCGACGGTCGTAGAAGGTGTCCAACAGCACCCCAACGTGATCGTCTAGAAAGAACCCCTCATCCCGCTGGGTGGTGTTAGCGACGATGGAGCCCGGATCGGAGACGAAACAGTCAAAGGCAACGTACAGATGGGTTTCCGTATAAACGACTCGCACCTGAGTCCGCTCGGAGGCCGGCCTTCCGTAAAACGGCCGAATCTGAACAAACGAGTCCACCGGTTCAGCCAGCTGCCAAACCGGATCGTCCGTCAACCCGTCTAACTCCGGCGGCTCTTGGACGAACGTCGCCCGCGCGATCGGCTCCCCCCGTGCCAGCGAAGCGATCCAGAGAAGCCCTATTCCCCAGAGGACTACGGTCAGTTTCTGTGCAATCTTTGTAAAGCTACCTGCAAACGGGCACTCTTTCCCTTTAAAAATACCGCTTAGACTCATCGTTTCAACCTCTTCGTTGTCCGTTTAACAAACTAGCCGAGGGTCCTCCGAATCGGAAGGGGAGCGGTCCGGTCCTCTACACCGATCGCACGCGACGGACCTCCGGAGCGAGCATCAGCCAGTTCGGCTCCGCCTGAGGCGGCCCCGTCCATCGGGAGCTAGCCCGCATATAGCTCACAATCATCGCCTTGCGCGGGCGATCGGAAAGGTTGTCGTCCGTCGCGTGCAACACAAGACTGTGGAAGAAGAGCACCCCTCCCCGATGGAGCGGAACGGCTACTTCGCCGCTCCGATCCAACGTGCTTTCGTCCACCTGAAAATCTCGAATCCGCTTGTGCTCCAAAAGCCCCCAAAGATGGCTTCCAGGGATAATCCGCATGCACCCGTTCTCTAAGGTGGCGTCGTCCAGCGCTACCCAGATGGAACAGAGGTCCATCGGCTCAATTCGCCAGTAGGCGGAGTCTTGGTGGTAGGGTTTCTCCGAGCCGATCTTGGGCGGCTTCATCATCAGGGCGTCCCGGAACATCAGCAGCTCTTCGCCCAGGAGGTCCTGGACGCGCGGGAGGATCTCCGGATGGCGGGCCAACCTAAGGAATAGCTCGTCGTTTTCGACCAGCCCTTCTACCTTCCGGATGGACTCAAAATAGGAGGGCGCCTGAGCCTCCCCCCGCTGAACACGCGGTTCTACCTGAATGCGCAGCCCCGTCGGCGGCGACTCGACCAGCTCTTGGAGCCGGGCAACAAGCGCGTCCACCTCCGACTCGGGCAGCAACCGATCAAAGGCTAGGAATCCGTCGCGTTGATAAGCGGCGATCTGCTCTTCGGTCAGCTTGCGCGGCATGAAGTCTGCCTCCCTTCCTCTCTCCTGGCGCTCCTCGCCTCTCCCCTCAGGGGGGATCAAAAAGAAGGATATCGCCATGACACGGTTTTATAACAGACGAGAAACAACCGTCCCAGGTTGAGCTCGAAAGCCTAAAAGGGCCGGAGCGCCCCCGTCCCTAACAAGAGGTTCCGTTCGCCAAGCCCTTCATCCGCGCCAAATTCGAGCGTCCCGGGCTATTAGTCAGATTCGTCCAACCGTCCCCAATAAAGAAGTGATGGAAACCCCCGCCACACAGGTCGCCGCGGTCCTTGTCGCAGGGGTCCAACCGGAGCAGGAGGGAGCCCCAAAAGGGGAGGGCACCCGCTCCACGAGTCGGTTTCTCAGGAGGACACGCTGCCATGAGTCGAATCTCTGAGTGGTTGCACACCTGGAAGCTGGAGGTTCCGCAGACCGTTCGGGAGGTCTTTTCGGTCTTTCCGATCGTCGCCGAGCACGCCCCCGAGCGGGACTACGTCACACTAGAAGAGGCGCTTCATCAGGGATGGGTCCTGATTCCGGAGACCGGGACGGTTGAGAGGCTTCGCATTCACATTAAGGGGGCGCAGACCGTCCTGATCCCCGAAGGGACGATCCTGGTCGGCGGTTGGCAAAACCGGGTGGTGAACGTCTCGCTGCTCCTTGCCCCCAACAAGGCGTACGAAATCCCCGTCAGCTGCGTCGAGCGAAGACGCTGGAGCCCACGAAGGGACCGCTCATGCCCTTCCCGGCGGGCCCGGACGCACGAGGACGAGGAGAGGCCCATTCGAACCTCTGAAGAGCAGGTAGAGGAAAGAGAAGAAGCGGCGGACCGCTTCGAAGTCGCTGAGGCGGTTGCTCCAGCGCAACTGCGCGCAGAGAAACTCCTCGCCGCCTTCGACGGCAGAGACGTCCAGGGAGAGGTGTGGCAGGCCGTCTCTCGGAGACTGGCTCGTGCTGAGACGTCCTCTCCCACCGAGGATTTGACCGAACTCTATCGCCGCCGACGGGGATCCGTTGAGGAGCTGGTTAAGCCGATCGGCCTGGTGGCCGGACAGGTCGGAGCGCTCGTGGCGGTGGGCGATCGCGTGCTAGGGCTGGAGGTTTTCGACCACCCGACGACCTGGCGGGAGGTCCGCCATCGGGTTCTCAGCGGCTACGCCGCCGAAGCAATCCAGGACGATTGGACCACCGGGACGGTGCTCTCCCTAGAAGAGGCCCGCCGGTTCGTCGAGCGGACAAAGGCAGCACTGAGAGAGGCCCAGAGAGTTCCGGCCCCGGTCGGGTTGGGAGAGCACGCCCAGCTAAAAGCCCACCACCCAGGCGATCCGAAGGGACTGGCGTTGATCCACCAGGAGCGGGTGATCCACCTGTTCGCCTTCCCGCCCGAGGAATTGGATCGGAACGACTTCCTCCGCTCCCGTGGCCGTCTTCGCGTCATCATTGACTGACAGATGATCCACGCAAGGGACGGCGGCAGGAGCCGCCGTCCCTTACACGGTCTCTCATCTCCTTGCAGAACCCAGAATAGAGCCGATTCGCGCGGAGGTCCCGATTTGCTTATCTCCCCGTTTCGGCCTATACTTAGAGTGCTGTTTTGGGTTGAGAATCGCAGCGGTTCTAGCCGGACGGAGAGAGAAGGTCGGGGCAGCGCCGCCGTGATGCCGCGTCCGGCGCCTTCCAGCGTTTGTCACACACCGGCTCGCCTCGCCGTAACCCAGGCCCCAACGGCGGCCGTTGTCCCCAAGTAAGACACAAGAAGCACGAGCAACATTTGGTAGTTGATCCTATGCGAAGAAAACGCCTGGAACGGGCTGAGGGAGTTCGTTATCTACCTGTCTTGGGCCTGCGCGAGCGGGTGATCCTCCCGCTAGGGGTGCCCTCCAAATCGCCCCTCTGGGCCGCCCGAACGATTAGCATCAACGCGGTCAAAAAAGCGCTGGCCTCCGACGAGGAAGTGCTCCTGCTGACCGTCAAGAAGATGTCTGAAGACCCGGCCCAGACCGAGTTCTATGAGGTCGGCACCGTCGCGACGATCTTAGAGTGGCTGGAGACAAAAAACGGCGAGATCAAGATCATCGTCGAAGGCTACGCTCGTGCGGTGGTCCTGGGCGTTCAGTACACCGACGAGACGCTGGTCGCCAAGGTCCGCGTGATGCCGGAACGGGAGGTGGAGGACTCCCCCGAGCTGGAGGCGGAACGGCGGGAGCTGCTGGCCGCTTTCGAGGAGTACTACCGGCGCACCGAGCGACGAATTGATCACGACCTTCAAACGGAGCTGATCAACGAGACCCATCCCGGCCAACTTGCCGACCTGATCGCCTTTTTGTGCAGCCACCGGGACCCGAACAACATCTCGTTGACCTACCAGCAGCTCCAGCAGGTGCTGAACACCTTGGATCCGGTGGAGCGCATGCACCTGGTCACCAGCATGGTCAAAGACCTGCTGGAGATCATCGAGATCGAACGCAATCTCCAAGATCAGGTCAAAAAGCAGGTAGAACGCACGCAACGAGAGTACTACCTCAGCGAAAAGCTCAAGGCGATTCAAAAGGAGCTGGGACGGGGCGAAGCTGCCGACACCGAAGAGCTCCGCGAGCGGGTGCGCGCGGCGAAGATGGACCCGGAGGCCGAAGAGAAAGCCCTCAAAGAGATCGACCGGCTGGAGCAGATGCCTCCCATGTCCGCCGAAGCGGGCGTGATCCGAAGCTACGTCGAGTGGCTCCTGGCGCTGCCCTGGAACGTCCGCACCGAGGCCAAAATTGACCTGGATCGTGCCGCTCAAATGCTGGACGAGGATCACTACGGCCTGGAGAAGGTCAAAGAGCGCATTCTCGAGTACCTGGCCGTCATGAAGCTGGTGGACCGGGTACGCGGGCCGATCCTCTGCTTTGTGGGACCCCCAGGCGTCGGAAAGACTTCGCTCGGGAAGTCCATCGCTCGAGCCACCGGTCGAAACTTCGTTCGGATGTCGCTCGGCGGCGTCCGGGACGAAGCCGAGATCCGAGGCCACCGTCGAACCTATATCGGCTCGATCCCTGGGCGGATCATCCAAGGAATCCGTGACGCCAAGTCCAAAAATCCCCTCTTCCTCCTGGACGAGGTGGATAAGATGAGTATGGACTTTCGCGGCGACCCGGCGGCGGCCCTCCTGGAAGTGCTCGACCCGGAGCAGAATAGCACCTTCCGAGATCACTACCTAGACGTTCCGTTCGACCTCTCGGAGGTGATGTTCATCACGACGGCGAACATCCTCCCGGCGATTCCGGAGCCGCTCCGGGACCGGATGGAAATCATCGAGCTGCCTGGCTACACCGAGTACGAAAAGCGGAACATCGCCAAATACCATCTAGTTCCCAAGCAGATCCGCCAGCACGGACTGGAATCGGTCGCGCTGAACATCACCGACAAGGCGATCGACCGGATCATCACCGAGTACACCCGCGAGGCCGGAGTTCGGAACCTGGAACGGGAGATCACCAAGATCTGCCGAAAGGTCGCCCGCGATCTGGTCCTCCGTCAGGAGAAGGGTCAGAAGCCGCCCAAACGGCTTACCGTCGGCGTCCGGAACTTGGAGCGCTACCTGGGTCCCCCTCGGTTCTTGCAGACCAAGGCCGAATCCATGGACAACGTCGGGGTGGTCCAAGGGCTGGTCTACACCGCAGTCGGCGGCGACGTGATCGCCATTGAGGCGACGTTGATGCCCGCCCTAGGAACGCAGGGGCAGCTGATGCTGACCGGGCAACTGGGCGAAGTGATGCGCGAGTCGGCCCAAACGGCGCTCAGCTACATCCGCTCCCGCGCCCAAGAGCTGGGAATCGGCAACTTTGAGTTCCGAAAGTGGGATATTCACATTCACGTTCCTGAAGGAGCCGTTCCCAAGGAGGGGCCCTCCGCGGGGATCACTCTGGCGACGGCGATCTACTCGGCCATCTCCGGGCGACGGGTCCGAAAGGACATCGCCATGACCGGGGAGATCACCCTACGGGGGAACGTCCTGGCCATCGGCGGCTTGAAAGAGAAGCTCCTGGCCGCCCACCGGGTCGGCATTCGGGAGGTAATCATCCCCAAGGACAACCTGAAAGACCTCGAAGATATCCCGGCGGAGATCCGCAAAGACATGCGGATCCATCCGGTCCAGCGGATGCTGCAGGTGCTCAACCTGGCACTGCTGCCCCCGGAGAGACCTCAGCGGGAGGACACCGTCGGAGAGCCGATCGCCGACGTCTCGATGCCTCCGCACCTACCCAGTTCTCCGCCGCCGGGGTCCTGAGCGGCTTGGAAACAGACGATCCGGCGAAGGGGGAGGCTTCTCTCCCCTTCGCGCCCCGCAAGCTTCCCATCGTCCCGCCGCCAGAAGATCAGAAGAGCCAAGGGGAGCACCGATGCCCGGGGAATTCCCCGAGAACGGGCTTACTTCAAAAGGAGCATTCGACCAAAGGCGCGGTAGGAGCCGGCACGAAAGCGGCCGGTGAGATCGTAGACCTCTACGACGACAGGGGCCGCCTCGCCAAGTCGGAACGGAATCCAGGTCTCCAGGTTGAACGGCTCGGGATAGTTGGGAAGCAAAGCAGTAGCAGAAGGAGAAGAAAACGAAGTAACTAGCCGAACGAGCGTCTCCAGGCCTTGCCGATAGCGGGGAGAGCCGTCGTCATAGCGAACGGCCTCCCGAATCCACTCCAGAAGACGCTCGCGATCGTCGGGCCGGGGAAGACGGAGAGCCACTGCCGCTTGAGAGCGGCCAAAGTCACCGGCGACCAGAACGAGATCAATAATGTTGACCACCCCATCCTTATTGACGTCCTGCGCTGGCGACTCCTCTTGTCCCAAAGGCGCGCGCTACCGTCACCAGATCCATAATATCTACTACACCGTCGCCGTTCAGATCGGAGGCGAGCGTCTCCGAGGGATCGGCGATCGGTGGAATGAATCGATATCGGACGACCTCCATCCAGGCGGAGGGGGTTTCTTGCCGGGTGCCAACCAGCCGGAATACCGCCTTGTCGTTGGGAGTACGAAGCGAGAAGGGCACCGGACGAGGGACCTCCCACTCGATCAAGCGGAGACTGTCGAACCAAGCGACCCCCTCCCCCGCTTCAGGGGGATAAAGCATGCAGAAGATATCCACATAATTTCGCCTCAGGAGGGGGCATCAGCTCGACGGAGAACGGCGTCCAGGGGCTCGTACCGGTGAGGGCCACCACATCGTCTTGGCGGATCAATCCGGACTCCCGTCCTTGATACCAGCGGACGGCGACCGTCGCCTGCTGAGCATTTTCGGTCAGAACCGCTCCCGTCAGCGTGTAGGAGCGTTCGGGCAACACCGGCGGCTTCGATTTGAGCCGCACCTGGACTCGAGACGTGTTCGCGTTGGTCCGAGTAAGCCGCAGCGATTGGAGTCCCTCCCAGGCAACCGTCGAGTCTATCTGTTCGTCCTGGCTATTCAGTTCCCAGAGCGTAGCGCCGTCCGCTTCGAATCCACCAAAGACAAGGAGGTCCGTTCCCACCTGGACGCTGGCCTCTCCCTCAGCGTCCAGCCCAGCGAGAAACTCGCCAGGGGCGAGCCAAACCGGCTCGGAGTAGAAGAGACATCCCCCCGACAGGGCGCGAAGGGGAAGGGAAATCGGGCGAGTCGTCCTCTCTTCGACTCCGGTCGAGGGGTCCAGAACGATCCGGCCCACCTCCCCTTCCGGGAGGACGACGGTCCCCTCGCGGGCGGAGAGCTCCGCCAGCAGGCGGACGACCCAATCGGCGGCCTCGCCGACTACCGGCTTGGGAACGTAATCTTCAATGAACGCCGGATGAAAGTAGGCCTCCTCCACCCCCTCAGGACCGACCCGACAGGCTAGAACCACCGTTGGTAGCGTTTCGTACTCCTCCTTATCGAAGATAAAGTCGCCCAGGCTGTAAGCAATCAGCTTTCCCCGGTACACCTCGAAGCCCTGGAGGACATGGGGATGATGGGCAACGACCAGGTCGGCGCCGGCGTCCACGGCCAGGTGAGCCATCTCGCGCGCGTATACTCGCTCGGCTCCCGGCTGGAACTCTGTACGCCGGAGTGGAAGATGACGTACCAGGACGTCCACGATCGGAGCGGAGCCGCTGAACTCCCCGCGATCAGACGTGCTCGGGGTCCAGCGGCATCGCTCCCGGCCTTTCCCGACCCCCGCATCCCAGGAGTAGGAGCGGTCCATAGAGCACCTCGACCGGTAACGCTGGTGAACCCCAGGAATCCCAGCCGGAGTCCCCGGACGGTCAGATTACCAACGGCTCGGGCGGCCTGCTCGATGTCCATCCCCGCTCCGAAGTGAGACCGACTGCCCACAGCCTGAAGGGTGTCAGCGAGGGTGTCCCGCAGGCCGACCTCCCCGTAGTCCAGCAGGTGGTTGTTCGCGAGGTTGACGACGTTGATCCCGGCGGCTCGAAGTCCGACCGCGTACGCCGCGATCGGTGCGGAAAGGTGTAGCGCTTGACCGGATGGGGCTCACCCTCGAGTGGTCAGCGGCGTCTCCAGGTTGGCAACGCCCAGATCTCCAGAAAGGAGGATCGGACGCGTCGGGTTGAAGATCGCCTCGAGTCCCTCCTCCCGAAGAACGGAACCCGGTTCCTCAAAGCGGCGGGCGATCATCACGTCGCCTACAAAATGGATGAGAACCGAGTCGCCCCGAACGAAACTACCGATCAGGAATAGAAGAGAGACCGCCCATCCGAATCGGCGTCCCCCCATGTCCCTCAGCAACTCTCTCACCGGACCTGTCCCCAGCGCGGCAGCTGGACGATCCCTTAGGACAGTAATCCTTTGTCGTCATTAAAGGATGACTCAGAAGAGTGAAGCCCGCAAGGGGCCTCACCGATAAGGCCATAGAGGGCGGAGGAGCAAGTTAGTTAGGCGCGGTCCGAGGAGCCGCCGGCACCGGTTGACTCGACTGCCAAGGGGCGGTAGCATAACGATACCAATACAGGCGCGGACGATCTTTGGGGGCGAATCAAGAGGTCTTCGATGGAAGGGCGATTGCGGACGGCTCTCGCCGACTACTTCACCGGGCTGGCCGGAGGCTTGTTGCTCGGCGGCGCTGCGTGGGCGATCGGCGAGTACGGCTTGCGTCAGCTGGCACGGGGTCCCTGGTCGGCGGCGCTGATGAGCATCCTGGCGATCGCCTTGCTGTGCACCGGGGTGGTCATCGGGGTGGGAGAACCGCTCTATCGGCGGGCCCGAAGCCGCTGGGGCCAGGAGATTCCCCGACTTCGCTCGAAGGTCTACGAGGCGGCGTTTCTTGGCTCCCCGGCGGTGATTGCGCTCCTCTCGCTGATTGAAATGGACTGGAACGCGATCATGTTCGGCGGTCAGCTCTCCCTTCCCGTTCGGCTGCTGTTGATCCTGTTGGGCCTAGTTCAGTATGTCGTCACCGCTCCGGTTCGGGCACTGCTGGGTTTGGGGGTGCCCGCTGAAGTGTTGATCCTCCTGGCGATGCCGTTGGGCGCCGTGTTGGCGCTCCACGTGGCTCCGCTCCGAAGGGAACTGCTCCAAAGCCATGAGCCGGACCTTTCCTGAACGCGCGTTTGCCGCTGCAAGCGATCTTGGGGAAAAACCGCGCGAGGAGTGTGGCGTCTTCGGCGTCGTTGGCCATCCAGAGGCCGCCTGGATCACCTACCAGGGGCTCTTTGCCCTCCAGCACCGGGGCCAAGAGAGCGCCGGAATCGTCAGCTCCGACGGCCGAAGCTTCTACCAACACCGAGGAATGGGGCTGGTTGGAACCGTCTTCCGGGGAGGAAACCTGGAGCACCTCCGGGGACATCTGGCCGTTGGACACAACCGGTATTCGACCGCCGGCTCCAGCACCCTCCAGAACGCGCAGCCGTTTGTCGCCCAGTACGCGCGCGGCCCGATCGCGGTCGCCCACAACGGGAACTTCGTCAACGCCTTTCAGCTCCGCCGGAAGATGGAGTCTGAAGGGCAGATCTTCGTGACGACTAGCGACACGGAGGTCTTCGCCCATCTGATCGGAGCCTCTCCGGCCCGCTCCTTGGAGGATCGGATCGTGGATGCGCTCCGGGAGATTCGAGGCGCCTATTCCCTGCTGTGCATGAGTCCGCGCCTCCTGGTCGCCGTGCGCGACCCGAGCGGCTTCCGCCCGCTGTGGATGGGACAGTTGGAAGGGGCGATCCTGTTCGCCTCGGAGACCTGCGCCCTGGACGCGGTGGACGCGACGATCGAGCGGGAGGTGGAGCCGGGGGAGATGGTCCTGGTCTCTCTTTCTGAGGGCGGCCCTCAAGTCCACTCCTTCCGGCTGCCGCTCTTTGAGCGACGGGCCCACTGTATCTTTGAGCTGCTCTATTTGGCCCGCGCAGACAGTGTCGTCTTTGGCGAATCGGTCGCCCTCAAGCGGCTGGCCTTTGGCCGCCAACTGGCCCGCGAAGCGCCCGCCGAAGCCGACCTGGTGACCGGAATCCCTGACTCAGCCAACATGGCCGCCCTCGGGTACGCTCAAGAGTCGGGCATTCCCTTCCAGTTCGCCTTAGCCCGCAACCAGTACGTCGGACGGACCTTTATCGAACCCCAGCAGCGGATGCGGGAGAAGCAGGTCGGCATGAAGTTGAACCCGATTCGCGACGTGGTCGCCGGCCGCCGGATCGTCCTCGTGGACGACTCGCTGATGCGTGGAACCACCATGCGCAAGCTGGTCAAGCGAATTCGAAACGCTGGAGCCACCGAGGTGCACGTCCGGATCGCCGCCCCGCCCACCCGCTACCCCTGCTTCTATGGGGTGGACTTCCCAACCAAGACGGAGTTGATCGCCAGCGATCACACCCTTGAGGAGATCCGTCGGTACATTCGCGCCGACTCGCTGGGGTACCTGAGCATTCAAGGGATGCTCACCTGCGTCAAGGAGCCGGCCACCTACTGCACCGCCTGCTTCAGCGGACGGTACCCGCTGGAGTTCGAAGGCCAGGACATTCAGCAGCTCAGCTTTGATTTCAGTCACAATCGAGACCGCAACTGACGCGATCAGCGATGAACCGAACCCGTCGTCCCTCTCAGCGCCTCCGGCGTCCGCCCCGCTCCTTCAACGACGTGCTCCGCGCCGGCACGTCGAGTCCCCACCTGCGACCGTTTCTAGGGCTACTGTTGGGAGGGGCTCTGCTGGGGATTCTGCTCTATAATTGGCTAGGAATCAGCTTCGGTTGGACGGCGGTCTTTCTGGGCTCCGGCGCTGCGGTTGGGTTTGTCGCCTACCTCCGCCGCGCTCATCAGCAGGCCCAACAACGGCTTGCAGAGCGACGAGCGGCGTTTTTAGATCGGCTCTGGGAGAACTCATCCGATCCGTTGCCCCACCACGATGCGGAAGGAACCGAGCACAGCGATGAAGGATAATCCTAGCCCCTCAACAGGAAATCCGCTGACCTACCGAGAGGCGGGGGTGGACCTGGAGGCGAAGGCCCAAGCGTTCCAGCGGATCAAGGGGCTGGTTCAGAGCACCTATTCTCCTGAGGTGCTCAGCGAGCTGGGCACCTTTGGAGGGCTGTTCGCTCTTCAGGGGTTCCGGGAACCGGTGTTAGTCTCCAGCGTGGACAGCGTCGGCACCAAGTTGAAGATCGCCTTCGCCCTGGATCGGCACGATACGGTCGGGTACGACATTGTCGCTCACTGCGCTAACGACATCCTCGTTCAGGGCGCCCGCCCGCTGTTCTTTCTCGACTATATCGGAATCGGGCGGCTCCGGCCGGAAGTGGTCGAGGCGATCCTGCGCGGCCTGGTGCGCGGCTGCCAGGAGGTGGGCTGCGCGCTGATCGGCGGTGAGACGGCCGAGCTCCCCGACCTTTACGCACCAGGAGAGTACGACCTGGTCGGGACGATCGTCGGCGCCGTGGAGCGAGAACGGCTCATCACCGGCGCTCAGATTCGGCCCGGGGACGTGCTGGTCGGACTGCCCAGCGTCGGGCTTCACACGAACGGCTATACCCTGGCGCGCAAAATTCTGTTTGAGCGCGTAGGGCTCTCCGTTCGGGACGAGATCCCCGGCCTGGGAATCTCCGTCGGCGAGGAGCTCCTCAAACCCCACCGCAGCTATGTTGCACCGTGCCTTGAGCTGATGGAGACCGTGCCGGTGCGAGGAATGGCCCACATCACCGGTGGAGGACTGCCGGAGAACCTGGCCCGTATCCTCCCGGAAGGATGCCGCGCCGTGGTGGATCGATCTACCTGGACGCCGCCGCCGATCTTCGGCTATCTCCAAAGGGCGGGTGAGGTTCCAGAATCGGAGATGTTCCGTGTCTTCAATATGGGGATCGGAATGGTGATCGTCCTAGCCCGTTCCGATCTGGAGGCCGCCGTGGCTCTCCTCCACGAGCGGGGCGAAGCGCCGATCCTCATTGGCGAGGTGGTCTCCGGGCCGCGGGCCGTAGAAATTCGCTCATCCAAGGGGGAGGATCGCAACCAATGGGGCAAGTACAACGAGCGCTGATCAGCGTCTCGGACAAACGAGGGGTGGTCGAGTTCGCCCAGGGGCTGGTCGCTTTGGGCGTAGAGATCCTCTCCACCGGTGGAACGGCGCGGACACTCCAAGAAGCAGGGGTCCCCGTTGTCGAGGTCTCCGAGTACACCGGATTCCCAGAGATGATGGAAGGCCGGGTCAAGACCCTCCACCCGAAGATTCACGGAGGAATTCTCGCCCGACGCGACCGGCCTGAAGACATGGCGCAGGCTCAGGCCCACGGGATTCGGCCGATTGACCTGGTTGTCGTGAACCTGTACCCGTTTCGAGAGACGGTTCAGCGGCCCGGCGTCTCTTGGGAGGAGGCGATCGAACACATCGACATCGGCGGCCCGACACTCATCCGAGCGGCAGCAAAGAACCACGCGTTCGTCGGCGTCGTCACCGATCCTGATCAGTACGAACCGGTGTTGGAGGAGCTTCGCACAACTGGGCAGCTCTCCGAGGAGACCCGTCGTCGCCTGGCCTACGCGGCCTTTGTCCACACCGCCGAGTACGACGCGGCGATTGCCGATTACTTCTCCCGCCAGCTCTCCGAGGAGCCGGAAGGCCCGCCTAAGCGGCTGACACTTTCGCTCCATCGCCTCCAGGCGCTGCGGTATGGAGAGAACCCGCATCAACAGGCGGCCTTCTACCGGATCGTCGGAGAGGAGGGCCCCTGGACCCAAATGGAGCAGCTTCACGGCAGAGAGCTCTCCTACAACAACATCCTGGACGCCGATGCCGCCTGGTCCACCGTTTGGGAGTTTTCCGAGCCGACCTGTGCGATCATCAAGCACGCCAATCCCTGCGGGCTGGCCAGTCGAGAGGACCCTGCCGAGGCGTTTCGCCGCGCCTTCCAGTGCGATCCGATCAGCGCCTTTGGAGGGATCATCGCCTTCAACTGCGAGGTGGACGAGGCGACGGCACGGGCTATCCGCACGGCCAAGCACCCGACCAGCGGCCAGCGGCTCTTTGTTGAAATCGTCATGGCTCCGGATTTCAGCGAGACCGCGTTAGAGCGGCTCCGGCGCAGCCCCAACCTGCGCATCCTTCGGCTCCCCCCGCCGGAAGAAAAGGGGTGGCGCCTTCGATCGGTGGCCGGGGCGGTTCTGGTCCAGTCTCCGGACACGCTTGAGGAGCGGCCCGAGGGGTGGAGAGTGGTCACTCGGCGGCAGCCCGATCCGGAGGAGTGGCCGGACATCCTCTTTGCCTGGAAGGCGGTCAAGCACGTTAAGTCCAACGCGATCGTCGTCGTCAAGGACCAAGCCCTGCTGGGAATGGGAGCCGGTCAACCCAACCGCATCGAGTCGGCCCGCCTTGCGCTCCAGCAGGCTGGGGTCCAGGCGGGCGGAGCCGTCTTAGCCTCCGATGCGATGTTCCCCTTTGGGGATGCGGTCGCTTTAGGGCTGGCCTACGGGATTCGAACCTTTGTTCAGCCCGGCGGCTCTATCCGAGACGAGGACTCCATCCGTCTTGCTGATGCAGGCGAGGCGGCGATGATCTTCACCGGCGTTCGGCACTTTTGGCACTAAAACGGCACAAGGAGGTTTTCGGCATGGCCCGGTACCGGCTCCGACCGGCCAACGAAGCGGATGAGGAGTTCATCCGCACGCTCCGGCGACAAAATTACATGCACAACGCCCCGATCCTCCGCATCGCCGGGATGACCACCCAAGAGGTGATCGAGGCGATGGACGCCTGGACCGAACGCAGCCTGGCAGAGATGAACAAGTACGACACGGTCTACACGACGATCGCCGAAACCGAGGAGGGGGAGCCGGTCGGCTACATCATTGTCCTCTGGCCCGCCCACGACGACTTCTCCCAGCTCCCGCAAGGATATGTCTTCGACCTGGGAGTCAAGCGAGAGCATCGGGGGACCGGATGCGCCGCGATGCTGCTCCAGCATGCTGAAGACTTCGTCCGGAAACAGGGCGGACTGTTCATCGCCCTGAACGTCAACGCCCAGAACGGACGCGCGGTCGCCTTCTACAAAAAACACGGTTACCTCGAAGAGTGGAAGATGATGGGCAAGTGTCTGGTGCGCCCTGAAGATCTAGAACCCTCAGAAGGCTAAGGGTACGCCCGATGAAGTGTCTTGTGATCGGCGGCGGAGGACGGGAACACGCCATCGCCTGGAAGCTGGCTCAAAGCCCCGCGGTTAGCAAGCTCTACGCCGTTCCCGGTAACGCAGGGATCGCCCAGCTGGCCGAGTGCCGCAGCCTTCCCCTGGAAGGAGACTTCTCCGAGCTGCTGAACTGGGTCGAGGCCGAAGGCATAGACTTAACCGTCGTCGGCCCGGAGGCGCCGTTGGTCGCCGGGATCGTGGACGCTTTCCAGAAGCGCGGACGGGCGATCTTTGGCCCTCACGCTCAGGCCGCCCAGCTAGAGGGGTCTAAGCAGTTCGCCAAGGAGTTTATGGCCCGGCATCGGATCCCCACCGCTCGGTTTCAAGTCTTCGACCGCCCGGAGCCGGCCCGGGAGTACGTTCGCCGGCAGGGGGCGCCGATCGTCGTCAAAGCCAGCGGGTTGGCCGCCGGAAAGGGGGCGATCGTCTGCAAGACGCTCCAGGAGGCCGAGGAGGCGATCGAGCGGATCATGGTCGCGCGGGAGTTCGGCGACGCAGGCGACCGGGTCGTCGTCGAGGACTTCCTTCAGGGAGAGGAGGCGTCGTTCACGGTCTTTTGTGACGGAGAACGGGCGGTTCCGCTGGCTAGCTCCCAAGACCACAAGCCGATCTACGAAGGAGACCGTGGCCCAAACACCGGAGGCATGGGCGCCTACTCGCCTGCGCCGGTGGTGGACGAGGTTGTGCACCGGTTCGTGATGGAACGGATCGTCACGCCGGCCCTGCGGGGAATGGCCCAAGAGGGCCGCCCCTACACCGGCGTCCTCTATGTGGGGCTGATGATCACCGCCGAAGGCCCCCAGGTGCTGGAGTTCAACTGTCGACTCGGCGACCCGGAGGCGCAGGCGATCCTTCCCCGTCTGGACTCCGATCTGGTGCCGATCCTTCAGGCCGCCCTGGAGGGACGACTAGAAGAGAGCCTGTTTCGGTGGCGTCCAGAGGCGGCGGTCTGTGTTGTGATGGCTTCAGGCGGCTACCCGGGCAAGTATCGGACCGGCTTTCCCATTCGCGGCCTAGAAGAGGCCGAAGCGATCGAGGGCGTGGTTCTCTTCCACGCCGGAACCAAACGAGAGGATGGCCAGATCGTCACTGCTGGAGGACGAGTTCTAGGCGTCACCGCCCTAGGGCCCACCGTCCGCGAGGCGGCGGAACGAGCCTACAGGGCCTGTTCCAAGATCACCTTCCAGGACGCCTACTACCGGCGCGACATTGCCTACCGCGCCTTGCAACGCAGTTGACCCTCCCTTCTTAAACCCACTAAAACGAAAGGGGCTTCATGAGCAGCACCTTGGCACGGGTTGGCATCTTGATGGGCAGCGATTCGGACCTTCCTACGATGAGCCGCGCAGCGGCCGTCCTGGAGGAGTTCGGAGTCCCTTATGAGATTCGGGTGATGTCCGCCCACCGGACGCCGGAGCTGGTGCGCCGCTACGTTGAATCGGCAGAGGAGCGAGGCCTTCGGGTGCTGATCTGCGGCGCGGGTCGGGCGGCGCACCTGGCCGGGGTTGCAGCGGCCCACACGACACTGCCGGTCCTGGGCGTCCCCATCGAGGGAGGTCCCCTGAACGGCGTAGACGCCCTCTATTCGACGGTCCAGATGCCGCCGGGCATTCCCGTGGCCACCTTTTCGATCGGTACCCACGGAGCGCAAAACGCCGCCCTGTTTGCTGTGGCGCTGTTAGCGCTCTCCGACCCCCAGCTCGCTGAAGCCCTCAAGGCGTATCGAAGACGGATGGCTGAGTCGGTCCAGCAGAAGGACGCTCAACTCCAAGAGAAGGGCTGGCGGAACTACCCATGAGCAACGGCGCCCAGACGACGGCCCAGGCCGTTGTCGTTTGGAAGACTCAAAGCCCCGAAGAGACCGAACGACTGGGAGAGCAGATCGCTGAACAGCTCCGCGCCGGCGACGTGCTCGCACTGGTCGGCGACCTCGGGGCGGGCAAGACCTGCTTGGTCCGGGGCATCGCGCGGGGACTGGGCTCCAAGGACCGAGTGACCAGCCCCACCTTTGTCCTCCTGCAACGGTACGACGGAGGACGGCTGCCGTTGTATCATCTCGACTTCTATCGGCTCAGCGGACCGGAGGAGGCGGCCGACCTGGCGCCGGAAGAGGTCTTCGAGGCCGGAGGCGTCGCCGTCGTTGAGTGGGCCGACCGCGCCCCGACGGTCATCCCCCAACGGGCCGTGTGGCTCCGGATCGAAATCGAGGGCGAGTCCACTCGGCGGATCGCCTTGTTTGGCGATTCCCGCTTCGCCGATCTGGACCTTGGGAGCAGGACGCCATGAAGGTCTTAGCGCTGTACACCGGCACCCATCTGGGCGGCCTGGCCCTCCTGGAAGGCGAATCGCTTTTGGCGGAAGTGCTCCTTGAGATGCACCGCACCCACTCGGAGCGGCTCCTTCCAACACTGGAAGACCTCCTCCATCGCCTGGGAAGGAGGGACTGGCGCCCTGATCTGGTCGCCGTTGCCCACGGACCGGGAGCCTTTACCAGCTTGCGGATCGGCGTGACCGCAGCCAAAGCGATGGCCTATGGCTGGAAGGTGCCCGTTCAAGGGGTCTCCACCTTGGACGCCATCGCCTTTGGCCTGCGGCAGAGCGCCCGACCGGTTCTGATCCTTCTGGGCGCACGCGAAGAGGAGGTCTACGCGGGCTATTATGAGCCGGCCCCGGAGGAGACCGAGCTTGGTCACCTTCGCCCGGCGCGGGAGCCGGTCTGTCTCCCGCTGAGCGAGGCCTTACAGGGCGTCGCTCCGGAGGCTCTTATTGTTGGAGAAGGGATCGAGCACTACCAAAAGGAGATCGTCGCTCGGCTGGGCGGCGGGGTCCAGTTTGCCGACGCTGCGGCGGCCTGGTGTCATCCTAGCGCCGTAGGCATTCTGGCCTTGCGACGCCAACGCCAACGGCCCGTCTCTAAAGAGTCGGCCTTTGAGCTGGCGCCGCTGTACCTTCGCCGATCGGCCCCGGAGCGGCGAATGGTGCGGGAGCAGCTCGCTGAGAGGAGCTCCTGATGACGCCCCAAGCCTCCCCCTGGTCCGGCGTTCCGCTGACCGACGAGCGACAACCGCTCTGCTTAGTCGTCGCGCCGGGGAAGCCCCGTTGGGAGGAGCTGGCCCATCGCTTTTGCGTCCGGGTTCGCGAGTACACCCGCGTCGAGCCGGAACAGCGTCGGCCCGAACAACTGGAAGAGACCGACTGGCAGCGGTACCATCTGATCCTGTTTGGGAGCATTCTGGACAACCCGGCCATTCTGAGGCTCTATGCGCGCCACCTTTGCTTCACCGACGCGGCCTATCCAGGGATTGGCGGCGCGGAGGCTCGGACGCTCTGGAACCCGCTGGCTAACGGCCGACACGTGCTGTTGCTGGGCGGCTCGGACTACGAAGCCGTCCACGAGATGGTGATCCAGCTCCATCGGAGCTTCTCCGAAGTCACCTACTGGCGAGAGGGGATCTTCTTCCTTCGCCGGTTGAACTTTGCCGCTTCGACGGAGAACTGCCGCTGGACGCCCTCGCCGGCGGAATTGGAACGGATCCTCGAGAAGGCAAAGGCCGATCCGACGCTGGCGCTGGGACTGGCTGCCGACTACGCATTGTACCAATACCAAAGCGATGAGGAGCGCTGGAGCGAGGTCCTCCCTCAGGTGTTGCGGCCGGCGCTGGAGCGCCCGGTCGAGGAGTGGTGCACAGGGGAGTCTTCCCTGCTAGCGCTCTGGCACTTGATCACCGCCTGGAACCTGGCGGTCACCCATCCAAGCTATACCGATCCCTTCCGAGAGCAGATCGCTGAGTTTTTGCACCGTGTCGGAGAGGCGGTCGCAGAGGCGTTCCCCTCGCTAGAGGGGATAGACCGCGCGACGGTCACCGCGGGGTTGTTCCTTCATCGCTTAGGCCGGTTCTGGGAGCGGTTCCGGGGGACAAACCCCTACGCATCTCACACCGAGGCGCTCCGGAGGCTCCTGATCCGGAGCGACCCGGGCCGCCGGCCGGACGGCCTGCGCGATTGGTTGGTGGTGGACCAGTGGCTGAGCTTCCTCTTTGAAATGGAGGCGTACGACGTTCTGGAAGACGAACGGCTGCGAGAGCTGGCCCTGGAGGCCTTTGCCCTGACCGACAACCGGCAGGAGCCGGTCATCTCACGCGCCGATTGGGAGCACGCCCAGAACGTCCTGTTGAAGATCGCGGCCTTTCTGGACAGTGGAGAGCCGCTCTGGCTCCGGCGTTGGATGCGTCGAGGCGAGCCAGAGCCGCTTTACTCTCCAGACCGCCCCCGGTGGAGCTGGAACTGGTACACCGGCGCCTACGTTCCGGATCGGCTCCCTACGCCGCCCCGTGAGATTCCCCGTCTCTTCCGATCAGGGAAACCGACGCCAGCATTGGTCGCCCTCCGCGCCGATCTGGACCCGCTGAACGAATATCTGGCCCTCTGGGGGCCCGGACTTTCCCTCCGGTGGCTGACCTGGCGCGGCCTTCCTTGGCTCCAGAACGGCGGCTGGAAGGAGGCACCTTCTGAGCTTCGGCGCGTTTGGACGGCAGAGCTGGACGGCTTTGGCTATCTCCTCCTGGAAGGAGAGGGGTACCGGCGCCATCTCCTCTGGCGCGTGGGGCATTTCTTTGCCCTCTGGGAGCGGCGCGATCCGGAACTGGCCGAGCGCTGGAGCGGCCTGTGGGAGTTCGCGAGTGGGGTGCGTGTGGAAGAGATGGAAGAGGGACTTCTTCGCCTTCGGCAGGAGGGCGGCGAGCTCTGGATGGGAACCGACCGCCCCCGCTGGGATGAATGGCCCGCCGGCGCCGTCGAGACGACGACCGCTTGGAGCCCCTACCGTTCTACCGCCGGCCCTAGGCCCAGCGGCCTAAGCGTCCAGTTAGGCCCGGCGCTCTGCGGCCTAGGCGAGTTGAAGCTAGATGGATGGAGCGTTTCGGCGGAGGTGGCTTGCGCCGTCGGGCGGCGGTTGTGGGCGATGGGGTTCCGCGAACTACGACTCGAAGGGAACCGAACGCTTCGCGCCTCCCGGCCGATCGACCTTTCGCTGGACCGACGGACGGGGGCAGGCCTCATCCGAACCCCAGAACCGGTCCTCCTGGAATGGAGCGGCGGCCCAGAACGAGAAACCGAGCATCTGGAACCGGGAGAGTACCGCTCCACCTTCTTGATTCTGGGTGGCTCAGAGGAATCGGGCGGCCAAGAAGAAAAAGAGGAGTGACAGCAGAATCTCACTCACTCCCACCTGAACGACTGAAGGGGTACGCCCGAACAGGTCCCAGAGATGCCGCCCCAGGATCGGCATCAGAGCAACGACCGCTATCGGAGGAAGCCAGCCGATCACTCCTAGCCCCGCTGTTCCAAGGACAGCGACGACATAGCCACCAATCACGGCGGCCAAAAGTTCCCTCCTTGGAGGCTCACCGCGCCGCTGAGCCTTCCAGCGGTCGACCCGCCAGCGCACGTACCCGATGCTCGAGGCAAAGTAGAGCGTGGGCACCACCCACAGGACCAACGCGCGGGTCTCATCGGTTCCCAGGGCCAGGGCATAGCCGATTGGGCCGGCCGTTGTCAGTCCGAGGATGCCGATCAGCTCCCCCAGTAGGCTGCGTTGCGCCCGCGCCAGGCAAAACCCCAGATAGAGCAGAAAGAGGAGAAGCGCGACTCCACCCCAGAGGGCCAAAAAAGCCCGGTTGGGACTGTGCGCCGCCAACACAGCACCGGCGATCGTAATAGTCCCGGTCCGATAAAGCCAGCGCCCCACGCCAACGCGACGCTCCGGCCGCTCGGTGAGCAGAGCGACCAACGGCGCCCGCGTGAGGAACCCTCCGAGAAAAAAGAGTAGCCCACCCAGCCAGTCCAAGCCCAGCCGCAATCGGTGCTCTGGTCCCTCGACCAATCCAAGCGCGTAGGGCACCAGGAGCATCATCCACGCGCCGTGCTCTCGAGGAACGGGACGTTGCGCCATCCGATCACTCCTTGACTGCGCCCAAGGTAATTCCCGAAACAAACTCCCGCTGCATCGCTAAAAACAGCGTGATGATCGGAATCAGCGCAATCAGCGTTCCGGCCATCAACATGCCGTACTCCTGCTGATAAACGCCGATCAGATTGGCCAGGCCGATCGGAAGGGTGTACTTGGCATCGTCCCGAAGGACGATCAGCGGCCAAAGGTAGCTGTTCCACTGCCCCAAAAAGATAAAGATCGTCAACGCTCCGACCGCCGGCTTAATCACCGGCAGCACCACCCGCCAGTAGATGCCAAACTCGCTACAACCGTCAATCCGCGCCGCGTCAATCAGATCGTCGGGGACGGAAACAATAAACTGCCGCATCAGAAAGATTCCAAATCCCCCCGCCATGAAGGGGACGACCACCCCCCAGTAAGTGTCCAGCCACCCGATATCTCGGAGCAGCTTAAACAGCGGCACCAACAATACCTCAAACGGGATCATCATCGAGGCCAGGAGAATTCCAAAAAGAACGCCCTGCCCCCGAAAGCGGTACTTGGCGAAACCGAACCCCCCCAGCGTCGAAAAGAACAGCGAGGCGAGCGTCGCCGCTGTCGAAAGGAAGACCGAGTTGACAAAGTAGCGCCAGAAGGGAACCTCGACAAAAAGACGTCGGAAGTTCTCCAGCGTCGGCTCCTTGGGCCAGAAGGTCGGCGGCGATTGAAAAAGCTCCCCGGAGGTCTTAAACGACGAGGCCACCAGCCAGATCATCGGCAACAGAACGGCGACCGCAACGGCGATCAGCACCAGATGGGCCAGGACCAGCAGAAGACGATTCCAAAGGCGCCTTCGGCTCATGCTTCCTCCTCCCGGCCAAAGCGCAGCACCCGAAGCTGAATCAAAGAGACGACCACCAAAATGCCGAACAGCACCCACCCGATCGTCGCGGCATACCCCAGGTTCACAAACTGGAACCCGTGTCGATAAAGGTACATGACGATCGTCGTGGCAGCGTCGTTTGGGCCTCCGCCCCCGTTGGTTAGCACGTAGGGAAGGTCGAACAGCTGAAGGCTCCCAATCATCGAAAAGACCAGCACAAAGGTGATCACCGGCCGCAAAGAAGGAAGCGTCACATGAAGGAAGGCCTGCCAGGCGTTGGCGCCATCCACGGCCGCCGCTTCATAAAGCTCCTGACGGATCCCCTGCAGTCCGGCTAAAAAGTAGATCATGTTAAAGCCGGTCCATCGCCAGACGCCGGCCAGAATGACGGCGGGCATCACCCACCGTTCGTTCTCAAGCCAGGGGATCAACACCCGCTTGGGCAAGAGTCGGCTCAGCATATCGTTGACCAGCCCAGAACGGGCGTCGTAGGCCAGCGCGAAGATGATCGCAATAAAGACCCCGGAGATCAGGACCGGCGAAAAGAAGGCCAACCGAAAGAAGTTTCGGCCTTTGATTCGCCTGGAGTTGACGATCAGCGCCAGCAACAGTGCCAACGGAAGCTGAATGAGAAAAGTCCCCGCCGCAAAGTAGAACGTGTTCCGGAGCGACTTCCAAAAGAGCGGATCTCGAAAGAGTCGAGCGAAGTTCTCCAACCCCACGAAGACCTGATACTGAAACCCCCGACTCTGATGGAAGCTGAGCCAAATGGAGCTGAGCAGCGGATAAACCATGAAGATCGCAAAGAGGATGAAGAATGGCGAGACGAACAGATAGGGAGCCCACTTGGTCTGTTGACGCCAGAAGTTCACCGGAGCACACCTCCCCTTTTGCGAACCAACCCTGACTTGACCCGTCAGGCTGAGAACAACACCTCCTGGAGAACCGCATCGAACCGCCGGGCATTTTCGCGCGGATCGGAGGGATGGTCAATCCGAAGGGAGAGAAAGGGCACCGACCGGACCAAGCGTTCAGCAATTGGACGCCAGCCCCAGACCAAGCTTCGTCGCCCAAACAGCGGAACGGGGCGCAAGAGACCTCTGGCCCGCGAAGGGGCAACCCGCCGGACGGCAAAGTCCTCCCCCTCTTCGAGGAACACGACGGCGGCGAGTGGAGCCATGACCGCTGTTCGATCCCCCAAGAGCGCCTCTGCAGGAAGAACCATTTTCCGTCCCCCGCCGCGACGGGAGCCCTTCCAGGAGATCACCCGCTCCGGAATGGAGATCCCAGACGCTAAGACGAGCTCCGCCACCTCCGGCCAAATTTCAATGCGGTCCGGCGCGCCTATCAGAACCGTCGTTCTTCCGTCGATCAGAATCGCATCGTCGCCTAAGTACCGGTAGCCACAGCAGAGGGTCAAGAAGAGCGAAAGCGCGCTTTTTCCCCTTCCGCTCTCCGCCGCGAGAAGGACGGCCCTCCCCTCCTTTTCCACAGCAGCAGCGTGAATCTGATAGAACGGCGGCCGCTTCAAAACGGCCTCCAGCGCAAAGCCTAGGAGAAAGCTTCGCTGGGGCACCTCCGAGGCGGTTAGGACCACTGTAGCCACGTGGTCTTGAATCAGCGCCATTCCCTCCGCCGGATGGTGTAGCACGCTTCGGGCCGGGGCGTGAGGAAAGAGGTAGCCGGTGGTGGCCTCGTATTCGCCCAGAGGAAACCAAAAAAGGGAAAGCGCCCCTTCGTTGCCGGTCGGGGGAACCTGAGCCCGCTGCCAGAGGGAGCAAGCGCTGTGGATCAGCGGTTCCAGCTGAGAGACGTTCACCCCCCACCGCAAGGTGGTGCCAAGAAGGACCACCTCCTCAACAGTGCTCGGCGAGAGCTCCTGTGGCCTCGTCCGAACGGCAAGAAGGGAAGGAGGTTGTTGGTTCATTCTATCCCTCCCACAAAAGCGGCTTGAGCGTCCGCCGGAAGACCCACCGTGCCGCTCTTCGCCGACGACTCCCTGCCGGCGCCCAGGCAAGACCAAGGCTTCTCAGTCCGTTCAGCACAAAAGGCCCCCATAGCCACAAAAGGTCCGGAGCGAGAAAGGAACGCGCCTTCTGAAACAGCGAAGGATGGTCCGAGGCTACCCCCTGACCCAACCGACAACCGGCTCGAAACCCCTGCCAGAAGCGGACGGCCCGAACCGACCCAGGAAGTATCTCCTCGCCGAAAGCCGCGACACACCCGCCCAGTGAAACAGCAACCCACCGTTGAAGCTCCCGATCCTCTCCGATCAAGTCCAAAAATACAGCCCCCTCAAAGTCAGAACGGTTGAGGATCAAAGCGGCATCAACCAGGCTCGTCGGGTGGGTGCTGTGGGCCATCAGATGCTTCGCGTAGTGCAGACAGGCATGAAGAAGATGTCCCTCCAGCGAGTCAACGGGTAACTCCCGACGCTGCCACAGGAGCCCTCTCCCCAAGACCGGCCCAACGTGCAACTCCAAGAACACATGACGACTGCCAAACCGGATCGCCTCTTCCAGTTCAGAAGTGAGCCGAACCGGACGCTCAAAGAGCGGCAGCCCCTCCCATAAGGGGCGGTCTACCGGCAGCACAAAGACGCGGTGATCCTCCCCCCCGCCGTGGTGCAAAAAACCAAGGGAGATCAGGAGTTCACTCGCTCGCCCCGCGCTCTTGGAAGAGATGGCAACGTCTAAGTCGCCGAATAGCCGGGTAACCCGTCCCCCAATTTGGGGGTAAACCTGCTCCGTTAGAGCCATGCCTTTCAAGAAGCAGTAAGCGATCCCGGAGTTGGCGAACGCCTGGGCAATGTTGGTTGCGACGGCGCGCAGGGCCATATAGCGCCGCTGGGCGGCATCCAGCAGCGCATCACAGCGCTCCAAAAGGGCCGAGGGAAGCGATATCAGTTGCTCTTGATGAGCCTTTACCAGGGCCCCCGCTGTCAAGGCAGGAGAGCGATGCCGCCACCAAAGCGCCTCCCAGAGCACGTCCGTGGGGGTCGCCACAATAGAACCCGCCAGTGAGACTAGTTCCGCGGCATCGCGGAGTGCAAAATAGCGCACCGCCGCCCGAAGGAGCGGCGGATAAAGCGCCTCCCCCATCGTTCACCTCACCACTGCTCAGCGAACATCGCCCTCTCGTACACCGTACCGAAACGACCTGAGGAAGATAAAGGAAGCGCTTCGCCCTACCGCTCTCAAGAGCCGGAAAGGCGATCTTCCTCCATCAATCGGCGCACCTGTTCAGCCAGTCGCCGGAGCGAGTCCGCCGGCGCGATCTTCCCGTCGATGACGTTCAAAACCGCCTCGTCGAACAGGTCGGCGGCCTCCGACCAGTAAGGATTCTGGTAACGAGGAGGGATCTCCTCGGCTAACTCGATCAACAGCGTCCCCAGCTGCTGACCACCAAAGAACGGATCCGAACGATGGAACACCGGATCGTCCCAAGCCTCCTTGAGAGGGGGAAGGATGCCGGTCTTCTCATACCGGTTGACCAGCGCTTGCCGGTCGAAATAGGAGAACTTCATGTACTCCCACGCCAGGTCCGGATTCTTACACTGGACGGTCATGCCGATCATCGTTCCGCCAAAGGTGCTGGTCCGTCGGCCCCCCGGCTCCCAGCGAGGGAGGCCACGCGCCCGCCAGGCTCCGGCCATCTCCGGGAAGTACTTTTTCATGATCCCAATGTACCAGTCCGGGGCGAGGACCGAGCAGGCCAGCCCGTCGCGGAGGAGCGCAAAGGTGGCCGGGTCCAGATAACCCCCAACCCCTGCGTAGTCCCGCGCCACCCCCTCCCGGAATAGCCGGGCGTACCATTCCAACGTTTGGACGGCCAGCGGACGGTCAATGATGATCTCCCCTTGCTCGTCGAACATCCCACCGCCCCGTTGCAGGAGAAGTGTGAAAAAATCGCTGTGGCTCCGGCGGCCGAGAACGATCGGATACCGATCCTGAAGCCCGTCGCCGTCCAGATCGGCGGCCAGGGGACGCGTCTGCTGGACAAACTGATCCCAAGTCTCGATCGCCTCCATGTGAATCCCGGCCTCCTGAAATAGATCGTGCCGGTAGAGCAAGACCACCGGATGCAGATCGTGAGGGAGACCAAAGGTGCGCCCCCGGTAGGACCACGGCGCAAAGCGAGCGGTGACATGCCGATCCCACCAGCCCTCCTGCAGCAGCCGCGGCTTGAGGTCCACAAACCCCACCTGATCAATCGGCCCTTTGAGGAATCGGCCGATTGAGGTGATCTCCACCTCGGCCAGGTCCGGCCCCCCAAACCCCGACAGCAACGCCGCCAACAACTTATCGTGCATCGCCCCGCCGAAGTTGGTGATCCGCACGTCCACGTTGGGGTGGGCCGCTTCAAAGGCCGCCTCGCGGGCCTTGTACTCGTCGTAGTGCGTGTTCGCAAAGACCCAAAACTCGAGGACTTCCTTCTCCCCCTCTACCGTCGAACGGACGACAAAAAACGACGAGATCAAAAACAGAATCAGCATCACCAACGGGCCACGGCCCAGCGGAAACCGTTCGTCCATCTCCCCGATCCCCCCAAAACGAAGGCAGGAAGCCATCCTGCGCTAACACCGCGCAAACCCCAGCAGCAGAGTCACCAGCAACGCGAGCAACGAGGCGCTCGCTTCGTCCCCCTGCCGAGCGCGCCGAAAGGCAACACAGGCCAGGAGCGCAGAGATTCCCAACGTAATAAGATAAAGCTCCGTATCCGGCGAAACGACCAGTTCCACTCTCCCACTTCGTCCCCCATCGATCGCCATTATTATGAGAAAATCGGCGTCCCGTTCCAAGGCCGCCGCGGTTGCTCAACCCCCCTTGCTTCCGTAACCTGAAAGGCGGCAAACACTCGGAGGAGCGCACCGATTGAGGACACCGAAGCAAACGATGAAGCAGGCTCTCCACGCCCCGTCCTACTGGAGAGGAGTTCCCTTCGCCTTGCTCTGGATCGTCGTCCAGAGCGCCGCCGGAGGGTACATGCACGGAACATCGGTCGGACAGTTGATCGCCAACCATCTGCCGATGGGCTCCGTCTTCTTCATGCTCGTGATGGTCTTTCTGATCAACCCGATCCTGAGGCGCCTGAGTCCCCGGCTTCCGCTAACAACGGCGGAACTGACCATCGCTTGGGCAATGACGACGGCGGCCTCCGCCGTTCCCGGCTACGGCCTGATGGAGTTCATCTTCCCCTATCTCGCGACGCCGGAGTATTTCGCCACGCCGGAGAACCAGTGGCGAGAGGTCGTTTTTCCCCACCTCAAGAAGTGGCTCTACGTGACCGACTCCAAGGCGGTCCGGGACTTCTTTGAGGGGCTGGACCCGCGCGACCCGATCCCCTATGCCGCTTGGACTCGCCCGGCGGCCGTGGCGATTCTCTTTGGGCTGCTCTTTTTTATCGGGGTGGGCTGCTGGGCCGTCCTCCTCCGGCGACAGTGGATCGAACGGGAGCGATACGGCTTTCCGCTGGTTCAGGTGGCCGCCCATCTGACCGAAGTGGAACCGGGCCGCGCCCTGAACGCAACGTTTCGCTCGCCGCTGTTTTGGAGCGCCTTTGGAGCGATGGTCCTGGTGCACCTGTTGCGCGGGCTGCATCAGTACTTCCCGTGGATCCCAACGGTGCCGGTGGACTTCCCGATCAACCATCTCTTCCAAACCCGCCCCTGGAATGCGTTGGTGGAGGGCTGGCCGCTGTGGCCACATCTGTACTTCTCGGTGGTCGGTGTGACCTACTTTTTACACCTGGACGTGTCGCTGAGCCTTTGGTTCTTCTTCACGCTTTACAAGTTTCAGGAGGTCGCTTATCGAGCGTTCAACGTCACGGCGATCAACACCCAGCACCAGGTGATGGGGGCGGTGCTGGTGCTTTCGGCGTGGGGGCTATGGCACTCGCGGGCCCACCTTTGGGGAGCCCTCCGGCGAGCGCTGGGCCAGAACGGAACCGACGACGCCGACGAACCGATGTCCTACCGTGCGGCGTTTGTGGGAATGGCCCTCGCCTGGGCGGCGATGGTCTTTCTGTGCGTGCTGATGGGGATGTCGGCCTGGATGGCCGTCCTGTTTGTCGGGCTGCTTTGGGTTCTGGCAACGGTCACCGCCTGGCACGTGACCAACGCAGGTCTGCTTCTGGTCAACGTGGGCTTTGCCCCCTACGAGTTCTTTACGACATTTCTCGGTTCGCGGGCCGTCGGGCCGAACAACCTGGTCCTCCTGGGCTTCGATCGCTCTTCGATTCCTAACTGGTCTTCCGAATCGCTCATGCCTTATGTGATGCAGAACTTCCGGTTGGTGGAGATCCACGGGCTTCATCCACGTCGGATGCGCCTTCAGCTTTGGATGCTCTTGGCGATTTTAGTCGCGGTCGTGGTGGCCTACTCTGCCTCCCTGAATTGGATTTATCGAATCGGTGCCCTCAACCTGGAAGGATGGATCTACTACGGAATCGGGCCGCACGCGCTCAATCGCCCGCTCCGGGACATCCTTAACCCTCAGCCGCCGAACGTAGCAGGGATGCTCAGCGCTGGCTTAGGGGGCGTGGTGATGGCCCTGCTGATCTTCATGCGTCAGCGGTTTCTTTGGTGGCCCTTTCATCCGCTGGGGTACGCCCTTGGCGTCACCTGGGCGCCGTACCACCTTTGGTTCTCGACGCTGGTTGGCTGGACGGTCAAGCTAACCGTCCTCAAGCTGGGCGGCTTTGGTCCCTATCGGCGCTGGCGTCCGTTCTTCGTCGGCCTGATCCTTGGCGAATACCTGATGGCGGCTATCTGGAGCTTCATCGGAATGAAGACAGGAGTCGCCTACTGGGGCCTTCCCCACTAGCTCCCCGTGTCGGCCTTTCGGATCTGCCGAACCGCTTCGGCCACCCATTGGAGATGACGCCGGGGCATAATTCCATAGTTGTAGAAGGAGAACCCCCGAACGCCGAGACTGAGCGCTCGGCGAACGTTGGCGGCCAGGACCTTAGGCGAAGGCGCGTGCTCCGAAAGCGCGCTCAGCCCGACGATCAGATCGTCGGGCTCGCAGAACCGCAACGCCGCCTGAACGCGCTGTTCGACCACTTCGGCCTGAGTGGTGTAGGCCAGCACCTCGTAGGCGTCCACGATTGGAGCGATCGCCGAACCGTCAAAGCCGGTTGTTAACGGACTTCCCATCTCCATTCCGATCACGTAGGCGCGCTCGCCAACGGCCCGCTTAACGCGACGATGAAGCGCCGCGACCGTCTCCCGACGGATCGCGTCGAACCGCTGCAGGTCCTCCCGGAGTAGCTCGGAGATGTGGGGCGCTCCCTCCAGCGGACCTCCGCGCTCAAAGATCTGAAGGAGCACATCCTGAACCCATTGTTGGAGCGCGGCGACCTCGACCCCCTCCTCTTCGGCCTCCCGGCGGCAGTGCTCACAAAAACAGAACGACAGGAAAGCCCTTCCGACGCTGCTCAGCTCAAACCCGACCTTCTCGTGACCGTGAAAGTGCGGAAAGCTCCCAAAGGAGAGCGATTCCAACTCGACGGCAAACAGAGGATACCTTGAGGCCAAGTTCTTCGTTAGTCGCTCCACGTAATCCTGCACGTCGGGATTAGAGGGACAAAGGTACGGCGGATAAGGGTCGCCAAAGGCGTTCCGCTGGACGGCGTGAGGATAACGACGACCGAGATTGGAGTTGTGCAGGCAGACGGTCCAGGAGACCAGCTTAATCCCGATCTTTTCAGCGGCCTCTCCGATCAGCGCCAGCGGGTCCTGCCGCTGCGCGAGGGGAGAGACGATCGGCTGCAACGGTGCCCCTTGCCAAAGCTCCGGGTCCGGCCGAAAATAGACGGCACCGTCGGCGATGAAGTAGCGCCGACCGCCCCGCGTGTGAGGACGGAGATGCTCCACGGAGTGATAACTGGTCGCGACGCTGACGGCGTCCAGCCCAACTTCGTCCTTCAAGTAACGGAGCACCGTCTCGACGCCATCGTCGAGCAGGTCCCAGGGGTAGGTCCACATCGTCGCGTACGTCATCGGATCGGCTCCTTGGAGGGATCAACGGTGGCACGCTTTTCGCTCAATCCATTCTCGTCAAGCTGTCGCGAGGCGTCAAGCGGAGAGCGCTCGGAAATTTTTTCCGAGCTCCAGGTCCAACGATGGGCCCATTTTTCCTGATGCAACCGTGTGAGAACGGGGTCTCCCCTCAGGGCTGCGGCGAACAGAACGCTGGAAGGGATCAAGAACAATGGCTCCGACGGTCGAGACGATCGAGACACTCTTGCAGCGAGCGGAACGACACGCCCACCGTGGCGAACACGCAGAAGCCGCCCAGGTCTACAGGACGATCCTGGACCGACAACCGGAGCACCGAGAGGCGCAGATCGGTTACATCCGGGCGCTGATCGCCGACGGACGGGCGCAGGCTGCCGAGGAGTACCTCCGCCCGATCCTCGAGGAGAACGAGGACGGCTATCTGCTAGCCGAGCTGGGACGCGTCTATTACGCGCAAGGACGGTATAGCGAGGCGGTGGAGGCGCTCCGCCGAGCCACCGAACTGCTTCCCGAAGAAGGGATGATTAAGGCAAACTACGGCTTTGCCCTCTGGGAGAGCGGCGAGCGCACTAAAGCCCTGGACGTACTTCAGGAAGCCCTTCCCTCCGTCCAGCAGGACGCGCGCGTCGCCGCCAATATGGGGCAGATCTTCTTGCAACTGGGCATGTGGAACGAAGCGATCTCCTCCCTGGAGCGGTACCTGCTGGACTACCCGGCCGATCTGGACCATCGTATCCTGCTCGCTTACGCGCTGAACCAGGCCGGATGGCGCGAGGAGGCCGAAACGGTCCTCGAAGAGATCCTGCTCCTGGAGCCGGACCATACACGCGCCAAGGAGCTCCTGGAGACGATCCGTTCTCAGCCGGAGCAGGAGGCCGCTCAGGAGACCGCCCCCCTGATCGACTTTGAGAGCCTGGAGGAGAACCTTTCGGAGCTGGACGATCTGGACCTTGATTTCGAGGCGCTCTCGGCAGACCTCGCCGAAGAGACGGTCTCCGAGGAGAGCTCTCAAGAGCCGAGCGAGGGGCCGTCCCGTCCGGTGGTCGGCGCCCCAGAGGGAGTGATCCTTCAAGGGATCGAAAACCCGGCCCGAGCCCAACAGGAGGTTCCCGACCCGTTTGCAGCGCTGGACGAGCTGGGCATCGTCGGTGATCTGGATCAGCGGGCGGCGGAACGCCAGCGCCTCGAAGAAAAGCTCGCCCCGATGATCGAAAAGAACGACCTGGACGGGGCGATCGCCTTTCTGGAAGGGGAACGGAGCCGCTCTCAGGCCCCCGCAGAGGTGCTGAACATCCTCGGGAAGCTGCTGGTGGAGCGAGGCGACTACGAATCCGCCGCGGACGTCTTCCGCGAAGCGGTCGAACTGGATCCCCTCCACAGTCAGGCCCGAAGCAACTTGGGAGTCCTGCTCTGGCAGCTAGGGGAGTTCCAAGAGGCCATTGACGTGCTCCGGAGCGCCGTTGAAATCGACTCTGAAGACATGGACGGGCGGATCAACCTGGCGCTGATCTGCCATCAAGTAGGACTGTACGAAGAGGCCGTCCCGCTCTACGAGCAGTACCTGGAACGCTTCCCCGAGGACACCGAGATTCGCATGGAGCTTGCCCACTGCTACGAAAAGCTGGGCGAGACCGAACGGGCGATCGAGGAGCTGGATACCGTTCTCCTGCTGGACCCCGACAACGAGACGGCGCAGCAGCGATACCAGGAGCTCACCCATCCCGGCAGCGAAGGCCCTTCGGCGGCCTCTTCATAAGGGGCCGGAGCGATCATGCGGCTCCTGATCAGCGGCGGCGCAGGGTTTATCGGCTCGAACCTGATCCGTTACTGGCTTCAACGGCACCCGGAGGACCTCCTGGTCGCCGTGGACAAGCTGGTCTACGGACGAGCCAACGTCGAGGACTTAGAGGGTCATCCCCGCTTTCGGCTGGTGGTGGGGGACGTCTCCGACCGGGAGCTCGTCGAGGCTCTCTTTACCGAATATCGCTTCGAGGGGGTGATCCACGCCGCCGCTCAGAGCCACGTGGACCTCTCCATCGCCGATCCCCTGGAGACGGCCCACGCCAACGTGTTGGGCACCCTCGTACTGTTGGAAGCCATGCGTCGGTTTGCACCCCAAGGACGGTTTCACCATGTTGGCACCGACGAGGTGTTCGGCTCCTTGGGGGACCAAGCAGCCTTCGATGAGAACTCTCCCTACCGTCCGAACAACCCCTATGCGGCTTCTAAGGCGGCGGGGGACCACTTCGCGCGGGCCTACTGGCGCACCTACGGCCTCCACACGACGATCACTCACTGCTCGAACAACTACGGCCCTTACCAATATCCGGACAAGTTTCTCCCCAAGATGATCCTGAACGGCATCGCAGGACGTCCATTACCGATCTACGGGGACGGCTCGAACGTTCGGGATTGGCTCTTTGTGGAGGACCACTGTCGGGCAATTGATCTGGTATTTCATCGCGGAGCCCCAGGCGCCCGATACTGCGTCGGTGGCCACAGCGAATGGAGCAACCTCCAGCTGGTTCACCACCTTTGCAAGCGGCTAGACGAAAAGCTCCAGCGCCCGCCAGGGACGACGGCCCAACTGGTCACCTTCGTCCCGGACCGTCCTGGTCACGACTACCGCTACGCCCTCCGCACCGACCGGATCGAACGGGACCTCGGCTGGCGGCCTCAGGTGCCCTTCCCAGAGGGGCTGGAACGAACGCTCGACTGGTACCTTTCCCACCTAGACTGGGCCAAACGGGTCCGGCTGCCGGACGCTGGAGCTGCCTCGTCGTCATCCCCGGAGCTCAGGGTTGAGGCCGCGTCAGACCCAGCGAGAAGGCGGGAAGATGCTCCTGAACTAAAGAACGGTCATAGTTGAAGAGGATGAAGCCGGCGGCCCCCAGCTGACGGGCGATCCAGGCTTGAGTGGTGGTTACCTCAGGCGCCAGCCCCGGCGCCGAAGCGCCGATCCCGCTGATGAGCGGCACCGCCCCGCCTAGGTGTTCCAACTGCATTCGAACCGTCCGCCGAAAGACCGAGTTGTCCGCCAGGTAGTTCATGGGACAGACGAAATCAAGGTAGCCCGCCTGTGCCCAGGCGACCCAGTCCTGCCCGACCGTTTCTCGACAGTTGGGGTAATCCCGAAAGACGGCGGCGGAAATCTTGATCCCCGGGCGAATCTTCCGCGCCTCTTGGCTGACGGCGCGAACCAGACGGGTGATCTGCTCCCGGCGCCAGTCGGCAAAGCGCTCGTACAACGGTCCTCCGCGCAACACGTCCTCCGGCCAGCGGCGCACCCGCTGCCCCACGGCCGCCTCAAAACGCTCCCGCGCGCCGGGGCTGTAGTCCGCTTGATCGTGAGGATAACGGATGTAGTCAAAATGGATCCCATCCACCGGGTAGTTGCGCACGACCTCCAGGAGCGACTCCAGCTCCATCTGAAAGTTGGCCGGATGGGAAGGGCTCAGCCAGGGGATTTCGCGCCCGTCCCGGTCGGCTTGGAGCCGTCCTTCGCGGCGCATCCGTTCGACAAACTCCGGCGGAGCCGTGCTCAGGTTCCAGTTGACCTTCCAGACGTGCACCTCGATCCCGACCGCTCGAGCGGCCTCCAGGCACTCGGCGATGAGATCGCGCCCCTCTTGAACCTCCGGGGCATGAGGAAGCACCTCGCTTGGATAGTAAGCCAACCCTCCCCAGAGCATGTTCGGAAACACAGCGTGAAACCCGTGTTCCTTAAGGTAGCGGAGCGCCTGCTCCCAGCTCCACCCGGGAACCCCTCGCGCGTCGTGACACCAAACGGCCCGGAACCCCTCGGTCCAGGGGATCAAGCTGGAGTAATAGGCCGAAGCGAGCGCCTCCCGCGCCCGATAGTAGGACTCCAGGAACCGATCGAACGCTCCGCGCGCCCGTGCCTCCTGCGCCTCTCGACGGGCCGATTGAGCCGCCTCTTGAAACGCCATGAGCTGCTCCCGCTGCTCCGGCGAAAGCGCCTGCTGCCGCTCCGCGAGGAACCGCTCCGTCTCCTCCCAACTGGTCAGCTCGCCTAGCTGGCCCAAACGTGCCGTCAACCAGTCGGCCAGCGACCCCTCCAGCTCAGGTCGAAGCGAGGCGATCAACGCAAGCAACAGCCGCTGCTTGGCGGTCCGATCGGAGATCGTCAAAACGTGCCCAATAAAAACTCCCTTTGGATGCCAGGTGACCCCTGGAGTTCCAGAAGGCCGTCCCTCAGCGTCTGCCCAGACGCCAAGCACCTCGGCCTCTCCGAGCTCCGGAATCTGGACGTTCCAGGAACCCTGATAGACCTCCTCGGGAAGGCCCCAGCGTCGCTCCAACCGGAGAAGGGCAAACTCACCCTCCCTTTCGGCCTGGCGCCAGGAAAGCCCTTCGATCCCTAACCTTTGGGCGATAGATTCAGGAATCTGATAACAAAAGATCGCCCGACCGCCCCCGTCTAACCAGCGCTCCACGGCTCGAACCGCCGCCGGGTCCATCTCCGGGTTGTAGGGGAAGACCGCAACCTGTTCCGCTTGAAGAACCCCCTGGGCGACATCTCGCTCCTCAACGCTGCTGACCGGAACTCCGGCGTCCTCCAGCAGCCCGGCGAGGTATCCAGCAAACTGGCGAACTGATTCCCACTCGCGGTTTCGTCCCCCCTGGACGATCACGATCGGGTCCCGATGGGCGGTGAACTCGGTCCACCGAACCGTCGCCTTGCCCGGCGCCCCTTTCCAGAAGGAGAGACGCACCCCGTCCACGCGATCCCATCCCGCGGGGCGCCCCTCTGGACGAAAGAGATGACGAGGAAGAGAGATCCGCTGCTCGCCCTCCCGAAGAGGGAACCAAGCACCGTACCATCCCCCGCCGGAGCGAAAGTAAAGGGTTCCCTGCCGGACCTTCTCGGCGCCAGAGGCGCTCAGCGCCAGCGTAAAGCGCCCGTAGGCACTTAGATCCAGGCGTGCCTCCAAGTCCCAATAGGCCCGCTCACCCTCCTCGGTAAAACGACAGGAGAACGTCGCCCCTTCGGCGTCGGTCCAGACCGCCTCCGCGTCCCCCGCAGGCCTCCAAGCCGCCCCTCCCAGGGGAAGCAAAGAACGAGAAGCTTCACCGCCTAGCGCCGTCGCCGCCCACAAGGCTCCCACAATAGCCCACACCCTTTGCAACCGCCTCCTCCTCTCCAGACAGGTCCGATTGGCCTTTCCCCTCAGCGCGCGTAGGCCGGGGTCCGACGTCCGCCAAGCAGCGCAATTGCCGAAGCCGCAAGACAAAGCACCCCTGCAAACAGAAACGCCGAAGTGTAACTCCCTGTCAGATCGTATACGCGAGCGGCAACGCTGTTCCCCACAATCGCGGCGACACCGTAGGCGGTAAAGACAAAGCCGTAGTTGGTCCCCAACCCGCGGGTACCAAAGGCGTCTGCCGTCGCCGAAGGGAAGAGCGCAAAGATGCCCCCAAAATGGAACCCGACCCACGCGGCAACCAGGAAGATAGCATCCCCCGAGAAGAGATCCAAGCCGCTCAGGAGCATCATCGCCCCCTGGAGGCCAAACATCAGAAACATTGCACGGTTCCGACCGATCCGGTCGGAGATCGCCCCCCAGGCGATTCGACCCAGAGCGTTGGTCGCTGCCAGGACGGTCACCGCCAGCGACGCAGAGGTGGAGGTCATCCCTTTGAGCAACCCATAGGGCTTAAGCTGACCGATCGTCATCAACCCCGCCGTTCCGCCAAAGATGAACATCACCCAGAGCTGCCAAAATCGACCCGTCCGGAGCATCTCCTCCCAGGTGTACTCCTCCGCCCGACGCGTCTCGAAAGGGGAAGTATCCGCACGGACCGGCGAGGCCTGAGCCTCCTCATACCCAGGAGGGGGGTTCTGCAACAATAGCGCTCCAATCGTCAACCCGACTGCTGAGACTATCCCGTGGATCAGGAAGAAGACCGACCAACCCACCTGCTCGACCGTCCAGCTGGCCGTTGGCGCAAAGATCATCGAACCACCGCCAAACCCGGCCACCGCAACCCCCGTGATTAGTCCTCGCTGCCGAGGAAACCACTTGACGCACGCCGCAATGGGGGAGACGTAGCCAAATCCAATCCCCGCCCCGCCCAGAACGCCATAGGTCAGATAGAGCATCCAAAGCGAATTCTCCGCTCCCCCGGTGATGAACCGCTGAGCCACCAGAACCGAAACAACGGTGACTCCGACGACTACAGCAAACCGGAGCGATTCCCAAAACGGAGCGCTCGGATCCTGAGCCACCATCCGCAACAACATCAGCAAGAGCACGACGATCCCTGCGGTCGCCAGGCCGTGCACCAGATAGATCGCCACCAGCGAGGTCATCTGACTGACCGCCAAAAAGGCCACGCCCAAAAATAACGCGCTCAACAGGGCCGTGAACCGCGGCCCCCGCTCATCTTGAATGTTCCCGGCCAACACCATCGAGAGAGCAAAGACGGCCAAGGTAATGCTGAACGTCAGCGAGACTTGAGTCCGGGTCCACCCGAAGGCCTGCTCGAAGGGAACGATGAAGATGCTAAACGAGTAAACGGTCCCTAAGATCAACTGAATGATCAACGCCCCCAGGACCACGCCCCAACGCCGCCAAGGGGGAACGGTCCCAGCACCGGCACGCTCCGCAGCGGTTGTTGTAGCCATGAAAAAACCCCCTCCCACTTGTGAACGGATACACAATCTTCGTTAAGAAATAGCCGCCGATCCGAAAGCGGGGGAGGGATAGGGGGAGTTCCAGGAAGGGCTACTCGTCTTCGTCGCCCCCGTCGAGGGGCTCTTCGTCAATCGCGTCCAGCCCACCGAGCAACTCGTCCAGCTCCTCGTCCTCCTCGTCTTCGCCGATATCGAACAGCTCTTCGTCCTCATCGAAGACTCCGGCCAGAGGGGGCAGACCGGAGGCCTGCCGCCGAAGGCTGCTCCGGCGAGAGAGGATTTCGTTGACGGTGGACTGAGAGACCGGCGTGATCTGAATCTGGAAGGTGCCCCCCTTCGGCTCGCTCAAAACGGTGCACTGAAATCGGGTCCCCTCCTTGATCGCCGGAAGCACAATTGAGCGGGCCACCTCGTAGTCCAGATAGCCCAGTACCTGCTGCCGTTCGTTGATGACGGCGATCAGGCTGGGATCGTGGGCGTCTTGCATTCGCCGGTAAAGGAAGACCTGCTCGCCTGGGGTGATCGTCGGCGACCCAAACTCCTCGTAGCGATGGACGGTCGTTTCAAAGGCTTCCAGTTCCAAGGCGGTTCACCTCCGCGTGCGGGATCTGCTAGGGAACCTCTCTCTGGTGTCGAAATCGGGGATGCCTGCTTCGATCTGCCGTGTTTTTTTGCGCCGAGGAATCGTACCACTGGCTCCGCAAGGCGTCAAAAGAAAGTTCGCGCGGAGCCTGCTCTCCTTTCGCAGAGATTTTACAGCGTTCTCAGCCAGGAGGGGGGAATTTTTTCGTGACAGAAGGACCAAAAACGAATACATTCACGGTGTGACGCTCGCTCACCTCGCAGAAGAAGAGCAGGCAACGGCCATGCGATCCACCGGACTGGGAAAGGAGCTCCTGCATGCGGACGCGCAATCCGCAAATTCCCTATCCTCAGGAGGAGTTGTTCCGACGCGGGGGGCCCAAGCGCTACCAGGGACGCCAACTGGACAACATCGCCTTTCCCCTTGGGGGGATCGGCACAGGATGCCTTTCGCTAGGCGGCTGGGGACAGCTTCGCGACTTCGAGATTTTCAATCGTCCCGCCAAGGGGCTGACCTTTCGGTTCACCTTCTTTTCGCTCTATGCGCAAGCGGAGGGCGCTCCCGGTGTGGCTCGGGTCCTTCAAGGGCCGGTGGGGGGGCTCCGACTTCACTCACTGGGGGTCAGGGGTGGATCGCGCAACCGGTGCGGGGCTTCCTCGCTTCCCGCGGGCGACTTTTACAGGGGCCTTTCCCTTTGCCCGTCTGGACCTAGAGGATCCCAAGGTGCCGCTGGACGTGGCTTTAGAGGCTTATAACCCGTTTATTCCCGGTGATCCGGACGATTCGGGCCTGCCGGCGGCGCTGTTCACCGTTCGGCTTCACAACCGACAGCCGGTGCCGGTCCGTGCCGTTCTCTACGCGAACCTGGAAAACCGGACCGGCCACCCGGAGGTCGGAAACGGGAGGATCGAGTACTGGGAGGGCGAGGGCGTCCAGGGGCTGCTGATGACCACCCAGAGGCACGCGCCGGACTCGCCCCGCTACGGGGAGCTAGCCCTGGTCACCCCTTATGCTCCCATTCGGGTTCAGACCCACTGGTACCGGGGCGGCTGGTTCGACGAGCTCCATCGCTTTTGGGATCAGGTCGCCGAGGACGCCTTTGTGGAGGTGCGCGAGCCGGCAGAACGCTCCGAGGGAACCGACGTGGGCACCATCGCGTTGTCGGTCACGTTGGAGCCAGAAGAGTCGATCGGCCTGCCTGTGTGGATGCTCTGGTACAACCCGATCTTCGAAAAGTACTGGGATCGAGTGGAACCGAAGCCGACTTGGCGAAACTACTACGCCACTCGTTTTGAAAGCGTGACCGCGGTCGCGGAGTATCTTGCCCGCCACGCCGATCGCTTGGAGGCGAAGACCCGTCAGTTCCAAGAGGCACTGTTCAGCTCCACGCTGCCGGAGTCGGTCCTGGACGCGATCTCGGCGAACCTGTCCATCCTCAAGTCGCCCACCTGTCTTCGCCTGGAGGACGGGACCTTTTACGCCTTTGAAGGGTGTAGCCCCGGCGCCGGCTGCTGCGAGGGGACCTGCACTCACGTCTGGAACTACGCTCAGGCGCTCCCCTATCTCTTTCCGCAGTTGGAGCGCTCCGTCCGGGAGGCGGACTACAAGATCAACCTCCACGAGGACGGGCACATGACCTTCCGGATGCCGCTGCCGCTGGGGGTGATCCCGGACGCCAGCTTTCACGCCGCTGCCGACGGGCAGCTGGGCGGGGTGATGAAGGTCTATCGCGAATGGCAGATCTGCGGCGACACCGAATGGCTCCGAAAGCTTTGGCCCTCGGTACGTCGAGCGTTGGAGTACGCCTGGAAGTACTGGGACCCCGACCAGGACGGCGTGATGGAAGGAGTCCAACACAACACCTACGACATCGAGTTCTTCGGTCCCAACTCGATGTTGGGCAGCTTTTACCTGGGAGCGCTCCGCGCCGCCGAGGAGATGGCCCGCGCATTGGGCGAGGAGGAGCAGGCCCAAACCTACCGCCGCATCTTTGAAAGCGGACGGCAGAAGCTGGACGAGATGCTCTTCAACGGCGAATACTACACTCAGCAGGTGCAGTTCGACGCCTGGCGGCTTAGCCCCAACCCCGTGGAGCCGCGCCGCGATCCGGTGATCCCCGACTATCCGGTCTATCAGTACGGGCGGGGATGCCTTTCTGATCAACTGATCGGGCAGTGGTACGCCCGAATGCTCCGGCTGGGAGACCTGCTCGATCCCGACCACGTCCGCCGGGCGATCGCCTCCGTCTTCCGGTACAATTGGAAACCCTCGCTGATGGACCACGCCAATCCCCAACGGATTTACGCGCTCAACGACGAAGCGGGGTTGCTGTTAGCCACCTGGCCCCACGGGGAGCGTCCCGGGCTTCCGTTCGTCTACTCCGACGAGGTCTGGACGGGGATCGAGTACCAGGTCGCCAGCCACCTGATCTACGAAGGCTACCTCGAAGAGGGCCTAGCGATCGTCAAGGCCGTGCGAGATCGGCACGACGGCACACGGCGAAATCCGTGGAATGAGTTTGAGTGCGGCCATCACTACGCGCGGGCGTTGGCCTCGTACAGTCTGCTGCTGGCGCTGGCCGATTTCTGGTACTCCGCGCCAAACGAGACGCTCACTTTTGCGCCTCGGCTCTGGCCGGAGGAGTTCTGTTGCTTCTTTTCGGTGGACTCCGGATGGGGTCGGCTTCACCAGCGGCGCCAGGTCGGCCGCTCTGAAGTGGTCGTTGAGCTGCTCGAGGGGGAGCTCCGCCTCAAGCGGATCGAGTTAGGGTTCTCGCCGGGACGGCTCGCCGTCCGATTAGGCGGCTCTGAAGTTTCCGCGGCCGCCGAGGGACAGGCGGTCCTTTTCCACGGAACGGTTTGTGTCCTCGCCGGTGCGCCGCTTTCTGTTGAGAGTTGGGAGGAGTAAGCCAAACCCGATGAACCGTCGGGAGAGCCCCCACGCTGTCCGAGTGGTGGTCGGACGAAATCCGGTACTGGAAGCCCTCCGCGCCGGAAAGGGGACGGTCCGGCGGATCCTCATCGCCTCAGGAATCCGGTGGAAAGGCCAGGAGGAGCTGGAAGCCCGAGCCCAAGCGGACGGCGTCCCGATTCAGGTGGTCGAGCGGGAGGTCCTGGACCGGATGGCGGGACCCGTTCCCCATCAAGGGGTGGTCGCCGAGGTGATCGCCGCTCCGGTGGGCTCCTGGGAGGAGCTGCTTCGTCAGGCGGAGAGCCTCTCTTTTGGGCTGATCGTCCTCCTGGACCAAGTTCAGGACCCGCACAATGTCGGGGCGATCCTTCGCTCAGCAGAGGCCGCAGGGGCACTAGCCGTCATCGCCCCGCGGCACGGAGCGCCCGACCTGACCCCCGCCGTCCTGAAGGCCGCCGCCGGCGCGGCGGAGCACCTCCCGTACCTCCGGGTGCCCAACCTCGCCCGAGCGATCGAACGGCTGCAGGAGATCGGCTACTGGGTCTTCGGTGCGGAATCCCGCACAGGCGAGCACGTCCTTCCCTACCACCGAGTGGAGTACCCTCCCAAGACGGCCCTGGTGGTTGGGAGCGAAGGGCGTGGGCTGCGGCGACTGGTCAGAGAACGATGCGATCAGTTCGTCCACATCCCGCTGTACGGAACGATCGAATCGTTGAACGTCTCTGTCGCAACGGGAATTCTCCTGTTCGCCGTTCGACGCTTTTGGGAGGAGCAGGGAGGTCATGGCCACGAGGTCCGAACCTCCGGTTGAAGGGCTGCAAGAGCTGGAGCGTCGGATCCTCCTCCGGCTCAAGGTGGGGGAGCGAGGCGAAGTCATCCTCCGCTGGGAGGTGGACGGGCGGGTCTTCATCCGGCTTCAGGCACACCGGACGGCCAGAGGGGTTCGGTACATCTGGCTGGAAGAGACGGTTCCGGGGCAGATTCGCCGAGAGATCGGGGGACTGGAGGAGTTGGAGCGGCTGATCAAACGCCAGCTCCTGGAGCCGGGCGGGGAGCGGTTGATCTTCCTCTGGGACGGCCACCCTGAGGCGATCTTCCGGGCGATGATCGTCGCCGGGGACCGGTTGCGCTGCGTCTGGGAGCCGATCGAATGATCATTGCTCTGGTATACGCCATGAGCCTGGACGGCAAGCTGAGCACCGTGGACGGCGCCGGTCCTCGCTTTACCTCTTCCGCCGATCGCCGCCATCTCCAGCGGCTGCGAGCTGAAGCGGATGCGGTGCTGCTGGGCGCCGGAACGGTGGCCGCCGACGACCCTCCGTTTCGGCTGCCGCGACCGCTCCAAGAGGCGCGTCGGAGCTCGGGCCGCCCGCCGACGCCGATCCGCGTCGTCCTCAGCGGACGGGGGAGCGTCTCGCCAAAGGCGCGGCTCTTTTTTGGCCACCAAAGCCCAGCGGTGGTCCTGACCAGCGACGCCGTCCCTCCAGAACGGTTCCAGGCCCTCCAAACCGTCGCGGAGGTGCACCAGTGCGGCTCCAGCGGTCGGGTGGACCTGGAGACCGCCCTGAACCTGCTCGCAGAGCGGTACGGCGTCCAACGGTTGCTGGTCGAAGGCGGAGGAACGGTGAACTTCGCCTTCTTGGCAGCCGACCGCGTCGATGAGGTCTACGCGACGCTCTCCCCGGTGCTGATCGGCGGCCGTGAAGTCCCTACCCCCGTAGACGGACCCGGACTTCCCTTCGCTCAGATCCGGCGGTTCCACCTGGTCTCCCTTCGCTGGGAGGAGGGCGAACTCTTCCTCCACTACCGACGCGAAGGGGCGTCTCGTCCCGTCTGAGAAACGGGGAAACCTTCGGAAAAACGCACCTCGAACCCCTTTCCCCCTGCCGCAGATTCGCGATCGAACCGCCATCGAGCCGCGCCCTCTCCCAGAGGGGAGGGGGAGCCGATGCTTCGTCAACGCACCGAGTGAGCGGTTTCGCCGCTCAACACCCGATAAAGCTCCAGCTCAGGATGGTGAAGAGCGTTCAGGGGAAAAGGGGGTGAGCAACCCAGAAAGGCCACCGCACAGACCCAAGCGGGCAGCATCGCCCGATAGCGACGTTCCAGGACGGCCTCCCTTTCCAGCGTCTGGAAATAGCTTCCCGTGGTAAACCGCTCCCGACTCAGGGGGAAGAAGTCCTCTTCGCGGTACTGCCCCGGCCGTTCCGCGATCCGGCGCTGAACCTCTCGTTCTAGCTTCGCGACGACCACCCACTCCGCCGGAGCTGGCGGGCTGGGCACCCCATGCCGGATCACCGTTGGCGGATAGAGCCACTCAAAGACCGGTGGCCGCGGACCGTACGAGAGGACCACCTCAGGCCGATCCCGACGTAGCGCGGCTAGATCGGCCTCCGCTTGCTGAACGGTCCCCGGCTGAACGGCGATCCCGTTGAGCGCCAGCGTCGTCGCCAAGCTCCAGACCGACGCAACGGCCAGCAGTGGCCACGGAACTCGACGGGCGGCCAGGAGCGCTAGCGGCGGCAAGGAGAGCAGCCAATGGCGCGGAAAGCTAAACCGCTGAACCAAAATCGGGGCCAAGGCGACAAACAGCCATGCCAGCAGCGCCTCCTCTTGCCGGAACGTCTCCCCACGGCGCCGGAGCGCAAGCAGGAGCACCAGAGGACCTAAAAATCCCAACCCCCACGCCGCGGCCTGAAGATGACGAAGCAACGGCGATAACAACGACGCGAAACCGGACTCCTCGGCGGTTGAGAAGAGGCCGAAATGCCCCTTTCGATAGTGCCCAAGCTCATAGGCGAGGCCTTCCAGCGCCCCCGGACGAACGATTTGCGGGAATCCGAGAAGGAATCCTCCGCCGGTCCCCAGCAAGAGCAGCCCGATCCGCGAAGGGCCAGCGCCCACCAGCAGAAGCGCCGGCGCCAGCAGCGCAAGGCTGGGAAGCTTCACCGCTCCAGCCAGCCCTAGCAACAAGCCGGCAAGAAATGCCTTTCGATCGGACGCCGCCAACAGCCCAAGGAGGCCAAGGCACAGCGCCGGAAGGTCCACCAGGGCCAAATTGGCCTCTCCGGCAGAGAAGGCAGGCGAAACAGCAACGACCAAAAGCGCCCATCGCAAGCGCTCCAGACCCCACCTCCTGCCCAGGGCCATCAGAGCAAGCAGGGCCCCGCTTCCAGAAAGCGTCGCCAGGAGACGTCCTAAATAGGCGATCGGCTCCGGCGTCAAGAAGCCTAAGAACCGAGAAGCCATCCGAAGCGTCCAGACCCACGGGACGCCGGGCCAATGAAAGACCGTCAGCGGCGCGCCCTGCGCCCAACGAAGCGCCTCCTGGGCGACGATCCGCTCCCTCGGATCGAGCGCGCCAGGGATCGCAACGAGCACTCCTAGCCGGTAAAGCGTCCACGCAAGGACGATCCAACCCGCAGGGAGCCGAAAGGTCCACCGGAGACCAGAAAGAAGGACAAAACGGAGCCGCTTAAGCGACCCCCAGCGCCTCAACGACTACCCTCCAGTGCGCCTTAACACCCATCCGTTGATCCAGTAACCGCAGAGAGCAGAGAGAAGCACCGCCATTGCCGGCAAGAGCCGATTCTTCTCCAGGTCCCAGATCTGAGGAACGGCGGCAACCGCCATCAGCCCCCCAATCAGAACGGCGGCAACCCGCTCGACCATCGGAGAGAACCAACCGGCGATCAACCCAATCAGAAGGCCGGCAGGAAAGGTGATCGAGGCCAACGCGCCAGCAAACACAAAGGCCCAGGCGAGCCCCTCGACAATCTCTCCCAGGCCCTGCCCCTGCACCAGCCCCACAACAGGCCAGACAATCAGATAGGCCACACCTCCAAGCAGCAGACCGGAGATCAGTCCCCCCTAGCGCGCCCCACCCCATCCGACGAAGCGCGCTCCAGATGCCCTCCATGGCTCCTCTCCTGAACGTTGAAGCCTCCGTCTCGTTGTCGCCGTCCGGTACCAGTATCGGAAACGGCGGCCACCTCCCGACAACAGAAGACGGAGGGAAGAGGAAAAGGGATTAGCCTAACGGAGGCAAGAACCGTCCCGTCCGGCGCTGATAGGCGCGATACTCCTCCCCAAACCGGGCTAGCAGTTCCGCCTCCTCTCGACGGGCCTGAACGGCGACGACCAGACACCAACAAAGCCCGGTCAAAAACAGGGGCACCCAGCCCCCCACCAGCCCTAAGGAGAACAACCCCCATGCAGACCGCCGTATACAGCGGATGGCGAACCCAGCGATAAGGACCGCTTGTGACCAGCCGATCCACCGCTCCTACAGCTTGGCGGACGCCCAGCGTTCTCAGCGACCAAAGGGCGAGTCCAACCGCTCCTGCCGTCCCGACGCCTCCTACCGCCCGCAGCCCCCCTTGGGAGACCCACTACCGGCGAGAAGCCCACCCCCCGCAGGAGCGCCGTCCAACTGGCCGCTAGCACCGCCACACCAGTTGCCGCTAGGAAGGGCCGAAGAGGATGGCCTCGGTTCTGCTTCCCGACTCGGTTCACTCTTCCAAAGGAACCCGCTCGGCGAGACGAAGGACGAGTCGCCCCATGCGCATTCGGATCAGGAGGGAGTACAGCAACGCCAGAAAACCCACTTGCGCCGTCGTCGAAAGCTGCGCCCGATCAATCCATGCCGTGAGCGCTTCGGTGCGCCGGGCTAGCTCTTGCACGGCCGCCGGCGTGCGCTCCGCCTGAGCGTCTTCCAGAACCAACACCATGAACTCCCAGAGCTGCTCCTGAATCTCCGGGAGATAGCTCCGAACGGCGGACCGATGGGACTTCTCTCCCGCCTGAACCCAGATGGTGTTTGATTGCCAACCGAGGAAGAAGCTGACCATGTTGGCGAGAAAGGCGGTGACGGTGACGTCCTCTCCAGAGAAGAACTCCTCGCCCCAGGTAATCAGCTCCGATTCGGCGTCCAGCATGCGAGCCCGACGGTAGTCTTCGATCTCTTCGAGTGCGTCGTGGTGCTCCTCGACCAGTCGCCAGAGCCGACCGCTGAGCTCCACGATCCGGAACGCCTCCTGGGCCAGCTCCGAATCGGCCTCTTCCAAGAGATAGGCCACCGCCAGGAGCCGGTTGCGCCACCCTCCCAACCGCGCCGGCGTCCACTCGGGCACCGGTCGTCGGAGCAGAGGAAGCAGCTCCTGTTCGGCGCGCTCTTGAGCTGCGCGAAGGAGGACCCTTGCCTCGATTGGCATCCGCTCCCCTTCCTCCCTGGAACGACCTCCGCTCCGGCGAGGCGCCCAGGGAGAGGCGCTCGCCTTCCAGCGAGCTCAGACCTGCTGAACGTCAATCAGCACCTTCATCGCGTCGGCCCCGGCGGTGAGCTCCTCAAAGACCTGAGGAAGCGCCGACAGGGGCCGCCGATCGGTGATCAGCTCCTGAACGGGCAGCGCCCGCTCCGCCAGCAGCTGGATCGCTTGTTCGAAATCCTCCGGCTCATAAAGTCGCGTCCCGCGAAGCTGAAGCTCCCGCCAGAAGACTCGGAACAGGTCCACCGAGGGCGGTTCCGAGAAGATCGCCACGACGATCATCCGTCCCCGGACGCGCGGGAGTTCGGTCATTAAGCGCGCTCCAGCGGCCGAGCCGGAGACCTCAAAGACCACATCGGCGCCGGCCCCTGCGGTGCGCTCCTGCACCAACTCCGTCAGGTCGACCTGACGCGGGTCCACCGCCTCCAAGCCTAAAGAGCGGAGCAGCCGAAGCCGATACGGGTTGATCTCAGCAACCAGGACGTTCCCCCCGACGTGTCGGGCCACCAGGGCGTTCAGCGCCCCGATGGGTCCTCCGCCGATAACGACGACCGTCTCCCCTGGAGCCACCGCGGCCAGCCGAACGTCGTGACAGGCCACCGCAACCGGCTCTACGAGGGCCGCCTCCTCGAGCGAAAGCCCCTCCGGCAGCCGATGGAGCGTATGCGCCGGAACGGTCCAGGAGCCCTGAAAAGCTCCCGGCGTGTCGATCCCCAGCACCTTAAGCCGGTGGCAAAGGTGGCGATGCCCTGCGCGGCAAGCCGGACAGTTGTCGCAAGGATCCACCGGCCGAACCACAACCCGATCTCCAGGCTCCCAGCCCGAGACGTCCGGTCCGACCTCGACGACGGTCCCCGCCATCTCGTGGCCGATCACCTGGGGCGCGGCGATCCGCCGATCCATATGGCCTTGGTAGACGTGGAGGTCGGTTCCGCAGACGCCGCAGTAGGCCACCTGGAGCCGCACCTCCCCAGGCCCCGGCGGAATGGGATCGCTCCGGTCCACGTACACCGTTCGACTTCCCGCGTAGTAAGCTCCGTAGATCGGCATCACTCTCTCCCTGGCACCGTTGGCTTCTAGAAGAAGCATAAGAAGAGAGGCTCCTCCGAAGCAACCGCGATTTGCGGGGGCTCCGATTCCGTGGTACGGTTCCAGCGAGCCAGCGGAGAAGAAAGGAGCAAGCAACCGTGCAGGGAGTTTGGCTTCCTCCAGAGCCGGAGATCCGGCATTCGGGACGCGTCGTGTTGATCTCTGGCGGCGTCCGAGGGATCGGCCGAGCGCTGACCGACGGCTTTCTGGGCGCCGGAGCGCGTGTCGTGGTGTTCCACCGGGGAGTCTCGGAGGAGTCGCAACAGGCTGAGGCGCTCCTCCGACGGGATCACGCCCAAGCAATGGAGGAGAAACGGCTGCTGCTCCTCCGAGCCGACCTCACCGATCCAGGAGATCGAAGGCGAGTTCTGGAGCGGACCGAGGAGGCCTTCGGACGGCTGGACGTGCTGATCAACAACGCTGGTGTCTGTTACAGGACCGACCTCACCCCCGAGCGAATCGCCGAGCAGGAACGGATCAACGCCGATGCGCCACTGGCCTTCTCAGAAGAAGCAGCTACGCTTCTCCGCCGAAATGAGTCCTTCTCCCCGCTCTGGCCCACCCGTGGGGCGATCCTAGGCATTTCTTCCTACGTCACCGAATGGAAAGAGTACCCCTCCGAATATCTGCGCTACTACGCCGCCTCCAAGCGAAAGCTGGAACAGGGGCTCCAGGAGCTGGCCCGTCGGCTCCGGCGGGACGACATCAACGTGAACGTCATCGCCGTTGGAGTCGTCTACGCCGGCATGGGTCTGGCCACCATCGGACGCAAAGAGGAGCAGCTTCGCGCCGGGCAACTACCGGTCACTAAGTTCGCGCATGTGGACGCGGTGGTCTTTGAAGCGCTGGTGCTCAGCCATCCCCGCGCCCACTACAAGACGGGCCGAATCGAGGTCCTCGACGGGGGCTGGAACCTTGGGCCAGACCCCACCGAAACGGAGAAGTCCTCCAGCGCGTAACCTTTCAAGCGAGCTGGACTCCAGGCCCAGAAAGGCACGCTGGTGCGAAAAAATCGGCCTTCTTACTCCAAGTGGGATCGCCTGGTCGAGGGCTCCCGGCCCTCAAGGTGTTTGCAGCCTCGGACCCGCTCCCACTGGATGCCACTTCTTTTTGTCGCAGGGGTGCTCGGATCGCTCTTTCTGTTTGCGGCGCTTCGAGCGCCCTCGGGGAGCGCGCGGAGCTTTGCCGACGCGACCCTTCCCCTGGGCGGTCCAGAAGGGTACTCCATTGACGACTTCATCGACCTTCCGCCGGACCTGGACGGCCGCCCTGAAGAGGAGATCGCCCCGCCCGCTGAGGGGGCAGATGACCCCGTCCCGGCGCTGGAACCGGAGGAGGGGCAGAGCCCCCAACCCGTCCCTTCCCGGGTCCGGGTGCGCTACACCAACTACACGGTCAAGCGTGGGGACACGCTGGACGCAATCGCTCGTCAGTTCGGCCTAGACTGGTACACCCTGTTGACCGTGAACGGCATCCGCGACCCCCGTCGCCTAACGCCTGGAGCCACGCTCCGCATTCCTGACCGGAAGGGGGTGCTCTACGTCGTCCAGCGGCACGACACCTTGGAAGACATCGCCCTTCGATACCGGGTCCCGATCAAGACGATTCAGGAGACAAACGGGATCGAGAACCCCAACCGCATCTGGGTCGGACAGGAGCTGTTTCTTCCCAACGCCCAGATTCCGCGCGTGCTGCCAGGCTCTAGCGCTCAGCCGGAGCGGTTTATCCGGCCCGTCTCTGGACGCGTCTCCTCGCCGTTTGGGATGCGCACCCATCCGATCAGCGGTCGGCGGACGATGCACCAGGGAATAGACTTTGCCTCCGGCGCCGGGGCGCGGGTCGTCGCGGCTCGCTCCGGCCGCGTGATCTACGCCGGCCGACTGGGCGGATACGGAAATCTGGTCGTCATCGACCACGGGGGAGGCGTCACGACTCGTTACGCCCATCTTCAGCGGATCGTTGTCCGTCGCGGCCAACGGGTACGACAAGGGGCGACCCTCGGCTACACCGGCTCGACCGGCTACTCCACCGGTCCCCACCTCCACTTTGAGATCCGGATCAACGACCGAGCCGTTGATCCGGCCCGCTACCTCCGCTAACGCTCGTTGAACCCTGGGGGACAGCTTGCGTTCTCAGTGGGTGGATGCGCAATACTCCTCTTGGAAGTACAACGGGTTTGCGCGGCCTCAATTTAACAGGAGTTTCTGATGAAACGCCCTCTGATTTTTCTCTCCGGGACGCTGCTTCTGCTGAGCTCCCTGTTCGGCTGCGCCGAACGGCCCAGCGCCGAGGAGGAGGAAGAGATCCCCGCCTCCCTCCAGCAGGCCAGTCAAGCGCTCCTCACGGCGGAGACGGCCATGGAACGGGCCGACGTTCAGCTCGACCTGGACAAGATCGGCTCGCTCAGGAGCCTCAAGGAGGAGCTCCCCGCGCCAGAGGCGTTGACCTCCCCTCGGGTTCAGCAGGAGCTGCAGACGGCGATCGACTCCTTCTACGAAGTCTTCGAAGCGACGGGGACCTCCTTGGACCCGATCGAGCTGTACACCTTGGAGGAGCCGCTCTTCATCGACACGCTGGAGGCCCCGCTCTTTCAGGAAGACGGACAGGAGTTGATCGAGGAGTTTGCTGAAGAGCTCGGCCTGTCCAGGACCGACGAGGCGATGATTCACTTCTACCTTTCCTACCTTTACACCCTGAACGCGGTCGGCATCCTGGCTGAAGCCGGCGGGGAGCTGTACGAGATTCGCTACTCGCCGGAGGCCGACAGCGCGAACGTTTACGACTTCGTGTTCAAACAGAACGTCGAGGGGCTCCGGCCCCGGGAAGTGTTGGCGCTCTTCAACGATCAGCAGCGGCAAGCGATGGTTAACGCGATTCGTCTGCTGACCGGCGGCACCGTGCGGGCGGAAGAGGTGCTCCCCCAACTAGACGAGGCCCTCTACCAGCGTAGCGCCCTGTTCCACCTGAACGAGGCGGCGGAGCGGTTGGGCGAAGTCGCCCCCGATCTCAAAGCGGCCATTGATGAGCTCCGCGACTCCGTGGATCGGGAGCTGATCGAGGAGCTGATCCGTCAGCTGGAGTCGTGGGGATTCGTCATCGAGACGCTGCCGGCGGACCTCGTTGAGCGGATCCTTCAGGAACAGTAGGAAAGGGCGAGAACGATGTACCGGACTTTGCAACGCGTCGGACAATGGATCGGCTGGGGATGGGTGCTCGGCCTTTGTGGGCTCCTGGTGACGACCGCTGCCGCTGAAGAGATCCTTCCGCTCCTGCCCCATCGAGGGTTGCGCCCGATGGCCCTGGGAAACGCCTACGAGGCGCTCGCCGACGACCTGGACAGCTTTAACTACAATCCCGCCGGCCTGAGCCACTTAGAGCGGTTCACGCTCCGGCTCACGCCGATTCAGGCTCGAGTCTCCAAGGACCTAGTAGATGAGACCGCCGAGCTGCCCGACCTGCTCAGCGACCTGGACGAACTCTCCGGACTCCCTGAAGACCAGGTGGTGGACCACCCAGCGGCGCAACGACTGGTGGATCGGATCGCGCGGCTCCGGCGAAGGGATCTCGCTCTCCAGTCGGACTTTGTCGTCTTGAGCTTGGGGGCGCCCTTGTTTGAAGTGGCTCAGACGCCGATCACAGCCGGTGTGAACGTCACCAACCGAGCGTTCAGCTGGTTTCGGTTCCGCCGGGCGGGGCTTCCTTGGCGTTCGGTTGTGCTGGACACTCTGGACGACCGCGTCCAATGGAGCGGAGCCTTAGAGGTGGCCACCATCCAGGCAGCCGTAGCGGCCAAGCGCCACGTGGAGCTGCCCTTCGTGCGGACCGTCCGGGCCGGTTTGGGCTGGCGATGGGTCAACCGGAAGTACCGGAACGATCAGTTTGAGATCGCCGAAGCGCTCCATCCGGAGCGGTTCCAAGAGGAACACCTGCGCTTTGGCGCCGATCAGGAGGTCTCCTCCTTTCAGGACGTGCTGGATCTCGTGGACGAAAACACGGAGACGACGCGGGGCTTTGGCGTGGACTTGGGGCTGCAGGCAGAGCATACCGACTATCTCCGCTCGGCGCTAGTGGTTCGCAGCTTGGTCTCCAACGTCGGGGAGGGACGCTTTCCGCGGACGCTGACGGTGGGCCTTGCTGCTCGCCCGCTACGCGCGCTGAACCGCGAAAACGACCTGCTCGACCTGCAGGTGGCCGCCGCGCTCAGCAGCCCGGCTGGAGACAATCACCTTGAGGAGTTCCGAAACAACTCCTTTACCGACTACCTACACCTGGGGATCGAGGCGGTGTTGTTGCCCCGCAGTCCCCTCCGGCTGGCTGTCCGTGCAGGGAACAACCACGGTTATCCCACCTTCGGACTGGAAGTGGCGCTGGCCTTCCTGAAGGCGGGCGTCGCCTACTACGGCGATCTCGAGACCGACTGGTGGACGGGTGGAGTCACGTTGGACTTTTGAGCGCCGAGCGTCAAATCTGGCGCTCACGCCGGTAGCGGGCCCAGTCTCCGTGGGGAATCCAGACCCCAAGGCGCTGGGCTCGCTCGGCATCCCGATACCGATAGGCGTAGGCCGAAAGCTCCCCTCGAGGCGTCAGGACGACCACCACGATCCGGTCGTACAGGTTCCTTGGGTCCCCCGGGCCGTAGTAGCCCTCGAACCGATCCACTCGGTTCAGCAAGGGGAGCGGCACCCCTCCGGGGTACAGGAGCAGCTCCCCGCGCACTCGACCGGTGCCGTCCAACAACCCCGGATAGCCCTCTGGAAGCGCAAACAGCCGTCCCTCCACCTCTCCCGGGAGGACCTGCACTGGAGGGGGGACCAGCATTCCATGGGCCGGCTCTCCGCTCCGCAGCGTCCCGTAGACAAAAAGACCGCTCAGCAACCCCAATTCGGGGCGATCCGCTCGATTAGACAAGGGTCCTGCCTCCGCCCCATACTAAAGAAACGCCGCGGATCTGTCCACCGTTGTCCAAGCGCAGGGGGTTACGGTTTCATTTTCCATCCAAGATAAGCCTAGGCGAAAGGCGATGACGACCCAGGAGGGGGCGAGCGTCCAGGAGCGATTTCAGGCGGCGCTGGAGAGCTTTCTAGCCCGCGTTCAGGAGGATCGGCGCGTTCTAGCAGCCATTCTCTTTGGGAGCCTCTCCTACGATGAGGTTTGGGAGCAGTCCGACGTGGACATCCTCCTGATTGCTCAGGACGACGCCCAATCAAAAAGTTATGTCCTCTGCGAAGACGGACTGTTCTTTCACGTCCACCTGCTCCCCCGACGGGAGTTCCGGAAGGAGATCGAAGGCTCCCTTCAGAGCGGGTTCATCCACTCCAGCCTTGCCCGAAGCCGACTGCTGTTCACGCGCGACGAATCCATCCGGGAGTATTACGAGCAGACCCGCGCCCTGGGCGACCGCGACCGAGAGCTTCAGCGAATGCGCTGGGCGACCTGGCTGCTGCCAACGTTTATCAAGGCCGAAAAGTGGTACGTCGTCAAGCGAGACTACGCCTATGCCTATAAGTGGCTTCTTGAAGTCCTAGACGGTCTAGCCGCTCTGGAAGTGCTCGATCACGGCGAGGTCACCTCGCGCGAGAACCTCCAGCGGGCTTGTGAGCTGAGCCCGGAGCTTTTTCGACCCCTTTATCTGGAGCTGATGGACCAACCCAAGAACGCTAAAACGGTCGGTGCGGCGTTGGACCGGGTACGGACGTACCTTCTGAACCGAGCCGGAGAGCTGTTCCGCCCTCTCTTTGATTACCTCAAAGAGGAAGGAACACCCCGAACCGCAACGGAGATCGCCGAGCGGTTCGAGCGCGTTGCCCAGAATCGGGAGATCGTGATCGCCTGTGAATGGCTGGCCTACCACGGCTTCCTGGTCGCCGCCTCCCAACCGACCCGCTTGACCCCCAAAAGTCGGACGACCGTCGAAGAGGCCGCTTTTTACTATGACGAGTGGAGGGAGCTCCCGTGAGAACCACGATCGAGGTGATCGGGGCCCGAGAGAACAACCTGAAGAACATCCACGTGGTGTTGCCCCGCGATCGGCTGATCGTCCTGACCGGTCTGAGCGGCTCTGGCAAGTCCTCTCTGGCCTTTGAGACAATCTATGCTGAGGCTCAGCGCCGATTCTTGGAGTCGCTCTCCTCCTACTCGCGCCGGTTTGTAGAGCAGCTGAAAAAGCCGGACGTGGATTTCGTCTATGGGCTCTCGCCGGTCGTCTCGATTGAGCAAAAGACGGCGGCGAACAATCCCCGTTCCACCGTCGGGACGATGACCGACATCAGTAGCTACTTGAATCTGCTCTTTGCGTTGGCCGGACAGGCCCACTGCCCCTACACCGGCGAGCCGATCCCCAGCTTTAACGTGGCCCAGATCGTCGAGCGAATCGTTACCCTTCCGCCGGGAACCGAGGTGGAGATCCGCGCCCCGGTTTGGAAGATCTACGGCGAGGATTACCCCTACCTGTTTGGGGAGATCCGCTCGAAGGGCTACAAACGGCTCTACGTGGACGACGAGCTGATAGACCTGAGTGAAGAGTCAACGCTCGACGAGGACCGCACCTACCGAATGGAGGTGCTGGTAGATCGCTTCCTGATCGGTCCGGAGATCGAAAAGAGCGTTAAGTCGGCGATCCGGGCCGTGCCCCTTTTAGGGGAGCACTTTCTCCGAATCGTTCTGCTCAACGCCGACGCGGTCGGTGTGGACGAGGAGGCCTTCTACGCGGGCTTTGCCAGCTCGGCGAGGGTCACCATGCTGGAGCCAACGCCGGGATACTTTCAGTTTAACAATCCTGAAGCGGCCTGCTCGACCTGTTCGGGGTTGGGAACCTACCTTCAGGTGCATCCCGACCTGCTGGTCCCCGACAAGCGGCGGAGCATCCGAGAAGGGGCCTTTGTCCGCGAAGCGTTCGTCTATAATCCGGACGCTTGGGGCGGACGGATTATGTACAGTCTTGCCCAGCACTACGGTTTCAGTTTGGATACCCCCTGGGAGGAGCTTCCCGAGACGGTTCGTGAGATCCTCCTTTATGGGACAAAGGGGGAGCGGTTTCCGCTCCGGACGCCACCGGAGGCAAAGCGCCCCTTTGACCGGGAAGGGGAGCCTTGGCGCTTTGACGGGGTGGCGACCCAGATTGATCGCACCTATCGTCGTTATCGGCGGCGGGCAGAGTCCCACTCCGGCATGGAGGAGTGGCTGCGGCGGGTCATGGTGGAGCACGACTGCCCAGAATGCGGCGGGACGCGGCTCCGCGGTCCACGCCTCCTGGTCACAATCGGCGGGAAGAACATTCACGAGCTGGGAGAGATGCAACTCTCCGATCTCCGGGAGTTCCTGGCCCAGACGCCGATCAAGACGCCGTTCCGGGCTGGGGCTGAGACGGTCCTACGAGAGATCCTCGCTCGGCTCGACATCCTCTTGGGGATCGGTCTGGACTACCTGAGCCTCAACCGGAAATCCGGCACGCTCTCCGGCGGCGAAGCACAACGGATCCGGCTTTCGACTCAGATCGGCTCTGGATTGATGGGAATGCTCTACGTCCTGGACGAACCGAGCATCGGCTTGCACCCGCGCGACAACGAAAAGATGATCCAGACGCTCCGCCGCCTCCGGGACATCGGCAACACGGTGATCGTCGTCGAGCACGACGAAGAGACGATCCGGGCGGCGGACCACATCCTAGAGCTAGGGCCGGGACCAGGAGTTCACGGGGGTGAAATCGTCGCTCAAGGTTCGGTTGAGGAAGTGCTCAACAACCCCGCCTCGCTGACGGGCCAGTACCTCAGCGGTCGAAAGCGGATCGAGGTCCCCACGAAACGTCGCCAACCCCAGCAATCCCGCTGGCTCCGTATCCGGGGCGCCCGTGAGAACAACCTGAAAAACATAGACGTCGAGATCCCCCTTGGGCTCTTCGTCTGCATTACCGGTGCCTCCGGCTCCGGGAAGAGCACGCTGATCAACGAAATCCTCTACAAGAAGCTTCACTCGGTCTTCTACGACAGCCGGACGATCCCCGGCGACCACGACGCTATCGAGGGGCTCGAGCAGCTTACGGACGTGGTGAATATCGACCAGTCCCCCATCGGACGGACGCCAAAGTCCAACCCGGCGACCTACGTAGGCGTCTTCGATTCGATTCGGAAGCTGTTCGCCCAGACGCCGGAGGCCCAACGGCGGGGCTATCAGCCGGGACGGTTTAGCTTCAACGTCAAGGGGGGCCGCTGCGAGGAGTGCTCCGGCGAAGGGGTGGTGACCACCTCGCTTCACTTCATGCCGGACGTGGAGGTGCCCTGTCCGGTGTGTCGAGGCGCTCGGTTCAACGAGGAGACCCTAGAGGTCCTCTACAAGGAGAAAAGCATCGCTGAGGTCCTTGAGATGACGATCGAGGAGGCCGTCGAGTTTTTCGCCGACGTGCGCCCGGTCGCCCGAAAGCTCCAAGTGCTCGACGACCTGGGGCTGGGATACCTTCGGTTAGGCCAGTCCTCAACAACGCTCTCCGGCGGCGAAGCCCAGCGGGTCAAGCTGGCCACCGAACTCGGCAAGGTCAAGCGCGGCGCCCACAAACTCTACCTGCTCGATGAGCCGACCACCGGCCTTCACCTCGCCGACATCCAGCGATTGTTGGACTGTCTGAACCGGCTTGTCCAGGCCGGAAATACGGTCGTCGTGATCGAACACCACTTGGATGTGATCAAGTGCGCCGACTGGGTGATCGACCTGGGGCCAGAGGGCGGCCACAACGGCGGAGAGGTGCTGATCGCCGGACCGCCGGAGGAGATCGCCGCTTGCGAACGTTCCTACACGGGGCGCTACCTACGCCGAGTTCTCCCTACAAAGGAGCAATTAAGGCCCTCCTGAACCGGATTGATCCCCTTCCTGGCGGGAGTTACCATCCCTGATGAGGGCGGACCGATCCAACAGAGGAGGAACGCGGATGGCTGACGGGCCGTTGCCCCCAAAGGTCAAGATATCCGTCCACGACCTGAACCTTTATTATGGCGACTTCCACGCGCTCAAAGGGATCAACCTAGAGGTCTACTCGAACCGGGTGACGGCGCTGATCGGACCGTCCGGCTGCGGAAAATCCACCTTCCTTCGTTGCCTGAACCGGATGAACGACATCATCCCAGACGTCAGGGTCAGCGGGAAGGTCTTCTTGGACGGAGAGGACATCCTGCGCGAAGACGTGGACGTTGTAACGCTCCGGCGGCGCGTGGGGATGGTCTTCCAGCGCTCCAACCCGTTCCCCAAGTCGATTTTTGAGAATGTCGCCTACGGCTTGCGGGTCAACAAGATGGTGCGCAACAAGGCGGAGCTTGAAGCACGGGTGGAGGCTAGCCTTCGAGCTGCGGCGCTCTGGGACGAGGTGAAGGACCGACTCCACGACTCAGCGCTGGAGCTTTCTGGCGGACAACAGCAACGGCTCTGCATTGCCCGGACGTTGGCCGTTCAGCCGGAGGTGATCCTGATGGACGAACCGGCTTCCGCGCTGGACCCGATCGCCACCCAACGGATCGAGGAGCTGATCCACGAGCTGAAGGCCGAGTACACGATCGTCATCGTCACGCACAACATGCTTCAGGCGACTCGCGTCTCGGACTACACAGCCTTCTTTTGGATGGGAGAGCTCGTCGAGTTTGGCGAAACGGCCCAAATCTTTGAGAATCCGCGCGAACGGCTCACCGAGGAGTACATCACCGGTCGCTTTGGATAAGGGGAGCTGGAGCGATGCCGACGCGGTTAGAAGAGGGAATTCAGGAGCTGGAACGCCGCCTGCAAGCGATGAAAAGGAGCGTGGACCGGATGCTCCAGGACGCCGTTCGGGCGGTGGTGACTCAGGACCAGGAGTTGGCCGAGGAGGTGATCCGCTACGACGACACCGTGGACGAGATGGAGCTGGAGATCGACGAACTGGTTCTCCGGCTGATCCTTCACGGTCCGTTGGCGACCAACCTGCGCTTTATTGTCACAGCGCTTCGGATCAACTCGGACCTGGAACGAGTGGGAGATCAGGCGCGGAACATCGCCAAGCATGCCCGCACCCTGGCTCTGGAGCCGCCGCTTAAGCCGTATGTGGACCTACCTCGAACGGCGGAGCACGTCGCAAAGATGCTCGATGAAGCGATGGCAGCGCTCTTGGACCGAGACGCCGAGCGGGCCCGACGCATTCTGACCCAAGATCAACTGGTGGACGAGGTGTACGATCAGGTCCATCGCGAGCTGTTGACCTACATGATGAGCGACCCGTCCACGATTCAACGGGCGCTGAACATCTTGATGATCTTCCGGAACCTGGAGCGGATCGCCGACCACGCGACCAACATCGCCGAAGATGTGATCTTCATCGTCGAAGGGGCGGTCGTCAAACACCGGTATTGAGCGGAACGCCGGAGGAGTTGCCCGATATGGGGCAGCTAAGCCCTTGGTCCGTGCGCGCCTTCAGGGCAGCAAGGCGAAGAGAGGCCGCTTGTCACCGGCCAAAGAGCCGGGCACAATTGTTGCCCGTCTGTTTCCGTGAACGGAGCGCGTGCCCTTTTTCGGATGGCCCGAAATGAGGTAGCCTCTTATGAGGAGACGAGCAGAGGCCGCTTCAGAAAGATCGGGCGGGAGGCGTGAACGGGCCGACGGGTCGCGATGCCGGGCGCCTCTGATGGAGAGAGTCAAGGCCGAGGCTTTGTTTGAGGAGGTTGGATCATGGAGATGGAACGGAAGCCAAGAAGTAGGACGAGCGTAGCCTTTACGCTGTCGATCATCTTCCACGGGATTCTGGCGATCGCGCTGACGCTGTACATCCTGGTGGAGAAGGAGATTCTTCCGAACCCGTTTGCGGCTGAGATGGTGGCTCCGCCGCCGCCGCCCAAGCCAACGGTCCGGAAGCCGGAGGTCAAGCAGCTGCCCAAGCCGGTCGTCCTGACCGAGACGCCGGTTGTTCAGCAGGTGGTGCAGACCCGCGTCACCACGGCGGCCAACATTAAGACCTCCAACGTCCAGGCGGAAACGGTTTTGGAGTACGCGCCGAAAGTGGTCCAGGTGAACGCGCCGATCAATCCGGTGGCGCCGCGCGTGGTCAACCCACGGGTGGAGGTGCCTCAGGTGGTGACCCACGCCGACCTGCCGGTGCAGGATAGCCCGGACGCCCTAGCCTTTTCGGCCCCCGTGGCCGGAACGGGGATCGGCACCGGTCCCAAGATCGGCCGATCGGTTGTGGGGAGCGTGCAGGTGGCCCGCGCCTTCCAGGGCAAGCATGCCGGCATCTCCTTGGTGGAGCACGTCGGTGCTGAGCTGGAAGGCATCGGCGAGATGGCCGTCAACCTGAAGATCGGAGCGCAGGACGTGCTGCCGCTGCCCAAGGGCGAGCCGGGCGGCCGAGTCGTCGGACGCGGAAAGGACATCAAGGGCGTCTTCCGACTGGTTCGAGTCAAGCACAACCTCTCCGACTGGTGGGCGGACCAGTCCTCGCTGAACGCCCTGGCCAAGTGGCTGAACGAAAAGACCCAGATCAAAACCGACCTGAACGTCGAAGGAGGCGCCGTCCAGCTGAGCGACGCCAACCTCCTCAAGTCGCCGCTGCTGTGGATGACCGGCCACGACCCGGCGCTGGTGCAGCAGCGCTCGCTGATCCGTGAGGGCGGCGGCGGTAAGCTGGACAACCGCCTGAGCGACCTGGAGGCGAAAAACCTGCGCACCTACCTGACCGAGAAGCAGGGGCTCCTGGTCTTCGACGACTGCGGCGTGAACGCCCCAGCTCAGGCGATGATCAAAATCTTCCAGGCGCAGATGCGACTGGTGATGCCCGAATACGGCATCGAGCGGCTGCCCAACGATCACCCGATCTACCACACCTTCTATGAGCTGAACGGACCGCCAATCGGGTTCGACATCTTCTGGTGGGGCACCCGACCGCCCAAGCGGAACTATCTGGAGGGCATCTCCGTGGGCGACAAGCTGGTCGCGATGATGATCCGTCGGGACTACATGTGCGCCATGGAGGCGGTCAACCTGCCCACCCGGTCGGTGAACTACTCGCCGGGCGTCTATCGGTGGGCGACCAACGTCGTGGTCTATTCGCTGACGACGGGGAACATCGCCGACTACAGCGATTACATCCCCGAAGACACGTTGGCCCAAAAGGAAGTGCCGCTGTCGGCTCCGCAGTCGGCGCGGATCACCTCCCAGCCGATCCCGCTGGAAGAGTAAGCGATCGTCTTCGAGTCTACCAACGCTGGTTCGGAGGAGAAGGGGTCGGAATTCCGACCCCTTCTCCGTGCCCGTTTCCTGGATGCTCCCCTTGGACCCCGCGCTATCATTCCCCATGCCGCCCCTGGATGCGAAAGGAGCTCCGATGGCCTTTAACCTTCGCCGGCTCAAACAACAAGCCTACTTTGGATGCCTTACAACGCTCGTGGTGGGGCTGGCCCTGATGATCGGTCTGGGGGCTTTCTTCTGGTGGCGGTGGGGCGGCCTTGCGGGAATCCAAAAGGAGTTTCTCGTCCGCCGGACGCTCCGAAGCGTCCAAGAGCTGATGCTCAAACAACGTCCCGACGGAGTGACCGAAGCAGAGATCGAACGGCTCTACACAGACCTGAACCGCGCATTGACCGACGACCGCGTCGACCTGGAGCGGCTCTACGTTGTCCTGAAAGACTACCTTCAACGTTACCACGGAACGGGAAAACGCCCCTCCACGGTGGAGATGCAGGCCACTCTAGAGGCGATGCGAGGAACGATCCTTCCCCAAGAAGCGGTGGAACCACGCTCTTCGTTCCTCCCCCTAAGCCATCAGTTTCCACAGGGTTAAACGACGTCACGCCAACGCCAAAGACTCCACTCCTCAAGCGATGGCCTGCCGGAAAAAATCGGGTATGATGGAGCCGTCCGTCAAAGCGTCAGCGTTTGCGATGACTCGCCAGAGCAACATCCAGTCAAGAACGAGGCTATAGCCATGACCAAAGATTACGATGAACTGAACCCCTCCCCGCGACTGCTAATGGGCCCCGGTCCTAGCAACGTTCATCCGCGCGTCTATCGGGCGATGGCCACTCCTCTGGTCGGCCACTTAGACCCGGAGTTCCTCGTTATCATGGACGAGACGATGGAGCTCCTTCGGGAGGTCTTTGGAACTCAAAATCGACTCACGATCCCCGTCTCGGCGACCGGGAGCGCCGGGATGGAAGCGGCCCTCGTGAACATCCTAGAGCCGGGCGACCAGGCGGTCGTCTGCGTTAAGGGGGTCTTTGGCGAGCGAATGAGCGACATCGTCCAACGGTGCGGGGCGGAGCTGTTCCGCGTCGAAGGGGAGTGGGGGCGAATCATTGAGCCCGAACAGGTCGAAGCGGTCCTTAAACGCACCCGAAAGCCTAAAGTCGTCGCCATCGTCCACGCGGAGACCTCCACCGGCGTGCTCCAACCCCTTGAGGAGATCGGGCGGTTGGCCCGGGAATACGAGGCGCTCTACCTGGTGGACACGGTCACCTCGATCGCCGGGGCGCCCATCAACGTGGACGCTGTCGGAATTGACGTCTGCTACGCCGGGACGCAAAAGTGCCTGAGCTGCCCTCCTGGGCTGGCGCCGATTACCTTCAGCGACCGCGCCGTTCAAGTGATCCAGAACCGAAAGACTAAGGTCCAGTCTTGGTACCTGGACATGACGATGATCTCCCGCTATTGGGGGAGCGAACGGGTTTATCACCACACCGCCCCGGTCTCGATGATCTACGGGCTTCGGGAGGCGCTCCGGATCGTCCACGAGGAGGGGCTGGAGGCCCGCTTCCGTCGGCACCGGTATCACGCCGCCGCGCTGGCCGCCGGGCTCGAAGCGCTTGGAGTCTCTCTGGCCGCCCAAGAAGGATACCGCGCCCCGATGCTCACCTTGGCCCGGATCCCCGAAGGCGTCGAAGACCGGGCGATCCGAAGCCGACTCTTGAACGAGTTCCAGCTGGAGATCGGCAGCGGCCTTGGGGTCTTCGCTGGAAAGATGTGGCGGATCGGGCTGATGGGCGAAAGCTGCCGCCGCTCCAGCGTCTTGATCTGCCTAGACGCCCTGGAGGCCTGTTTGCGCGACGCGGGCCACGCCGTGGCACCGGGAGCCGGTGTCGCCGCCGCCGAAGCCTTCTACGCCAAGACGCGACCCGAAGAGATGCCAATCGCCTAGTACTTGCCCAGCGAGGGCAAAACACGTAGCTTCTTAACCGAGAACCGGTACGCCTGAAGACCCCTGTGGAGAGGAGAGCGCCGATGAGCCGTGTTCGCCTGGGGATCATTGGAGCCGGCGGCATCGTCGCCCGCTTGCATCTGCCCGATCTGGAGAAGAACCCAAACTTCGAAGTCCGCCTGATCAGCGGACGAAAGAAGCACCGTCTGGAGTACCTCTGTCAGCGGTTCCACATCCCCCACTACACCCATAACTACGAAGACGTGATCGCGGACGACTCGATTGATGCGGTGATCGTCGCAACGCCCCATCCGCTTCATGTCCCTTGGGGACTCAAGGCGATCGAGGCGGGCAAGCACGTGCTGATGCAAAAGCCGCTCACCGGCGACATGGAGGAGGCCAATCAGTTCGTTGCCGCCTGCGAGAAGACCGATCGAACAGTGCTGTGCATGCCCCACTTCTCCAACGCGATCTATACGCTCCGGAAGCTCTGCCGAGAAGGGGCAATCGGAAAGGTCTCCGGGGCCCGGTTTCGGACCAGCCACGGAGGGCCAGAGATCTACTACGCCGAGATTCGGGACATCTTCGGCGAAAAAGACGACGATCTGTGGTTCTTCGATGCCAAACGGGCAAGCGTCGGAGCCCTGTTCGATATGGGCGTCTACGCGGTCTCTAACTTCGTCGGGATGCTCGGCACAGCAAAGCGGGTGATGGCAATGGTCACCACCTTCGACAAGCCGACCGAACTTGAGGACGAAGCGACGCTGATCTTGGAGATGGAAAACGGCGGCCTGGCTACCTGCGAGACCAGTTGGTGCGACCCGGCACGGACCTACGAGTTCTCCGTCCACGGCACCGCCGGAAAGTTCACCTCCAATGGCGGCGAGGTGATCAAGCACACGCCCACTTCCTACACCCGCGAGCACGCTCCGATCCATCGGGAGCCGGTCGAGCTGACCGAAGGCGTGGGCGGACTGCACGAACACTTCTACGACTGCATTCAACAGGGAGTTCACCCGCCCCTGGAGAACGCCTGGACGGCTCGACACGTCACCGAAATACTCCTTGCGGCGCTGGAATCCGGACGCACCGGCCGCGCCGTAGAGCTAAAGACCACCGCCGAAGTCCCCTCTTGATTCGCCCGACGAAGCTAAACCGGTGAGGACAAAAAGGAGGACGTCGAATGAAGCTGTTCCCCGACGAACTGGAAAACGGAGCGCTCCGCCCGGAGCGACTCCGGCTCGCAATCGAAAAGGTCCGTGTGGACGGCTACGTTGTCCTGGAAGGGGTGCTCCCGCCAGACTTCGTCGCCGAGCTCCACGAGAACTTCTTGCGAATCTTTCATGATTACGTCCGGCGTACCGATCCTAACCGGGGGAAGAACCGGTACCAGATGCATCTGCCCTTCATGCCCCCCTTCTGCGACGAGCGGGTGGTGAACAATCCCCTAGCGCTTAGCATCATCGAGCCGCTTCTTGGGGAGGACTGCGTTTGCCACTACTTCGCCTCGGACACGCCGCTGCCAGGATCGGACTTTCAGCCAGTTCATTCAGACATCCACCGGCTCTTTCCAGGGATGCCGATTTCGCTGCCGCCCTTTGCGCTGGTGTTGAACATCCCTCTTGTGGACTTCCGGGAGGACAACGGCCCTCTGCAGATCTGGCCGGGCGGAACCCATCTTATGCCGGAGGACGCTCCGATCCAGGAGCTGGCGGAGCAGATGCACTCGGAGTTTGTCCTGATGCCTGCCGGATCGCTGCTGATCCGGGACATCCGAATGTGGCACCGCGGAACGCCAAACCGGAGCGATGCTCCGCGTCCAAACATGGCGATGATCTACGCTCGCCATTGGCTGCGAACCCACTATCCTCCCATTGGGATTCCACGCGAAACCTACGAACGGCTCTCGCCGCGCGCACAACGGCTCTTTCGGTTAGAAAACATCGGCGGGCCGTTGGTGAACGTTCCGGCGGCTTAAGGATCCCCTAGCGAGCGGAGAGCCTCAAAGAGCGCCGCCGTCCGCTCCGGGTCGCGGAGGCCGCGGCGGCGCTCCACTCCGCTGCACAAATCGATTCCGTAGGGCTGAACAGTGCGGCAGGCCTCGACGACGTTCTCCGGCCGGATACCCCCGGCCAAGGAACGTCGGCAGGGGGAAGCGCCGGATCGAGGCGGGCGGCAAGCCTCCCAGTCGCTCTCGGCGGCCCGTGCCGCCGTGCCGCTGGACGCCGTCCACCTCGGCGGCGGTGTCCAGCAGGAGCTTGGCGGCCCCGGCCTCGGCGTAGGCGTTCGCCGCGTCCAGAAGCCGACGCCGTCGCTCCTCCGAAACCGGCACGCCTCGCGGGGGCAAGAAGAGTGACTTCCAAACCTCCCGTTCGGTTCGGCTCTGGAGCCAGGCGACCTGTTCCGGCGGCTCGTCGCCAAGCAACTGAACGGCCGCGGCTCCCGTTTGTTCCAGCAGCCGGAGCACCGCTTCCGGCGATGCGTTCCAAGTCAGTAGCGCCACGGGCACCTGTACGACGGCGACGATCTGCGCCGCCAGCTCCGGAGGACGGTTCCGCTCGGAGAACGGAACGGCGACCAACACACCCAAGTAATCGGCGCCGTGCGACTCCGCGAGCAGGGCGTCCCGAACCGACGTCGTGCCACACAGCTTAACCCGCGGTCGCTCCATTCTCGACACTCCTACCGCTGGCGCTTCAGCCGAGGATCGAGCAGGTCCCGGAGGCCGTCGCCCAGGAGGTTAAAACCCAACACCACCGCGGAGATGGCCACCAACGGCGGCAGGACCGTCCACCAGGCCTGACGAATGTAGCGAAACTGATCGGCGATCATCCGTCCCCATTCGGGAACTCGGGGCTCGTCCCCAAGGCCCAGGTAGGAAAGGCCGGCGGTCTCTAGAATTGCCGTGCCCATGCCCAGCGTCGCCTGAACAACCATCGGGGCCAGGCAGTTTGGCAGCACCGCCTGACGCAGAATGCGCCAATCGGTCGCCCCGAGCGCTCGCGCGGCCAGGACAAACGGTTGCTCTTTGACCCGCAGGACCTCGGCCCGCATCACCCGCGCGTAGACGGGAACGGAGACGACCGCCACGGCGATCATCGCGTTCCGGAGCCCAGGGCCGATCACCGAGACGATCACGATCGCCAAGAGGATGCCCGGCAGTGAAAGCAAAACGTCCATGATTCGCATCAGCACTGTGTCCGCCCATCCGCCGTAGTACCCGGCGAGAGTGCCGATCGCCGCACCGAGGGTCATCGCCATCGCAACAACCAACACGCCAACTCGCAGGGAGATCTGCGCTCCGGCCATCGTCCGACTGAGAATATCCCGCCCTGCCGAGTCGGTGCCTAGCCAGTACCGGGCCCCTCCCTCCCCGACGCCCCTCCGACGCCCCCAAAGAGCGCAGGGGGCAGGTGACGATCGGCTAAGTTTCCAACCATCGGATCGTGCGGCGTGTAGACCGTCGCTAACAGCGCGGTTCCCAAGAAGAGGGCGAGCAGCGTCCCGCCCGTCACGATCATCGGATGGCGCAGCGCCTGACGCATCGAAGCCCCCTACCCGCTCACTCGAATTCGCGGATCAATCCACGCGTAAAGCAGGTCCACAAGCAGCGTTACCGTCATGAAGATCACCGCGACAAACAGAACCCCGCCCTGAACCGCCGGGAGGTCCCGCGCTTCCACGGAGCGAACGATCCAACGCCCGATCCCCGGCCAGCTGAAGATCGACTCCGTCAGGACGGCACCCCCCAGGAGATATCCAAACTCCAAGCCGATCACCGTCACAACCGGAATCAGAGCGTTGCGCAACGCATGCTTGAACAGGATCATTCGCCATGGGAGCCCCTTAGCGCGGGCGGTACGGATGTAATCCTGCCCCAACACCTCCAGAAGTGAGGAACGGGTCATCCGCGAGATGATCGCCATCGGGACAGTTCCCAGCGTCAGAGCCGGGAGAACCAGATGCTTCAGCGCATTCCCCCACGCCTTGAGGTCGCCGGCCAGCAGAGCGTCTACCGTCAGCAGTCCGGTGCGCACCGGCACAGTGAGGGCGCTGTCCAGCCTCCCTCCCACCGGAAGTAGCCCCAACGCCTGCGAAAAAAGCAGGATCAACAGGAGGCCCAAACAGTAGATCGGCACCGAAACGCCGACCAACGAAACCGTCATCCCTACCAGGTCGGCAAGGCGACCCCGCCGCGTCGCGGCCCAGATGCCCAACAGCATCCCGACGACGATCGCAAAGACCATCGCACCAAGCGTCAGCTCGAGCGTCGCGGGGAAGTAGCTCCGAATCTCCTCGACGACCGGTCGATTGGTGCGAATGGAGCGGCCAAGGTCCAACCGAACCACTCGCCCCAAGAACCGGAGGTACTGCTCCGGCAACGGGCGGTTCAGCCCGAGCTCCTCTTCCAGCGCTCGAACGGCGGCCTCGGTCGCCCGTTCGCCCAGCAGAACGCGTGCCGGATTGCCCGGGGCCAGGTGCACCATCCCAAAGACCAGCACCGAAACCCCCCAGAGCGAAAGCAACGTTGCGCTCAATCTCCGAGCGAAAAACTCCCGCACGAACGCGCTCCTCCTCGTGCGCCGTTTATTGTAGCCTCTCCTCCGGGTCCGGTCAGCTGGGGCCTCTTCTGGACACCTCTCTTGCCAAACGACGAGAAGCGTTACACCATAGCCCTTCGGAAGAGGTCAACAGAGGTTTCAGGGCCTTCTTGCGGCTTGAACGCGCGGAGATGGCCCCGTTCTCGGAAGCGAGGTGTTTCTTGTCCCCTCTCGGCGATCGGTGGCGGCTGTTCGTCCGCCTGTTAGCGCTGGGAAGTTTCGGCCTTTGTCTGCTCCTCCCGGCCCCTTCCTCCCTCCCAATGGAAGCCTGGATTCCCATCCGTCGCTCGCTGGGGATCTTCGTCCTCTGTCTGATCCTCTGGGTCTTTGACGCGCTCCCGCTGATGGTTACCAGTCTTCTGCCGCTGATTCTGTTCCCGTTACTGGGGGTGCTTTCCCCTGCGGAGACCTATCGCCTCTTTGGGAACGAGGTGATCTTTTTTCTGCTGGGGGTGTTCATTCTCGCCTCGTTGGTCATTCGATCGGGGTTGAGCAACCGGCTGGCCTGGACGGCGCTTCGGCTTTGGGGAAGGTCTCCCCGCCGTCTGCTGGCGGCAACGCTTCTGCTTCCTGCCTTCGGGTCGTTCTGGATGTCGGAACACGCCGTTGTCGCAATGCTCTTTCCGGTCGTCCTGGAGATCGCCAACGTCCTCGACGTGCACGAACGACATCCGCGGTACGGCAAGGGGCTATTCTTGGCGCTGGCCTGGGGATCGGTGATCGGCGGGGTGGCGACCTTTCTGGGGGGCGGCCGGGCGCCCCTGGCGGTCAACCTGCTACGCAACGCAACCGGCTTGAGCGTTGGATTTCTCCAGTGGATGGTGGCGACGCTTCCCGTCGTCCTGGTACTGCTCGGGGTTGCGCTGGTCTTGCTGTTGCGGGTGGTCGGCTCCGACCTGCCCCAGATGGCTCCGATTGCAGAGCTCTTGGAGACCCGACGGCAAACATTGGGACGAATGGACCGCACCGAGTGCGGAACGGCTCTCTTGATGCTGTTGACCGTTGGGGCGTGGATCGCCGTCAGCGAGCCGCTCGGAGGGCTAGCCGGTGTGGCCCTTCTGAGCTGTGTGGTCGCCTTTGCCCTCGGATGGCTGGAGTGGAACGACGTTGAGGAGGACGTCAACTGGGGAGTGCTGCTGATGTACGGCGGAGCGGTAACGCTTGGGTACGCCCTTCGCGCCTCCGGCGCAGCGGCCTGGATGGCTTCGGCCTTCTTTGGCGACTGGGTTCGTTCGCCGGCGTTGCTGATCGGAGCGCTCTCGCTGGCCGCTATCTTGCTCACTTCGGCGATGAGCAACGCCGCGGTCGTAGCGCTGCTGACGCCGATTGCGCTCAGCCAAGCCTCCAGCCCAGAGATGGCCAAACTGGTGACCATCTCGGTGGCCGTCCCTGCCGGGCTGGCCTTTGCCCTCCCGATGGCCACCCCCGCGATCGCCCTGGCTTACTCCTCCGGCCTCCTGACGATGCGCGACACGGTAGCGACGGGAGCCGTTTTGATGGCCGTCTCTTGGGTTGTGTTCAACCTAGCCGTTCGGTTCTGGTTCCCGCTGATCGAGATGGCCCCCGCCTGGAGCTAACGGACAGACGGGTCGTAGTAGCGGGCGAGCCGTTCCGGCGGCACGCCGAGATGGTAGAGCAGGGTGATCCACCAGTTCTTGAGCGTCCTCCGGACGATCCCTTCCTGCTCCCAGCGCCGCGCCGAGATATGAATCCTCACCGGCAGGAGAACGGTCCGACCGGCTCGGCGCAGCCGCCGCGAAAACTCGAACTCCTCGCCGACCGGCACCTCCGGGAACCCACCGATCTGCTCGAACACCTCCCGACGAACGAATATCCCCGCATCGCCGTAGAATAGCCGGCAGAATCGCGCCCGCCAGTTCCCGGCCCGCTCGATCCACCGATAGAGCGGATGGCTTCCCTCGATGGTCTGAGAGAAGGTTCCGCCGACGTATCCCTTGGCGACGGCCTGGGCTACCGCCTCCAACGCGCCCGGCTCCAACCAGGTGTCCGCGTGAAGGAAGAGGAGCACCTCCCCTTGGGCGAGTTTAGCTCCGCGGTTCATTTGGATGGCTCGCCCCCGTGGGCTTCGGATCAGCTTTCCCAGCCGTGCGGCGATCTCCGGTGTCTCGTCGGTGCTGCCGCCGTCCACGATGATTCGCTCATGGGGCGGCTGCGTTTCGATCAGCCGACGCAGGTTCAACTCCAAGACGGTGGCCTCGTTGAGGACCGGCACGATAACGGTGATCATCCCTCCGGCTCCTCCGAGAGCGCCAGCAGAGGGAAGACCCATCCGTTGATCGGGTTCGCGTACCCGCCGATCACCTCCCAATAGATCCCGATCGGGGCGGGGTCCCATCCGCCGTCGGGGCGTTGATGCTTCAGGAGCCATTCCAGGCCTCGGTCGGCGCTTCTCCCCCAGGCAAGGAGAGCCCGAACGGCAAAGGCGGTCTGCTCTGCGGTTGAGCTTCGCGGTTCTCCGCGCTGGGTTTCTCCCCATCCGCCGTCGGGGCGTTGATGCTTCAGGAGCCATTGAATCCCTCGCTCGACCGTTCGCCGGTCGAAGGCGTCCAGTCGGGCCATAGCGATGAGCGCCATGGCGGTTCCGTAAGTGCGTCGGGCCAACCAGAGGTCGTCCCAGGAGCCATCGTTGGCCTGGACACGCCGGAGCCAGCGCAGGCCACGTTCCGCCCGCCGTCGCTCGCCGACTTGAGCCAGCACCTGGATCGCCCGCGCCGTTACGCTAACGCATCCCACATCGCCGACGCCGGGCCGATAGGTCGCCCAGCTCCCGTCCTTTCCCTGATGATCGGCCAGCCAGGCGACGCCGCGCCCGGCGGCCACCGGATGACGGCCCGTTTCCAGGAGCGCCCAGGTGGCCAACGCCGTGTCGTCCGCGTCGGAGAGAAGGTCGCTTGCGCGGCGGCCGTGGAAGGCCCATCCACCGTCGAGGTTCTGAACGGAGACCAACCAGTCGGTTGCCCGTCGAATCGGCGCCGACCGAGCCGGCATCCCCGACCGCAACAGCGCCAAGACTGAGAGAGCGGTGTCCCAGACGTTCAGGTCGGCCGCCTCGCGATGGCCCCCGTCCGGATTTCGCGTTTGCTCTAGCCATTCTCGGGCGCGTGCATAGGCCCGATCGAGCCGAGGTCGGGGGGTCGCCTCCATGGCGGCCCGAAGCGCCAGCGTCGCGAGCGCAGTGATGAAGTTCACCGAAAACCAGCTCCCCTCGCTGTCCTGCCGAGCGAGGATCCACTCGATCAGCTCCTCAAGAACCCGCTCCCGACGGGAGGTGTGCTGCTCGATTAGGTAAAAGACGGGCGCTAGAGTATACTGCTCCGCCGGGAACAGCTGCCCAAAGGCGGGCGTGAAGAACAGGTCCACCGGCGGTGCATATCGGATCGGCGGCTTGATGCGAGAGAACAGCGCCCGCGGTAGGTAACGCGAGAGCCGCCCCAGAACGACCCCCATCCGCGCCGCGGCCCCACGGGGAACGAAGGCCTCCCACCTCGCGCAGGCCCAGCAGGGCGCCAAAGAGCTGGGGAATCCAGTGGTTCCAGTCGCGGAGGGGGATCCGATCGAGGAGCGCCAGAACGCTGAGGGTCCGGGTCACCGTGTGGCGCGTAAGCGTCTGAGAACGACGCGGGCGAGACCGGGTGGCTTCGTCGTCCGGAAGGCCTCTCCGGGTCGAGCGGGAACCTCCCGTCCGGGAGCTGCCAGGCGCGAAGCCATTCCAGGGCGGCGGCGTCCAGCGGCTCCCCCTCCAGGTGCCGGAGCGCCAGGACGGCCAGCGTCGGGTACAGATTGGAGGAGAGCTGTCCTTCCCAGCGGCCGTCGGGCCGCTGAATCTGGAGGAGCCCCTCGCGGGCGCGAGTTCGCGCAGCGGCGATCGCTTCGGGATTCATGGCGCAGAGGCCCCCGAGATCGATCCCTGAGAAGCGACCCTCCGCTGTCGCGCGATCTCATAGAGGAGGATCGAAGCGGCGACGGCGGTGTTGAGCGATTCGGCGGCGCCGACCATCGGAATGGTGACCCTGAGGTCACAGAGTTGGAGCAGTTCCGGAGAGAGACCTTTTTGTTCGTTGCCGATAACAAGGAGGGTCGGTTGAGTGCCGTCCATCTCCTCTGGAGGCCTGCCCGAATGAGGATCGGCACCGACCAGCTGGAGCTGGGGACAGGCGGCCCGGAGCCGTTCGACCCACTCCTTTAAGGGGAGATACTCCCGAAGATGCACCACCGGAACGGCAAAGAGGGACCCCATCGTCGCCCGCACCGACTGGGGATGATAAGGATCCACCGAGTCGCCGTAAAGAACGACCCCTTGGGCACCGAGGGCATCTGCCGAGCGGATAATCGCTCCGAGGTTTCCGGGGTCGCGAATGCGATCCAGCAGGAGCAGCAGCGCCGACTCCCGGACCGGGATTCGGTCCAGGTCGTCTGGAGGGACCGCGAAGACGCCGATCAGCTCCGGCGGGTTATCGCGCTCGGAGAGCGTTTCAAAGACGCTAGGGGAGAGGGGGAGCCGAAACCGCTCCGGCGTTTCCAGGACTATAGCCCGCGCCAGGGGGGAGTGAAGTCGCTCTGGGGAGTAGACCAGAGTCAGCGGCTTCCAGCCGTGCTGGCGGGCGATAGCGATCGCCTGGGCGCCCTCGGCGAGGAACCGTCCTCCCTCCTGGCGGTACTTTTTCCTTCGGAGGAGCTTTCGGAGCTCCCGGACCTTGGGGTTTGCCTTGGAGGTGATGATCTCTGGGCTCATGGGCGTTGTCGGATAGAGAAAAAGGCCCGTCCAAAAGGCGGGCCTTGGGAATTGAAGTGGCCTCGGCGATACCTACTTTCCCGCGCAGTTGCCCGCGCAGTATCATCGGCGTCGGAGAGCTTAACTGCCGTGTTCGGAATGGGAACGGGTGTTTCCTCTCCGCTATCCTCACCGAAGCCACAAACTGGGAAACTGAATTCCGTCGTCGTGGAGGAAGCAGATGTCTGACAATTGATCGCGGAGGTTTCGCCTCAGCGCGGCTGGGAGCGGTCCGTCGCGTGTTGGACCGGAAGAAGGATAGGAGAGTCAAGCCCTCGGCCATTAGTATCGGTCAGCTCAACGCATTGCTGCGCTTACACCTCCGACCTATCGACCTCGTCGTCTCCGAGGGGCCTTACCCGGTTATCCCGGTGGGAGGACTTATCTTGGGGTGGGCTTCACGCTTAGATGCTTTCAGCGTTTATCCCGTCCGGACATAGCTACCCAGCGGTGCCGCTGGCGCGACAACTGGTACACCAGAGGTCCGTCCACCCCGGTCTTCTCATACTAGGGGCAGCTCCCCTCAGTCCTCCTACGCCCGCAGCGGATAGGGACCAAACTGTCTCGCGACGTTCTAAACCCAGCTCACGTACCGCTTTAATGGGCGAGCAGCCCAACCCTTGGGACCTCCTGCAGCCCCAGGATGCGATGAGCCGACATCGAGGTGCCAAACCGCGTCGTCGCTGTGTACGCTCGGACGCGATCAGCCTGTTATCCCCGGAGTAACTTTTATCCGATTAGTCACGGCCCTTCCACTCGGTACCGTAAGATCACTAAGCCCCGCTTTCGCGCCTGCTTGACTTGTAGGTCTCGCAGTCAGGCTCCCTTATGCCTTTGCACTCGCCACACGGTTTCCAACCGTGCTGAGGGAACCTTTGGGCGCCTCCGTTACCTTTTAGGAGGCGACCGCCCCAGTCAAACTACCCACCTGACACGGTCCCGCCCAAGGCTGACTTGGGTCGGTTAGAGCCCCAGCATCACCAGGGTGGTATCTCACCGGCGGCTCCCCCAGAGCTGGCGCCCTGGGTTCTCAGCCTCCCACCTATCCTGCACAGGTGATGCCAAGACCCAATGTCAGGCTGCAGTGAAGCTTCACGGGGTCTTTCCGTCCTGCTGCGGGTAGCCGGCATCTTCACCGGCACTACAATTTCGCCGAGCCTCCCGTCGAGACAGTGCCCCAGTCGTTACGCCTTTCGTGCAGGTCGGATTTTACCCGACGAGGAATTTCGCTACCTTAGGACGGTTATAGTTACCGCCGCCGTTTACCGGTGCTTCGGTTTGGGGCTTCGCCCCGAAGGGCTAACCCCTCCCCTTAACATTCCGGCACTGGGCAGGCGTCAGTCCCTATACGTCGTCTTACGACTTAGCAGAGACCTGTGTTTTTAGTAAACAGTCGCCAGGGCCATTTCTCTGCGGCCACCCGAAGGTGGCACCCCTTCTCCCGAAGTTACGGGGTCATTTTGCCGAGTTCCTTGACGGGAGTTCTCTCGAGCGCCTGAGGATACTCTCCTCGCCTACCTGTGTCGGTTTGGGGTACGGGCAGCTCGTTCGTCCGGAGACGGCTTTTCTTGGCAGTCCCTTGACCCACGCGGCTTTGCCCGAAGGCTCGGCCTCCGAATCCGATAACATCTGTGGGCTACGGGCCTGCGTCCCCGCTCCTTCAACCTCCCGAGCTGGTCACGGAATGTTGACCGTGTTCCCATCGCCTACGCCTTTCGGCCTCGGCTTAGGACCCGACTAACCTCATGCGGAGTTGCCTTGCATGAGAACCCTTAGGCTTCCGGCGAGCAGGCTTCTCACCTGCTTTATCGCTACTCATGCCGGCATCATCACTTCTGCACCGTCCAGCGGCCCTTTCGGTCCGCCTTCAGCCGGTGCAGAACGCTCCCCTACCGCGGCGTGCTCGAAGGCACACCACCCGCAGCTTCGGCACCGCGCTTGAGCCCCGAGAATTTTCGGCGCAAGGTCACTCGACCAGTGAGTTGTTACACACTCTTTCAAGGATGACGACTTCTATTCCAACCTCCTGGTTGTCTTCGCGACCTCACATCCTTTCCCACTTAGCGCGGATTGAGGGGCCTTAGCTGGCGATCTGGGCTGTTTCCCTTTTGACCACGGAGCTTATCCCCCGCAGTCTGACTCCCGCGATACGGCCGCCGGCATTCGGAGTTTGGCTGGAGTTGGTAGGCTGGTGGGCCCCCTAGTCCAACCAGTGCTCTACCTCCGACGGCTATCACGCGAGGCTAGCCCTCAAGCTATTTCGGGGAGAACCAGCTATCACCGGGTTCGATTAGCTTTTCACTGCTATCCACAGCTCATCCCCTAGGTTTTCAGCCCTAGTGGGTTCGGGCCTCCACGTACGGTTAGGTACGCTTCACCCTGGCCATGGATAGATCACCCGGTTTCGGGTCTACGCCCCGCGACAACACGCCCTCTTCAGACTCGCTTTCGCTACGGCTTCGCGTCAGAGACGCTTAACCTCGCCACGGAGCGTAACTCACCGGCTCATTCTGCAAAAGGCACGCGGTCGCGCGTCTGGGAGACCCAGGTAGCGCTTCCACACCTTGTAGACCCACGGTTTCAGGTTCTTTTCACTCTCCTCACCGGAGTGCTTTTCACCTTTCCCTCACGGTACTGGTTCACTATCGGTCACCAGGGAGTATTTAGCCTTGGACGGTGGTTCGCCCAGATTCCGGCAGTCTTGCTTCTCCCGCCGTACTTGGGTACTTCGTCCAGGAAGTCCGATCCCCTTTCGCCTACGGGGCTGTCACCCTCTCTGGCGCTGCTTTCCAGACAGCTTCGGCTAGAGGTCGGATTGGTAACTTCCCGGCAGATGCCCGACGAAGCCCCGCAACCCCGCCCGCGCCAGGCGGACGGTTTAGGCTGTTCCCCTTTCGCTCGCCACTACTCAGGGAATCGCATTCGCTTTCTTTTCCTCGGGGTACTGAGATGGTTCACTTCCCCCGGTTCGCCAGATGCACCTAGACGGTGGGGTTGCCCCATTCGGGAACCTCCGGATCTTCGGCTGTTTACGCCTCCCCGAAGTTTATCGCAGTTGACCACGCCCTTCATCGCCTCCTGGTGCCAAGGCATCCACCGTGGGCCCTTAGTAGCTTGACCACGCCTTCAGCCGGTCCTACCTTAACAGGTCTGCGTCGGCACGCTCAGGCGCGCTTCGACGAAACCTTCCGCGATTCAATTGTCAAAGATCACTTCCGTCGGGCGACGGAAACTGAAAAGCCGGGTGGAGATGAGCGGACTCGAACCGCTGACCCTCTGCTTGCAAAGCAGATGCTCTCCCAGCTGAGCTACATCCCCGCGATCGGACAAACTGGTGGGCCCGGGTGGACTTGAACCACCGACCTCACGCTTATCAGGCGTACGCTCTCACCACCTGAGCTACGGACCCGTCTCTCGCGAGGAATGCGCCCATTCGGGAGGAATAGCCTGAGGAGACCAGCAGGAGCCGGCGCCGGCCCTCCTGAGAGGAGCCGTTGACACCTTAGAAAGGAGGTGATCCAGCCGCACCTTCCGGTACGGCTACCTTGTTACGACTTAGCACCAATCACCAGGTTCGTACCTTCGGCGGCTGCCTCCCTTGCGGGTTGGCTCACCGACTTCGGACGCCCCGGCTTTCGGCGCTTGACGGGCGGTGTGTACAAGGCCCGGGAACGTATTCACCGCGACGTGCTGATTCGCGATTACTAGCGATTCCGGCTTCATGGAGTCGAGTTGCAGACTGCAATCCGAACTGAGGCCGGCTTTTTGGGATTGGCTCCGCCTCGCGGCTTGGCAGCCCTCTGTACCGGCCATTGTAGCACGTGTGTAGCCCTGGGCATAAGGGCCATGCGGACTTGACGTCATCCCCACCTTCCTCCGGTTTATCACCGGCAGTCCCCCTAGAGTCCCCGGCATGACCCGCTGGCAACTAGGGGCAGGGGTTGCGCTCGTTGCGGGACTTAACCCAACATCTCACGACACGAGCTGACGACAGCCATGCAGCACCTGTGCTCCGGTCCCCGAAGGGAAGACCCTGTTTCCAGGGCTGTCCGGAGCATGTCAAGCCCAGGTAAGGTTCTTGGCGTTGCTTCGAATTAAACGACATGCTCCACCGCTTGTGCGGGCCCCCGTCAATTACCTTGAGTTTTAGCCTTGCGGCCGTAGTCCCCAGGCGGAGTGCTTAATGCGTTAGCGGCGGCACGGGAGATCGAACGTCCCCCACACCTAGCACTCATCGTTTAGGGCTAGGACTACCAGGGTATCTAATCCTGTTTGCTCCCCTAGCTTTCGTGCACTTCAGCGTCAGTGACAGGCCCAGGAAGCTGCCTTCGCCACCGGTGTTCCTCCGGATATCTACGCATTTCACCGCTACACCCGGAATTCCGCTTCCCTCTACCGCACTCTAGCCTAGCAGTATCGCAGTGCCGCCCCTCGGTTGAGCCGTAGGGATTTCACACGCGACTTGACTAGGCCGCCTACACGCCCTTTACGCCCAGTGAATCCGAGCAACGCTTGCGCACCTACGTCTTACCGCGGCTGCTGGCACGTAGTTAGCCGTGGCGCTTTCTAGTCGGGTACCGTCAGGCACCGCCGCAGTCGGTGCGTTTCTTCCCCGACCACAGGGGTTTACAACCCGAAGGCCTTCATCCCCCACGCGGCGTCGCATGGTCAGGCTTTCGCCCATTGCCAAATATTCTCGACTGCTGCCACCCGTAGGAGTCTGGGCAGTGTCTCAGTCCCAGTGTGGCCGACCACCCTCTCAGGCCAGCTACCCGTCGTCGCCTTGGTGGGCCGTTACCCCACCAACTAGCTGATAGGCCGCGAGCCCATCCCCAGGCGCTGAACGCTTTAGTTCCCCACCCATGCGAGCGGAGAACCACATTCGGTATTAGCACCCGTTTCCAGGTGTTATCCCCAGCCTGGGGGTAGGTTACTCACGTGTTACTCACCCTTTCGCCACTGGCCGTTTCCGGCAAAGCCGGGCGTGCCCGTTCGACTTGCATGCCTTATCCACGCCGCCAGCGTTCGCTCTGAGCCGGTATCATACTCTCCGTTGCGAAGACGATTGCCCTCCGCTCTCACGAGCTTGGGCAAAACTGATACCAGCATCACCAGGCGGAACTAGCCGCTCGGCTGATGCTTGGCTAAACCCTCAGCAACGGCCCCGTCCCGGAAGCCGCCCGACGCCAAGCATCCTCTTGGTCTCTCTCAGGCTATTCACTTGTCAAAAGATCACTGCTGATCCCGGCTCGTGCCTCCGCACAAGCCTCTCCACGAATGGGACCGACGCCATCACCGGTCGGTTCCGCTGTTCGCGTCGGCAAAGATCAGTATATCACCCCGCCCAGAGGTCGTCAAGGGAATCTCATCAAATTTTTCTCCCCGCCCCTCCAGGCGGCGCCGACCAGACCGCTTGCCGCCGTCCGTCGGCACGTCATAGTATAAAACGAGCTCCAACCCTCAGGCAAGAGCACCAAACCGAATCGAACCGAAAAACCGCAAACAGGAGAGGTCCCGTGCGCGCCGCCCAAATCGTTGCCCCTCAGACGCTCCGAATCGTCTCCCTCCCCGACCCCCGCCCTCAGGACCTCCCCTCCGGCTGGGTGCTGGTCCAGGTCGAACGCGGATGCATCTGCGGCAGCGACAGTCCTTACTTTTTGGGAGTCCACGGCACCCCCTTGGACCCTGGACTCTCCCTCCACGAGTGCCTGGGAACCGTCCTTGCCTCAAGAAGCCCTCTCCGAAGCCCCGGCGACCGCGTCCTCGCCGTCCCTCTGGAACAACGCGGATTCGCCGAACTCTTTGCCACCCCCCGCCGAACGGACCGTCCCCCTTCCCGAGGGCCGATTCTCCAACGAGCTGCTGATGGCCCAGCCCCTCGGCACCGCTCTCTACGCCCTCCGAAAGCTCCCCAATCTCCTTAACTGGGACGTCGCCATCGTCGGACAAGGGCCGATGGGGCTCCTCTTAGCTGCCGCCGCCCGCAACCTGGGCGCCAAGCGGATCATCGGTATCGAGCGGATCCCAGAACGGCTGGGCCGCCTCCGAACGGATGGGCACTACCCACCGCGTCAACCCCGATCGGGAGGACCCCGTCGCCGCCGTCGCCCGGATCACCCACGGCAAGATGGCCGACCTGGTGATCGAGGCCGTCGGCCACCAAGAGATCGCCCTGGACCTCGCCATCGCCCTGGCCCGCCAAGGGGGAACGGTCCTCGGCTTCGGCGTCCCCGACCGGCCCAACGAGACGATCCCCTATCAAGACCTGTTCTTTAAAAATCTCACCCTGATCGGATCGGTCAACCCGGAACCCCAAGTGGACTTTCCCCTCGCCATGGAGTTCATCCACCAAGGCCGGCTGGACGTGCGCCCGCTGATCACCCACGAGCTCCAGTTCACCGAAGCGGAGATCCAAAAGGGGTTCGAGCTCTTCACCGGACGCCGAGACGGGGCCATCAAGGGTCATCATACACTTTCAGTAGTGCGTTCCTCTCTCCGAAAACTAAAACCAGGAGGAGTCACCAAACAATGCGGATCGTCGCGGGTCGCTATGGAGGCCGACGGCTCCGCCGACCAAAAGGGAGCGCCGTCCGGCCCACCTCGGATCGAGTTCGCGAGTCGGTCTTTGCAATCCTCCGCCACCGAATTCACAAGGCCCGCGTCCTAGACCTGTACGCCGGAACGGGTAGCTTAGGCCTGGAGGCACTCAGTCGAGGGGCGGCCTTCGTCTGCTTTGTGGAAAAGAATCCCGCCCAGGCCCAGCAGCTTCGCGAGAACCTCCAGGCACTTGGCGTCCCTCGAGAAAGCGCCTGGGTAGTCTGCGGCGATGCCATTCGACAGATCGAGCAGTTTGCTCAGCAGGGAACCGTCTTTGATCTGATCTTCCTCGATCCCCCTTACCAGTCCACGCTGGCCCACGAAACCCTCCAGACGCTGGGGATCACCGCGCCCATCCTGACGCCAGAGACGATTGTCGTCGTCGAGCACGCCCGACGCCCGACCCCCGGGGGATCGCTACGGCCCGCTGGTACGCTTTCGCGTTGAGGACTACGGCGAGACCGCCGTCTCCTTCTTCCAGACGGCCCAAGAAGCCCCCGCCGGCTACTGAACGCCCACCAGCTTGAAGACATAGGCGTAGCGAACCGGAAAGTCGGGAAGGATCGGAGGAACCTGAATCCTCAGCTTTCCGCCGGAGTGAAGCCAAGCTAACGGCTCCCCGTGTCCGATCAACTCCGCCTGGAACGCCTCCACGCTTACCGGCTTCGGCTCCGAAAGAACCAGCTCCCGACCTGGAGAGCCTACACAGATCGCATAAACGACCCCGTCCCGCGTCGTGTAGCGGACCCGTTCTCCTTCGCCGGAGACCCGCCAGGGACGGCTGCCGTAGATGGCCTCCCCGTTATGGGAGAGCCACTCACCGATCTGAATCAAACGCTCCGCCTGAATCTCCGGAATCCTCCCATCGGCGGTGGGACCGACGTTCAGGAGCAGGTTTCCACCCCGGCTGACCACATCCACCAGCAGGGCGATCAACTGCTCGGGCGTCGCGTAGTCCTCCACCGTCTCGTTCCGGTTGTAGCCAAAGGAGGCGCCGATGCCCCGATTCTCTTCCCACTTATGCCCTTCAGCGAGCGACTTTCCGCCCCCCACGTGGCCGTACTCCGTCGTGTAGTAGCCACCGTGAACGCTTCGACAGTCGCTCCCCCAGCGGTCGTTGACGACCACCTCGTCCCGACAGGGGGAGTCGTTGAAAAGCCAGGCCAAAAACTCTTCGCTCCGCCAGACCCGACTAGGATGCTCCCATTCCCCATCGGCAAAGATCAGGCTGGGCGCATAACGCTCCACCGCGTCGCGCAGCTGCGGCAGCATGTGTTCGGCAACGTAACGCTCCACGTCGCTCCGGTAGAGGGGATGAAACCACTCATAAAGCGAATAGTAGAAGCCCATCTTCAAGCCGCGATTTCGAACGGCAACGGTTAAGTCTCCAAGCAGGTCTCGATGAGGCCCAGCGTCCACGCTATTCCAGTTCCAGCTCTCTGCGCTAGGCCATAGGCAAAAACCGTCGTGATGTTTTGAGGTCAACACCACATATTGGGCGCCGGAGCGCTCAAAAAGCGCTGCCCAGGCGTCCGGATCGAACAGCTCCGCAGCAAAGTAAGGAACGAAGTCCTGATAGGTGAACCGCTCCCCATAGGTGTCCACGTGGAACTTCCACGTCTCTCCGTTCCGGTCCTGCATTGCGTGCCAGTACCACTCCGCATAGCGCCCTTTGGGAGCGTAGGCCGGAACGGAGTACAGCCCCCAGTGGATGAAGATCCCAAACTTCGCCGCGTCGTACCAATCGGGACAAGGGCGAGTGTCCAACGACTCCCAGCGCGGTTCGTACATTTTCTCCCCCCTCCAACGATCGGACCGATTCGAGCTCTTCAACTCCCCACCCGCTTGGGGAAGGGGCCGCTTGAAGACCCGCAGCTCGTGCGAGCCGTCGGGCCGCGCCATCTCGTAATAGCCGTAAAGCGTCTCCCCGACGGGGAGCAGGTCCACATAGCGCACCGATCCAGAGCCACCGGGCGCCACCACCCACGGCCCCTCTACCGTCACACGAATCCAACGGCGCAGGTCGAAGCTGATCGCCAGCCCGCAGCGCTCTTCGTAGTTCTCCTCAACGCTCCGGGAACCATCGTAAAGGCCTAAGAAGACTGGAGGCAGGTAGATCAGCGTTCCCAGTCGAGCGGCGTAGGCGTCCCATCCCTCCTCAGGCGGGGAGAGGATGTCCCCTTCCCACACCCAGCGAACCCCGTCCGAGCTGGTGGCCAGGCCGGTGTGCGACTTGGTCACGCCGGTGTTGTAAATATCTCCAGTGGCGTGGGCCTCCTCCGGGAGCCGAGGGGGCCGCGGTGCATAGCTCAGCAGCATCCAATAAAGCCCGCCGATTCGATAAACGTTCGGATCCTTGACCCCCTCAACGCCGATCCGAGGGCCGGTGAAGACCGGCTCCCGCCGAGACGGCTCAAAGCCGTCGGGACGCTCCGCCCAAAGCCGGTCGGTCCGCCACCGCCGATCCTCCGGGTCTACGTAGCTGACCACGTAGTGCCAGAGGCCGTCGTCGGTTCGATAGAGACAACACCGCTCGACCGACTCGCTTCCCAGCGCCGACTTGTGGAGCACAAAAAGGTCCTCAAATCGAACGCCGTCTTCGCTGACGGCGATTCGGCTCTCAACACCCCGGTCCGGGCGGGGACGCCGCACCCTGTAGCAGAGATAAAAGAGCCCGTCGTCATAGCTCACCGTCGGCGCGCCAACCCAGTAACCGGGGCCGGAGCCCTCTGGCTCCCGAAGGACCGTCCCCTCCGTCGGATCGAACGGAGGAAGCACCGCCCAGCTCTTCCCTGCAACCATTCTCCCTCCCTTTTAAAAGCGCGGAGATCGGACCCCTCTGTGGAGCCTCTATCCTATCCAAAGAGCGGGAGAGAAGTAAACGCCTAGAACGCGCCGGACTGGTACCGTCGTCGGAGCCGGTTCCGCAAGAGCATCGCTGTGAGATTTAAGACGACGACCACGAGGATCAGCAGGAGCGTCGTCGCGTAGACCATCGGCTTGGCCGCCTCAACGTTGGGCGATTGAAAGCCGACGTCGTAGATGTGGAAGCCAAGATGCATGAACTGCGGTTGAAGTGGAAGTAAGGAAACTCCGAATCGATCGGAAGGGTCGGGGCCAACTTAACCGCGCCGGGTGATCATCAGCGGAGCGACCTCTCCAGCGGCGCGAGCCACAGCGAGGATCAAGCCGGTTAGGATTCCCGGCGTCGTTGCCGGCAACAGAACCCGAACGAGGGTCTGAAACTGAGTCGCCCCCAGCGAAAGACTGGCCTCCCGCCAGCTCCTGGGCACGGCGGCCAACGCCTCCTCGGTCGAGACGATCACCACCGGCAGCGTGAGCAGGGCCAACGTCAGCGACGCCCAAAGGATCGCTCCCGAACCCCAGGTCGGCGTGGGAAGAAAACTCCGGATAGAACCAGCGATCGATCGTTCCCCCGACCGTGTAGATGAAGAACCCAACGCCAAAGACTCCGTAGACGATCGAGGGCACCCCTGCTAGGTTGTTTACCGCAATCCGAATCAGACGGATGACCGTCCCTTGCCGGGCGTACTCCCGTAGGTAAACGGCGGCCACGACCCCCAGCGGAACCACAAAGATGCTCATCAACAACACGAGGGTCACCGTTCCAAAGATGGCCGGGAAAAACGCCGCCCTCAGTGTTGGCCTCGCGCGGTTCGTCGAAGAGAAACTCGCCCACCTTGGAGAGGGTGATTCGTCCTCGCTGCCAAAAGTTCAGCACGTTGGGGCGGTAGAGACGAACGACGCGATAGGTGGGAAGCTCGATCCGCTGGCCGTCTACCGATTCCAGCTCCAAGCGGACGCTCTCCCCCTCAGCAAGGAGAGCTTCTAAGACCTGCGCTTGACGCTGATACTCCCCCTGAATCCGGCCGATCTCCGCCTGGATCGCTTCAATCCGCGCCCGGGCCTCCGGCCTCTCTCCCTGCCGATACTGGATCGAGCGAATGCGCCGCTGCCGAGCGGCAATCTGCCGGTTCAGCTTTGCAATCTGATCCTCGAGCCGGTCCTTTCGCTCCTGGATCCGCTGGCCGAACGCGAGAACCTCCCGGAAGACCTCTTCTCCTTTTGGGAACAGAATCGGCTGACGCTCCTCCCCCTCGAAGGACGGCCCGGACGCGACCGTAAAAGTTCCCCCACTCCCACCGCTCTACGACCACAGCCTCCAGAGGACGGTTCTGGGCGACGATCTCCGCCTCGGAAATCCACACATGATCCATCCCGTATAGGTCGCGGTTTCCCTGCTTGATCTGGACTCGGAAACCCTCCGCGTGCGGGATCGGCTCCCGATCCCGGAGCTCGCCCATCCGTTTGGAACCGTCGACCAGCTCCAGCTCCACCACCGGACGGACGAGAAAGTAACGCAGCCCCGTTCACGCCGACCAGTCCCCAGCAAGCCAAGGATCATCAGCAAGCTGAGCGCCACCGCGCCGCCGGTGAGCCACAAAAACGGATCGCCCCGACGCCAAAGGCCCAATCGGTGAGGCCGTGTCCGAACCAACGACGTCTCCGAGCTCTGGGGATCGGCTCTCCATCGTAGCGCTCCTGGGCTTACCAGTTCCCAAAGCGCTCCCGGAGCCGGTGGCGAACGATCTCCGCGAGCGTGTTCACCAAGAACGTCCCCAGAAAGAGCAAAAACCGCCGTCAAAAACAGCACCCGATAAAGCGTCCCCCCCACGGGCGCCTCCGGCAGCTCCACAGCAATGTTCGCCGAAAGGGTGCGCATCCCGTTGAAGGGGTTCCAGTCCATCACTGGCGTGTTGCCGGTAGCCATCAACATGATCATCGTCTCTCCGATGGGCCCGACCAAGAGCCGATCATTACGGCGGAAAAGATCCCCCGGCGCTGCGCTCGGAAGCATCACCCGCCAGGCCGTCTGCCATTCGGTCGCTCCCAGCGCCAGCGAGGCCGTTCGCAACGAAGTCGGGACGCGTGAGAGCGCGTCCTCGGCGATCGTGAAGATCAACGGGATCACCGCAAACCCCATCGCGATCCCCACCACCACCGCGTTCCGCTGATCGAACCCAAGGTGAAGGCGTTGGGTCACCCAAAGGGCAAAGTCGCCGCCGAACAGGGAGCGCTCCATTCCCCCTCCCCAGGGCGAGACTTAACAAAAACCCCAAAACGACCAGCGGCACCGCTCCGTAAAACTCCACCCCACGCGGCAGCCGCTCCTGCGCCCCGGCGAGGGAGCAAGTACACCCCAATTCCGGCCAAGCCCATCACCACCCCTCCCAAGACCGGAAAGAGCAGCGTCGCCACCATTCGCCTTTCCAACAACGGCGCCAACCACAGGCCTGCCAAAAACCCGACCACCACCGAGGGAAGAGCGGCCATCAGCTCTACCATCGGCTTGACGATAGCCCGAGCGCCCGGACGCATGAACAAAGCCGTGTAGATCGCCGCCAGAATGGCGATCGGAGCGGCAAACAGCAGCGAATAGAACGTGCCCTTGAGCGTCCCAAAGATGAGCGGAACTAGGCTCAGCTTCGGCTCGGCTGCGTCGCTCCCGGCAGTGGACTGCCAGACGAACTCCGGACCGGAACGGTTCTCATACCAGACCGGACAGAAGAGCGTCCTGAGGCGTCGCCTCCACGTGGGGCGTCTCGATCGAAAAAAGACGGAGCTCCGGCCCGACTTGCAGGAGCGCCCAGTCGCTTCGATCGCAGAGCGTCACGCCGAGGACCGGCCCGCCGACCACCGTCGTCTCCGCAACCGTTCGACCAGAGGTGAAGTGGTGCACGGCAACCACCCCCTCCCGATCCACAGAGAGGAACACTTTGTTCCGCGTTGAGGAGCGCAGCGCCACCACCGGCGCTCGATGAGCTCGAAAGTCTCGCACTCGCAGGAACCGACGAGTCCCATCCGGCTGGAGCGCCTCAAAGTAGGCAGAGATCAGTCCTGTCTCATCCCCGACCAGCAACGTCGCGTCGCCCAGCAGTACGGCCATCGCCGTCACCGCTCCCTGAAGCCGAGGCAGCCCGGAAAGGTCCCGGGCGACCGGCTCGGCCACCTCGTCCAGCAACCAGCCGTACAGCCGACCGGATCGGGTTCCGGCAAACAGCTGACGCCCCTCGGAGTCCAGCGCCAACGCGGTCACCTCCTCCCCCTCGGGGAGCGTCAGCTCGACTCGCACCTCCCGCCGCTCCGTAAAGAGAAGCCCCCCTTCCTCTCGCTCGGCCAAAAGGAGAATCCGGGAAGGGTCCTCTCCGACAACGGCCAGCGTGGGGCCGACCTCTGGAGCCCTAAAGACGAGCCGGCGGACCGGGCCCCCTCCCAGGAGATCCCAAGCGCGAAGCCCTTCCAGCTCTGCCGACCAACGCGCTTCAATGTCGGTCGGATGGGGACGAAAGCGGACTCTTCCGGCGATCACCTTGCCCGTCGAGGTGCCCAGCGCAAACCGACCAGAGGGGTCGGCGGTCGCTGCCGTCGGCTCTCCGTTTAGGCAGCTCCGCAAACGGCAGCTCTGCGATCGGCTCGCCGGAGAGGGCGTCCAAAACGCGCAGCGAGCGGGCCCTCCTCAGAGAGAAGGGCGAGAAGTCCTTCAAACGGCTTCGTCCTGAGATCGGCATCATCGCTGAGAAAAAGAAGAGCAACCGGAGAACTCCAAGGGGAAGGGATCGGCTCCTGCTCCGCCCGAACGCGAGCTGGAGACCAAAGGGGAAGGGTTTCCTTGAACAGGAAGACAAAGATCAGTAGGATGCTGAGAATTACCGCCCAGCCGCCGAGGGCAATCACCCATCGGGCCGCGCGGTCCACCGCGCGTCGAGCGCGGAGCGAATCCTTCTGTTGCGCCATCGAGTTCCCCGATCGGTTCGCGACCGCGGACGATCCCTTCGTCCGCCGACCCTCCCCGAGAAGGGTCGCCGACTCGACCGCGCAGAATCCCCGCCGCTTCCCTCCGTTTGAGGCCGACGCCTTGGGGGTCTTGGGGATCAGCCGTCGGCGGCTTCTCGCTGTGACTGAGCCCAACGGATCAGTACCTCGGCCACCTCCCGGCGCGTGAACTCCGGCGGCAGCATCTCGCCGCGCTGGGAGCATCTCCCGCACTTTAGTCCCGGAGAGATGGAGCCGCTCTTCCGGCTTGGCCGGGCTGGTCTTCGCTGTGGCCATCCCGCCGGTCCGGAGACAGTAGAACGCATGCTCGAACTTTAACGGTTCGATCCCGATCGCTTGAGGATCAAACTCATCAAAGATCTTCTGGGCGTCGTAGGTGCCGTAGTAGTTTCCTACTCCGGCGTGATCGCGACCGACGATAAAGTGCGTGCAGCCGTAGTTCTTGCGGATGATCGCGTGGAAGACCGCCTCGCGCGGACCGGCGTACCGCATCGTCGCCGGGAGGCGTCCCCAGCACCACCCGATCCAACGGGAAGTAGTTTCTCCAACAGCACCCGATAACACTCCATCCGCACCGCTGCGGGGATATCCCCCGGCTTCGTCCAACCGATCAGCGGATGGAGGAACAGCCCGTCTACAATCTCCATGGCCGTCTTGATGATATACTCGTGGGGCTCGATGGATCGGGTTCCGCGTCTGGAAGGCGACCGATCCGCTCCCAGCCGCGCTCGGCGAAGGCGGCCCGCGACTTTTCCGGCGGAAGCTCCGCCTCTGGGAAGCTCTCTCGCGCGGGACGGCCAGCACCGTCACCCTCGCCGCCGACGAGCAGCTCCTCCTGGGCGTAGAGCGCCGCTACGCCTGGATGGGCCTCGTCCTCGGTACGAAAGACCTCTCGAGCCTCCGGCGCTTGTCGTAGGGATAAACCTCCACCTCGTCCAAGATGGCCAGAAGGCGGCCGTCCTCAAAGACGAGCGCCGCGGCACCCGCCGCCTCGACCTGTCGGGCCTGCTCCGGCGATATGTCCAGCGTTACGGGGATCGTCCAGGGAAGCCGTTGCTCAGATGCATCGAGCGGACGACGCTCTCATAGTCCCCCCCCGGCGCATAAAACCGCTCAGGGGACTGAACCCACCGATGGCGATCATCTCTAGGTCGGAACTTCCCGAACGTCCAGTTTGAGTTGGGGGAGGCTTCGGGCCCGTTCTTCCAGTTCGGGCCGCTCCGTTTTCGCTGGCCATTCGGTTGACCAACGTTCCGCCGTGGGGAGGGATCAGCTTCGCCACAAGAGATCCTTTCGTGAGTCGCTTGCGTCTTTCCGTTGACCTCTTTTCCGAGCGAAATACTATCACGAATTGGCCGCTTGTCGGTCCTATTCGTGGCGAAGCGCCTCGACCGGCGGCAACAGCGCTGCCCGAAAGGCGGGGAAAAGCCCCAGCAAGGATTCCGATTCCGGCGCTGATCGCCAAAGCCAGGAGCGCCGCGTCCACCGACACGATCGCCGGCCATTCAATCGGTTGCCCTCCAGAGGAGGATCGGTTGATCAGGCCGGCGATGATCGCCGCGGCCGCTTTCCCCAGTCCGGCCCCTACCCCTAACCCGGCCAGCCCCCCCAATCCGCAGAGAACGACCGATTCGGAAAGAAAACTGGGTGAGGATATGAAACCGGTTTGCCCCGAGCGCCTTCCGGAGTCCAATCTCATGGGTCCGCTCCGTCACTGTGACCAGCATCATGTTCATGATCCCGACGCTCCCGACCGCCAGGGCAATGCTCGCCACTCCAACCAGGAACCCCTTCAAGACGAAACTGATCTGTCCGACCGTTCGGATCACCTCATCGGAGGTGAAGAACCGAAACGCGGCGTCGGCGGGGAGCTGCTTTCGACGGCCAAGGATCGCCTTGACCTCCAGGAGCGCCTGAGGAACCACCAGTGCCGAGTTGGCCCGCACAAAGAAGACCCAAACGATGTCGCGGTTCATGTAGTACTGCTGAAAGGTGGTCAGAGGGAGGATCAGGGTGTTGTTGGTGCCGGTAAAGTCGGGAGCGTTGGCCGCCTTTCGCTTCATCAGCCCGACTACCCGGTACCGAACGCCGTTTACGGTGATCCATTCGCCCAGAGGGTTGACGCCCCGAAACAGATCGTCCTGAATCTCCCGGCCGATGACGGCCACCTTAGCTCGGGCCTCCAGGTCTTGATCGGTGAGGAAGCGGCCCTCTTCGACAAACCAGTTGTGCCCCGTTTGGTACTCCGGCGTCGTCCCGACCACCTGAACCGTTTTGCTTCGTCCCTCAAACTCGGCGTACATCGGCGCGGAGACCTCCGGCAGAACGGCCGCCACCGACGGGGCCTCCATCTGGATCGCGAGAGCGTCTTCGTAGGTCAAGTAGGCGTTTGAACGATTGCGCACCCACCGCCCGTCAGGGAGCTGAATCCATTCGTCTCGCCAGCAGACGATCGAGTTTCCTAAGCCCATCCGGTTGAGCTGGTCCATCACCACACCGTTGAGCCCTTCGCTAACGGAGACCACCCCCGTCACCGCGGCGATGCCGATCACAATTCCCAACATCGTCAGCAACGCCCGGCGCCATTGGCGAACGACCGCAAGGAACGACTCCTGAACGCTGTGCCAGAGGACCATCGGCCTTCCGTCCTGCTAGACGACTCGGAGCGCCTCAGTCGGGGGGAGGTTGGCCGCTCGGAGCGCCGGCGTGAGCCCGGCCGCCACCCCTGTCAGCGACCCGGCTCCGACCGCCAACGCCACCCGCCTTCCACGAAAAGAGCGAAGGCCAAGACCCCTCGCGAATGATGAACTCGACCACCGCATACGCCAATGCCCGTTCGGTCAGCCACCGGTCAACAGGCCAAAGAGACTCCCAACCACACAAAGCAACACCGCCTCCATCAGGAATTGAATCGCAATGTCGCGTCGGGTTGCGCCGACCGCCTTCCGGATGCCGATCTCACGGGTCCGCTCGGCAACGCTCACCAGCATGATGTTGAGGATTCCGATCCCACCGACAACCAACGCCAGGCCGGCGATCACCCCCAGCACCGTCTTGATAGAGGCCCCCGATCACGTTAGCTCCCTGTTGCATATCCAGCGCCGGCGAATAGACCGCGAAGAACTTCTCGTCGTTGTGGTACCGGCGGAGCACCACCTCCACCTCCTGCATCGCCCGACGGACCAGCTCCGGCGATCGAGGCCTTCACCACGAAGTTGTCCACCCGATTTCCGCCCCAAAAAGGTGGAAAGAGCCGTCGTGATCGGAACGTAGACCTGATTGTCCAGACTCCCGCCGGGGCTGTCGCCGCCGCCCTTGGACTCCATCACGCCCACCACGGTGAACCGTTGATGGTTAATCCGAATCTCTTGGCCGATCGGGTCGATCCCACCGACACAGGTCCTTGGCCACCTCCGCGCCGATCACTGCGACCTTGGACCAGAGGCTGGTGTCCGACTCCTCGAGAAACCGTCCGATCTCCGCCGCCCAGTTGCGGATCAACCGGTAAGCCGGCGAGGTGGCGATCATCTGGGCCCCCTTGGAGCCCCCGACCGACTCCAACCGAACGCCGGCCCCCATCTCCGGACTGGCCGACTCAACGGAGGGGCAGAACCGCTCAATCCGGTCCAGATCGTCCAGCGTCAAAAACTCCCGACTAGGATTAGGCACCCAGCGCCCATCATCCAACTGGATCCAGTTGACCCGCCGGACGTTGAACGTCGAGGTGCCGCCGATCTTGTCCACCTCGGCCAGGATGATCTGCCGCGCCCCCTTCGCCAAACGAGATCGTCCCGATCACCCCCTCCCGTGCCGATAATGATCCCCAACATCGTCAGAAAGGAGCGTAACTTGTGCGCCTTGAGCACCAGCCAACCGGTGTAAAAACCCTCCAGGTAGCCGCATCGTCGCCAACCGCTCCATTCCCGACTAAAAGAGAGGCCCGTACGCTTATTGACGACAAAGTCAGTTTATCCGATGACAAGGGAAGGGAAAAAGACCTGAGAAGCCCCAACCGAAGTGCTCAAAAAAGCCACCTGGAAGGCGAGGAAGGAGAACAGAACGCCAGGGGAGGAGAGACCTCCTCCCCTGGCAAAGTTCGGGGCGGCCTCTAAGCAGAAAAGTAAGGAATCAGCCCTTCATAGGAGCGTCGGGCGACGTCGTCCACCTGCTCCAGCGAAAAGTCCTTCGTCCCGACGATCTCCAGGACGGCGTAGCGCACTTGAGGGATCGTCTGCATCTCCTGGAGCGATCTCGGCCAGCGGCAGCGCACCGCCGCGGGAATCTGGGTCTCTACCGGACCGATCGGGCGCTCGCGGCTGAGCGTGTCCCGAATCCGAAGAGTGGCGACGTACTGCTTGAGGGCGCGCAGCGACTCGACGGGATCCTCGTGTTCCGGCGTGCGCCAGATGTGGCTCGCGTCCCAGTTCAGCCCGACCGCTTCCGGGTCCATCTGCTCCATGAATCGGAGGCGCCGTTTTTGTGTTGTACACCGAAGAGTTTACGTGCGGCTTGATGCGTGATCTTGACCCCGTGGGCCTTAGCATACTCGCCCAGCTCTCGCACGTACCGGACAGCGTGCTGAAAGTCTTCCTCTACGTCCATCTTCCCCGGGGGGCCGGAGGTGATCGCCGGGGCGCCCAGCTCCGCTGCGATTTGGATTAGCT